>JAGAPD010000023.1 GCA_017623435.1 Clostridia bacterium
AGTGTGTGTTATGGTAATTCTATTGGCCAAATGATAGAAAACGATATTAATTATTATTTAAAAGATTTAGCTCAAAAGAAAAATTTTGCATATTCATCTATTGGGGAAATTTACAAGGCTTTTCCTGAGGAATCTCAAACTAAAATTGATACTGTAATAGAAAAATTATTCGCATTTCAAAAGAATTGGCAGCAATATAGAGCTCCTAAATGGTTAAACGTTGTTGATTCTTTACAAAAGTATGTTTGCAAGAAACATGGAAAAATTTCTGGAGATTATTCTTATGTAGCAGAGATGGTTGAAAATAGTTTTATTCAGCCTTCATTAAGAATTTTATTAGAATATGGGATTCCGCAAAATGCAGTGGAGATTGTTCAGCGTGTTTTAGGAGGAGCGAAATTAAACTTGGAAACTCTTTCTGAAGATGACCTTTTCGAGTATATTAAAAATAACATTTCAGTATTTGAAAAGGTTTTAAAGAAATATGAGTTTGAAATATTGCAAAGAACTATTTTATGATATTAATCTTGTAATACTATTGACTCTACCAATTACTTGTTCAATTAAAAAATGGAAGAGAGGGCGGTTTAATACGAGATTGATTCTCAACGAGAGTGAAAAAAATGTGTATTTTTAAAAAATCGCGTTAGAATTGAGATAGAATAGACATATTACGAATTTTATTTCACGTTACAAAAATCTCGTGTAAAGACGAAAAATATGCTTTGATAAAATGAATAATATATTCGCAAAATCTAATAGAAAATTAAGCGTTGATTCTATGGCTTACCTCCTAAGTAATAAAGTAATGATTTAATCTCATTGAAAGTAGATTGCTTGTCGTCCTGTACTCGCGTTCGTAATTTACGATTGCTTGGCAAGTGGGGACTACCGTACGTAAACCGTAAGCACATAAAGTTTATAGTACAGCCTTGTGGCGTGCAACTGACGATTATGTTATAACAAATAGTATTACAAATAAAGAAAAAATACGAAACAGGCTATGTCTGCGCCGTGTACTCGCGTACGCTCGTGTAACTGCTAACGCAGTTATAGCGGGGACTGCCGTCCCCTTATCGTAAGCACAAAAACAACTCCGTTGTTTATGGTGCGCTGTGTACTCGCGTACGCTCGTGTAACTGCTAACGCAGTTATAGCGGAAACCGCCGTCCCCTTACCGTAAGTACAAAAACAACTCCGTTGTTTATGGTGCGCCTTGTACTCGCATTCGCTCGTGGCGTTCGCAATCTACGATTACTCGGCTAGCGGGGACTGCCGTCCCCTTACCGTAAGCACAAAAAAATATCCATACCCTGTTGGGTATGGATATTTTTGGTGCCGCCGGTCGGGGTCGAACCGACACGGTATCACTACCGCGGGATTTTGAGTCCCGTGCGTCTGCCAATTTCACCACGGCGGCAAATGGATTGAACGTAACGCACTCATTAAGCGTTTGCTAGTCAAGCTTACGGGCGAGCATTACGATAAAAAGTGTGACGACTTAAGTTAGTCGCAAACGCAAGAAAGACACGCAAAAAGGCGCTCAAACTTGCCTTGCCGTAATATAATAACATATTCCGAGCGATTTGGCAAGCAAATGATTGATAATTTTTTTAAAAGGTTGTATAATAAAAGAGAAAAAAGCAAGGAGAACGCGGAATAATGGATAATTTATTGTTAATAGACGGCAATAGCTTGATAAACCGAGCGTTTTACGCTCTACCGCCGCTAAATAACGCTAAGGGACAGCCCACGCAAGCGGTGTACGGCTTTACGACAATGCTACTGAAAGCGATAGCGGAGTACAGCCCCAAGTATATTGCGGTAGCGTTCGACTTGCCTGCGCCCACTTACCGCCACAAAATGTACGACGGATATAAAGCAACGCGCAAAAAAATGCCGGACGAGCTTGCCGTTCAGCTTCCTATTTTGAAAGAGCAACTAAGGCTGATGAACGTCAGTATCGTTGAGAAGGAAGGATACGAGGCGGACGATATTATCGGCACGCTCGCTAAAGACGATAGCGTAATGACCTATATCATCACGGGCGATAGGGACAGCTTTCAGCTCATCAGCGAAACGACGCGCGTCGTGTTCACAAAGCGTGGAATTACGGATACGATCGTCCTTGACGAGCAAAAATTGATGGAAAATTTCTCGCTCACGCCCAGCGGAGTTATTGAGTATAAAGCGCTTGCAGGCGACGGTAGCGACAACATCCCCGGCATTCCCGGAGTAGGCGAAAAAACGGCGCTCTCACTTTTGGAAAAATACAAAACGGTGGGGAACGTATATGCCCATTTGGATGATTTCACGGGAAAAACGCGTGAAAAAATCGAGAACGGAAAAGAGAGCGCAATGCTTTCACGCGAGCTTGCAACCATAAATTGTAACGTTCCGCTTGACGTAAAAACGAGCGATTTTACCTTTGATTATCCTTTTTCTATGGCAGTAAAAGCCTTCTTTGCAGAAAACGCTTTTCGCTCGCTCGTAAAGCGTGACGACATCTTCGTCGAAGGTGGGGAAGAGAGCTTGCCTACGGCAAGAGAGGATATCGTAGAAGTTAAACTAACCACTCCGGAGGAAGTTAAAAAAGCGCTTGACGGGGCAAAAACACTTTGCTACGTTGAGGGCGAGGATATTCGATTTGCTATTGACGGCAAAACGGAATATATCGTTCCGCTTGCTCAGACTTTGCTTGACGACGGAATGAATTACACGACGGCGCTTCGCTGTTTCGTGCCCGTTTTTGAAGATGAAAACGTTAGAAAAATCGTGTACGACGGCAAGAAAGTAAAGCGCGAGCTGGATAAAAAAGGGATTTCTTTCGTTTGCTACGACGACGTACGCCTTATGCAGCACCTCGCCGATATGCGAATCACTAGCGTAAACGCGAAAGAGCTAGTTGAATCTACCGGTGGTGACGTCCGCTTCGTGTGCGCGTGCATTTTCGATCTGTATCAAAAACTGATAGACGACTTAAAACAAAAGGGTGTGTATTCGCTTTACGTTGACGTTGAACTTCCGCTCGAAAACGTACTTTACGAAATGGAAAAGCGTGGAGTGAAAGTGGACGTGAAGCTTCTTGACGAGCTGGGCGAAGAATTTACGCAGTCGGGAAGAAGGATTGAAGAGCAAATCCACGCTCTTGCTGGTAAAAAATTCAACGTAAATTCGCCCAAACAGCTTGCTGAAGTACTGTTCGAGGACCTTGCGATTCCTTACCCCAAAAAGAGTAGTAAGCACTCCACTAACGCCGAAATTTTGGATATGATTGCGGACAAGCACGAGATCGTTCCGCTCGTGTCGCAGTACCGATTTATAACGAAACTGAACAGTACGTATATCGAGGGTTTGAAAAAATTGCTCGAAGGCGACGTCATTCACACCGAGTATAATCAGATGCTGACTTCCACGGGAAGATTATCTAGCTCCGAGCCTAATCTTCAAAATATTCCCGTGCGCGAAGAAGAGGGGAAGCGTTTGCGCGGACTGTTCGTAGCACGCGAAGGTCACACGCTCGTTTCCGCTGACTATTCGCAGATCGAGCTTCGACTTTTGGCGCACCTTTCGGGCGACGAGAAGATGGTCGAGCAGTACAAAAGTGGAGCGGATATCCACACGCGTACGGCGTCCGAGGTTTTTGGCGTGCCGGCAAGCGAAGTGACTGAAAAGATGCGCCGTGAGGCTAAAACGGTCAACTTCGGCATTATCTACGGAATGAGCGACTACGGTCTTTCGCAAAGCTTAAAATGCTCGGTTGCGACGGCTAAAAAGTATATGCAAGTGTACTTCGAGCGTTTTTCGGCAATCAAGCCGTACTTTGAGGGCGTAATCGAGAGCGCGAAAGAGTGCGGATACACTAAGACGATTTTGGGTAGAATGCGCTATATTCCCGAGCTTGCCTCGTCTAACTTTATGACGCGACAGTTTGGCGAGCGCGCGGCAATGAATATGCCCTTGCAGGGCAGCGCCGCGGATATAATAAAGCTCGCGATGGTGTCCGTTTTTGATAAATTAAAGGATATGAAATCCAAACTCATCCTCCAAATCCACGACGAACTCATTATCGAGGCGGCGGACGACGAGGTTGAGGAGGTAAAAAAACTTTTGAAAGAGTGTATGGAAAGTGCAATCGAGCTGAAAATTCCGCTCACGGTAGACGTTGCGAGCGGAAAAAGCTGGCTTGATTGTTAGGAGGATAGAATGAAACCATTCGTAGTAGGGCTTACGGGCGGAATTGCGAGCGGAAAAAGTGCAGTAAGTAACCGCCTTGGCGAGCTTGGCTTTGAAATAGTGGATACGGACGTTATCTCGCGTGAGGTGATTGCGCCCGGGACTCAGGGCGAAAAACTGCTTAAAACGATGTTTCCCTTCGCCTTCGTGGACGGTAAATTCGACCGAAAAATTATGCGCGAGGCGACTTTTTCAGACGAAAATTTGCGAGAAAAACTCAATGCGATAACCCACCCACTCATTTTTAATGCTGTTAATAACAGGATACAAAACAGTAGTGCGCCCATTATAATCTTGGTCGTACCGTTGATGTTTGAGACGGGTAGCGAAAAACAATGCGACTTCGTAGTGACTGTTTCGGCGGATGAAAAAACGCGCATAAATCGCGTGATGGAGCGTAATAATAGTATTACGGAAGAAATCGCAAAGGCAATAATTGCGTCGCAGATGAGTGATAGCGAGCGTAACGCCCGCGCCGACAAAATCATCTATAACGACGGGACGAGAGGGGAACTTGATGCGCAAGTGGAAGAGCTTTATTACGAAATAAAACGAAGGGCGAGCGAAAATTAAATTCGTCCGTATAGTTTGCTTTTGCGTGCTTATTTTTTCCGCTTTTGCGCTTTGCGTGCGCGATTATCTGTTTCCGTTAAAGTACGGTCAAGAGGTGCAAAAATACGCTAACGAGTATAGCGTTGATACGGCTTTACTGTGCGCCGTTATCAACTGCGAAAGTAGCTTTGACGCGCGCGCCGTGTCTAAAAAAGGCGCGGTAGGGCTTATGCAAATTATGCCCTCAACGGCAAAATGGTGCGCTCAAAAATTAGGAATAGAGTATAACGAAAACGACCTGTTTGATCCTGAATATAATATTAAAATAGGCGCGTATTATCTGTCCTATTTACTGCAAAAATTTGGTAGCGAAAAGCTTGCCCTGTGCGCCTATAACGCAGGCGAGGGCAACGTAATTAAGTGGCTTAACGAAAATAGAAAAGATATCCCTTTTAGCGAAACGAGGGGGTACGTACCCCGTGTTTTGTTCAATAAACGAGTATATTTTGGTAAATTTAGGTAAAGAAAAACACCCCATATAGGGGTGATTTTTTTAATCTTCTCCGGCGTTACGCAGGATACGCTTACACTCAACGAGTAATTCCTCGCGAAGAAATGCAGGCTCTAAAACTTTGATACTTGAACCAAAACTGAGTAGCTTATTTATCAGTATTCTACCGCTATAAAGAGTGGCGCGAGCGACGTATTTGTAGCCACGCTCAAAGATGGCGTCAAAGCCCAACCATTCCTCGATATCGCCCAAAATAGTAGAGGAAAATTCAATCTCAACGTCAATGGTTTCTAAATCGTCAAAGTGTCCTTCAAGATGCTCGTAAACGTTACATTCGCGCCTCTCAAAACTCTCGTCCGTCTCAATGATGGACGCGATACGCGCAAGCTTGAAAAGTCTGAAATCCTTGCGCGTGTGGCACCAACCAAAGGTGTACCAAACGCCCTCTTTAAGCACCCTGTAATAAGGATCAAAAAGACGGTGCGAATGTAATTCGTAGCGGTCAACGTACTTGATGCTGATGCTTTTTCTGCTGTCAATAGCGCGCTGAATGGTCTCCATCTTCGCGCGGTAAAGAGTGGGATTGCTCCACGGACCAGCGTCAATAATCAGCGAGTCCGTACCTAAAAGGTATTGTTCGTCCTTTTTGCGCTTATTTAGGTATTCAAGCTTGTCAAGAATAGACTTTGTAAGCTTGTCGTCAAACTTGGGCATAGAATTAAGACAAGTGCGTATGCGCGCAAGCTCGCCTTCCGTAAAGTAAGTTTTGTCAAACTGATACTCCGACGGAATAGAGTAACCGCCGTTTTTTCCGCGTATAGAGTAAATGGGCACGCCCGAGGCGCACAAAGCGTCAATATACCTTATTACCGTGCGCTCGCTCACCTCAAACTTTTCAGCGAGCTGTCGCTTGGTAACTTTCTTGTGGCTGAGCACCGTTATAAGAATTCCGAACATTACCGAACTGTTCATAATCTTCTCCCAAAAAAATTTTGAATTTTCTAAAAATATTATATAATAGTGACAGGGCGTTGTCAACTTATTTATGCTATAATGTAGAAAAAATGAACGGAGGACAGCAAAATGTTCGTATGTATCGACCTTAAAAAGCAAGTTAAAGTAGGCGAGGTAATCGTAATCAAAGCGGATAACCGCGGAAATATCGGCGCGTTTTTGGTTTCGGGTGAAAAGGTAGGATATTTGTCTGACGAACAACCCGAAGGATGCGTAAGCTACTGGACGGTAATGCGCAATATTTTCAATAACAGAATTCTCTGTCAGGTCGCAATCAAGTGCGGTGAGGCGGCAATCCTCAACACCGAAAGCGACGTCCTTCGCTACGCTAAGCGTAACTATAAGCGCGTGGAAACGGAAGGATACGGAATGCTTATTCCCACGCTTGTAAACGCATAACTCGTCAACGTTCGTTTGCTCTAAATTGAGCAACGTTTGTTTCCTCACTCAATTTCCTTATGAAAAGGCGCGCTCGTTCTGGGCGTGCTTTTTCTATATAAAAAACAAAAACGACAGGGTACGTATCCTGCCGTTTTAATGATAATTAACCTTTAATTTCGTTTGCTCTTGCAATTATTTCTTCTATGCGATTTTCCTCGGTATCGTTTTGTTTGGTTATGCTTTCTAATTCGCCGTTATGTTTTTCTTGGGCAGTATTATATTTATCAAGATCCTCTTGGAATTTAATTTTGCTTTTTTTGTTCTTTGATAATTTTACGATAAGAAGTATAAGTCCGATAGGGGTGATTGGCGGAACTAAAAATACGATATTCCAAAAGCTTACCGGACTATAATCTCCGTAATATACGAGATAACTTCCGTAACCACGGTCTTTTGTCCAATATTTCCATTCTGGCTTTTTTGGTAGCGATTCGTGCTGTTTGGTGTATAAAAGTGATTTCGTATGAGCATTCTTTTCTACGAGTTCGTCGTACTCCTTTTCTAAAGCGAGCAATTCGTCGTAGCTTTCAATTGCTTCGTCACGTTCAATAACGAGCTTAACGGTGTCTTCATACGTATTTATGCCGGTCATTTCGCGCAATTTTTCTTTTGAAATTATTTTCCAACCAAACAACTGGCATTTTGAAATAACGTCGTTTTTTTCTTCTGGATTAACTTTAATGATTTTCTGCATATTTTCCATCTCCTTACATACTCCCAAGGGTCTATTTTTAAATATTATACTCCCTTAGTGCTAAAATGTCAAGTAGATTACTAGAAAAAGGAAAGAAAAATGGAAATAATAGTGGCGCAACGAATTCGCGAATTAATGAAAGAATATGGATTAAATCAAGTGCAATTAGCAAAAAAGATCGGTGTAAAGCAAAACACGATAAGTGCGTGGTTGCTTGCTAAGAAGGAGCCTTGTATTTATTCTATGTGGCTATTAGCGGATTTTTTTGAAATTAGTATTGACTATTTGGTAGGGAGAAGTGACGATTATTAATTGCTATTGTTAAAACAAAAACGACAGGGTGCGTACCTTGCCGTTTTTGTTTATTTGTAGGAATAATTTTTAATTATAACGCGTTTTTCATTGAGTAAAGACCGGGGGTGGCGGTGGCGATAAAGCGTGCTGCTTTGATTGCGCCTTCAGCGAAAATCTTACGGGAGAGCGCGGTGTGAGAAAGGGTAATAATCTCGTCGTTGCCGGCAAAGATTACGTCGTGTTCGCCCACGATAGTGCCTCCGCGAACGGCGTGAATGGTCACGTCCTCTTTTTCTCGTTTGCTTTCGCCCTGTCTACCGTAAAGGTATTTTGCGTCCGTCTTGATTTTCTTAACCTCGTTTGCAAGCATAAGTGCCGTGCCCGAAGGCGCGTCCGCCTTTTGATTGTGATGCTTTTCGATAATCTCGATATCGAACTTGTCCGCAAGTGCCTTCGTTGCCGTCTCAACGAGCGAGAGAAGTAAGTTTACGCCTACGCTCATATTGCCCGAGCGAAGTACGGGCACGAGAGTGGATAAATCGGAAATTACCTTTTCGTCCTCTTCGCTATAACCCGTCGTAGCAAACACCACGCCTTTTTTGGTCGCTTTTGCAAGTTTAACTACCTCGCTAAGCAAGCACGCGCGCGAGAAATCCACGATAACGTCAAAGTCCACGCTAATATCGCTGACGGAAGTAAAAGTGGGGATAGTGGGGTGAGCGACGATATCGTAACCGCCTACGACCTCGCAGTCGGTATTACGGCAACAGTCCACGATAAAGTTTCCCATTTTACCTGATATACCGAATAAAAATATCTTAATCATAATAACTCCTTAAAGTAGAGCAAGTTTTTGCATTTCGCCCAAAAGTCTGTTCGCGTTTTCTTCTTCCATTTCAGTTAAGGGAAGGCGCGGAATTCCGTTTCCGTAGCCGAGAAAAGACATAGCCTTTTTAACGGGGATAGGATTAACCTCGCAAAACAGAGCGCTGATAAGCGGATTTAGCCTAAACTGAAGGTTTCTCGACTTTTCAATTTCGCCAGCTTTAAATAAAGCGCAGATATCGTGCATCTGACGGGGTACGACGTTGCCCGTAACGGAGATAACGCCCTTAGCCCCAAGCGCCATGCCCAAAAAAGTGAGCGAGTCGTCGCCAAGATAAACGTCCATTTTGTCGCCCACGAGTGAGCAAAGCTCCTGAATCTGCGACAGGTTTCCGCTCGCCTCTTTAATGGCCACGATATTTTCTACTTCGCAAAGCTTAAGCGCAGTCTGGGGCAAAAGGTTAACGCCCGTTCTGCCCGGAACGTTATACAAAATCACGGGAATAGAAATACTGTTAGCGATAGCGGTGTAGTGCGCGATAAGTCCCTTTTGCGTGCATTTGTTGTAGTAGGGCGTAACGTGAAGTACGGCGTCCGCGCCCCATTCTTGGGCTTTAACTGAATATTTAATAGCAGTAGCGGTGCAGTTTGATCCGCAACCCACGATAACGGGCACGCGCTTATTGATTTTAGCGATAGCGAACTTAATAACGGACTCTTTTTCTTCTTCCGTCATAGTGGACGGCTCGCCCGTCGTTCCGCACACGCACAAAGCGTCCGTGCCGTTTGCGATATTAAACTCAATCATTCTTTCGTAAGCGTCGAAATCAACGCCGTTTTCACAAAACGGAGTGGTCAATGCAACGCAAGAGCCTTCAAAAACAGTCATTTTATCATCTCCCGAGCACAAAGTGCTCATAATTTACTTACTTAATTTTGCTATAATTCTTTCAGCGATCTGAACCGCGTTGGTCGCAGCGCCCTTTCTGATGTTGTCTGCAACTACCCACATATTGATACCGCTGTCAACGCTGTCGTCAAGACGAACTCTGCCAACGAAAACCTCGTCGTGGTTTTCCGCCTCGAGCGCGGTGGGGTAAACGCCGTTAGCAGGATCGTCCATCAAAACGATACCTTCCGCGTCAGCAAGCGTTTGCTTTACGCCCTCAAGCGTAACCGGGGAGTTAAATTCCACGTTTATGCTTTCGCTATGACCGTGGAAAACGGGCACGCGCACGGTTGTTGCCGTAATTTTAAGACTTTCGTCGCCCAAAATCTTTTTGGTCTCGAAAATCATCTTTTGTTCTTCCTTGGTGTAGCCGTTATCTAAAAATACGTCGATATGAGGCAAGCAGTTACCAAAAATGGGCTTGGGGAACTTTTTGGGAGCAACGCCCTTAATTCCTTCCTCTAAATCCGTGTATCCGGCAACGCCCGCACCGCTTACCGCCTGATAGGTGGAGTAAACGATTCTTTTGATGCCGTACTTTTTGTGAAGGGGCGCAAGAGCAACTACCGCCTGAATGGTGGAGCAGTTGGGGTTAGCGATAATGCCGTTATTCCACTCGATATCGTTTGCGTTTACTTCGGGAACGACGAGGGGCACGGTAGGATCGGTACGCCATTGACTTGAATTGTCAATAACGGTTGCTCCGCATTCAGCGAAAAGGGGAGCGAAAGCTTTGGAAGTGGACGCACCTGCGCTAAAAAGGGCGATATCCACCTTGGTGTCACGAACGTTTTGTTCGTTAAGCTCGATAATAGTATATTGCTTGCCCAAAAACTCAATTTGTTTGCCAGCACTTCTCGCACTCGCGAAAAGGTAATAGTTTTCGACGGGCAAATTGCGCTCGGATAAAACCTGTAACATTTTTCTACCAACCATACCGGTTGCGCCAACGACGGCTACGTTGTATTTTTTCATAAAAATCTCCTTGTTAATATATGCGTAGAATTTAGTTGCCGACATAAAAAAACGACCAACCCTTTGAGAAAAGCACAGGTTGACCGCTGATATACGTGGCAGTATATAGAAATCAAATAATGTGCTCCATTCTCAAGAATGACAGTTGCAAGGTATTAGCCTTAACACCCAACGCGCTCGTTTTTCGGCAAGACAAAGTGCGCTTCGGCGATGATGCCCTTTCCCCGAAAACCTGATGCCGTGGGTAAAATCGGTTACTGATGCTCAACGCTCCTCATTATTTACGGGAGTATGATAGCACATAAATGAATACTTGTCAATCAAAATTATGTAAAATGCGGTCAAAACGATTGAAAAAAATTAAATAATAGTATATAATTTATAATGAAGCGGAGTTTGCGCTTTTATTTACGGCGCAAAAAGCGAAGGAGCGAATTCTGAAAGAATTACAAACGCAAAAAATAGCGTCGGACGCTTATAAGCTTTTCGAGGCGTTTAAGACGCTTGACGAAAAATACGCCGTCAAGGTTTTGCGCTCGGTTGGCGTCACGGGCGAGAGTGAATGGTCGTGGACGAAAAATAAGAAGAGCGTTCATATTTTGCTCGTAGCTTGCGCTCAAACGCTCCCCTTTGCTTTTTCACTCTTGTGCGCCTTTGCAAAAAACAAAGCGCCTCTGTCCGTCACGGTGGTAAAAAGCGATAGTGAATACGACCGCGAAAATAGTAGTGAAGCTATTATCTCGCTAACTGACGGTAGCGGAAAAATAAGCGGAGGCGTAGGGCTGAGTGCAAGCGGTGGCGCAAAAATGCGCTTTACCTTAAAGGACGACGATCTCACGCTTTTGACTGTGCTTGAGAGTAAGTGTAACGAGCTGAGCTCAAACAAATTTCTCGTTGCGACGGAAAGAGAAGATAAAACGCTTACCGTAACGACCGCCTTTTTTGAAGAGAGCGAATGTGAACGCTTTGCAATAAAGACGGCGCACCTGACGCCGTACGAAAGCTTTTCGACGGAAATCGTGAAGGTATACGCGCCTCTTTATCAGGACTACGACGCGCTCACGAGAATAAGCGAGCTATCGCCCTATCAAAAAAGTGAACCGCAGTTTTCGTATCTACCTTTTATTCGTAACGACGGAAACTCGGACGTAAAACTTTTCGTAAATATCGGAGTAAGTGGAGAGCAAGAACACTTTTTGCTTACTGCAAACGCAATAAAAATGATGCTTGTTAAGGAGAAAAACTAAAAATGGCAAAAGGATTGATGAACAGACTCATAATGGGTAAGGACAACTTGCCCGATTTCACCCCCGACAAATTACCGGGATCGCGCTTTGCCGTATTTAAGGACGTATTTTTCAACCGTATCGGCGCAATGGCGAAGATAAGCTTGCTTTGCTTGCTGTTTATGTTGCCTGCAATCGCTTGGATTTTCTTTATGTCAATGACGATGTCCGTCGATTCGTCCATCATACCTTATTCGTCTAACCTCGGTATCGGTTATCCCGTAATAACCAACGCGGCTCTTATAGGCGAATACCGTACGTTTATGTATAACGTGCGTCTTTATTCGGTGCTTATCCCCCTTCTTATGATAGCGGGCGTAGGCTTTGCAGGCGCATTCCACGTTATGAAAATGCTCGCGTGGGGAGAGGGCGTTGCGGTAGGTACTACCTTCTTTCAGGGCGTAAAGAAAAACTGGTTCAGATTTATTTGGATTTTCTTCTACCTCGGCATTTCGCTTTTCGTGCTTATGTTCAATATTACGGGCTTTAACGCACTTGGTTACAATATGGTGCTCAAAGTTATTGCGCTCGTTTTGGCAATAATCCAGTTCGTTATTATGCTGTTTATGATGCTTTGGCTTTGTACGCAGGAGGTTACTTACAAGCTAAAAGCAATCCCCCTCATCAGAAACAGCTTCCTTTTCACCATCGCTTTGGCTATCCAGACCTTGTTTATTATGGTGCTTTGCGCACTTCCTATCTTGCTTTTGATGCTCATTCCGCTTCAATTCGGCGTGTTCTTGTGGCTTATTTTCATCGTTTTAGGACCTGCATACATTATCTTGATTTGGACCGTTTACTCGCAATGGGCGTTCGACAGATTCGTCAACGACAAGGTTAAGGGCGCGGTTAAGAACAGAGGTATGTACGTTAAAAATCCCGAAACGGAAAAGCAGAGCGAAATCGAGCGTATCAAGGCGCGCAACACTCAGTACGGCGCGGCTTACGTTTCTCGCCGTCTTTCGAGCATTGACGACGGAAAAACTTTCACGCCTCTTGCAACTAACTTCTCGCGTAGCGACCTTATGAAAATGAACGAGGAAAAGGCGCAAATGCGTGAGGAAATTGATAGAGAAAAGGCTGAAGTTGACGCACAGCTTGAAGAAGAAATGATCGCTTACGAAGAGCAAAAAGCAGCGGAAAAGAAGAATAAGAAGAAAAAGAAGAACGCGGACAAGCCTCAGGAAATGGTGTTCGTTGAATACAAAAAGAAAAAGAAGAAAAAGCCTGACGAGGACGAAATCGCTACTATTCCCGTATCTGAGGAAGAATACGTGGACGAGGATAACGAATAAGAGAATATGTACGAAAAACTTGCGGAATACTACGATATGTTTATGGATGACGTTCCTTACGGGGCGTGGGTTTCCTATATTCGCAAATTCTTACCAAATGCTGGAAGAGGGCGTGACGTAGGGTGCGGAACGGGTAAATTTACCATTCCGCTATCGCGCCACGGCTACGAAATAACGGGTAGTGACGTAAGTGAGCAGATGCTCGCCTTGGCAAACGAAAACGCAAGGAGGGAGGGCGCAAGCGTCCTGTTTATCCGTCAGGACGCGACCGAGCTTTGTGACACTCGTCCGCTTGATTTTATCACCGCAAATTGCGACGTGGTAAATTACCTTCGCCGTCCCGTTGACTTTTTTACGAAGGCGTATAAAAGCTTGAAAAAGGGCGGAGTTTTAGTGTTTGATATATCCACCGAATATAAACTCAAAAACGTCTTGGGGAATAACGTTTTTACGCAAACGGAGGGGGACGTTACCTACGTTTGGGAAAATTTTTACTCGTCAAAAAGCAAAAAAGTGGATATGCGTTTGACATTTTTTGAACGCTTACCGAATAATTATTATACTAAAAGCATTGACGAACAAACTCAGTACGCGCACAGCGAAAAAAGTATAATCGAGCAACTGGAAAAGGCTGGGTTTACGGATATAAAAGCGTACGGATTTTTATCCGAAAACGCTCCAAAAGACAAAGAAGAGCGAATACATTTCGTCGCTTACAAAACGGGAGAATAATGGCAAAAAAGATAGTAAAACTTAAAAACGACGCTAAATATTACTTTGACAAGGGCACGCAGTATAGCGACGGGGGCGAATACGTCCTCGCCATTGATAATTTTTACTCGTCAATCGTTCGCGATCCGGGCAACCCCGTGCTTTTTAGTGAATTAGCGTACGCGTATCTGGCGCTTGGACTTGAGGACAAAGCGCTTGAATTTTACTTTTATCTTTTGTGCGCTGACAAGTACTCCGAGGTGGCGTACTTAGGACTCATCAGATGCTTTGCCGAGCGCAATTCGTCCGCAGCCTTGTACTATCTTAACAGAGGAATTGACCAAGGCGTTTTGAGCGAGGATTATCAGCTTGACGAGGGCATTGAGGTGCAGTTCGAGGAGCGAAGAAAAACGCCCTTTTCGCTTTACGACGGGCGTGACAATAGCGATCTTATCAACGTCGCGAAAGGAATGCTCGCAGGCGGAGAAAATGAGCTTGCCCGTCACGTGTACGAGGAAGTGCCTGACGACAGTAAGCAGTATGCAGAGGCAAAAAACGGCTTGGCGTTTATCGAGCTTAATAACGGAAATTACAGCGACGCCGCTGCTATTTGCGACAAGGTGCTTGAACGCGAGCCCAAAAATTTCCCTGCGCTCAATACCAAAATGATAGCGCAGTCGCGCGGAGGCGACACCCAAGGCGCGCTTAAAACGGCGCAAATCATTGACGAATTAGAGGTTACCGACCTTCAATATTTGTACTCCGCCGCCACCTCGTTTATGGAAGCAGGACTGTACGAATATAGCGAAAAATACTTTGAAAAGGCGTATAACCTTGCGCCCTATCAACGCGATTGCACCTTAGCGTACGCCCTTCATCTTTACAATAGTGGCAAAAAAATAGAGGCGCGAGCGCACCTTCTTGACCTTCGTAGGTTATATCCCGACGACAGCGTCGTAGCGTACTACGCGCGCACCGTGAACGCCGGCGAGAGCGAGTGGATAAAGCCCTCGTACAACCTTCCTGTAAAGGAAAAGAAACGCCGCATAAACAATATCGAAAGCGTTTTTTCCGAGCTTAGCGACCTCAATAAAGTGCTTGACCGTCTTGCCGAGGACGAGGACCTTTACGACAGCGTGACCTGGCTACTTGACAGCGAGGAGGGAAATATTGCCGAAAAAGTGGGCGTATTCCTTTGTCAGACGGACGAGTGGCACCCGTACTTTGAGGAAAAGTTCGTAAATTACAAGGTTTCGCCTATGCTAAAACGCGAATGGCTGAATATCTACTTGTGCTTTAGCGAGTGCAAAAAATTTAAAATCGTAATAGGCTTCGTGCAAATGGAGCACGAAGCTACGCCCCCAAAGTGCGACGACAATTACCGCATGCGCGAGGCGTACTGGCGCTTTTACTCAACGGCGGTGTTCGTTTGCCCGTCTTTTAAGAAAGAACTTCGCCGAGCGTATAAAAAAGCGGTAAAAATTATGAGCGCGCCCGATTTCGAGCCCTTTGATATCGACGTGGACGCTATGGCGGCGGTTTTGGCCAAGATGACGGGGCTGAAAAGCTTTGCCGACGACACGCTTTGCGCCAACCTGTTCAACTGCAAAAAGGAGCTTTACGAGGAGTATTTACAGCGTTTAGGCGTAAAAAAGAGCGGTGACGACCAGTTCAACGCCTTCCGCAACGAGCTTCTCAGCTACATAGAAGGGTTGGTCGACAAGGACGAAACGCCCGATAGTGAAAATCCTGATAGCGAAAAACCAAACGATACTGATAACAACGAATAACGAGGAAAATAAAATGGTAGATTTTGACAAACTTTTTGAAGAATATTTCAGAAACTGGTACGCGAAAAACAAAAATAACCTCACTCCCGACGAGGCGGAAAACAGTCTGCCCGAGGTGTACGAGGAGTGGGTAACTACGCCTTGCAAAGAGCTTGACGGTCAGTCGCCCGAACAGTTTTTGCTCGCAATTACGGACGTAAAAGTGCTTATCGACGCGTTCAGCGAGGGCAACGACAGCTCGCTCCTTCTCGACAGAATGATGGATATGCCCGAGTGCGTGCCCTATCTAATTGACCTTATTAACAAAAACGAGAGCGCAGTAGTGACCGTGTCCGCTATGGACCTTCTCGAAGAAATGAACGCCCAGCACCCCTTTGAAACGTACGTAAAAATGCTCGCGGACGAGAACGCAGACGACGCTATCCGCGAAAAATGCGCTGAAATCTTAAAGCAGTACGCCTCACTCGTAAAGGATAACCTTTTCCCCCTTATCGAAGGCGCAGGCGAAACCTTAAAGCAAATGATTGCCGAGATTTTAGTGGAAACGGACAAGGACGAGCGCACCTATAACCTTTTGCGTGATTTGTTCCTCTCGGGCAGTAACGTACCCTACGCCGCAGGGCTTATCGGTAAGTACGGCGACGAGCGCGCAGCCGAGTTTTTATATCCGGCTCTCGACGTATGTAACTACCTTGAATTTATTGAAATTCGCAACGCAATCGAGCAAATGGGCGGAGTAGTCGACGATAATTACCGCGACTTCTCCGACGACGAATTTTACAAGGCAATTAAAAACTTAAAATAACGAAAAATGCAAAACGACGGGGTACGTTATGCCCCGTTTTTGCAAAAACACATCAAAACTCCAAAATAAGGGAGGTTAAACTATGCAAAAAATAACGCTAAAAACGATAAAAGAAGATAGCGATTTTCGTACGCTTATTGAGAGTGCGAACGAGTGCTTAAAAACTATCGGATACACCGAGCACGGACTTCGCCACGTAGGTTACGTCAGCGCGACCACGGCTAATATTTTGCGCGAGCTTGGTTACGACGAGAGGACGGTTGAGCTTGGCGCAATCACCGGTTGGATTCACGATATCGGCAACGCCGTTAACCGCAAAAATCACGGAATCACGGGAGCTACGCTCGCGTTCGAGCTTCTTAACAAAAAGCAAGCGGATATGAAAGAAATCTGCACTATCGTCAGCGCAATCGGCAATCACGAAGAGGAGTCGGGCATTCCCGTCAGTCCCGTGTCTGCCGCGCTGATTATCGCGGACAAGAGCGACGCGCACCGTAGCCGAGTGCATTACCATAAATACAACCCCGAGGACATTCACGACCGCGTGAATATGTCTATAAAGAAAAACGCGTTGGTAGTGGACGAGGACAAACGCGTAATTCGCCTCGTCATCACGATGGACGAAACTTCCGCCCCTATCGAGTACCTTCAGATCTATATGTCGCGAATGTTACTCAGCGAAAAAGCGGCTGCGTTTTTAGGCTGTTCGTTCGAGCTCGTAATCAACGGACTGCTTATAAACCGCCACACGCTCCCCACCGAGTCCGAGCTTTCCTCCACCGAAAAGCAGGTCAGCTCCGACGAAATTTAAGCCAAGCGGCTAAGTCCACGAAAATATTAAAAATACTATTTATTCCGTACCGAAAATTCCCCTTTTGGTACGGATTTTTTATTTTCAGTACCCCGAAATTATCTTATAACCATAAAAAGAAATAACCGCATTTTATATATAACTGATAGTTTTTCGCGGTTGAGCGAAATTCCTAAAGATCAAAGAATATAGTTGACGTGTCAACTTTTGATACAGACGTATGCACGAAAATGAGACAATTTTCTCACAAAACGGCAAAAAAATGTGAAAAAAGTACACTATCAATAATTGACATAGTACCAAAAATGTGGATAAGTGATTTTACAAAAAGTATATATACGATAAAAGAATGCGGAATTGTAAAGAAATATTGCATAAATTTTAAAAAAATTGTGAAAATCTATTGACAAAACGCGGGGGGGGGGAGTATAATTTTAATTATTCTTTATTTTATAAAGGAGCGTGTACGCGCGCATACGCATATACGTACACGAGACTTGAAAAAATGTGGATATACTTTTGACCAAAATTAGCAAAACAAAGTAAGGAGAGAAGATTATGGAAACAATGTTACAAACAGTCGTAATCGTGTTCATGCTCTTTTTATGTGCGCTTTGCTTGTTCGCAGTAGTTGTAATCGCACGCGACATCATCTACGAGAACGCAAAAATGCGCCGTGACAGAGAGAAGGAAAGAGCGCTTGAGAAGATGCAAGCGGCAGTAACCGCGCAACCGGTAAGCGAAGTAATCGAGCAACCCGTAGCGCCTGCCCCCGCGCCCGAGCCCACTCCCGAGCCTGAAGTCGTAGAAGAAGTAGTAGCTACGGCAGAAGAGGAAGAAGAGGACGAGAACGCAGTAGCCTTTTCGCGCCACACGCTCACGATGGAAGAGAAGTACGCAACGCTTTCTACGGAATTCAAGCGTTATTTTGACGACATTGCAAAGCACGCGCTTGGCAAAGAGGGCGTAAAGGAATTCAAGTTTGGCAGTTCCTACGATTACAAGATCGGATCTTACCGCGTAGTAAGAATGATGATCAAGCGTAGTGAAATCGTATGCGAATTCAAGTTTATCGACCGTGATTTCCGCACGTACGTAGGCTCGAACAGCGTCAAGATGAAACAGTCCGCAACGGCTGTCCGCGTTCTTGATGCAGCCGCAGTAGGCGTAGCGAAGGACGGTATCGACCTCGTTTGCACGCAGATTGCCGAAGACAAGCAGTACAAGAAAGAGCTTGCTAAGGAAAAACGCAGAGAAAAGCGCAAAGAGGCAAAAGAAAACGAGTAGTCGCAAAGGCGTGGTAATCTCAAAAATACCACAGTAGATTCCGCTAACGCTCCACTCAGGATGACGCCGTTATTTGACAAACCCAAAAGGCAAGTAGAGGACACTCCCTCAACCAAGTAGAGGACACTCCCTCAACCAAGTAGAGGACACTCTCTCAACAGCCTCCCTTGTGTAAAGGGAGGGGGACCGCTTGCGGTGGAGGGATTGTAAACAAAAGCCGTTAGCGTATAATCAGTAAATAAAAGGAAGAAATGTGGGATAATTGAAAATTATGAGGAAGGTGTAAAATGGACGATACACAAAAACCGGATACGCAAAACGCCACGGACAAAAAACTGAAAGTAAGTGGCATAGTGCTTAACGTAGTCGGAATAATATTATGTGTAATGCTAGTTCCCATACTTTTGATTAACTGCACACTGATTATCAAGGGAATGATATATCCCGACGAAGTGCCCAGCTTATTTGGTCAAACGCCACTAATCGTATTGACCGAATCAATGGAACCTGACATAATGGCAGGCGACATAATCGTATGCGAAGAAATCGACGTGCAGCAGCTCAAAAAGGGAGACGTAATCGCCTTTTTCGATCCGGCAAGCAAAGGCTCGAGCATCGTAACGCACAAGATAAACGAAGTGTATAAGGACAGCTCAGGCAACGTAAAAGAATTCGAAACGTACGGTATCAACAACAAAAACCTTGACGGCTCGCAGGCGTACGACCGCTTGCACGTGCCGGCGGAAAACGTCGTGGGTATCTACCGCGGAACGCGAATCGCCGGAATGGGCCACGTAGCAATCTTTATGCAGTCCACTTGGGGCTTGATATTGTGCGTAGGCGTGCCCGTGCTCCTCGTAATCGCGTACGAAGTGCTCCGCCGTCGTATCAAGGACAAGCAAAGCAAGAGCGATATCGCCGATAAACAAAAGGATATCGACGCGCTCAAAGCCGAGCTCGAGGCGTTAAAAGCCCAACAGACTCAGTCCACCGACTCCCAACCCGATACGGAGAACAAGGAAACGGAGAACAAGGACGAATAATCTAACCCGTAACGCAAAGGTTAAAAAACCTACCTTACCGTAGGGCAGGGGCTTGCTCCCTCAACAGCCTCCCTTGTGTAAAGGGAGGGGGACCGCTTGCGGTGGAGGGATTGTCAAACAAAAGCCTGTTAAGTAGGCACGGAATAGTGTGTACGGCTTGTATCCCCACTTGTCATTCTGAACGAAGTGAAGAATCTCAACGGCGTATGAACAAAATCGGCTTAAATGAACCGATTACGCATATAAACCTGTTAGATCCTTCGACAGGCTCAGGATGACACCATAGTTTGACCAAAGTAAAACGCAAAGGCTAAAAAACCTACCTTACCGTAGGGCAGGGGCTTGCTCCCTCAACAGCCTCCCTTGTGTAAAGGGAGGGAGACCGCTTGCGGTGGAGGGATTGTCAAACAAAAGCCTGTTAAGTAGGTAAGACCAAATCTTAACCGTAACGCAAAGGCTGTAGTAGCCTCCATCTGACGAGGGAGGTGGCACGCGCCAGCGTGACGGAGGGAGAGCAGGCAGAGCCTGTTAAGTAGGTGAGACCAAAATCTTAACCCAAAACGCAAATGCTGTGGTAGCCTCCATCTGATGAGGGAGGTGGCACGCGATAGCGTGACGGAGGGAGAGACCTCAAAAAGCCCAAAAGGGAGAGACCTCAAAAAACCCAAAAGGGAGAGACAACTCCCCAAAAAACACAAAAACCAAGTTAATAACCGCGAAAACGGTTGTTATATATTTGTATTCTTCCCTCGGAAGCCACGTTTACGAGGGTGATGAATATAAATTGTCGCGCAAATGCGTGATAAAAAACAAATGGGCGTTTGCCCGACAATTAAATCCCCTCTAAAAAAGGGAAGAATTTATGCCGAAAGGCAAATAAAAAAAGGAGAAAAGAAAAAATGAAGAAAAACAAATTTTTGAAACTTGCTTCCGGTTTGCTTGTTCTTTGCCTTCTTACGACGTGCGTAATCAGCACGACGTTCGCAAAGTACGTTACTAGCGATTCCGCTAATGACACCGCAAGAGTTGCAAAATGGGGCGTAACCGTTGCCGTTAAAGTTGGCGATAGTACTGAAACTGATGCATTCTATAAAGAATATGATAACGGTACTAAAGTAACTGTTAAGTCTAATGATAAAGTAGTTGCACCTGGTACGGAAGGTACGCTTGCATCCTTCAGCATTAAGGGTACTCCCGAAGTTGCACTTAATCTTAATGTTGCAATTACGAATACTGCAGAAGATGCTGATCAAGTTGATGTGTTCTTGAATGCAGCTGACGACAAGTATTTAGATTGGACTACTGGTAAGGCTGACGATAAGTTTAACCTTGCAGCAACTTATTATCCTGTTGAATATACTCTTTACAAGGATAATGTGGCTGTAGATACGAGTGGAAATACGCTCGCTAAAGTTGTTGCATATCTTGAGGCTTTGAGTAGAGATTATTATATTTTGGATAATACTGCTGATGCTGACGCTTGGACTGCTTTGCTTGGTGATTATAGAATTGATTGGAAATGGGATTATGACCAAGCAGCGCCTAATGTAGGTCAGAATGACCAAGCAGACACTTTGCTTGGTAACATTGGCGTAGGCGGAGATTTTGCAAAGGATGCTGCTGGCAATGCTTTGGTTGATGGAGTTGATTACTCTCTTACCATCGATTTCGCTCTTAAGATCACCGCAACCCAAATCGACTAATAACTAATTAAAAAATGAAAACGGCTTATTCCTGTCCTAACGTGGCAAGGACGGGGAGCGAGCCATTTGCTCAGAAATATTTACAACTATTGTTAAATCTCGTTTAACCAACCTTTCGCGCACGCGTATAAATAAGGAAAAAACGAGAAACGCTGAAAAAGGAGAAATGCAGTTCACGACTATGAACGACGAAAAACAACCACAAGTTAATAGAAAGGAAGAACGCCGTTCGTGGGTGTGGATAATGCTAATGGTCAACATAGTATTCATCTTACTATTGATGACTTTGGGCATAATCGCTCTTCAAGTCGGCAACAAACTGCCCGAGAACACGGACATTCTCTTCATCGTAGGCAAATCGCCGTCGGTAGAAGTGGGTGACAGCAAGAAGTGGGAGGCAGGACAAGAAGTAGATATTTTCAAAGCAAGTTACGTAAACGGACAAGGACAAACGACAGTTCTTTCGCAGGACGGTACGGCACTGATAGCGCCCGGCACTAAGACGGAATACAAGTTCAGTATGTATAACAACGGTAATATGGCGGTTGTGTACGAAACGGATATTGATTTCACGCTTACGGTGGGTGACGAGTCGTTAAAGCAATATACTTTTCCGCTCAAAGTCAGACTGTATACCGAAAACGGCGCGTATATGATCGGGAGCAAGACCGATTACGTTCACGTCGAAAACGCAACCCTTTCCGCGCACGTCAGCCAACTGGGCGCAAACTCTTACGAGACGTTCGTTCTCGAACTTATGTGGGAGTTCGACGGTGGCAATGACGAACTTGATACGCTTTACGGCGACAAGGCTGTAGAAAGTGGCGTTTCGCTCACAATGGGCATCAATACCTACGCAGAAGAACACGTCGACCCGACTGCGCAGGGTGGCACGAAGATCGAAGTAGAGGGCAACGAAGAATACGGCGGTACGATCCGCTGGTTGTGGCTCATTCTACTGTTTATCAACGCAGGAATTCTTATTTTCTACGTTTCGTGGCTACTCAACAAAAGATTACGCAAGTGGTAAATTCACTTGTCCAAAATTAAAAGGAGACTTTTATTATTATGGAAAAGAAAAAACGTAAAAACAGAAAACCCCTTATCGTCGTTGCAATGCTCCTTATGGTTGCGTTGGTTGTCGGTATGGGCGCTATGACCTACTCGAGATACGTAAGTTCTTTTAACTCCGACGTTCAGCAAGCAACCGCAGCAAAGTGGGGATTTGTAGTAAATGCAAATGCAAATAATCTTTTTGGCACTCAATACAAAGGTACTACTTTAGCAACTGTTAATGGTTCTGGAGATGTTGTTGTAAAGGCAAATTCTTCTCCTGCTACTAACATTGTTGCACCTGGTACGACTGGTTATATTACTATCAATATTACTGGTGTTGCAGAAGTTAAGGCTGAACTTACTGTTACTGCAACTGATGTAGCAGAAATTGCTTACTTAGATTATAAACCTGTTGTATGGACTTTGTATAATGACACCACGCCTGTAGTAGAGAATACTACTCTTGCGGATGCATTGTCTAAAATTGAAGGTACTGAAATTCCTGCTGGTACTCCTGCTGATTACAAATACAAACTTGAATGGAAGTGGGTGTTAGGTGATGCTGGTAATACTACTAATAATATCAAAGATACTATTATTGGTATTAAAGCGTCTGGTGCAGATTATGACGACGTTGCAGATACTCTTCTTGCAGATGGTACGAAGTTAAGCACGAAGGTTACGTCTGAAGGTGATTATACTGATGATATCCAAACTGTACTTAAGTTTAACCTTTCTATCAAACTCGAACAGGTTCAGTAATTTTTAACGAAAAACAAAGATAAAAACTCCCTTCCTACCTAATAATAAAGGGGGAAGGGGGAGTTTTGTCTTGTGACGGAGGACTAAATGTCACTAAAAAAGGTCTTTGATATAACCAAAAAAGTTCTATCCATAGTAATATGGACGCTTTTTGGTATAGTTTTGACCGTAGTTGTGTGGCTCGCTGTAGATAAATTTATTATCGGTTCTCCCGTGCCTTCTATGTTCGGGTACGCTACGCTCACTATCGAAACGGGCAGTATGTCGGGCACGATCGAAGAAGGCGATATGATTTTAATCAAAGACACGGGTGAGTATAAGATTGGCGATATCGTTACCTTTTTGCAGGACGGCGACAAGATTCCTACCACTCACCGCATTATCAATTACGACTCGGACGGTAATTTTATTACCCGTGGCGACGCTAACAACGCCGCCGACACTAAGCCCGTCACTAAGGACGATATCATCGGCGAAGTTGTTGAAGTTTTCCCCAAGGTCGGTCATTTTTCCAACTGGGTGAAATCTGAAGGCTGGATTTATATCGTCGCTATCCTCGGTATCCTCGCGATCGGTTTCTGGATCTCAAAACCCGATGACGACGAGGACGACGAAGAAAAGACTGAGGAAAACGAGCAAACTTCCTCGCCCGATTCCCCTAACGACGAAAACCTCGAAGAAAAAGAAGAGGAAGAAAAAGAAAACGAGGAAAACAAGGAAGAAAAGGAAAACGAGGAAGAAAAGGAAGAAAAATCTTCCACCGAAAAATAACCCGTACCGCAAAGGCTGTAGTAGCCTCCATCTGACGAGGGAGGTGGCGCGCGATAGCGTGACGGAGGGAGAGACCACGAATGAAAGAGTATAACAAAACGAACGTAAAAGTGGCAAGAACTCTCCGCAAAAACATGACACCTTGGGAACGAAAATTGTGGTACGAGTATTTACGAAGTTACCCGATACGATTTCAAAGGCAAAAAGTAATAGGCGAATACATAGCGGATTTCTATTGTGCAAAAGCGAGACTAATAATAGAGTTAGACGGCAGTGGGCACTACGAAGAAGAGCAGATCGAAAAGGACGCTAAACGAACGATCGATATAGAAAGAATGAACGTAAGCGTAATAAGGATAAGCAATTCAGACGTAGATAAGAATTTCAGCGGAGTGTGTGAATTCATAGACGAAGTAGTGAAAAACACTCTCCCTCAGACGCCTACGGCGCCAGCTCCCTCGACAGAGGGCGCCAACCGTAGCCAAGCTTTTACGAAAGGAAAAAACGAAAATTCGTACACAGACGTTTAACAAATTATTCTAACCGTAACGCAAAGGATGTAGTAGCCTCCATCTGACGAGGGAGGTGGCACGCGCCAGCGTGACGGAGGGAGAGACCTCAAAAAACAAAAGGGAGAGACAACTCCCCAAAAAAACTTTAACCACGTAAACAATTACGAAAAAATCTTAAAAGGAGAGAAGTGCAATGAAAAAAATAATCAAATTCATAAAGCGCAACGTATTTTCGTGCACGTGTTTTCTTTTGGCGATAGCCGTGTGTCTGACTGGCACATTTTCGTATGCAAGATACATATCGGTTGACTCGTACGACCGTAGCCCGGGCGCAGGCAGTTTCTCGTGCTCGGCGAACATCGACGGAGTCAGCGCCCTTTCCTTCACCAACACCGCATTCTGGGGCGGCACGACGAGTGAAGACAAAATCGCGATGAACGCGCTCCGTGCGATCGAGTTCAAGGTAAACAACTTTGAAGGCACGGGCAGTGATAAGAAAGTCAGCGAAGTCAAGATGAACTACCAGCTTATTTTCTCTGCACCCAAGAACTTTATTGAAAAGCTCGCGATACAGCTTTTCGACGATACGTCCACGGCGATTTTGCCCCAAATCGTATTACAAGACCTTGTCAAGAGTAGCGGAATTTACAACACCGCAAGTAGCGAAGACTTCAACGGCTCGCCTGCGACCGACCTTATTTTCACCGTGACCAAGAGCGGAAACGACTTTACGGCGACGGCAGGGGATATCAAGATCGAGATTGATGAAGTCAATATTGAGATTGAGCAAGCGCTCCAGTACCGCGTTTGGGACGTAAGTGCACTTACGAACGAAACGAACAAAGTCGCTAATACCGAGGGTGGTAAACTTCTTCCGCCCCTCGAAGTCAAGTTCACGTCCGAAGTGACTTGCTACCGCATAAAGATTTCAATGCCCCAGTTCAAGTTTGATGCAGGCACGGAGCAGACGCGCGATTACAGTTTGCGCCTCGTTCCCACCGCCACGCTCGAGGACGACCACCTCGGTGGTTACCTTATGGACGGCACGGAAAAACCCACTACGATTTACGCCGGTCAAACCCTCGGCGTCCAAACGGTAAAAGAGGCTATTTCCGATTATACCGACGAGGCTTGCACCAGCCTTATCCCCGATAGCGAGCAAATCGTCAACGTCCACGGCGAACCGAAGAAGTATACCGTAGGAACGCCCATTACCGACTCGCCCCTTGATTATCCCCCCACGACGACAACGACTATTCAGAATTTACCAGATGAGATATCTTCGTCGGGATCTCACGAGGCTGGAAACGTTGTTCCGGGAGCGACTTCTGAATTTTCTTCTTGGGTTATGTACAAAAGTAATGATGATGTCACTACTAATGAAAATAATGCGTCTTATCGAACAAGAACTGCTACACAAACAGGAACAACGACGGTAACTATCACTAAAAAGGTTGATAGATATAACGAAATAAAAACGTTATCTCAATCTACCGTACAAACCGTAACTACGCCCAAATCCGTAAATGGTAATACTTTTGTACTTCAAATTGATAGAAAAACAACGCTAAACGTTGCGTCAACTGAAACGACGGAATCTTATTTAACGAGTACTACCGTTCAAACTCAAAATTGGACGAGAACAGGAACGTATAGGCAAGATAGGGAAAGGACAGGAAGATATCCTAATTATACTTATTATTGGGGTGAATCATACCTACAAGGCAATTGGTCTGCTTGGACTAAAAGCGGTAACGTAGATGAAGAAACTACCGATAGCGATACGAGAACGTATTTAACACCCCAAATAAATAATACTTCAACAACTACCGACAACACCGACACTTTTTTCCGTAAGATTATACGTTCTTACGAAAATATTGATATTACGCTTACTTCGGTAAAACGTCAGGTGCAAGTAGGTACTGAATTCCAAACCGAAGAGTACACGAGTAGCACTGATGCTTTTGATCTTTTCGAAGGCGACGAGATTCAAAACTATTACTTATCGCAAAGTTATTCTAAAAACTACCCCCTAAAAGTCAACGTAATATTCGAACAAACACAGTAGCGGATAAAACCGTTAAGTAAGACCAAAGCTTAACCGTAACGCAAAGGCTATAGTAGCCTCCATCTGACGAGGGAGGTGGCACGCGCCAGCGTGACGGAGGGAGAGCAGGCAAAGCCTGTTTCGCAGGCGCGGAATAGTGTGTACGGCTTGTATCCCCACCTGTCATTCTGAACGAAGTGAAGAATCTAAACGGCGTATGAACAAAATCGGCTTAAATAAACCGAATACGCATATAAACCCGTTAGATCCTTCGACAAGCTCAGGATGACACCGTAGTTCGACCAAAGTAAAACACAAAGGTCGTGGTGGCCTCCATCTGACGAGGGAGGTGGCACGCGCCAGCGTGACGGAGGGAGAGACCACCAAAGGTGCTTTCGGTAGGGGCTGGTGCTCACGACAGCCCGTAGGTAAAACCAACTGTCATTGCGAGGAGCAACGTGCGTTGTCACTGTGAGCAACGCGAAGAATCTCGCACGGCGACGTGGCAATCTTAAAAAATCCAAAAAAGGAGGTTTATAAGTAAATGAAAAAAATGAAATTACGCGAAAAAATAATGCTTATGTTTTCTTTAGCGCTTGTAAGCATCCTTTTCCTCGTGCCCACGTTTTCAAAATACGTAGCGCAAACGACCGCGCCTTTTGGTGACGAAGAAGACCTTGACTACACGGTAAACTCCGTATTTGAGGTAAAGAGCCAAAACGAACTTTTCGCGGCAATCAATCAGGGCTACACGTACGTTCAGCTTAGTAAGGACATTGAAAACCCCCTTATCGTAACGGAGCAGGCAAAAGACCTTAACAGCGACCTTATTATTGACCTTAACGGTATTGAAATTCAACGTAACGGACACGATCCTATACTTAATATTAAAGAAAATATTCGTCTTACCGTCGTTGATACTTCGACTGAGCAAACGGGCGGACTTTACAATCCTATCGGCTCGGTATTCAACCTTGAGGGCGGAACGCTTACCGTCGTAACGGGAACGTTCGAAAGTGGTCCTCGTTATTCGGAATATTATTCCTATAACCATCAGGTGCTTAACGGCTCAAGCGGAAGTACGACGAAACGTACGCTCGTTGATCCAGCTCAAGAAGTAAAATTCTATACGAATAGCGGTCAAACCGTCGTCACAAAGACTGCGCCTATAATTCGTTCGTACCCCACGGTTACGGGCGAAATCACCTATAACCACGGTAACCTTTACTTTGACCACGAAGTAACTGGTGGAAATCACACTATAAAGCCCGATACTTATTGCTATTACCGTACGAGTGAGGACGAGGCGGCAACGGCTAACGACCCTGCAACTGCCGACTGGTACTACACATACTGGGTAGATGAAAATCATTATGAGTATGTAAGTGCAGAAAAGCCTACGGATACAGATTCTAAATATATCCAAGTTTTTATTTACGGTTACGAAAACACCATTGACGGCGCATCTAAAATAACTGCCCCGAAAGATTTCTATGCGGCAATTCAGATGCAAAGTGGTAAAATCGAAGTGCAAAACGGCGATTTCTTCTCTTACTTTGGCGTAAATACTACGGCTTGCGTTAACGCAAACGGTGGCGTAATTGACGTTAAAAAGGGTAACTTCTCGTCGCGTATTCCTAACGCCGAGTATTACACGAATTACGGCGTAGCAATAAAAGAAAAGGACTCCTTGGCTTTTGGCACGTCCTATTTCAATAACTACAACTGGGCAAACGAAGAGTTTACGGGCGGAGCAATCGCGCGTAAGGGTGAAAGTTTTTGTATTCTTAATAGTGGCGAGTCAGAAGTATCTATAGGCGAGGGTAATTGTTATTCTTCTAATAACAACATTATCAGTATGCAAGGTGGCGGATCGCTTTCTATCGGCGGTGGTACATTCACAAAGAAAAACACCATTGAACTGAGTACTAATTCTGATACGCGCGCGCCTGCAATTTATATGAAAGAAGGTCAGCTTGATATCAGTAATACCAATTATGATATTTACGGCAAATACGCATCGGCAATTTATATGCTTGACGGCAAAATGACCGTAAATAATTCCACGTACAATATTGATGGAAGTAACACGATCGGTATTTATTCAGCCGTAGCAGGAGATGATAACTTCATAGTAAACGATACTGACTTTACGCTTACTAACGGCGATAACCAAAATGGAATAATTGCCGTTAACGGTAAGGTGCAAGTAAGCAGTTCGGGTACGAACGAGATTGAAACTGACGGCGCAAACGGAGTAGGTATATACGTTTCTGACGGTGGATCGGTAAGTTCGACCAACTACACTTATACGCTTGACGGTACTAATTCAAAAGGTATTCTCGCTGAAAGTGACGCCGCGGGTATTGACGTAACGGGCGGTAAGTTTACCATTACGGGCGATAATTCGTTTGGTATCGAATCACTTATTAGTGGCGACGACAAGTTCAACGTTACTGATGCAGATATAACGATGACTGGCGGCACGAAACAAACGGGTATTTATTCGGCAAACGGCCGTGTAAACGTAAAATCTACTTCCGCTGCAACTATTAGTATTGCTGGAGCAGAAGGAAAAGGTATCCACGTTGCAAACGGTGGATCGGTAAGTTCGAACGGATATAGTTATACTTTACAAGATGATAATTCTTATGGTATTTACGCTATTGACGGTGACGTTGGCGTAGTTGACGGTAACTTTGACCTTACTGGTGAAAACCAAATCGGTATTTACGCTAATAACGGTGACGTTAACGTAAATAGTTCGTCTGCAGATATTACCGTTACGGGCGCAAACGGAAAAGGTATTCACGTGGAAAACGGTGGATCGGTAACTTCAACGAATTATGCCTATACGCTTAACGGCGCAAGTTCAAAAGGTATTTACGCTGCAACTGATGCGTTGTCAATCAACGTAACAGGTGGTCAGTTCAATATTCAGGGTAATAGTTCGTTCGGTATTGAATCGTTTCTTAGTGGTACTGATAAATTCACCGTTACTAACGCGAATATCACGATGACAAACGGAACAGCCCAAACGGGTATTTATTCGGCAAACGGCCGTGTAAACGTAAAATCTACTTCCGCTGCAACTATCAGTATTGCTGGAGCAGAAGGAAAAGGTATCCACGTTGCAAACGGTGGATCGGTAAGTTCGACCAACTACGCTTATACGCTCAATGGTGCAACTTCGTACGGCATTTATTCTGAAGGCGGACTTATTCAGGTAAGCGGTGGTGATATTGAGCTTAAAAGCAATGTTGCTTGTTATGGTATTTATGCAGTAGATACTACTTACGATAGTGACGCAAGCATAAAAAATCCTTCACTTGAAATTTTGATTGATAATGCAAATATTGAAGTAGGATTTGATGAAACTGATAATAAATCAGGCACGGTTCAAGCATCTATCGGCGTACTTCTTGAAACAAATAATATTGATAACTATATTAGTCTTGAAAACACGACTATATCGTGTTTCGAAGTAGGTGTTTCCGTTGGTGGTGGATACCTTGATATTAGTGGTTCTGGTGGTATTAACACTAAAAAAGCATCTGCTATTGTTGTAAATGGTGGTAGTATTACGATTGATGAAAGTAGTAATTTCGCAATCACTTCTTCAAATACGAGAAGTGAATATAATGAAAATGCTACTACCTATCACAATAATATTTATAATATAACCATTCCTAGACTAAACGGTACTACGATAAATAACGTTGCTTATCAAAATACTGACGGTATTTACGTAAGTGGAGGATCGTTCTCGTCTAACGGACAAGTAAGCATTACGCATACGGGATTGCAAAATTCTACTGATTACGACGACTATACTGGTGTAGTTATTAATAGTTATGCTGTCCGCGTGCTTGGTGGATCGGTAGATATTCTTCGTGGAGCTATAACGGCAGTTGCTGGTGGCGGTATTTATGCTGGTGAGCAAGACGGTGTCCTTGGAAGTATTACTATGGGTAATTCCTCTACTACGAGAGACCAAATTACCGTAAAAGCAAACGGTAACACGACTAACGACGAAACCTACGATGCAATTGGTACATGGATAAGTAACGGTTGGACAAATGAAAAGAGTGTTACTGGTGGTCACGCTATTGAACTTGCTGGTGGTAGTATTACCATTTGGGAAGGATATTACGAGGCGCAGTTTGGTAACGGCGTTGCCGCAAACAGTAGTGGTAATATTAATATTTATAACGGTGAGTTTTATGGTTGGATGAATGACTCGGATGGGGATATGATTCCTAACGGTACGAACAACAGTAAATCTGGTCCTTCGGCGCATTATGGTCTTAAAGTTATAGGTGGCGCAACGGTCAATATCTTTAATGGAATGTTCGATGGTGGTAACGGTGGTGCTTTCGTAACTGGTATAGACGAATTTAACAGTCGATACGATATAGACGGTAGTTTGGCAAGCGTATATATTTACAAAGGCATTTTTGGTGGCTCTGGTAAGGGAGCAAAGGCGTTGGACGGATTTAACGTGTACGATTATTCGAGAGTAATTTTCGGCGCATATCGCGCAACAGGTTCTGCCGTTGATGCGCAACTGATTACGCCGTTTACGACTAAAGAAGAGTATAATAATGCTATCGTTATAAACGCAACGAATGCAACTATAGCAACTAACCCGATTACAGACAGTACTACGAAAATAAGTTCTGATGTATATGTTTACTACGGAAATTATGATAATAATAGTAACACTGGCGTTTGGAATGCTAATGGAACGATAAGAGCATATAACACAAGTGCAACTATTGGTTATACTATTTATAAGGGTGCAGGCACTCTTCAAAACAATAACACAGCGCAGTTCTATGCATAACTAAATCCAAAATTAAACGCTCCTGACGGGGCGTTTTTTTGTGCGGTTTTGCAAAAAAAGAATGAATAATTTTTCCAAAAAGTATTGACAAAATAAGACAAAGTAGTATAATAGTGAAGAATATATAATTTGTTGAAATCTGAGGGTACGAGATGAAGTTTTTTAGTCGCTTTTTCAATAAAAAATATATGACCGTCACTGACGAGAATGGCAAGCTGAATATCTTCGGTTTGGCGATTCCGCTGTTTTTGGAATCTATCGGCGTGCACCTCGTTGGCGTGGTGCAAACTATGATGTCGTCGCATTACGCTGGCGGATTCTTCGTTATCCCCACCAGCGTAGTTACCAGCGTTATGACCATTTATCTCGCCATTATCGGTATGTCGTACGGAGGTATGAGCATTATCCTCAGCATCTGTATCGGCAGAAACAAGAGTGAGGACTGCAAAAGCATTATCGGTACGACGCTGATTTCAGGCGTTATTTTCGCCGTTCTAGTGGGAATTTTAATGCTCGTGTTTATCGAGCCGTTGCTCGCGTTTATGGGCGCGAACAGTCCCGAATATCTCCCGTACAAAGAGTACGCGATTACTTATTACTATTACCGCGTGCCTGCAATAATAATTTCCGTGATTACCTCAACGCTGTCTACCGCGCTCCGTTGCTACGGCCACACGAAAGTAGGGCTGTACTGCTCGCTCACGGCTAACGTCGTTAATGCGGTCGTGACGGCGCTCGCGATGTTCGTGTTCTGCGCGCCTCAGGAGTATATGGGGCACGGCTTGGGCGCGATTTCGCTGTTTAGCGCGATCTTAAACGCCTTGCTCGTCTTTTTCTACTTCAAGCACCGCAAGATCAAAACGAATATGCGCTTTTCGCGGCGTTGGTGCAAAAATATCTACAAAATCGGCTTTCCGTCAATGATGTCCAGTATTTTCTATACGCTTGGACAAACGATTACCGCCTCGCTTACGCTTTCGCTCGCTCCCAGCGCATTTTTGGCTAAAAATTACGTCGGTCAGCTCGTTTATTTCGTGTACATTTTCGGCTATTCGCTCGGCCAAGCCAACGCGATTATTACGGGCAGAGTTTGCGGAAAGGGCGACTTTGAATTTGCTGATAATATGAACAAGCAAAACACGCGCATTACCGTCGCCATTGACGTGGCGCTGTCCTGCTTGCTCGTGCTCGTCGGTCCGACTTTACTTCGGCTTATGTATAACGCCGACGAAAGCGTAATTGCTTACGCTCAAATCGCGCTACTTATCGATATTATAGTCGAGGCGGGCAGAGGGCTTTCGCACGTCAGTCAGTACGCGCTTAACTCCGCCGGCGACGTGCGCTTTACCACCGCAATTATGATGACGACTTGCGGAATCTTCACCATTTGTTGCGGATATTTGTTCACCGCGCTTGGCTTTGGTTTGGCAGGAATTTGGGTGTCTTTTGCGCTCGACGAGATGGTGCGCGGAATAGTATTTTTCATTCGTTGGAAAAAAGGCGGATGGAAAAAACGCTTTGCAAGCTCGCTTGAAAGTATGGAAAAAGGTTGATTTTTGTAAAAGTTTTGCAAAATCTTGTCTAATTTTGGCTTGAATAAACTATTTTATTGACATATTTTGTCGAATTTTGTATAATAAATATAAAGAAATTACGTGAGGGGTTTTTATGATTACTGTAAAAGAAGTAACCACGAAAAAAGAAAGGAAAGCCTTTTTCCGTTTTCCGCTTGATCTTTACAAGGGGAATAAATACGTCGTGCCCACTATGATTTCCGACGAGGAAGACGAGTTTAATCCCGAGGTTAACGACGCTTATCGCTATTCCGAGACCAAACTTTTCCTCGCTTATAACGAGCAGGGCAAGGTGGTTGGACGCGTTGCAGGACTTTATCACAAGGCGTATAACGAAAAGCAAAACTTAAAGCAGCTTCGTTTCACGCGTTACGACGTGATTGACGATTTCGAAGTTACCAAAGCGCTTTTTGCGGAGCTTAAGAAATGGGCGCAAGAGCTTGGCATGAACGAGCTCGTTGGTCCTATCGGCTTTTCCGACCTTGATAAACAAGGTATGCTTATCGAGGGCTTTGACCGCGTAGGCATGTATATCACCATCTATAATTTCCCGTATTACCGCGAGCATATGGAGAAAATCGGTATGCAAAAGGCGGTTGACTGGGTAGAGTACCGCATTAAAGTTCCCGAAAAAATGGACGAAAGACTGGTCCGTTTGTCCAAAAAAATTCAGGAGCGCTACGGCTACACCTACGTTCCTATCGTGGACTATAAGTCGAGCATGCCTTATATCAAAGAGGCACTTGGCTATATTATGAACGAAGTTTTTGCGCACCTTTACGGCTTTGTCTCAGTCAGTGAAAAGCAAATTATGCGCGAGGCAAAAATGCTTAAAGACGTTTGGAATAACGACTATGTTATTGCCGTACAAAACAAGGAAGGCGAGCTGGTTGGCTACGGCTTTATGGCGCCCTCCGTGTCACGCGCTATGCAGGCGTTCAACGGCAAGATTAATCTAAAAGGTATCTTTACGATGATAAAGGACCAAAAACACGCCGAAACGCTTGACCTATACAATATGGGCGTTAAGAAGGAATATCAGAACAAGGGCGTTAATGTGCTCGTTATGGCGAGAGGTCTTGAAATGGCGATCAAAAACGGCGTTAAGTATCTTGAAACGGGACCTGAACTTGAAACGAACTGTCAGATTCAGGCGCAGTGGAAAGACTTTGAAAAGGAACAGCACAAGCGTCGCCGTTGTTGGACCATTTCCGTAGAAAATTTATAAAATATGTAAAACGACCACCCACGTAGGTGGTCGTTTTTCTTTATGCGTTCGTTTTGTTCTAAAATAGTTATAGAAATAATAGGATAATAGCGGTGATTGATATGAAAAAGTTTTTTTGTTTTGTAACCGTTATTATCCTTTGTTTTTACTCGTGCGCGTGCTCGTCGCTCGTTAAACGGCGCGAGGGAAGTATTAGTGAGCTTCGTGACGAGCTTATGGTAAGCGAGTGCGAAAAGGACAAAGTCACGCTTATTAGTGGCAAACGTGAAAACCCCTTCGTCGTTGACGGCAAAAGTGGAGATAAGATTGATTTTACCGTCGTGACCTTTTATCCAAATAAGGCAAGTGAAAACGCGCGTTTTACTTACTCTTTTGACGACGGAGTGAGCGTGGTAGAGGGGGAGTTTAGTAAGCACCCTTTCAAAGACACTTACTCGTTTGAGATAGCAAAGCGCGTTACGGGTAGCGCAAAGGTCGTGGTGAAGGGCGAAAAATACGAGCGTCAGTTTGACCTTAATAGCGTAAAAAACGAAAATACTATCAGCGTCGAGCAGGCGCTTGAAAAGGCGGAAATTCGGCTTAGTGAGCATATTAAAAAGTTTTCTAGCGGAGGCAAGCTTAACGCTGAAATTTTCATTCGTTTTCTTGAAAATCCCATCAGCAGTCAGGACGGATATTACTGGTACGTTGCCTTCGTGCCTGATAAATATTCCGTTTATGCCACACTCATTCACCCCGAGTCGGGCGAGATAGTCGCTACGCGTGAGGGATAAAATGAGAAAAGTATTTTCCGTAACCGCGCTTATAATCGGTACGGTAATAGGCGCAGGCTTTGCATCGGGCAGAGAAATATTAACCTTTTTTGGAAATACTCTCTCGCCCTTATTAGCCATTCCCATATCCATAGTAACTTTTCTGTTTTGCGCCGTTTTTTTGCTGGTCGGAGCGAGGGTAAACGCGAGTGAAATAGGGGAGGTAAACCGCAAAATCGCACGCCCTCTTGAAGTCGTACTAAATATATTTATGCTATTTAATTGTGTGATAACCTTTTCCGCAATGCTCGCAGGTACTAACGCACTTCTTGATAGCGTGTTTCCGCTTTCGCCTCTATATTCTATAATTTTTGCGCTCCTGTCTACGCTCGTGGTCGTGTTTGGACTACGCGGACTTATGCGTGTAAACTCACTCGTCGTGCCCGTTTTAATAGTGGTGATGACGTTAATTTGCGCCTTTAACCTAAACGCACCCGTAACGCTTTATTTTGAAAAAAGTAGCGTAAGTAACGTCTTTATCTACACCGCGCTTAACGGAATACTGTCCGCGTCCGTTTTGACGACGGTAAACGGGCTTAGTAAAAAAGAAATACTCCTATCGTCTGCGCTTTCGGCAGTAGTGATAGGAGCATTGATTTTACTTCTTTCGCTTTCGCTTCCGTCCGTTAGTCCGTCTAGCGAAATGCCGTTAGTCGAACTTGCAAAACGACTGGGTACGTCCCCATTTGTTTTTGCAATTTTAGCCGTTTTGGCAGGTATTTTCACTACGATGCTTACTGCCCACGCGAGCATAAGCGAATGGATAAACGCATTCTTTAATAACCGCGTTTTGTCAGCAAGCGTGAGTGCAATTTTCTGTTTAACGCTCAGCTTTTTAGGCTTTAAGAGAGTAATCGATATCTTTTATCCCGTGATAGGAGTGATAGGACTTGCGTATTTTTTAGTTTGCGTAATCTACCTTATCCGTACTTCACGAAAACCGTTTTGCGTATTTACAGCAAAGCGCCACCGTAGCGTACATAAGCGCCGCAAGAATACATAAAATTACCGTTGAGGTCATAACGAGATCGATTTGAAAAACTTGACCTCCGTATATAATCAAGTATCCAAGTCCTGCGCTCGAAACTAAATATTCTCCCATAATCGTTCCCACCCACGATAGTCCAACGTTTATTTTTAAGACACTCAAAAAGTCGGGAATAGCGTAGGGAATAACGAGCTTTCGTAGAATTTGCCACTTGCTCGCGCCCATAGAGCGAAGAAGAAAAATCTTGCCTTCGTCTACGCCCACGAACGCGTTAAGTAGGCTGATTACCGTCACGATAATGCATATCAAAAACGCCATCGCGACGATTGCCTTAACGCCTGCGCCCACCCAAATTATAATGATAGGACCAAGTGCGATTTTAGGTAGCGCGTTAAGTACGACTAAGTACGGCTCGCTCACTTTCCGCGCCGTCTCGCTCCACCATAGCGCCACCGCAATAACCGCGCCCACGACGGTTGAAATTGCAAAACCAAGAATGCATTCAATCAGAGTTATACCTATATGTCGCCAGATCTCACCGCCTTGAAAAAGGTCAACGGCAGTAGAGAAGATGCGCGAAGGCGAGCTTACGAAAAAAGTATCAACCAGTCCTATCGCTGTCACCAGTTCCCACAGCGCCACGAAAAGCACCAAAACTGCAACGCGCAAAATAAGGATTTTGTTTTTGTTGCGTTTTTCACCGCGTAAATAAATTTCCCTTGGAGAAAGAATTTTTTTCATAAGCACCTCACGTTTTGACCTCTTTGTAAATCTCGTCGAACGAAACGGGAAACTGCGCGCTCTCTCTGCGAAGTAGCGGAGTCTTTTGTCCGAAGTTAAGCGTAAAAATTTTCTTTACCGTAGCAGGACGGGCGGAAAGCACGACTACGCGATCGCTCATCGAAATTGCCTCGGATATGTCGTGCGTTACCAAAATCGCCGTCTTGTTTTCGCTCTTAATTATGGAATACACGTCGTCGCATACCGATAGCCTCGTTTGAAAATCGAGCGCCGAAAAGGGTTCGTCAAGCAGTAAAATTTCAGGGCGAAGAACGAGCGTGCGAATGAGCGCAACGCGTTGTCGCATACCGCCCGAAAGCTCACGCGGATAGCGGTTGGTAAAACCCTGTAGCCCGTATTTTTCAAGCAAATTTTTAGCGTAATCTTCGCAAAGGGAGTTGCGCTTTTTTTGTATTTCAGCGCCAAGTAAAACGTTATCAAGTATCGTGCGCCACTCAAAAAGCTGGTCGCGTTGTAGCATATAGCCCACCTGATTCGCCTTTTCGCCCGTTTTCTTACCGCCCAGCAAAATTTCGCCACTTGACGGAGAAATTAGCCCGGCGATAAGCGAAAGCACGGTGGTTTTTCCGCACCCACTCGGACCTACGAGCGAAACGAATTCTCCGCTTTTCACCGTCAGCGAAAAGTCTTTTAACGCCTGAGTCTCGCCAAGCGCCGATTGATAAGTCAAATCAACGCCATTTATGGTCAGTATATCCATAATTTTATCCTCCGTAGAGTGAAATCAGTCTTTTATTGCCAAAACGTAAGTGTTATCCACGGCGTCCGCGTAAGTTACACGGCTTTGCAAAAAGCCTGCGTTTTCCATAACGTCTTGCAGTTTTTCATAAGCCTGCTCTGAAAAATAGAGATCGTCTTTCCAAGCGTCAATCTCGCGGTAACTCTTTACCGACGCCGAAATTGAGGAGAGCGAAGTGCCCGTAAAGGAGGGCGCAAGCGCGTTTGCAACCGTCGTTTCGTCGTTATTTACGATAAAGTCGTATCCCTTTTTGACTGCGCGCAAAAAATTCTTAATAAGATCAGTATTGTTTTGAATATAGCTCTTGCTTGCAGAGAAAGAAGTGTAGGGGATTTCACCGCTGTCCTTTCCCACTGACGCAACGATATAGCCCTTGCCGGCAAGTACCATTTCACTCGCCGTCGGCTCAAAAAGCGTGGTGTAGTCTACCGTGTCGTCCGATTCAAAAACGGGCGCCATCATATTAAAAGCCACGTCCGTGTTAAAGCGAAGGTCCGTTTTCTCGTTAAGACCAGCGTTGTTAACGACGTATTGCATCGTCATAGCAGGCACACCGCCTATTCGACCGGCAAGCACGTGCTTTCCCCTCAAATCCGTCCACTTAAAGTCGGGTTGCTCCGTTTTTGATACTAAAAACGAGCCGTCACGCTTTGTGAGTTGACCAAAAATGATAGGATAGTCGCGCTGACCTTGCGCCTGACAGTATATCGTAGCCTCAGGCCCCATCAGACCGATATCCGCCGACTTTGAGGAAATCGCGGACATAACCTTGTCTGCGCCTCCGCCGTTAGTAAGCTCTATTTCGATATCCACCTCGTCAAAATACCCGTTGTTTATCGCGACGTAAAGTGGCGCGTAAAAGATAGAATGAGTGACTTCGCACAGTCTAACTTTGTTTTTTCCGTTTCCGTTACTGCACCCTACGAAAGCAAACGAAGATAGCGCGAGAAGGAAAGAGAGAAGTACAAGAACAAATTTTTTCATAAACACCCCGTAAAAATAAAAATTTTCAGCCGAATACGGCTCATAATCCATACTATGAACTAGACAAAAAAAGTGTTCAAAAAAGTCAAAACGATTGAAAAATTACTTTTTTCAATTAAAAACCCTTGCTTATCAGGTGCGATTATGATATAATGATATTCGTAAACTTATGTCACGGAGCAAATTATGAACAAGACTTACGACCCGAAATCATTTGAAGAAAGAATTTATAAGAAGTGGCTTGACAACAAATATTTTCACGCCGAGCCCAGCGAAAAAGAACCTTTTACCATCGTAATTCCCCCGCCCAACATCACGGGCCAGCTTCATATCGGACACGCGCTTGACGACACGATTCAGGACGCGATCATCCGCTATAAGAGAATGAAAGGCTTTGAAACGCTTTGGCTTCCCGGTACTGACCACGCGTCTATTGCAACGGAAGTAAAAATCGTTGAAAAAATGCGTGAAGAGGGTATCACGAAGGACGACCTTGGCAGAGAAGGCTTTCTTAAACGCGCTTACGAGTGGAAGGCACAGTACGGCGGAAGAATCGTCGAACAGCTCAAAAAGATGGGCTTTTCGTGCGACTGGGATCGCCTTGCCTTCACTATGGACGAGCGTTGTTCTAAAGCGGTACGCGAAGTTTTCGTAAAAATGTACGAAAAAGGTCTTATATATCAGGGCGACAGAATTATCAACTGGTGTCCCAAGTGCCAGACGGCTATTTCGGACGCTGAGGTAGAGTACGAGGCGGAAGAAGGACATCTTTGGCATCTTAAATACCCCATCGACGGCGAGGAAAACGAATATATTATCGTTGCTACCACCCGTCCTGAAACAATGCTTGGCGATACTGCGGTTGCGGTTAACCCCCACGACAAGAGATACACGAAGCTCGTTGGCAAAATGATTAAGCTTCCCCTCGTAGGTAGACTTATTCCTATCGTTGCCGACCGCTACGTTGATAAAGCCTTTGGTACTGGCGCGGTAAAGATTACGCCTGCGCACGATCCTAACGACTTTGAGGTAGGCGTACGCCACGACCTTCCCGTAATCCGCGTTATGAACGACGACGCGACTATGAACGAAAACGCGGGCGCTTACGCAGGACTAACGCGTGAGGAGGCGAGAAAGGCAATCGTTGCCGATTTTGACAAGCTTGGTCTTTTGGTTAAAACCGAAACGCATCAGCACAACGTAGGTCATTGCTACCGTTGTCATACCTCTATCGAGCCTATCGTTTCTAAGCAATGGTTCGTTAAGATGAAGGAGCTTGCCGAGCCTGCTATTAAGGCGGTGCTTGACAAAGAAATCGTCTTTATGCCCAAGCGCTTTGAAAAGACTTACCTTCATTGGATGAACAACATCCGCGACTGGTGTATTTCCCGTCAGCTTTGGTGGGGACACCGTATTCCCGTGTTCTACTGCGACGCTTGCGGATACACCACCGCGTCGAGAGAGGACCTTACCGTTTGTCCCGTTTGCGGACAACCTATGCGTCAGGACGAAGACGTGCTTGACACCTGGTTCTCGTCTGCGCTTTGGCCCTTCGCAACGCTTGGTTGGCCGGATAACAACCCAGATCTAGAATATTTCTATCCCACCAACGTGCTCGTTACGGGTTACGACATCATTACCTTCTGGGTATCCAGAATGATTTTCTCAGGTCTTGAACACATGGGCGAAAAGCCTTTCTCTGAAGTGCTTATTCACGGTATCGTTCGTGACGCGCTTGGAAGAAAAATGAGTAAATCGCTCGGAAACGGCGTTGATCCCTTGCTTTTGATTGAAAAATACGGTGCTGACTCGCTCCGTTATTCGCTCGTAAACGGTATTTCCGCAGGTGGCGATATCAGATTCTCCGAAGACAAGATGGAGAGTTACCGCAACTTTATGAATAAGATTTGGAACGCAAGCCGTTTCGTTCTTATGAACTGCGAAAACGTTAAGATTAAGGATATCAGCGAGATTAAGAAGCTCACGCCCTTTGATAAGTGGATTTTGTCGCGCCTTAACGCAGTAACCGCACAGGTTACCAAGTTTATGGATAAGTACGAGGTAGGTCTTGCCGCTGCAAAGCTTTACGAATTCATTTGGAATCAGTTCTGCGACTGGTACATTGAACTTAGTAAAACCGCGCTTTACTCGGACGACGAGGAGAAGAGAAATGACACCGTAAGCGTGCTTTTGTACGTTCTTCGCGAAACGCTTAAACTCGTTCATCCCATTATTCCTTTCGTGACCGAAGAAATTTACGACGCGCTTCCCAACAAGGACGCTGAGGACATTATGATTTCGCCCTATCCCGTTTACGACCGTAAGCGCGCTTACAGAAAAGACGTTGCTACGACCGAAATGGTTATGGAAGTAATCAAGTCCATTCGTAACCTTCGTCGTGAGATGAACGTTAGCCAGAACAAGCGCACCGCCATCCATATCGTTCCTGCCGAGGGAATGGAAAAGACGGCTAAAAAGATAGCAAGCTATATTGAAAAGCTCGCTATGGGTAGCTCGGTTGCGTTCAACGAGCCAGAGGGCAAGAACGCTTCGCTCGTGACTGCGCTTGGTAAAGTGTTCATTCCTATGGGCGACCTTATCGACTTTGATAAAGAGCGTGAAAGAATTAAAGCCGAAATCGCAAAGACGGAAGACGAGATTGCTCGCGCACAAGGTAAGCTTAACAATCAAGGCTTCGTTGCAAAAGCGCCTGCAGCCCTTATCGAGAAGGAAAGAGAAAAGCTCGAAAAGTATATCGAGCTTAAAAAAGGTCTTGAAGAAAGTCTTAAGAATTTGGACTAATTTTCAACAAACTAAAAATTTAAAATCACAAAACGACGAGGCACGTACCCCGTCGTTTTTGTTTTTTAACTGAAAATATAGATATTATTTCGTCACAGAAACCTTTTCATTTTCATATATGGAAGTGGAGGATATTATGGCGAGCGCATATAATTTTTTGATAGCAGCAAACGACGAACACGGACTTAATCCACCCACGGAGGGTAAACGCACACCTATTTTGCCAAATCTTGGGAGATCGATTTATGAAAACGAAATCAACCGCCAAGCAAAGCAATATTTTTTGTTAGCGTGCGCGCGGTGTGGATTTAGGACGCTTGACGTAAAGCCCGAACTGACTGATACTGCCGTGGCTACGAGGGTGAGAAGAGTTAATAGCGCAGGGGCTACGCTACTCGTGACCTTTGCTTACAACGCTTACGGTGGCGGAGCGACCTTTAATAACGTAAACGGCTATATCGTTTTTTATTCAAGGAGCAGTTACCGTCCTACGCAATCACGACTACTTGCCTACGATATTTCAGCAGGATTAAGCAAAACGCTTTTCACTAAAAATTTGGGCGTAGGTACGCTTTTAGACGTAGGTGTTTTGCAGTCCGTCCGCTGTCCGTCCGTGCTTTGCGAGTGCGGTTTTATGACTAATTTAGCGGAGGCAAAACTAATGCTTGATCCCGATTTTGCGCGCGATATAGGCGAGGGTGCTTGTCGTGGCGTATGCGAGTTTTTAGGCGTTGATTTTGTCGAACGGACGGGTACGTACCCCACCGTTCGCCGTGGAAATAGGAATAAATACGTCCGCGTGTTACAGTATGCGTTGTCTTTTATGGGCTACAACGTAGGCGCAAAAGACGGAGCTTTTGGCGCGCAGACGCAAGATGCGCTAAAACGGTTTCAGCGTGATAACGGACTTGTGGACGACGGAATTGCAGGCGCAAAAACCTGGGCGGTAATAAATAGGACCGCGCCTAATCCTACGCTACGAAAAGGCGCAAAGGGCGAGTGGGTAAAATATCTCCAACGCAAGCTAACCTCAAAGCTTTACCCGTTAGGTAACGTCGACGGAATTTTTGGTAACGCTACCGAAAACGCCGTCCGCGCCTTCCAACGCGAAAACGCTCTTACCCCCGACGGAATAGTAGGTAAAAACACCTGGGCGTTATTATCTTCCCAAGGCGGTGGCAGACAAGGTTAGAACAAAAAAAGCCAAGGTGTTTAGCCTTGGCTTTCTTCGTTAACGAAAAAACAATCTAAATGCCATTTTATAGGGTTTTCTTCAATATATTTTGCAATTTTTTCATAATCAAATTCGTTGCGGACAATGTGATCGTGAAACCCGCGTTGCCAAATTTTTGTTTCATTAAACCTTTCGTTTATAGATTTTGAAACATTCATTTTAATATATCCTATTAGTTTTGATATTACTGAACGTTCATTTCGTAGGGGCGATTCACGAATCGCCCGTAATTGAGAATAATAGTTTGATTTATCTTCGTCAATAATTGAAATTAGAAAGTGTATATGATTTGGCATTATCACATATTTATCTATTTGAGCATTTTTATAGTTTGAAGTATTTTTTATTATTTCATCGACAATTTTTCCGTATTGTGATAATTTGTGTTCGGGCGATTCGTGAATCGCCCCTACAATATTTGAGAGAATGCATTTTCTTTCGTGTGTGCATATCGTAATAAAATATGCACCAACCGAATTGTAATTATAGTTGTTCAATCGTAGTTGTTTTCTTTTTGGAAAAATTATGTTAGAATCCATAGCTATCCTTATAAGGTTAAAACGACGGATAATTAACTCCGTCGTCTCCGTTTAGTAATTAAACTTAATGATTTTCAGTTTGGCGATAACTGGTATAATGATATACAGTAGCGCGTAGTTGACCAGACAGTTATAGATTTGACCGCCTACGAAAATTCGCGTTACGGCATAGGTCAGATAGGGCACGCCTTTTGCGTACAGTAGCCAAAACGCCGTCGTGTTGATACCCACCGTGCATAGAAAAAATGATAGCACGGCAAGCACGGTTACTTTAACCACGAGGCATCCGCGAAAGCGAAGATTGATTCCGCCCACGATAACGCCAGATAGCAGGGCAATCACGGCAAGATTGATTCCCACCCAGGGCATATAGGCAAAGCCACCCGAGTTAAACAAAAAGCCCACGAGGTCGCCTAAAAAAGCGGCAGCGCATCCAAAAACTGCTCCAAGCATAACGCCGGCGAGTGCGGAGACGGCAATGGTAAGAGAGAATTGCACGTCAGCGAACTTAATCTCGAACATGTTGGCCACCGCTAAAAAAGCGGCAGTCACGGCGATATAAGCGACTTTTTTGGAAGGCGTGGTGTCGTGGGTAATCGCACCCGAGAAAAACAATCGCATAAATAGCGGTCTACGTTTCGTTTCGCAAGTCTGTTGTACTTTCGTTTGCGGTTCTTCGAAGGTTGCGTTCTTCGGAGTCGCAATTTCCTGTTGATTTTTCATCAATGTCGGGCTTCTCCTTTTTATGAATTTGTGATGCCCTTATTATATAGCAACGCTATTTAATTAGCAAGCGTTTTGCTTGTCTTTTTTGATTTTTTTTCGAAAAACTTTTTCTCTGTGAAGAGGGAAAGAAAAAGTCGATATCGACGAGGTTAAAAACGAGCGCAAGTGCCGAAAAAAACAGTACCGCCACCACCGAAGGTATAGCGAGAGAAAAGAAGGTGGGTAACGAAACGCAAAGCGAAAAAATGCTTTTCGTGATAAAAACCGTCGGGAAAAGCAACGCCACGCTTTTAAGTAAAGTAAAAAGCAGAGGTTTTACGGACATATTCGTGCGCTTTTTTATCGAGCGGATATGCAAAAGCGTAGAAACGCTCCACCCAAGCCCCATCGCAAAGGAAAGCACGCTGATGTCGAACGCGCCGTAAAAAGCGAACATTACCACGAAGGTGAGCACCGCACCAATAGCGTAGTTGATAAAGCTTTGCTTTTCAAGATCCAGCGAGTTCATAAGCGACGAGGTTATGTTTTCCACCGCAAGAGGCACGAGTAACCACGCCGAGCGCGATAAAAACAGTCCGGAGCTGAGGTCGTCGTACACGAACAAGCCTATTTGCTCGCCCAAAACGAAGAAAATAGGCACGAATAGCGCCGACAAAATGATAGAAAATCCCGTAGCGCTCGTGATTTGCGAGTTGACGCGCGAGTAATCGTTTTTTGCCACGCTTTCAGACAGCGCAGGTATCATCACGAATGCAAGTGAGCCTACGATAGTAATAGGAATATAAAGTAGCGGTAGCGCCATACCTACGCTTGAGCCGTACAGCGCAAGCGCTTTCGTTTCGCTAAACCCCGACGAAAGGAGCAGAAAGGGTACGACGATTGCAATAAGCGAGCTGGTCACGTTACTTCCCGCGCGTGAAAGAGTAATGGGCGTTGAGGATTTAATTAGCGGAAGGATATAGCCTTTGGGTGAGCAAAGCTTGCCTTTTGCGCGAATAAAGCAAAAAAACACGCACGCCATACTCACGAAACAACCTATCGACAAGCTGATAGCAGTCGCGTGTAGCTTGTTGACTCCCACCAAAAACAGCAAAAAGCAAGCGATTATGCGTGCGATTTGCTCGATAATTTCTACGATAGAAACGGCAAAATATTTTTGTCTGCCCCAAAGGTTGCCTCTAAATCCAGAATAAATTGCCGAAAAAATGAGCGCAGGCAATAAAAACAGTAAAACGATCGCGCTTTGCCCGTCCGTAAAGGTTGCTTTTATAGGAATAAAGAAAATAAGCACCAACGCGCAAATTATTAGGGCAAGCGTAACGCCCACGATAAGTGACGCGCTCGTGATTGCGCCTTCGCTTTTTTGGTCGTTTTTTGCACGGTAAAGGGCTGTGGACTTACTTACGATTAGCGGAATTCCGCTCGTCGTCGCCGTCAAAAGCACGAAGAAAAAGGATAACGCGACCTGATACACGCCAAGATTCGTCGCGCCCAACTCACGCGAAAGCCAAATTTTGAACAAAAAGCCCAAAACTCTGTCCAAAATAGTAAAAAACGATAAAGTAAATAGCGCGGTTAAGATGTTTTTTCGCATAATATCACCAAAACAGTTTTTGGTATATCATATTTTGAGCGAGAGACAAGTAGAACGGAAAATTAAAAAAGCGTTAATTTTACCTGATTTTCACTTAAAACCGTTGTAAAAAAATAAAGCCTTTGATATAATATAAATAATGAAAAAGGTGCTTAAAAATTCAATAACGAGATTTTTTGCGCTAACGCTGTGCTTGATTTTCGCAACGAGTTCACTTTTCGGTTGCGAGTTTTTGCACGCGCTTTTTAATCGCGAGTACGATTTTTGCTTCGTAACCGAAGAAAAAGTGCTGACGAAGGACGACGAATGGAGTATTTCAAGCGACGAGTTTGATTTTTCTCCTTCAAAACCGCGCGCCTTTTCTTTTACGCTTGCTTCCTCTGACGAGCAAGTTTTATCCGTAAATTCGCATACCGTTACGGCGGTAGGCGAAGGCACGGCAACGCTCACCGCGACTGGTAACGACGGTAAAACCGCTAACTGCACCGTCACGGTAAACAAGGAAATTTTCTCAATGCGCCTGTTTGCTGGCGAGCGTTCACGACACGTAAGCGATAAGCGCGCGACGGAAGTTTTCGTGATCCTGAACGACGGCGCTCGGTCTGCTGAAAATTACGCGGTCGAGTGGAAGGTGGACGGCAAAATACTAAGCTATACGGGGTGCGTTTATACCCTGCCACCTTATGGCGATACGGCAACGTATAGGCAAATTACCGCAACCGTCACGGCAAAGGACGGCAGTAAGTATACGGATAGCGTTTTGATAAACCGTCACGACGATTGCACCGTGCCCGTTACGATAGAAAAGATAGAGGGAATAACTAACCAAACGCAAAAAAGCGCAGTCAGATACAAGGTAAATTACCACGAAGGTCATAGCTATCTTCCCGTAATCGACTGGATGGTAAACGGCGTCGTTATGCAGGAGGAGGGTAACGAATTTACTTTCACGCCCGATAAAATCGGTAAATACGAAATCACCGCCCGCGTTGACGGAACAGAAGCAACCGCGCAGGAAAATATCGTAACGCTATCAGGTAGCGAAGTGCCCGGTAATATCAAAGTTGACTGCGATACGCTGTATCCCTCAACGCTTATTTCTTGGAACGAAACGACGAAAAACGAAAGCTTTAAGGTAAGCGTAAAATCGGGTAATAACGAGCAAATTTACGACGTTAGCGACAATTCGCTCGTTCTTTCGTCCGCGCAATTTGACGCATTTTCGCCATATGAAATCAAGGTTAAATCGGAGGGCAACGACGACTGGTTAACGCCTTCAAGTTATAGTGAAATACATAACTTTTCTCCCCTTAGCGAAGAGGCAAAACCGTACCTTGAAAAGGAGTGGTTTGGTGGGAATTACTTTATTGCTTCGGACGACGAATTTTACGCAATTTACGACTATTATATGTTATTCCGCACCCAGCCGATAGGGGTCGAAAGTACCTCGTCAGAGTGCAAAATTTATCTTGGCTACGAGCCGAGTAAAAGCGTATCGCGACTTGCTCAAGCAGCGTTTGACAAGTGTAGCTACACGGGTACGTACGACGTTAATACGCACCAAACGGGCAGGTACGTCACCGTTGGTTTTAAGTTTTATACTATGTCTACGCCCTATCAGTCTAACACCGTCGCGGGCACGAATATAAACGGCGCGTTGCCTCATTTATCAAGTACTGGTAGAGAGAGTGAAACGCTTTATATAGACACGCTTAGTGATGAAAAGGCGGTGGAGGTTACTACCACGGACGAGCTTTATCGCGTGGCGGAGCTTGGCTATAAGCCCGTGCCAAAAAGCAGTAGCAGAGCAAGCACTTATTACGACTACGCGCGCAATCTTCTTCGTCAAATAACGGACGAAAATATGAGCGAGTACGAGTTAGCGCACGCAGTATTCGACTGGATAACTTGGCGCGTAACTTACGACCAGAAAGCATCGGAAATTAGTGAGATAAGCGAGGCGGTAAAAAATAGCGCGTTCTATCTTGAAAGCGTGCTTACCGACACGAATTATATGGCGGTGTGCGACGGAATGAGTAAGGCGTATTCTTTGCTTTGTAATATGCTTGGGCTTGAATGCGTGCGCGTAACGGGTAAAGCAAATTCGGGCGACGGCGACTTTGGTCACGCGTGGAATAAGGTCAAAATTGACGGAAAGTGGTATATCGTGGATTGCACTTGGAGCGATCTGCGCGCGACTTTCACCGTTAAAAAATCCGCTTATTCGAAAGCCTCGTCCGTCACTAGCGAGCTTGCTCTTCACGAATTTTTCCTTAAAACGGACTGGGAGCTTGAGTCGTCGCACTTTGAAAACGATAGCGCAAATTATCCAAAAACGACTTACGAGCCGTATAACTATTACAACGAGAATTTTTACTCGGCGGACGGTAACGAGTGCTCCTTCTATATGAATGACTGGAATGCGGTGCAAGGGAGTGTAAACGCGTTGTCAAAATACGTATCTTCTTTATTTGACGCGGACGGGAAACGCCGTTATTTTGTGTGCGGAAAAGAGTATATAAGCGAATACGCGCTCGTTGAAATTTTGGTTTCGCCCGTGCAAAAAGAACAGATTTTTATTGAGCTTCACAAAACAGGGCTTAAAGATATGAATTATATTGAATCAATGCTCTACGTTAAGGGTATAAATTCTAAAATACTGTTAAATGATAACGCGATGGTGATTATCGCGTCAAAAAACTATTATTTTGCGTAATTTTCTCAAAAAAACATTTAAAAAACGACGAAAAACCGTTGACATTTATTTTACTTTTATAGTATAATATTCTACGAGCCGCACAGCGGAGGTTTGTAAAACGCCCGAAAACGGGATACCTCGCCTGGCGGAGACATCAGTGAGGAGGTGCTTTAAAATGTATGCAGTAATCGTAACGGGCGGAAAGCAGTATAGAGTTTCCGAAGGTGACGTAATCGAGGTAGAAAAGCTTACCGCGAACGTTGGTGACAAAGTTGAGCTTCCCGTAGTGCTTACCGTGGACGGAGAGAACGTAGTTGCAGGCGCAGAAGTTAGCGCAAAGGCAACTTGTGAAGTTCTCGCTCAAGGCAAAGACAAGAAGATCGTAGTCTTCAAGTACAAAGCTAAGAAGAACGTTCGCAAAAAGCAAGGTCACCGTCAGCCGTTTACCAAAATTAAAGTGGTAGCAATCGGCTAATGACGGAAGTAAAGATCCAAAAAAAGAACGGACACATCGTCAAGGTTTTTGCGCAGGGCCACACCGGTTACGGAGTGGAAGGCGAGGATATCGTTTGCGCAGGACTTTCCAGCATAATGCAAACGGCTATTTTAGGTCTGATGCGCGTGGCTGGAATAAACGCAAAGGTGCGTATTGACGACGAAGAGGCGCTCATAGATTTGGAATTACCCGACCTGAACGCAGAAGACAGGCATAACGCGGATATGATACTTGATACGATGTTATGCGGAATAGCCGACTATTACGAAGGCTTTTCAGACTTTATTGATTTGGAGGTTAAATAATTATGTTTATCAATATTCAGTTATTTGCTCATAAAAAAGGTGGCGGTTCTACTAAGAACGGCAGAGACTCTCATGCACAACGCCTTGGCGTAAAACGCGGTGACGGACAATTCGTTCTCGCTGGTAACATTCTCGTTCGCCAGAGAGGTACTTCCGTACATCCCGGTAACAACGTTGGCAGAGGTAGTGACGACACGCTTTTCGCGCTTATCGACGGAAAGGTTAAGTTCGAAACCAGAGCAAACAAGAAGCAGGTAAGCGTTTACGCTGCTGAATAATTAAAAATAAGCCGTTGGACAACCCAACGGTTTTTTTATACGCGTATATATAATGATAGAAGTAAGTTCAAAATTTTTTGATATAAAAGCAACGCTTGAGTGCGGACAGGTGTTTAGGTATTTCAAAAACGCCGACGGAAGCTACGACGTAATTTCGCTCGATAAGATTTGTCATCTCGAAACGGTAGGGGATAAGGTTATCCTTACGAGCGCGGACGAAGGGTATTTTGCTAACTATTTTGACCTTAGTACCGACTACGAGAAAATAACTAACGTTTTGTCCGCGTTCCCTGAATTGAGCGAAAGCGTTAGCGTAGGCAAAGGCATACGCATTTTGCGTCAGGATTTTTACGAAACGACGATAAGTTTTATAATTTCAGCAAACAACAATATTACCCGTATCCGCGGAATCATCGAACGCCTTTGCAAAAAATACGGCACGAAGAAGAACGGTTACTTTGCTTTTCCGACTATTGAGCAACTTCAAAAGGCGACGGTAGAGGAGCTTAAAGAAATAGGACTGGGTTACCGCGCACCTTACTTATACGAAACCTCGCGCACTTTCGCGAGTATTTACGACGAAGTTATGAGTAGCACGGATGCTGAAATCGTACATAAAATTTTACTTTCACAGAAGGGAATAGGACCTAAGGTCGCCGACTGCATAGTGCTTTTTGGACTTCACCTTACGCGCTCGTACCCCGTCGATACTTGGATTTTTAAGGCAAGTAGCACGGCTGAACTTGATACGCCAAAGAAGGTCAGAGATTACTATCTCGATCGCTACGGTGACTACGCCGGCATTGCTCAGCAGTACGTTTTTTACAATGCTCGTGAGGGCGCAAAAAATTAAAACGAACGGGTACGTTACCTTCCGTTTTTACTAAAAGGATGCATTTTAGCGTCCTTTTTTCTTATTCAAAAAAAGCTTAAAATCATATCTGCGGACGGTTTTACATAAACTATACCGTGAGGTGAAATTATGAGTTTTATAGGCGAGCTTACTGCAAAACTGGGAATATGTGGAGGATATAGCGTAATCAACTTTAACGGTGAATACGTATACGTAGAGGGCATTGAGCGACTCGTTTTCGTGGGCGAAAACGAAATCAGCGTTTCCGCTAAGAGGACCGTAATTACCGTTGAAGGCGAAAAACTTATGATGGAAGAGCTTGACGGTGGTACGCTAATTATTAAGGGGAAGATAAACTGTGTCTCGCAAAAAGAAATGTAAAAAAGAGAGGGGTAATACTGCCCCTGCGCGCTTTTCGCTAAGTAAAAGCCAAGTAAAAGTAGCCGTCACGGGGTTTAATCGCGCGCGCCTGCTTGATGCGCTTGCGCGCGAAGGAATTACCGTAAAAAGAGTGATAAATATCACTTCTAATCAGTTTATTATAATAATATATCAAAAAGAGTACGCAAAAACTTTTGCAATTTGTAATCGTTTGTGCTATAATTGTAATGTGGTGGAGTATATCGGGCTAAGTTTTTGGCTAAAAAGCAAGCTAAACCGTATCGCTTTGCTCGTAGGTGCGCTGTCCGTCGTAACCCTGTTTTGTTTATCCAACGCTTTTTTGCTGGATATCAAAGTCACGGGCGCGGAAAATATCGCCACCACCCAATTTTTGACTTACCTCAAAAGTAATGGCGTCAAAGTAGGCGCAGTGAAGGGCTCGTTAAATCACGACGAAATCAGAGAAATTACGCGCTCGTTTGAAAACGTTGCCGAGTGTTCGGTCAAAGTGGTAGGTCACACCTTGTTTATTCACTTAACCGAGCGCGATCAAACGACGCCGTCGCCCTCGTCCGCGCAAAATCTTTGCTCGCGCTACGACGCAACGGTCACCCGCATCGTTTGCGAAAAGGGTACGGCAAAAGTCAAGGTCGGTCAAAGGGTAAGAAAAGGCGAAACGCTAATCGAGGGCAAGCTTTACAACCAGCTCGGTCAAGAAATGCTTGAAACGCAAGCAAGTGGCAAAGTGTACGGCACGGTCACTCAAAAACGCGTTTTCATAGCCTCGACCACCTCCTACGCGGTTATTCGCACGGGCAAGAGCAAGGCAATAACCTCCCTTTATTTGTGGGGAATGGCGATAGGAAAAGCAACTTCTCCCTACGAAAGCTATGAAAGCGAATGCACTCAAACCTTTTTGCCCCTTTTGCCCGTAAAAGCGGAGCGCACCGTTTTTTACGAAACGGCGCTGAAAAAGGTGGAACAAACGCTTGACGAAATGGTAGAAAAGTGCGCTGAAAAAGCGCAGGCGGAGTTTATTGACGACGTAAACGAAGGCGTCGAGGTCAAAACTCACGCGCAAAAACTAACGGAAACGGAATACGAAATCACCGTCTACTTAACGACGGAAAGGGAAATCACGTGACGCATAGCATACCTGTTACAACTGAAACTTTAATAAAACTTTTCGGCCCTATGGACGAATACGCGACGCTTATCGAGAAGGGTATGAAAGTATCGCTCCGTCCTGAAAACGGCGAACTCAAGGTGGTGGGAAAGGACGTGGACGTTGAGCGCGCGGTTTACCTTATCCAAAACCTTATGTCGCTTATGGGCAAGGGTTACGAAATCACGCGCGAGAAAGTCAATAGCAGTATTGACCTCGCCCTTATGGACAAGCCCGACGAAATCGTATCGCTTGCAAGCGAGGTGGTTGCGGTCACGGCGAGAGGCAAATATATCAAATGCAAAACTCTCGGTCAGCGTTACTACGTCAACGCTATCAAGAAAAATACGCTCGTGTTCGGCGTAGGTCCGGCAGGAACGGGAAAAACTTACCTCGCGGTTGCTATGGCGGTGGCATCCTATAAGTCGGGCGAGGTGGAAAAGATAATTTTAACCCGTCCCGCAATCGAGGCAGGCGAAAAGTTAGGCTTTTTGCCGGGCGATTTGCAGGAAAAGGTCGATCCCTACCTGCGTCCCTTGTACGACGCGCTCCAAGAGCTTTTCGGCGTAGACAATTACGCAACGCTTATCGAGCGCGGAATTATTGAAATTGCACCGCTCGCGTATATGCGCGGAAGAACGCTCTCGTCTGCGTTCATCATCTTGGACGAGGCGCAAAACACGACGGTGGAACAAATGAAAATGTTTCTTACCCGTATGGGCGAGAACAGTAAAGTAGTCGTAAACGGCGATTTAACGCAAATTGATCTTCCTCGCGGAGAGAGTGGGCTTAAAAACGCCGTCAAAATACTAAAGGAAATCGAGGGAGTAGAAGTGTGCTATTTCAGTGAAAAGGACGTGGTAAGACACGAACTCGTTCAGCGAATAGTACTCGCCTACGCCCAAGCGGAGAAAAAGAAAGATGAAAACGACAACCAATAAAAACGCATATATTAGCGCAACGGCAATATTTATGTTGTCGTACGTTATTATAGTTGCGGTAGCGTACTGCAAGTATTTTCTATTCGGTTCGTTCGACGGAGTAGTTACGAGCGAATTTTACGTCGCGCTTGCAGGATGCGCAATCAGTACGTTGCTCATTTTGGTATCTTTGATAACTTACCTGATTTATTCGCGTAGCAAGCTGATTGAAAAAACTAAAAAACTTCTGGCAATATGTACTTCGCTGATATTTACGTACGCGCTTTGTATCGTAACCTCGTCGCTTAATTTGTACTATATGCCGGTCGCGTTCGTAGCCTTCGTCGTAGCTCCCCTTGCGGACAGACGTGACTCGTTCATCACCAACATCACGACTAACCTTATCGTAGCGTGCGTGCTCTTGTTTGAATCAATTATCGGCAGTAAAGTTGACACGCTCACCGTAGTAGTGATGATGATAACGGGAATTTTTATCGGCTCGATAGCGTCCTACACGCTTTCCAACGTAACGCGCAGATTTATGTACGTTATGCGTGGATTGTGTATCAGCGCGGTAACCTTTGGACTTTTGTTCGTGTCCTCGTATATCTTACGCGCAATCAACTTTATGGAAATCGTAGGCTTCGTTTGCCTCGTTTCGTTTGCACAGCCCATCGTAGGACTGATACTTCAACCCATTTTTGAAAGCTTGTTCAACATTATAACGAACACCAAGCTTATGGAGTTTACGGACAATAATTCTCCCCTTATGAAACGCCTTATTGCCGAGGCGCTGGGTACTTATAACCATTCGATGTCGGTAGCCAGCTTTGCTGAGGTATGCGCTATGCGTATAGGCGAAAACCCGTATTTGGCGAAGGCGTGCGCGTACTATCACGACGTCGGAAAAATCAACAACCCCAGATATTTTTCCGAAAACCAGTCGGGAAGTAACCCTCACGACGAGCTTTTGCCCGAGGTTAGCGCGGGAATATTGAGAAAACACGCAACGGACGGCTTTGATCTTTGTCAAAAATACCGTATCCCCATTGAGATTGCTCACGTAACTAATCAGCATCACGGAACTTTACCTATGGCGGTATTTTATAACAAAGCAACCAAGCTTACGGACGGAGAAGTGGATATAAGAGAGTATTCTTACCAAGGCCCTCGTCCCGTTACTAAAATCGCTGCAATCATAATGATTTGTGACGCGAGTGAGGCGGCGCTCAGGGCAAAGGGTAAGCCTACGCCTACCGAGGTGGACGCTATCGTAACCTCCATTATCAACGACCGTATCGCGCGTAAGCAGTTTGATAACTGCGAAATCACGATGCAAGACCTTAACGTTATCAAAAAGACTATTATCGAGCAGTACGGCGGATTGTATCACGAGCGCGTACAGTACCCCGACGGAAAGGTGATAAAGTGATAAAAGTAGATTGCGAAAAACAAGGCGAACAGTTTTCCCGTCTTGCCAACGTAGCGTACGAGCAGTTATCGCTCGTGGGTGACGCGATAGTGGAAGTGGAATATATAAGTAGCGAGCAAATACACGAGCTTAACTTACGCACTCGTGGCGTTGACCGTCCGACGGACGTGTTGTCGTACCCGGCGCTTGACGAAATAGACGATTTTACGCGTGAAAATTACCCCTTTGAGTACGACGAAGAGCGTGGCGGAGTGTTTTTGGGCAGTATAGTCGTTTGCGAAAGTATCGCGCGTGAGCAAGCGCAAGAGTACGGACACTCTTTTGAACGCGAGAATTGCTATTTGTTCGTGCACGGGCTTATGCACTTGCTTGGCTACGACCATATCGAAGAAGAGGACCGCAAGGTTATGCGCGAAAAGGAAGAGAGCGTATTGCTTGCTTGCGGTATAGGAAGGTAAAATGAAATCAGGATTTATAACAATTTTAGGACGCCCCAACGTAGGTAAGTCCTCGCTTATGAACGCCCTTATCGGCGAAAAGGTATCTATCGTTTCGCCCAAAGCGCAAACCACGCGCGACAGAGTAAACGGAATTTTAACGACCAAAGATTATCAAATGATTTTCGTTGACACTCCCGGCGTGCATAAACCTAAAACGCGTCTTGGCGAATATATGGACAAGTGCGTGCGCGGAGCAACCGAGGGAGTTGACGCTATAGTTATCGTGCTTGACGTTACTAAACGCATCAGCGACGCGGACACCGCATTCGTGGAAAAATACCTAAAAGGCGACGCGCCCGTGTATCTCGTGCTAAATAAAGTGGACGCGGTAGGATACGACAAGGTTTATCCTATGCTTCAGCGCCTTTCTTTCCTTCTCACTAAAACGGAAGAGAGGGGAGCGGTAAAGGAAATTATTCCCACTTCCGCTAAAAACAAGCGCAACGTCGACCTTCTCCGTGACTATTTAGCAAAGGAATTGCCCGAAGGACCTTGCTACTATCCCGTGGACGAAATCACGGACAAGAGCGAGCGTTATATGATTTGTGAAATTATTCGCGAAAAAGCGCTTATGCTCCTTAACGACGAAATTCCGCATGGAATAGGCGTAAGTATTCAAAATATGTACTACGACGAGCGCGACGTCGCTCACGTTCTTATTGATATCGTAGCAGAGAAGGATTCGCACAAATCCATCATTATCGGCGCAGGCGGAGAAAAGCTTAAAATGATTGCCGAGAGGGCAAGAAAAGACGTCGAAAGACTTCTTGACGCAAAGGTGTATATGGAGCTTTTCGTAAAGGTCAGAGAGGACTGGCGTAACGACGGTCTTATTATGTCCGATATCGGCTACGATATGAAAAAATTGAAAAAATAACGGGGTACGTATAGCGCCGTTTTGATTTTCACATACTAAAAGTGGAGGTCAAAACTATGCGAAAAAAGGACGAAAATAAAAAGGTTAAGCCCGTCGTTCCCTTTGATTTACCCGGGCTTGGATGGGACTTGTTTTCCGCAAGTGGTAATTTGGGATACTATTTGCTTTACCACGACTTGCTTGATGCGGAAGACGAAGAGAGAACGAAGTTTGATTAGAGGAAATTATGGACAAAAAGGTAACGGCAATTTTATTGAAAAGTTCGGACTTGCGTGAAAGCGACAGGTCCGTTCGCCTTTTTAGTTTAGAGGAAGGCGTCGTTACCGCTACGATGAGAGGCGTGAAAAAGAACAACGCAAAACTCAAATTCGCCTCACAGCCCTTCGCCTTTTGTGAGTACGAACTGACCGAAAAGAGCGGACGGTATATCGTCACGGGCGCAACGGCGGTTGAGGATTTATACTCGCTTTGCCAAGATCCTGAAAAGTACGCGTCCGCAGGGCTGGTGTGTGAGGTGGTGGACAAAGCCTCCTCGTCAATCGATTGTGCAACCCTTTTTATCATACTTCTCAAAACGCTAAAATCACTACTGTATTCGTCCGCTTTAACTTCGTTAATTGTGGCAAAATTCGTGCAAAAAGTACTGTCCTTGTCAGGCTTTATCGCCCTCCCTGGAAAACGCGAAAATTCACTTGACACCCCGGGTGGAGTGCTTGACACCATAGCGTATCTTACGCTTGACGAACTCACGACGATCTCTCCCCCTAAAAGCGTGGCTTTGCGCGCGGTAAAAAACGTTTGCGTAACCTTTGAGCAGGTGTACGAAAGTCCGCTCGTTTCTTTACGAATTTTTTACGATATTTTAGAAAACTAATCAAAATAAATAGGTTTTTGGCTGGGCTGTGGACTTCCACGGCCTTTTTTGTGCAACTTTCACAGTCATTTATTAAAAATTTGTGCAAAATCGTTTTACAAACGGCGCAAAAGGTATTATAATAGTAGGTAATAAATATTATCTAACGCACGTATGCGTGCGTATGTGAAAAGGAGACAAAAAATGAGCGTATTTTTTTGCGACAGTAACTGTGAACTTTGGTATGATAAAGTAGAGGCGCTTGGCATCAAGTTCATCTCTATGCCTTACACCATTGACGGACAGGAATATTATTACGATCTTGGCAAGAACACGGACAACAAAGAGTTTTTCGACAAAATGAGAAAGGGCGCGTCGGCTAAAACCTCAGCGCTAAATATGAACGACTATATGGATATATTCGAGCCCGTTTTAGCAAGCGGTGAAGACGCGTTGTACGTATCCTTCTCGCACAAGATGAGCGGAACTTTCAACTCGCTCAACTTGGCGAAGGAAGAACTTCTTAAAAAGTATCCCGAGCGTAAAATCACCGTCGTTGATACTGAAAACATCAGTATGGGTGCAGGCCTTATCGTTTACTACGCGGCAAAGCTTCATAACGAAGGCGCAAGTGACGAGGAGGTAGTTAAGTTCGTTGAGGAATTCCGTGAAAAAGTTAGATGTTACTTCACGGTAGGCGACCTTGAATACCTTAAACGCGGTGGACGTCTTACCTCGTTCAAGGCGCTTATGGGTACGCTACTTAACTTAAAGCCCATTATCGAGTGTGTCAACGGTAAGCTTGAAAATATCGAGAAAGCAAAGGGCAGAAAGAAATCTATCTTTATGCTTATCGATTATCTTGAAAGGGACGAAATCGATACTTCCTATCCCGTTACCATCATTAACGCAGATAGCCCCGAGGACGAGCAAATTATCTACGATACGATTAAGGAAAAATATCCCGACGTAGAAATTTGGCGTCAGCTCGTTGGCCCCGTTATCGGTAGTCATTGCGGACCGGATACCTTGGGAATAATCTTCATAACAAAATAAAGTGGCTAAAGCTTTTAGTAAAACTAAAAAAGTATTAGTTATTCTACTTGCGACCGTACTCACCTTTGTGACCGCTTGTGCACCAAAAGGATATACCGAGCGTATCCACACGACCTTTTCTTCTACTATGACCTATTCGGCAAAGGTGCTGGGCGGTAACGTAAAAAGCGCGCTTGACGAAATAGACGAGATGCTTGACGCGGTAGATAAATCGGTAAATATCCACCGAAGTGACAGCTTGCTTACTGCGTTCAATAACGCAAAAGCGAACGAAAGGGTAGAAGTAGATAAGCACGCCTACGAAATGGCACTCGTGGCAAAAGAGGCGTTTTTAATCACGGACGGCGCGGTTAACGTTTCGCTTGGCGCGTTATCGCGCGCGTGGGGCGTGGACGCGGAGGGCGTAAAAAAGTACGTCTACGGCAACGAGAAAATACAATCTCTGCCGTCGGTAGAAAGTTGCGCTAGCTTATTAGCGCAAGCCGATTTATCCGCTTTGACCGTGACAGAGGAAGAGGGCAAGTACTATTTAACCAAAACGAACGACGCCCTAACGCTCGACTTTGGCGGACTGGCAAAAGGCTATTGCGCGGACAAGTGTAAGGAGATAGCGTTAAAGCACGGAGTAACCAGCGCGCTGTTTCAAATCAGCGGTAATATTATGCTGATAGGCGAGTATATCGAAAAGGGTAACGCTCGCGACTGGGGCGTGGGAGTTATTAACCCCCGTCAAACGCCTAATACGTCCGGCTACGTTTGCGGATTTTACCGTAGTGGAAATCTGTCCGTCGTAACGAGTGGCGACTACGAACGCTGTTATTTTTACGACTACGGCGATACGAGCGTGCGCGTAAACCATATAATCGACGGAAGGACTGGTTATCCCACGGGCGTAAAATACGACCAATCTACTAAGCGATACTTTATCGACGCCACCGCCGTATGTTCGGCAACGATAGTGGGTGAAAGCTCGCTGTGGTGTGATATTTTATCTACGACTGCTTGCGTCGTAGGACTGGAGAGAGCAAGCGAAATTATCAGCCAAAAAGGTTACGACGCGTTACTTTTTACCGCTGATAAAAAGATGAAAGTAGTGGGCGAATTCACCTTTGCCCAAAGCGAAAAATTGTACCTTACGGAGTATGAGCAAGTATGACGGACGTCAAAAAAATAAGAGAAATCAAAGCCTCGCGTCCGCTCAAGCTAATTGATATTATTTTAATGTCGTTAGTGCTCGTTATCGCGCTCGCGTGGGCAATAATTCCCTACTTTTCGTTCCCTGCGGGTAACACCGTGCAAATAACCGTGAACGGTCAGACGAGCGAGTATTCGCTTGATTCTAATCGCAAAATCCATCTTGACGGACTTACGGTCGTGATAGAAAACGGACAAGTTTTCGTGAGTGAAACGGACTGCGACGACAAGGTGTGTCAGCACACCGGAAAAATAAGCAAAGTCAACCAAAGCATAGTTTGCTTGCCTAAAAATATCGTGATAAAGGTCACGGGTAAAAACGACTTTCAGGTTGATTCGGGAGGTGGCGTATGAGCACCAAACGCATTACGCTAACCGCCCTGTATACGGCAATAGCGCTCGTGCTTCACCTGTTTGAAAGCGCTTTACCGCCCTTATTTGCCTTTGCTCCGGGCGCAAAAATGGGGCTTAGCAATATAGTATCGCTTATCGCGGTATTCACGCTTGGTAGCGTGGACGCTTTCGTAATTTTAGTGATAAGATGCGTTTTGGGAAGCTTATTCGGCGGAAATATTTTCTCGCTTGCGTATTCACTCCCAGCCGGCGCAATCTCGCTTGGCGTGGAAATCGTGCTAATAAAATTACTCGTTCCGCGCGTAAGCGTAATAACCGTATCTTTCACGGGCGCGGTTATACACAACGGCGTACAACTACTTGTTGCGTCGATAATAGTAAAAACGAATCTCGTTTCCTTACTTCCGCTAATGCTTTTTGCCAGCGTGGTAGCGGGGATTGCGGTTGGGCTTACGGCGTACTTCACGCTAAAATATCTGCCCGAGCGCATATATCTGACGGAAACGAAAAAACATAACGACAACGACGGAGGAATTTAACTATGGCAAAAAACGTTTACGACATTTTAGAAGAAAGAGGTTTTATAAAGCAAACCGTATACGGTGACGACCTTAAAAAGAAACTTGAAACTGAACGAGTATCCTTTTACGTAGGCTTTGATCCTACGGCTGACAGCTTGCATATCGGACATTATATTCCCATTATGGCAATGGCGTGGATGCAACGCTACGGTCACCGCCCCATCGCGCTTTTCGGTGGCGGAACGGGTATGATAGGCGATCCGTCGGGCAGAAGTGATATGCGCCAAATGATGACGATTGAAACTATCAATCACAATATCGACTGCTTTAAAAACCAAATGTCCCGCTTCATTTCTTTCGAGGGTGAAAACGGTGCTATCATTGCAAATAACGCAGACTGGTTACTCAAGCTCAACTACGTTGACTTCTTGCGTGATATCGGCGTGCATTTCTCGGTAAATAAAATGCTTACGGCTGAATGCTTTAAGCAAAGAATGGAAAAGGGACTTACCTTCCTTGAATTTAACTATATGCTTATGCAGGGCTACGACTTCTTGTACCTTAATCAAAAGTACGGATGCTGTCTTGAAGTGGGCGGTGACGATCAGTGGTCGAATATGCTCGCTGGCGTTGACCTTATCCGCAGAAAAGAGCAAAAGGACGCTTACTGCTTGACCTGTACGCTCCTTCTTAACAGCGAAGGCAAGAAGATGGGCAAAACTCAAAAGGGCGCTTTGTGGCTGGACGAGAAGAAGTGTTCGGTATACGACTTCTATCAGTACTTCCGCAACGTAGAGGACTGTAAGGTAGCAGAGTGCATGCGCCTTCTTACCTTTATGGATCTTGACGAAATTGCCGAGCTTACCAAATACACGGACGAGAGAATTAACTCCGCTAAAGCAAGACTTGCTTACGAGGTTACGAAGCTCGTTCACGGTCAGGAAAAGGCGGACGAGGCAAAGCGTCAGGCGGAGGCTGCTTTCTCGGGTAACGCGGATGCAATGCCCTCCGTTACGGTAAAGGCGGATAACGCTACGCCCGTAGTTGATATTATGGTGCTTGCAGGCGTTGCAAGCTCTAAGTCCGAGGCAAGACGACTGGTTGAGGGCGGTGGCGTAAAGCTTAACGATAGCAAAGTTCCTGCCGTTTCCACCACGCTTGGCGATATGGCGGTAGGCAACGAATTCGTACTTCACAAGGGCAAAAAGGTTCACCTTAAGGTTACGGTAGAGTAATGAAAGAGTACGTAACCGTACAATCTTATACCGAGCAAAGCGAAATTCGCCGTTCTATTTTTATAGGCGAAGTACGAAGAGTGCGTAACGAAGAAGAATTTTTTAGCGAGCTTAACGCTATCAGAAAAAAGTATTCGGACGCAACTCACGTTTGCTACGGCGCAATCTTTGATACGCTGGGTAACTGTGCGCGCTTTTCGGACGACGGAGAGCCGGGCGGTACGGCAGGTCAGCCCATTTTAGAGGCGCTTAAAGCCACCTCGCTCAAAGAAACGCTGGTAGCGGTCGTGCGATACTTCGGTGGCGTAAAACTGGGTGCAGGCGGACTGGTTAGGGCGTATTCGTCCACGGCGTCGTCCGCGCTTAGAAACGCTACGAAGGTGCGCTTTTCGCCTTGCGACGTGTACACTTTGACGCTTGATTACGGCAAGTCGAAGCGCGCGCCCGTTTACTTTGAAAAGAACGGTATTGAAAAGTTAAGCGTTGAGTACGGCGCAGACGTCACTTACCGTTTAGCCGTCCCGTCAGGACGAAAAATCGACGATATTATATCCGAGTTCGTCGGCGGAAATCCCGCCCTTACTTTTGACAAAACGCAATACCTTGAAAAAAACGAAATCTAAACACTTGAAGGAGAAAAATATGAAAATCGAAACTAAATGCGTACAGGCAGGTTACAATCCCGAAAACGGAGAACCCAGAGTTTTGCCTATTGCAATGTCCACGACCTATAAGTACGAATCCACGCAAGAAGTGGGCGACTTGTTCGATTTAAAAAAGGACGGATTTTTCTATACCCGTATAGGCAATCCCACCGTTGACGCAGTTGAAAGAAAGATTGCAGCGCTCGAAGGGGGCGTAGGCGCAATGATGACCTCGTCAGGTCAGGCGGCGTCGCTTATTTCCATTCTTAATATCGCGTCTACGGGCGACCACGTTATCGCGTCCATTGATATCTACGGCGGAACGACCAACCTTTTGGGTGTAACGCTCAAAAAGATGGGTATCGAAGTTACGCTTATGAAACTTGACGACCTTCAAGAAGTGGAAAAAACCATTCGCCCCAACACCAAGGCGATTTTTGGCGAAACGCTTGCTAACCCGGCACTCACCGTTCTTGATATCCAAAATCTTGCTCGCCTTGCGCACAAGCACGGTATTCCTCTTATCGTTGACAACACTTTCGCAACGCCTTATCTTTGCCGTCCGTTTGAATGGGGCGCAGATATCGTAGTGCATTCGACCTCTAAATACATTGACGGACACGCAATGGCGCTTGGTGGCGTAATCATTGATAGCGGTAAGTTCAACTGGGAAAAGAGCGGTAAATTCGACTGTCTTACTCAGCCCGATCCCAGCTATCACGGTCTTAGCTACACCAAAACCTTCGGATCTTCCGCTTTTATAGTAAAGGCAAGAGTACAGCTTATGCGTGACCTTGGCTCGTCGCCCAGCCCTATGAACGCGTTCTTGGCTAACGTAGGCCTCGAAACCTTACATCTTCGTATGGACAGACATTGCGACAACGCGCTCAAGGTGGCTAAATATCTTGAAAAGCACCCCAAGGTTAAATCTATCGTTTACCCCGGTCTTGCGTCCGATCCTAATTACGAGCTTTGCCGTAAGTATATGGGCGGAAAGGCAAGTGGCGTAATCACCTTCGAGCTTCAATCCTACGAGGCGTGCGTACGCTTTATGGATTCGCTTAAGCTTGCTTGTATCGTAGTTCACGTAGCCGACGCGCGCACGGGTGTTCTTCATCCCGCGTCCAGCACGCACCGTCAGCTTACCGAGCAACAGCTTATCGACGCAGGCATTTCCAAGGGTACGATCAGATTCAGCGTAGGTCTTGAAAACGTTGACGACATTATCGCAGATATCGCGCAGGCGCTCGTAATTGCGTAATAAGGAAAAATTTTAATTGAAATACGACTATCTTAAACAAATAGCGCAGTCTTGTAATATAGACTTTGCCGTATACTTCCCAAGTGGCGGAATAAGATTTTTCACCGAATTTTTTGACGACACGTTCGTTTTCCCCTCCGAAGAAGGCATTACCGTCGACGCAGTAAAGGGCATTACTTGTATCCGCAAAAAAGTAGAACGAGGAGTGGTGTGCGTAGCGGTGCAGGGCGTAGGCGAAACGGTAAAAAATTACGCGCTCATAATTACCTCGCTCGTAGGTCACGACAACTCAATCGAGCCAAACGAGAACGAGAAGCTCCGCAAATTACTTACGGGTGAGCTTAACGACTCACAAAAAGGTTTTATGCGCGCAAAGTATCATAATTTTGCGTTTAATCACTACGTAATTGCACTTTCTACGCGTACGATTTTGATGCAAAAGAACGTTTTGCACTTTATCGAGGCTATGAGTGACGACAGCGATTTCGTCGTGATTATGGACGAAAAAACGGCAGTTTTCTTTCGTAAAGTTGACGAGAGTAACGACGCGTACAATTCCGCCAGTGAGTTTGCGCGCGTACTTTGTGAAAACATCAAGGAAGAAATGCGCGTAGATATCACCATTTCCACCGCAGGTACGGTGCATAATTTTGACGAGTTTGCGTCCTCGTACGAAAAAATTATTTTCGCCAGCGAGTACGGTAAACTTCTTTCCCCCGAGCGCAACGTTTACGCTTATAAGGACTACGTGCTACTTCGACTGCTTCAAGCCGTTCCCGTTGAGGTGTTAAGTAAGGCGCTTGGCACGCTACTTGAGAAAAACGATTCGTCCGTGTTTAGCGACGAAGAACTCGTCGTGACGGCAGAGGAGTTTATGAAAAATTCGCTCAACATTTCCGAAACGAGTAGGAATATGTTTATCCACCGTAACACGCTAATTTACCGACTTGATAAAATCAAAAAGGAAACTGGACTTAATATTCGCGAGTTTGACGACGCTATGATATTCAGGCTTTTCAGTATCATAACTACCATACTTGGCAAGGACTAAATGCAAAACGAAAGGGTACGTTATACGCCGTTTTGCACGATTCGGAGGTTTTATGCGCGATAGAGCGAGCGAGATTTTTCGAAAAATTGAAGAGATTAAAAAGCAAGAAGGTATTACCTATCCTATCACCGTGATAGGCGCGTCAAAGATGGTTGACGCGGATACGATCAACCTTTTGCCCTCGCTTGGGATAAATACCGTGGGCGAAAATAAGGTGCAAGAGCTTCTTGAAAAATACGATAAAGTATTTGGGCTACAATGGCATTTTATAGGCGCGCTCCAAACGAATAAGGTCAAATATATTATTGACAAAGTCACGCTTATCCACTCACTCGACCGCCCTTCGCTTGCCGACGAGATTGATAAGCAAGCAAGGAAAATAGGCAAAAAAATGGACGTGCTCGTTGAGGTTAATACGGGACGAGAGCCCACGAAAAGTGGAGTTTTTCCCGAAGACGCGTATTCGTTTATGCATTACGTCAGCTCAAAGCCTAATCTTAATCTTCGTGGCGTTATGGGAGTTTTTCCCGTTGGCGCAGACGAAACTCTTTACAAAGAACTTAGAAAAATAAGCGACTTTGCAAAAGAAAATTACGGCGCGGATATTTTATCGGCAGGAATGAGCAACGATTACGAAACGGCAATTAAGCACGGCTCTAATATGGTGCGAATAGGTAGCGCGCTATTTGGTAAAAGAAATTATAACTAATGCAAAAAATTTATTAAAGGAATAAAATATGGGAAAATTTAGTGATTATTTTAGAAGAAAAGCGGACGGAGAACAAACTGAAAGCAGAGAAGAGTACGGCTATTACGAGGACGCTCACGGCGATGCTTACACGGACAGGCTGAGCGATTACGCCCGTCCTACCGCGCCTGAATACGCGCCCCGTGACTTTGGCACGCCTTCTCGCGATACTTTTACTTCGCCCTCGCGTGATTTTGGCGCTCAATCCTCGCGTGATTTTGGTGCGCCTTCTCGCGATACTTTTAGTGCACACGCGCCCCGTGATGCTTTCTCGTCACAGCCTACGCGCGATACTTTTAGTGCGCGTGGATTTTCCCGTCAAAGCGATAGGGTAGAACAGCAACCGCAACAGCCCGTCGATTACCACGCGTCGCAAAAAACGGACGCAGGCAAAACTATGCAAAACTTTATGGTGTACGAGCCTAAAAACGCGGACGACGTGCAAACGCTTATCGACTTTCTCAAAACGCGCGAATCAGCAATTATCAATCTTGATAACGTTGATCCTGCGGTTTCGCAACGCGTGCTTGACTTCGTAAGCGGAGCGATTTACGCGCTTAACGGTAGCGTTCACAGAATTGCAAGCAACATCTTTTTACTTTCTCCCGAGGGAGTAGGCATCACCAACTCCTACGGTATAAGGAACGACAATGACAGAAAATAAGTTTATTCAATTTTTCAAAAGCGCTTGGGAATATATCAAAAAGGCAAAAGTCGAGCTGATAATACTATTGTCCTCCGTACTTTTGGACCTTATTTCCAAAAACTTAATCAATAACGCAATCGCGCTTGGAGATAGCGTAACGGTTATTCCCAACTTTCTCAATTTTACTAACGTTCATAACTATAACGCCGCCTTTGGCTCGGCGTTTGGACTTGATAAAGTGCTCTCTCCCGACGCAGTAAGAATTTTCTTTATCGTGATAACCTTTATCGCGGTAGTGTTCTTTGGCTTTTTTATGTACCGTAACCGCAGTGGAAATTTAGTGTGCCGTATTGCGTACGCGCTCATTATCGGCGGAGCAATAGGCAACCTTTACGACCGCCTCGTGCTTGGTTACGTGCGCGATTTCGTGCAAATCGTATACTTTGGTTTAACGCTTTTCGGTAGCACCTCGTTCGCGGTATTTAATATCGCCGACGCCGCGCTTTGCATAGGCGTAGCCTTCTTTGCCGTGTACTATATTTTCATCTACAAAGAGCCCGAAAAAGTAAAAACGGAAGGGGACGTACCCACCGATTCTCAAGAAAACGAGCAAGAAACCGTATCCGTAGCGGATAACGAAACTGATAAAATAGAAGTAAAGCAAGATGACTCTGACGATAGAAATTAAAGAAGAAGGGCGTCTTGATACGCTGATATCTCAAAACTGTGATTTTACCCGTTCGTATATTAAACAACTCATTGAAAAGGATAGCGTAACGGTAAACGGCGAAATTCCTAAAAAGAGTGGACAAGCTGTTAAAAGTGGCGATATCGTAGTAATTGAAGTGCCCCAGCTCGTTGAAAAAATAGAAAAGAAAGATATCCCTATCGAGATTTTGTACGAGGACGACGATATTGCGGTTATCAACAAACCGCAAGGTCTTACAGTGCACCCGGCAGGCGGAAATTATACGGACACGCTCGTAAACGCGCTTATGTTCCGGCTGGACAGTCTATCCGGTATTAACGGCGAAGTGCGACCGGGGATAGTGCACCGACTTGACAAAGACACATCGGGCGTTATGGTAGTCGCTAAAAACGACGCCGCCCACCTGTCGCTTTCTAATCAGATTGCCGAGCGAAGCGTGGTAAAAGAGTACGTTGCTCTTCTTGAAGGAAACTTACCCGAAGATAGCGGAAAAGTAGTCACGAATATCGGCAGATCTTCCCGTGACCGCAAGCTTATGGCGGTCGTAAAAGAGGGCAGAGAGGCAATAACGGAGTATAACGTCATATCCCGTTTTGCTCAAAACTGCTTTGTAAAGTTCAGAATTTTGACGGGACGCACGCACCAGATCCGCGTGCACGCAAAATATCTTAACCACCCCGTCGTAGGCGACAAAGCGTACGGATTTAAAAAGCAAAAGTTCGACCTTGACGGTCAACTTCTTCATTCGTACCGTCTGACGATTACACACCCGACCACGAACGCGCGAATGACTTTTACCGCGCCGTTACCCGAGTATTTTATTAAGGTTTATAACGCGCTTGCAAACAAAGAGGGACTTGACGACGCGCAAACGGTAATGGAAAGGGTGTAATTGCGTTTGACTGCAATAAATATATAAGAAAACGGCGAATTATCTTTTGTTTAGCAAAACGGTTGACAAAAAACGGCGTATCGTGTACAATATATCAGGCAGTCAAAAGTATATGAAAAATATATTTGGCAATAATTTCAGCAAAAATTGACTGAAGAATAAGGAGTTAATATGAAAAACGAAAAAAAGCAAAACGCAATCGCAAGATACTTCTCTAATTTTGGACTTAAGCAAATTTGCGACATTTTGATGGTATGCGGAGCAATCGTAATTTTGGTAGGACTTTTCGTGTCTATTTCCTCTTACGCGACCTCCAAGGTAATTCTTGCAATCGGTTTTGGCGTGTATATTTTGGCTTGCGTGCTCGCGCTCGTTAGCACGGTAAAGGTGCTTTTGTCCAAAATCAACCACCGCGCGCCCGAGTACAAGAGAGCAGTTACAAATACGATTATTATGGCGATTATTTTTGCCATTGCAGTATTTGCGCTAATTTACTTGCTTGTAGCATAAATAACAACGACTAATGCTTAATTGATTGTGTCAATCATATTATAGCGGTTAAGAGGAAACATTTTACACGAACACACGAGGCCAACCCCTCCAATCCATTATATATTTTGAAGGTACAATTATGAACTTAGAATTTAGTAAAGGTAGACTTGAAACCCGTCGTAGAATTGCAGGCGAAATTGCCTCCGAATACGACTACTTTGGTGTCAGAAACGAAAACGAACCTGTATACGTAAGAACTGAACCGTATACCGAGATTATTGCGGTAACTTCTGGCTCGCTCCAGCTTAACGTCGCAGGCGAAGATTACGTAGTAAACGCAAACGAAGTTGCGATAATCAATTCTTTTGCAATCCATACTATTATCCCCAAGGAAGGCACGAACGCAGTAGGCGTACTTTTGGGCGGAGAATATATCAGCGACTTTTATCGTAAGTCGGGCGAATACGAGTTCGACGTGCTTATTAAGGACGCTGAAATTCGCAAAAAGGTATGCAACTACGTGTTGTACGTACAAGAAGTAGTAGACGAACTTAACTACTACGAGAAAAAAGCGACGGCAAACTTGCTTATCGGTAGCTTGGTACGCGGTTGCGAACTTCACAAGACCGAACGCATGGCTAACGCAAAAGTATCGGCAATGATTCGCTACATATACGACAATTCCGAGCAAACTATTTCGCTCAATACGCTTGCTGAAGAATTTGGCTACGTTCCTATGACCGTATCGCACATTTTCAGTAAGTACGTGGGCAAAGACTTGCGTCGTTTCACTAACGAAATCAGAATCAGAAAGGCGGCTTTCCTTCTTCAGGACGAAAAGAACCGTCACCGCTCCATTGCTGATATCGCAAGAAAGTGTGGATTTAAGTCCATTGCAACTTTCCACCGCGTATACAAAGAATATTTCGGAACTTCTCCCCGTGGCGAAGTAACGGACAAAAACTAAAAAAATAAAACTCGGACTGCGGTCCGAGTTTTTTTCGTTAAGGCGTAGTTGTGTTAAAGCGTATGTTCTATCGTGATTATACAGCGGTACTTATCGTTGCAAGCGGTTATTTCACTTTCAATAATTTTTCGTATTTCCTGATGCGAGAGAGTAACGTCAAACGGAACTGCCACGTCGAATAGCACGTTCGTGTGTCGTTCGCCACGCACCATTCTGAAATCGTGAATAGTCAAGCGGTCGTCTATTTTTTTAATGAAACCGATCGTCTTTTCGCGCAAGCCGTTTACTTCCTCGTCGTTTGTCACGATAGGGTCGAGATGGCCCGTCAAAATAATGTTCGTTTCGTTAGCGAATTTTCGTTCAATATCATCCACGAGCTCGTGCGAAAGTAGTACGTCGACGCTCGCGTCGACTTCCACGTGCACGCTCGCAAAATACTTGTTAGGTCCGTAGCTATACACGGCTACGTCGTGAATTCCAAGTACGCCTTCGTGCGAAAGTACTTTTTGTTTGATAAAGTTGACCGTTTGTTCGTCAGGCGCTTGACCTATAAGTTTTGACAGCGTTTCTCTGAGTACGCCTATGCCCGAGTAGGCAATGAACAGCGCAACCAGAATGCTGGCGTACGCGTCGATATTTACGCCCGTAAGAGTACCGATAATTACGGTAATGAGAACGACCGAAGTGGAAATGCAGTCGCTTAAGCTATCCACCGCAGTTGCCTTCAAAATATCCGAATTGATGCGCTTTGCGGTAACGCGGTAGTAGAAAAACAAGCCGAATTTTGCAAGTATAGAAACGAGCAAAACTGCTATCGCGAGATAGGAAAAATCGCTTTCTGAGGGTGAAATTATCTTCTCAATACTGCTTTTTACCGTCTCGAACGCAACGAGAAGGATAATGAACGCCACCGCCACGGAGCATACGTATTCAATGCGCTCGTGCCCGTAGGGGTGCTCTTTGTCTGCAGGCTTTGACGAAAGCTTGAACGACAGCATAGAAATCGCACTACTTCCGCAGTCGGTAAGGTTGTTCATACCGTCCGCCACCATAGAAATAACGCCACTGATAAATCCCACCGTCATTTTGCCGATTGCAAGCAAAATATTGACTAAAATACCTATAACGCTTGCAATAGTGCCCTGATTATTGCGCTTTTTTACGTCGTTATTCATTATAAATACTCCTTAAGCGTTTGGTTTTTTAGGCGTTACGTTTACCGTCTGCTGATGCGTATAAATTACTTTTCCAGGAGGCGAGCCACTTGGCTTTTTGACGTATTTTATCAGCGTGTAATCAACTGGCACGTTTGCTGACATACTTGCCTTTGAGTAGTGCGCCACCATTGCCGCCACTTCGTTGATGACCTCTTGCGGAATATTCGTGCCCTGTATTACGCCGTGCGAGCCGTGTATTTTTTGGGTGTGTAGCCATAGCCATCCGCCCTCGGATTGACGCACGAGATTGTCGTTTTGAACGTTATTTTTGCCGATAAGCACCTTGTATCCTTTTACCGTAAAAGCGTGCGGAGAGGAGGGCTTGCGTCTCTTTTTTGCGCCTGCCTTTTTAATGATTCCCGCGCTTTCCATCTCAATAGCGATTTCAGCAAGCGTAGTGTCGTCGTCCGCCGACGTAAGCGACGCTAAAATAGAGTCGTAATAGTCCGTTTTTTCACACGCGATAGCAATCTGTTCTTCCGATTTTGCTACCGCCGTTTTATTTTTATTGTACGCCTTATAATACTTTTGCGCGTTCTTTTGCGGGGAGAGAGTAGGATCTAAAAGTATAGTTTCGCTACTACCCGTGTAGTAGTTGTCAACCGTAATTTTATCCATTCCTTGACGCAATTTATAAATGTTAGCGGTCAGCAATTCTCCCTTGATTCTATCCTCTTCGTAGTCCTTGCTTTCCATAATTCTGTCAGATAGAATCGCCAAGCTTTTCTCGTTTTTCTTAATAGCGGTCTTGACCAAATTTATCAGCTGAGTAGCCTTAACGGACGAGTAGCCGTTTTCGGTCGTTTGCGCGTAAAAATCCTGCATAGCGGATATAAGAGAAGTAACGCTTCGCGTTTGAGCGTCCGCGTGAAGGTAGGGGAAGGCAAAGAAGTCGCTGATTTTATCTTCGTCGTACTTTACACAGGGGGAATACCTTTCGTCCGCAAGCTTAATTTCTTGCAAAAATTTATGCGCGTTATTTTTAACCTCGTCCGCCTCAGGCGTAAGGGTATTAAACGCGCGGAAAACGATTTCGCGCATAGTGAGGGGAGAATAGCCGTACACCCCACCCATAACGAAATCGGCAAGCTTACCGCCCTCGAACTTTTTTAGGAGCGAAATAACCCCGTCGTTGTCGTCGGGCGAAACTTTATTTTCAGGAGCAGGGGGATAGGAGTAAATTAGCCCGGGAAGTACTGCGTGCTTTTGTGAAACGTCCATACTAATGTGCTTTAAGCAGTCGGTAATAATTCCGTTTTCGCCCGTCAGCACTAAGTTAGAATATCTGCCCATCATTTCCGCGTACAAAATATACTCTTTCTTGTATCCAAGCTCGTCAAACGCGCTTATAAAAAAGCGATAAATTCTCTCACGCTTTACTGTGTCGACGGCAGTAATCGTACCGCCCCCGATATGCTTTCTTAAATGCATCAAAAAGGAAAAAGAGTTAAGCGGATTTTCTGCGTTTTCGTTCGTTATGCAAACGCGGGCGCGCGAAGAGGAAACGGACAACAGAAGCAGTAGGCTACTTTTTTTGTTTCCCTCTTTGGGGCGAACGGACAAAATAACGTCCTCCTTACTAGGCATGCCAACGCGTTCAATTCTAGCACCCGACAGTAAATTATTCAGTTCTTTTGCGATAAATTGATAGGTAAAAGCGTCAGAGGGCATAATTTTCTCCGTTTTTCATTATATTTTCACTAAATATTATACCTATATTTAAATAAACTTGTCAATAAAATTTGACAAAAACTTTTTAATTTGATATTATATACAGGTATCAATTTCGGAGGATTATTATGAACTACACTATTGAGAACCTTAAAGGTGAAGTAAAAATCAATTTTTCGCTTACCGCAGAAGAATGGGAAAACGCCCTTAACAAGGCTTACCTTAAAAATAAGGCAAAGTTTAACGTGCCCGGATTCAGAAAGGGACACGCTACCCGTAAGATGATTGAAAAGATGTACGGCGAAGGCGTATTCTTCGACGAAGCGTTCAATCAGGCTTTTTACGAGTCGTATAGCAAGGCGCTTGACGAGCACGAGGAAATTTTCCCCGTTGACGAGCCTAAGGTAGATATTGACGATATCGGCAAGGAGGGCGTATCCTTCCACGCTATCGTTACCGTAAAGCCTGAAGTAACGCTTGGCGAATACAAAGGTATTAAAATTGACAAAGTTGAGTATAATGTTACGGCAGAGGACGTTCAGGCGGAAATCGACCGCGCGCTTAAGCAGGGCGCAAGACGCGTTGAGGTTACGGACAGAAAGGTTGAAAACGGCGATATCGTAAACCTTGATTATAGCGGTAGCGTTGACGGCGTTAAGTTCGACGGCGGTACTGCATCCGGTCAAGAGCTCGTAATCGGTTCGGGCAGTTTTATTCCCGGCTTTGAAGAGCAAATGGTTGGTATGGCTATCGGCGAAACTAAGGACCTTAACGTTAAGTTCCCCGAGCAATATCATTCCGCTGACCTTGCAGGCAAAGACGCCGTATTTACCGTTACGGTAAACAAGATCGAGGCGGAAGAACTTCCCGCTCTTGACGACGAATTCGCTAAGAACGTAAGCAAGTTCGATACCGTTGCTGAATATAAGGCTGATATTGAAAAGAACCTTAAAGAGAGCAAGGACCGTCAGGCTGATATGGAGAACGAAAACGCAGTTATCGAGGCAGTTACGGCTAACGCAACCGTTGAAATTCCCCGTTGCATGATCGAATCTCAGCTTGATTACCTTATGCAGGATATGGAGTACAGACTTCAGTATATGTACCGTATGAAGCTCGAAGACTACCTTAAATACACGGGTGGCACGATCGAGGAGCTTCGTAAGAGCAGAGAAGCCGACGCTGAGCGCGACGTAAAGACTCGTCTCGTTCTTGAAGCTATCGTTAAGGCTGAAAACCTTGACGTAACTGAAGACGACGTTACGGCGGAAATTACCCGTCTTTGCGAAAACAACGGTAAGGACGTTGAGGACTATAAAAAGCATATCGACGCTAAACAGCTCAACTATATGAAGAACGACCTTCTTACCAAGAAGCTCATTGCTTTCCTTAAAGAGAACAACGTTTTCGAGGTAAAGAAAGAAGAGAAAAAGACCACCAAGAAAACCACTAAAAAAACCACCAAGACGGAAGAGGATAAGTAATTTTCCGTGAGGAGAACAGATAATGATTAGAAACAGTCTTGTACCTATGGTCGTTGAACAGACCAACCGTGGCGAACGCTCGTACGATATTTATTCGCGTCTTCTCGAGGACAGAATTATTTTCCTCACGGGCGAAATCAACGATATCACCGCTGATATCGTAATCGCGCAGCTTATTTACCTTGAAGGCAAAGATCCCGATAAGGATATAAGCTTGTATATCAACAGCCCGGGCGGTAGCGTTACGGCAGGCATGGGAATTTACGATACTATGAATTATATCAAGTGCGACGTAAGCACTATTTGCGTAGGCATGGCAGCGTCCATGGGCGCGTTCTTGCTTTCGTCCGGCGCTAAGGGAAAGCGTTACGCTCTTCCTAACAGCGAGATTATGATTCATCAGCCCCTTGGCGGAGCGCAAGGACAGGCGAGCGATATCAAGATTCAGGCAGAGCATATTCTCAAAATCAAGGACAGACTTAATCGCATTATCGCTAAAAACACCTCTCAACCCCTTGAAAAAGTGGAAAAGGACGTTGACCGTGACTATTATATGAGTGCGCAAGAGGCGCTTGAATACGGCATCGTCGACAGAATTTTTGATAAAAGAAATTAGGAGCAAATATTGATTACTAAAAGTTTAGAACCCAGATGTTCTTTTTGTGACAAACCCGCCTCGCAAGTGAAAAAGCTTGTGACTGGACCTAACGGATTATATATCTGCGACGAGTGCGTGGAAATGTGTTCGGCAATCGTGAGCAAGGAAGAAGAGAGCAGTAAGCCGGCTAAAAGCAAGCTTCCCACTCCCGAAGAAATGATGCACGAGCTTGATAACTATATCGTAGGTCAGGAAGATGCAAAGCGCGTACTTTGCGTAGCGGTATATAATCACTATAAGCGTATTGCTTATAACAAAGCGCAGGCTAAAAAAGGCGCGAAAAAGGACGAAATTGAACTTAAAAAATCAAATATCCTTATGTTAGGACCTACGGGTTGCGGAAAAACCTTGCTCGCGCAGACCTTATCCCGCATTCTTAACGTGCCCTTCGCGGTAGCGGATGCAACTACGCTTACCGAGGCAGGCTACGTTGGTGAGGACGTAGAAAACGTACTTCTCAAGCTTATACAGAACGCCGATTACGATATCGAAAAGGCGCAACGCGGAATAATTTATATTGACGAGATTGATAAAATCGCGAGAAAGAGCGAAAACGTAAGCATTACCCGTGACGTTTCGGGCGAAGGCGTACAACAGGCGCTACTTAAAATCGTTGAAAGCACGGTCGCATCCGTTCCTCCTCAGGGCGGAAGAAAGCACCCCCAGCAAGAGTGCTTGCAAATTGATACGACCAACATCTTGTTCATTTTCGGCGGAGCGTTCGTTGGACTTGACAAGATTATTGAAAAGAGAATGAGCTCGTCCTCGCTTGGCTTTGGCGGAGAGGTGAAAAACACCAGCGTCACGACTGACGAAACCATAAAAAATCTTCAGCCCCAAGACCTTATTAAGTTCGGTCTTATCCCCGAATTTATCGGCAGAGTACCCGTAACCGTAAGCTTGACCGCGCTTGACGAAGACGCGCTCGTGCGCATCTTGACCGAGCCCAAGGATTGCTTGGTAAAGCAGTACGTAAAGCTTTTGGAGATGGACGACGTAAAGCTTGAGTTTGAAGAGGACGCAGTTCGCGCAATCGCACGCAGAGCAATCGAGCTTAAAACGGGCGCGAGAGGACTTCGTTCCATTATGGAAGACTGTATGCTTGACACGATGTTTGAGGCGCCGGGCGACAAAAGCATTGAAACTATCGTCGTAACCAAGGACGCCATTGCAAAGAAAGCAAAACCGCGCGTAATTCGTAAAACGAGCGACGAGAATATCGCATAACTAACAAAAAAGGTTGTATTCACGGAATATGACCTTTTTTTGCCCCGTTACCGCTGGTAAAATAATGCTATAACTTAAACGCTTGTATTTTTATTATAATTATGTTATAATAAAAAATAGGGTAAAATTTTTACCCGAGGAGAACGAAATGGAAGAATTTAACTTTAACGGTGGCGGATTAGAGCGTATAACGCCTGCTCGTCCCACCTATAAAATGATTGCGCTTCGCGGATTAGTGGTTTTCCCCACGCAATCCGTGCATTTTGAGGTAGGCAGAGATAAATCGCTTACCGCTATTGAAAAAGCAAACGCTTTGGGCGAAAATATCTTCTTGGTAGCCCAGAAAAACGCGTCTAAACAAAACCCCACGAGCGAAGACGTATACCGCGTGGGCGTGCTTGCGCGTATTCAGCAGGTAATCAAGCTTCCTAACGACACCATGCGCGTGCTCGTAACGGGACTTGAAAAGCGTGTTATTCGCGAATTTATTGCCGAAACGCCTTGCTTTGAAGTAGAGCTTGACACTTACCCCGACGAGCCGAGCGACGAAACGCAGGTTCGCATTATGAAAGACCTCGTGAATCAAAAGATCAAGGAGTTTGCCTCGCTTGATCCCAAGCTTCCCAAGGAAAAGCTTTCCGCGCTTGCAGTAGGCAACGACGTAAAAAGATTTATTGCCAACGCTACTACCATTTTAGAACAGGACTCTGCCGAGCGTCAAAGAATTTTGGAGCTTCGCACCGAGCACGAGCAGTTGGAGGTTATCTACGCTCACCTCGTCAGCCTTTGCGAAATTCTGACGGCTGAAAAGAGAATTGCCGAGAGAGTAAAGCAAAGCATTGACAAAAACCAAAAGGAATATTACCTTCGCGAGCAAATCAAGGCTATCCACGCCGAGCTTGGCGACGACGAGGACGAGGCTGCGAAAATTAAGGAGGAGGCGCAAAAACGCAATCTTCCCGATTACGCTATCCAAAAGATTGAAAAAGAACTCAACCGTATGAGTAAAATGGCGTCTAACTCGCCCGAGGCAGGCGTAATCCGCACCTATTTAGAGTGGATGCTCGATCTTCCCTGGAACGAGAGGACGGAAGACGAAATCGACCTCAAAACTGCCGAAAAAGTGCTTGACGAGGACCATTACGGCTTGGAAAAAGTCAAGGAAAGAATTATCGAGTACTTGGCGGTGCATACGCTTTCTAATAACCTAAAAGGCGCAGTTTTGTGTTTCGTAGGTCCTCCCGGCGTAGGTAAAACGAGTATCGTTTCCTCAATCGCGCGCGCGGCAAACCGTAAGCTCGTTCAAATGTCGCTTGGCGGTGTGCGTGACGAGGCGGAAATCAGAGGTCACCGCCGTACCTATATCGGCGCAATGCCGGGCAGAATTCTTTCCGGAATGAAAACGGCAGGCGTAAACAACCCCGTTTTCCTTCTTGACGAGATTGATAAAATGTCCAGCGATTTCCGTGGCGATCCTGCCAGTGCAATGCTCGAAGTGCTTGATCCCAACCAGAACGACCAGTTTAAGGACCATTATCTCGAACTTCCTTACGATTTATCTAAAACTATGTTCGTATGCACGGCTAATACGCTTGATACTATCCCTACGCCTCTTCTTGACAGAATGGAAGTAATCCAGCTTAGCGGTTACACCTACGAGGAAAAGCTTCAGATCGCAAAGCGTTACCTTCTCCCCAAGCAAATTTTGGCTAACGGAATGAAAGAGGGTAGCGTGGTAATCCCCGACGACGTGATGATGCAAATTATCGTCAACTACACGCGCGAAAGCGGTGTTAGAAACCTTGAACGCGAAATCGCGTCCGTAATTCGTAAGCTTGCCGTAAAAACGGTCAAAAAGTCACTCAAAAAGCCTTCGTTTAAGGTAAAAGCGGAAGATTTGATCGAGTATCTTGGTGCGCCCAAGTTTAAGGACGAGGAAACTAACCGCACAGACAGCGTAGGCAGAGTAACTGGCCTTGCGTGGACGCGAGTAGGCGGAACTACGCTCAATATTGAAATGGCGCTCATCTCGGGTGGCAAGGGCGAAATTACGCTTACGGGAAATATGGGCGACGTAATGAAAGAATCCGCGCGTACCGCACTTTCGCTCGTTCGTTCTCGCGCTGAAAAGTACGGAATTGAGAGTACGAAATTCACCACCAACGATATCCACATTCATATTCCCGAGGGCGCAACGCCTAAGGACGGTCCGAGCGCAGGTATAACGCTTTCAACGGCAATTTATTCCACGTTTACGGGCAAAAAAGTGCGTGGCGACGTTGCAATGACGGGCGAAATCACTTTGCTTGGCAACGTTTTGGCTATCGGTGGGCTCAAAGAAAAATCGCTCGCAGCACTTCGTAGCGGAGTAAAAACGCTAATTATCCCCAAGGAAAACGAAAAGGACGTCAAAGATATTCCCGAGGAAGTAAAACGAGGACTTGAAATCGTGCTCGTTAGCGACCTTGACGAAGTTTTGGACGTTGCGATTGTAAAATAAGGAAAAGAAAATGCGAATAACGGAGTCAAAATTTATAACCAGCTTCGCCTCGCCCGACAAGTACGTTGAGTACTCGCAAGGCGTCGAAATTCCCGAAATTTGCGTGGTAGGTAGGTCAAACGTGGGCAAATCGACCTTTATCAATACGTTTGCCTCGCGCTCAAAACTTGCCAAAACCTCGTCAACGCCGGGCAGAACGCGCCTTATCAACGTGTTCGACTTTAATAACGGACTGTTTCGCCTCGTTGACCTCCCCGGTTACGGCTACGCGCAGGCAGGTAAGCAAACCAAGCAAGAGTGGGGAAACCTTATTGAAGGGTATCTCCAACGCTCGCGCCTTCTAAAGCACACCTTCGTGTTAGTTGACGCGCGCCACGAGCCTACTAAACTTGACCTACTTATGGTAGAATATCTTTATTACTACCGTATGCCCTTTACCGTTATCGCAACAAAGTGTGATAAGCTTAGTCGCGCTCAGGTCAACAAAAGCTTGCAGGTAATAGCAACCACGCTCAAAATGGGCAAGGACAATATTATTGCAACGGACGTGACGGGCACGGGCAGAGATAAGGTTTGCGCGCATATCGAGAAAATTCTCGCCACTCCCACGGTAGACGAGAACGACGACGAAGTAGACGAAGAATAACTAAAAAATAAGAACAATATTTATTCCTCCCGAATATTATGGTATAACTGATATCGGGAGGAAATTTTTATGTCGCAAAACTTTAAGCGTGCAGGAAAAATTACGGGTAGCCCTCTTTGCGGACTGTGTGATAGGGTATGTATCCAAACTAAACGCGTTTTGGACGGGTGCGTATACCGCCGAAGTAACGTAGAACTGAATATAACGTTATCCTCCGTTTCGCCCTCGCTAACGCCTCCGTACACTTTTTCAAGCGTGCGTTCAGTAGGTATCAGCGTGGTGCAAAATCTGATCTTAACGACGTTACCCGACGGAAAAACGCGCGTTCAAACGACTATTGCAGTACCCGTAACCGTGACTTTTACGGACGAGAGCGGACAAACGGGCACGGGACAGGGCGAAGTGACTTTTAACCGCGACGTCGTGCTTTCTATTCCGCGCCAGTCGCTTTTGCCGTACGAGATAGAGTCGTCTACCGTTATCGAGGGTAGCATAGGCGCTTTCGTGGGCGGAGGCGTAGGAGTAGTAGCCAGCGCTTGCGTTTTGCAAATAATCAGGGCTACGGCTACGGTAGAAATTTTAGTGCCTTCTTACGGCTATTGCGAGTACCCTGATTGCGAGGAATACGGTGACAGGGCTTGTAGAACGCTGTTTGCCCGTCCCATTTTTCCTACTTAATTTTTTTCACCTTGCGCTAAACGATTGCAAAAATGAGCGAGTGGTGGTATAATCAAAGTATGAAAGTTTTTGCAATAAGTGATTTTCATCTTTCAATAAATAATCCCAAGCCTATGAACATTTTTGGCGAAGTGTGGGACAACTATCTTGACGATATCGTGCGTTTTTGGCAGGAAAATATCAGCGACGAGGATATCGTTTTGATAGCAGGCGACACGAGTTGGGCAATGAATCTCGACGGGGTAAAAGCGGACCTTGAATTTTTGGGCGCTTTTAAGGGCAAAAAAGTGCTACTTCGTGGTAATCACGACTACTGGTGGCACTCAATCAGCGCGCTCCGCGCCATTCTTCCCTATAATATGTACGCCGTCCAAAACGACTGCTTGCGCATAGGCGATTTTCTTATATGCGGATCTCGTGGTTGGACGACGCCCGAAAACGGAATTTTTGCCGACGACGACAAAAAAATCTACGATCGCGAGCTTATCCGTATCAAGCTTTCGCTTGACGAGATGAGTAAGCAAAGAAAAGAGGGTGACAAAGTATTCGTGATGACGCACTTTCCGCCCTTTAACAGTAAGTTTGAAAGCTCGCCTTTTACGCGCCTTATCGGTAGTTACCACGTTGACAAAGTGGTTTACGGCCACCTTCACGGCAAAAACGTGCGCGCAAAAAGCGTCGTTTCTCTGGACGGAACGGATTACGTACTCACTTCTTGCGATATGATTAACAATACGCCCGTACTACTTTGGACGGACGAGGAGGAAAAAGATGTATAAACAAAAGTTGTGTTTGGGTACTTTCTCGGGCGTTGAATATAGCGAAAGCGAACAAATCGTTTTATTCAAAAACGCAGGCTTCGATGGCTTTTTCACGGGCTACGAGAACGACGAGAAAATTCACGAGCTTGCCCGCGTTGCGCGTGAAAACGGCATGATTTATCAGTCCATTCACGCCCCCTTTCTTCTTTCTGCGGATCTATGGAAAGAGGGGGAGAAGGGCGAGCAGTACTTAAACGATATAATTAAGTGCGTTACAGTCGCGTCCGAAGAAAATATTCCGCTCGTAATCGTGCACGTGTATATCGGCTTTTACACGGGCGAAAAACCCACCGAATTAGGCATTCAACGACTAAAAAAAGCGGTAAACGTCGCAAAAGAAAAGAAGGTCAAAATTGCCTTTGAAAACGCTGAGGGAGAAGAGTTTTTGACTTGCGTTATGGACGCATTTAAGGGCGAGGAGAGCGTAGGCTTTTGCTGGGATAGCGGTCACGAGCAATGCTATAACGGCTACAAAGATATGCTTGCGCTTTACGGCGATAGACTTTTGGGTACGCACCTTAACGACAATCTCGGCATCAGTAGAGCGGACGGAAAAATCTTTTGGACGGACGATCTTCATCTTCTTCCCTTTGACGGAATTATCGACTGGGTGGATGCAGTTAACAGGCTAAACAAAGTTGGATACGACGGAATTTTAACCTTTGAACTAACCGTCCACTCAAAGCCTGACCGCCACGAAAACGATAAATATAAGGATATGGGATTTATTAAATATCTCGCCGAGGTTTATGCGCGTGCGTGCAGAATTGCGCATCTTAAAAACAATTAAAAAAAAGAAAGACTTGCGTTTTGCAAGTCTTTTTCATTATCGATTTTTGAGATTTTTTCTAAAAACGGCAGGGGACGTACCCTCCGTTTTTTTGAAAACGGAGTAAAAAAAGTTCACGTCGCTGTATCCAACGCACTCGGCGATTTCCACGATTTTCTTGTCCGTGTTTGCCAGCAGTCGTCGCGCCTCTTCCATTCGTACGCGTATGATATAATCACGGTAGCCTATGCCCGTAACTTCCTTAAACCGCATCGAAAGATAGGGTACGGAGTAACCAAGCTTTAGTGCAATCGCGCCAAGAGTAGGAGGGGAAACGTAATCCTCTTGTACGGCGCGCATAATGATAGAAACGGCGTCTTCGTTTTGGTCACGGCTGGAAATTTTGCGCATAGTCGTGATAAAAAGCTCGATAAGCGTACTACGCATAATCTCCGTAAAACCCAACTTCATTTCCTCTTTTTCGCTGACGATAGTATTTATGTACTGTAAAATCTTACCGTCGTCGTCCGTAAAAATAGTGTCTGACGGATTGATTTTGAGCGCAAGCGCGTCAATCTTAATTAGGTAATGATTAAGCAGAGTATTAAAGCTACGGCAGTAAACCAGACTTTTATCAATAAGCTGAGGCTTGAACAAAACGTTTATCACCCTAAGAGGCTTGTCGTCAGTAGAGTAATACGAATGCTCCGTGCCGTAATCGACGATAAAATAGTCGCCTTTTTTAATAATCATAGTGTTGTTGCCGATAGTGTGCTGCGCGCTACCTTCCGCTACGTAAGCAAGCTCGAGAAAGTCGTGTGAATGTGACTTAGAAATCGGATTAGTCGCAACGATCACGTCAATATCGCCATTTTCGAAATAACTCATAATTTCACCTTAAAATAACCGTATAAAAACTAAAAAACACAGGGTTGATTTTATTATATATAGATGTTATAATAAAGTCAAGAAAATTTAACTAAAACGGAGGGAAAAATGTTATATAAGAAAAACGGCTCAAAAAAACTTGATACTAAGTTGTTTGAGAATCCTACTTGTGAATACCGTGGTGCACCTTTTTGGGCGTGGAATACAAAGCTCGAAAAAGACGAGCTTTTGTGGCAAATAGACAGACTTAAAGAAATGGGTTTGGGCGGATACCATATGCATACTCGTTCGGGTATGAATACTGAATATCTTGGCACGGAGTTTATGGATTTAATTAAGGCTTGTAACGAACACGGTAAAGAAGTGGAGATGCTTAGTTGGCTTTATGACGAAGACCGTTGGCCCAGTGGCGCAGCGGGCGGTATCGTAACCAAAAATCCCAAATACCGTAGTAAATTCATCAACTTCACTATGAAAAAGAAGGAAGACGTCGTTGACGCAAAGACGGGATATGAAACGGGTAAACCTTATTTCGTCAGCGCGTACGACGTAACGCTTAACCCCGACGGTACGCTAAAATCCTACGCCGTTATAGGCGAAAACGACGAGGCGCAGGGCAAAAAGTGGTACGCCTACGTTTGCACGCCCGTTCCGACTGGCTGGTACAATTACCAGACCTACGTTGACACGCTGGACAAGGAGGCAATGCAGGAATTTATCCGCGTAACCTACGAGGCGTATAAGGATGCTGTAGGCGAGGACTTTGGTGAGTCCGTTCCTGCAATTTTTACGGACGAGCCACAGTTTGTAAAAAAAGAAACTTTCGCGTTCGCAACCAGCGAAAAGGACGTAAATATTCCTTGGACGACCACCGCAAACGAGTCGTTCAAAAAAGCGTACGGTTATTCGCTTCTTGATAAACTTCCCGAAGTTTTCTGGAACTTGCCTGATAACGCTCCTTGCGTTCCCAGATATCATTATAACGACCATATTTGCGAGCTTTTCACGCAGGCGTTTTCCGATCAATGCGGAAAGTGGTGCGACGACAACGGCTTAGCGCTTACCGGACATATGCTACACGAAGAAAGCCTCAATTCGCAAACTAACGCAATAGGCGAGGCAATGCGTTGCTACCGTTCGTTTGCCATTCCCGGTATCGATATGCTTTGCGACCATATCGAGCTTACTACTGCAAAACAATGTCAGTCCGCCGTGCATCAGTACGGTAGAGAGGCAATGCTTAGTGAGCTTTACGGCGTTACCGGTTGGGCGTTTGATTTCCGCGGTCATAAATTTCAGGGCGACTGGCAAGCGGCGCTTGGCGTAACCGTCCGCGTACAGCACCTTTCGTGGGTAAGTATGAAGGGCTCGGCAAAGCGCGACTATCCTGCAAGCATTCACTACCAGTCCTGCTGGTACGATAAATATCCCTACGTAGAGGACCATTACGCGCGATTAAACACCGCTCTTACCCGTGGCGTACCCGACGTAAAGGTGGGCGTAATTCATCCTATCGAAAGCTTCTGGCTTAACAACGGACCGAGTGAAAACACGGCTGGCGTGCGCCAGACTATGGATGAAAATTTCACTAAACTTATCAATCTTTTGTTGCGCGGAACTATCGATTTCGACTTCATAAGCGAGTCTATTTTGCCCGATCAAACTAACGGAACTAAGGACAAAAAACTCAACGTCGGCGTGATGAATTATTCGGCTGTCGTCGTTCCTCCCATTGAGACGATTCGCAAAACGACGGTGGACGTACTGCTCGATTTTATCAAAAAGGGCGGAAAAGTAGTGTTCACGGGCGACTGTCCCAGATGCGTTGACGGACAGCTTTCGTCGTACGCGAAAGACCTTTACGACAAGGCGGAAAAAGTACCTTTCTCGCAAACGGAAATTCTCAACTCGCTTGCTGATTACCGTGACGTAGATCTTAAGGATTTTGCCGGTAGAAGAACGAACAAGTTTATCTATAATATGCGTAACGACGGCGGAAGAAAGTGGTTGTTTATCGCGCACGTTGACAAAACACCGCACAAGTCCGAATACTCAAGCCTTTGCGACGGATTGCACGTTACGGTAACGGGCTGCTACCGTCCCACCGTGTACGACACGATCACGGGTGAAACGCATCAAATCGCTTATAAGGTTGAAAACGGCTATACCACCTTTGATAAGGTATTGTTCGCATCCGACAGCCTGCTCGTTTATTTAGAGCCTGCAAAAGAGGGCGACAAGCTTGAGCTTGAAGAGGTTAAGCGAGGCGAACCCGATAAGATTATCGATATCAAACAAAAAGTAGATTATACGATCAGCGAGCCTAACGTAATGGTGCTTGATATGTGCCGTTGGTCGTGGGATAAAAAGGAGTGGAAGGACACCGAAGAAATTTTGCGTATCGACGCGCAAATCCGTAAAGAACTTTCTTACCCCTTTGCTGACGGTCACGACATTCAGCCTTGGGCGATTGAGGAAGAAAAGCCGGACAAATTCCCTTACCTTCGTTTTGAATTCGATAGCGAAGTGGAGTCGGCTTGTAAGTTAGCGTTTGAAGAGGCGGTGGAAGTTGAGTTTAACGGTCAGCCCGTTGAAATCAATCCCGACGGCTACTACGTTGACAAATCCATCAAAACGATTGCAATGCCTAACGTAAAAGTGGGCAAGAACGAAATTATCGTTCGCGTTCCCATCAGTAAGCGCGTAAGTATTGAAAATATGTTCCTTCTCGGCAACTTTGGCGTAAAAGTAGAGGGCGCTGTTGCGTCTATCGTTAAAATGCCCGAAAAGATTGCGTTCGGCTCAATCACCGACAAGGGCTTGCCCTTCTACGGCGGTGCAATTTCCTACACCTTTCCCATTGAAACGAAGGCGTGCGATATCGTAATTAACGCCGCCCTTTACAGCGGTGCGCTGATTGAAGTAAAAGTAGACGGCAAAGAAGTGGGCAAAATCGTTTACGCGCCCTTCGAATTAGAGGTAAAAGACCTTTGTGAAGGTAAGCATACCGTTACGCTCACGCTTTACAATACTCGCGTTAATACCTTTAACGGTTTACACGACTGCGTAGAGCGCTCATGGAAGGGCCCGAATATGTATTATACCAAGGGTAACGAGTGGTCGTACGAGTACGATTTGACCGTACAAGGCATACTCAAATCGCCCGTAGTTAAGGTTTACAACAAGTAAAAATTACCTTACGGCGAAAAACAGCGTCCTAAAATAGAATAATAAAGAAAAAATCGGAGTGAAGTCTTATCGGCTTTGCCCCGATTTTTTTACGCTATTTTACTACGTAAAGGGGGCGAAAATCGTAAAAGTGGTTAATCAAATCAAAAAAGTGGTCAAAAATGGAAAATTTTTTTAAAAAAGTGTACGAAAAGGGTCAAAAGTGGTTGCATTTCCCAAAAAAATATGTTATACTATTGACAAATCAGAAAGGGAGGTGCCTACAGGTGGCTATACTGACGGGTGAATATCGACATCAGATAGACGAAAAAGGCAGAATACGCATACCTGCAAAGCTCAAAGAGCTGTTAGGCTCTTCGCCTATGATTGCAAGAGGATCGAACGGATGCTTAATCGTAATCGAAAAGAACAGAGCGGAAGAGATTCTTCGCAAGAGCTTTGACACGGACGACTTTTCGGATAACGAGAACACTCGCGCACTCCGCATTATGATGTCCAGCGCAACTTTCCCCGACGAGGACAAGCAAGGAAGATTCCAACTTCCCCCCAATCTTATCCGCGACGCAGGAATTATCAAAAACATCGTTACCATCGGCGCGTACGACAGAGCGGAAATTTGGAGCGAGGAGCGTTGGGAGGCATATCTTAACGACAGCGAACGATCCGACTTTGATACTTGCTTACGGAGTTTAAAGAAAAATGGCTGAGTATCACGTTCCCGTAATGCTTAACGAAGTGCTTGACGCGCTTGCCGTAAAAGAGAACGGAATTTACTTAGACGGCACGCTTGGTGGTGGTGGCCATTCAAGTGCGATTCTTAGCCGTGGCGGTAAACTGATTGCGCTTGATCGCGACGACGACGCTTTAGCGGAGGCGAGAGCGAGATTCGAGCGTAACGGCTACGACGGATACACGATAGTTAAGAGCAATTTTAAGGACGCCGGACGCGTATTGGACGAACTTAAAATTGATAAGATTGACGGAGCGTTACTCGACCTTGGAATTTCGTCGCATCAGATTGACGAGCCAAGTCGCGGATTTTCGTATCGCTTTGACGGAGCGCTTGACATGCGAATGGGGCGTGACGAATCGCTTACCGCGTACGACGTGGTTAACGAATATAGTGAAAGCGAGCTTGCGAATATTCTTTATACCTATGCGGAAGAAAAGTTTTCTCGCAAGATTGCGTCGGCAATCGTAACCGCACGAAAGAAAGCGCCGATTAGTAGCACGCTTGAGCTTGCTGATATAATAAAGAAAGCAACGCCCGAGTTTTATCACAGACAAGGACACCCGGCGAAGAAAACCTTTCAAGCGATCAGAATTGAGGTAAACGGCGAGCTTGAAGGGCTTGCGGAGGCGGCAAACACGCTTGCGGAAAGACTTAAAAGCGGTGGAAGACTTGCTATAATAACCTTCCATTCACTTGAAGACCGCATCATAAAACAGGCATTTAAGCTATTGTGTACGGATTGCATTTGTGACAAAAGTATTCCGATATGCGTATGCGGACACAAGGCTTTGGCAAAAAATATAGGGAAATTCAAACCGAGCAAGCAGGAACTCGGCGAAAACTCAAGGAGCGCAAGCGCAACCCTTCGAGTTATCGAAAAACTGTAATATCATTAAAGTGAGGGTAATATAATGATAACGACCAGAAGAGAAGTTAACATCGAGAACGTTACGACGGATACCGTAAAGAGAATTACGCCTGATAATACCGTTCAAATAAATTCAGAAGTAGAAGTAAGACCTTTTTCCGAGGTATCCGCAGTAGATACTAAGAAAGAGTATAGAATTACGCCTCACATGGACATGAGCGACCTCATGCCCGTAATTAAGAGCGACGACGTAGTTGAGGAAGAACACGAAACTCCGCGCGCGCTTGAGAGAAAGACGAAGATGGCGCTTTGTATCTACCTTGCTACCGCGCTTATTATCGCACTTATCGTACTCGTAACGGGTGCAGCGATTACTAACACGAGCGGTGAGGTTGCGATGCTCGAACAGCAAATCCTTGCTCAGAGCAACGTTTTGAGTGAACAGAACGCGCAAATCACTTACCTTAGCGACGAGCTTACGATTGAGCAGTCTGCTGGCGAGCTTGGTATGGTTAAGGGCAACGGCGCTACCGAAATTGAAATGCTTTCTCTCTCCGAACAAACGAACTACGAGGCAAGAACGAACGCTTTTGACGGTTTTTGTGATTTTATAAGTAGTATTTTCGGAGGCTAATAATTAGTTGAATTCCAACAGTTATATTACGACACGTAAGAGGTTATTGATTACAGTTATATCAATAACCTTTTTATTTTGCTTTCTTATCGGAAGATTATGGTACTTGCAGATCGTTACTGGCGATCAGCTCCAAGCGAGAGGTGCAGAGCAATGGCAGCGCGATTTACCGCTAAAAGCTAAGCGTGGAGCAATCCTTGACCGCACGGGCGAAGTGATCGTAGACAGTAAGGACGTTTTTACTATTTACGTCCGTCCTCGCGCAGTAAAGGACAAAAGGATAGTTGCGTCCGTTTTAGCGGGCGCGCTTGACCTTGACGAAAGCAAGCTTTACCAGAAATTAGTCAGCGCGACGGTGGGTGAAATTACCGTAAAAAAGAACGTTGATTTTGAAACGGGCAGTAAAATTCGCTCACAGAACTTAGAGGGCGTATATTTTTCGGTAGACAGCGCGCGCTCGTATCCAAGAAGTGAGTATTTGGCGCAAGTTTTGGGATACACGAACGCCGATAACGAAGGTCAAAACGGCTTAGAGGGCTATTACGACAAGATTTTGCGTGGAATTAACGGTTATTCTCTTACCCAAACGGACAACAAAGGCGTGGAATTAGAAGGGAATATAACGCAATATATCCCTGCCGTCGACGGCGCGTCGCTAAACACAACTTTGGATATTCATATTCAAAGCTTTGCCGAAACTGCAGTAAAGGGCGCAATGAAAGAGTGGAACGCGAAGGGCGTAAATATGCTGATTATGGACGTAAAAACGGGTGGAATCGTAGCAATGGCGCATACGCCCTCGTACGATTTAAGCGCGCTTCCCCGTGACGACGTGGATATGCTTAACGCGTACAGCAAAAATAAGATGCTCGTCGACGTGTACGAGCCGGGCTCGACCTTCAAAATTTTCACTACCGCGTCGGCGATAGAAAAGGGAGTTGTGGACGAAAAATCCACCTTCTTTTGCCCGGGATACCGTATGGTAGACGGACAAAGAATTAAGTGCTGGCGCAGTAAAGGACACGGCTCGCAAACGCTGGGCGAGGGCGTAATGAACAGTTGCAACTGCGTTTTTATGGATTTAGCGTTAAAATTAGGAACTAAAGATTTTTACCAAAAACTGCGCGAATTTGGTTTTGGAAGTAAAACGGGAGTTGATTTTTACGCTGAAAGTGCAGGATTACTTATGAAAGAAAGTGCAGTAAAAACGGTAGATTTAGCGCGTATAGGCTTTGGTCAAGCGGTTGCGGTAACGCCCCTTCAGCTTCTTTCAGGGGTGTGCGCAGTCGTAAACGGTGGAATTTATAACGCTCCATATTTTGTAGAAAACGCCGTTGATTGCTACGGAAATACCGTGTACGCGCATAAAAATTCTAACCGAAAAGTTTTAAGCGAACGAACGAGTGAGAAGATGCGACTATTACTTGAAGCTGTAGTCGCGCAGGGTAGTGGTAAGAAAGCAAGCGTGCCGGGATACCGTATAGGAGGCAAAACGGGGACTGCTCAAAAGTATGCAAACGGAGTAATAGCGCAGGGCAAATACGTATCCTCGTTCGTAGGCTTTGCGCCGGCGGATAATCCGCAATACGCCATACTTATGACTATTGACGAGCCTAACTCGTACGCATATTACGGAAGTATAGTTGCTGCGCCGTACGTAGGTCAGACTTTTAGTAAAATCTTTGATTATCTTGAAATTAAGCCTACTGAAAATATAGAGGAAACCGAGTGGGTAGCAATGCCTTTTTTGGACGGAAAAAGTATAAATGAAAGTATTTCTATACTTGAAAAATTAGGACTTAAATACGAGATAGCAGGAGAGGGAGAGGTAGTAAAGGACACTGTTCCTATCGTAGACGAGAGGGTCGCAAAAGGCGATATCGTATTATTAAGAACTTAAAAAAAGAAAAAACGGCGTAGTACGTACTGCGCCGTTTTACTATTTTACACATAAAAATGCTCCGAAACTCATTAAAGATCGGAGCATTTTACTTTACTATAAATTTTCAAACATAAGTTTAATTCCCATGTTTTTGATAAGAGAGCAAGCGTTATGAACGCGCGAGGGCTTGTATTCGCTGATGATATGACTGTCAAATCCTACCGACAGTTTTACGCCCGTCTTTTTAATTATTTCTTGCTGTTCTTTGTTTTTGAAAAACTCACTAACGTAGTCGTGAGGTTTAAATTCGTGCGAGCTGTCAAGGTTGACGTTTATCTCCCAAAAGATTCCGTTTTCCGCCATTTTCTTAAAATAGCGATACGGGCTTTCACCTATATCAGAAATATACTTAAATAAATCGGTATGCGCGATACCCGTAGGGCAACCGCATCTTTTAGCGAACGAGAAAATATCACCTTTTGCAATCGAAACGTTTACCTTGTCTAAGCTCTCAACGAGGCAAAAATCAAAGAAGGAAACGTCCGCGCTGTCAGGCAGGGCAAAATTGTGTTTTCCTATTGCCGTAGCGATTTCAATGCCACGCATAATCTTGATTTTCTTTTCGTACTTTTCTTTAAGTAGCGTGATATGCTCGTAGTAGTGGCGAAGCGTCCTATCGTAGTCGACGCTAAGGTCCGTGCCTCTATTGTAGCAAAGCTCGCGTCTTGCCAAGCCTACGCCGTAATTGTGATCGCAAATTCCCAGCATCGTGATTCCGCCAGCGATAGCCGTTTCAATAACTTTCTTGGGCTCGTCGGGAGAATCAAACGAATAGTTGGTATGCGCGTGTAAATCCTGAATCATTATTTTTCCGTCCTTCGTGGAATGTTTTCATTATAACACATTTTCGCGATAATGCAAGCAATTTTTTGCTAATACACGAACTTCGTGATTCCGTCCTCAAGCTCAGCAGGCGGAGCAAGGTCGGTCGCTACGAAATCGTAAGCGGATAGAGGAGCAAGTTTATAAGTTCCGTGCGCGCCAAACTTCGTGTGATCAACGAGCAGTATTCTCTTTTGACTGCGCTCAAACGCCACGCGCTTGATTTCCTTTTGGTCAAGCGAGCTTTCGTAAGTTGCGCCACCTATAACCGCCACGCAGGACGCAAGCATCAGATCGAACGAAAAATCCTCTAACTGTCGCGCCGTCCAGCTCCCCGTCGTAGCGTTCGTGTTAAAATGCACGCTACCGCCCAAAAGAATAAGGTTAATATTTTTCTTTTTAGAAAGCTGTATTGCCGTCTGCAAGTTGTTCGTCACTACGGTCTTGTGGTTAAGATCAATTCTCTCCGCAAGCGCAAGAGCAGTGGACGAGCTGTCGATAAAAACGCTCTTAAAGGGCGGAATGTAAAGTATCGCCTTAGTTGCTACGCGCTCCTTTTCGTTAGCGTTGCGTTCCATACGGAAAAATATGGAAACCTCCTCCGCGTTTTCAGGCAAAGTCGCGCCACCGTGACTGCGCTCAACCAGTCCCATATTTTGCATTTCAGCAAGGTCGCGTCGTATCGTCGCCTCGCTCACAAATAGCTCTTTCGCGAGCGAATTTACCGCCGAATTTTTAGTGCTTTTTAAGATTTTCAAAATCTCTTTTTGTCGTTCCGTGAGTGCCATTAGCGTCCCCTTGTGGAAAAAATCCTTAATTTTGTGGATAAATGCGCGTTTTGTGCGCGTTTATGCTCATTTATGCTCATATTATACCCAAAAAAATTTTTTTTGTCAATCTTTTGAACATATATAGACAAGCAAAACAAATTATGATATAATAATTACAACAAAATAAACGGAGCGAATTATGAAGTATTATTTAGCAATTGATATAGGGGCGTCTTCAGGTAGACATATAGTTGCTCACCTTGAGGACGGGAAAATGATTTGCGAGGAAATTTACCGCTTTGAGAACGGTCCTGAAACGCTGACGGCGTACGACGGCAAACAGCATCTTATGTGGTCGCCCGAGCGTCTTTACCGCGAGATTATCGCAGGACTTAAAAGGGCGAAGGAAGTGGGCAAAGTTCCTTATTCGGTAGGTATCGACACCTGGGGCGTTGACTACGCGCTCTTGGACGAAAACGACGAGGCTATCGGCGGAATTTATTGCTACCGCGACACGAGAACGCAAAACACCATTCCTATGGTGCACGCAATTATTCCCTTTGCCGACCTTTACGCAAAGACGGGTATCCAGTTTGCATCCTTTAACACCATCTATCAGCTTATGGACGACAAGCTCACGGGCAGAATGGATAAGGCAAAATCAATGCTTATGCTCCCTGATTACCTCCATTTCCGTCTTACTGGCGTTAAAAAGCAAGAATACACCAACGCAACCACTTCGGGTATGGTAAATTCCGTAACGCACGAGTGGGACGAAGAAATTATTGAAAAAATGGGATTTAAGCGCGAGCTTTTCAAACCGCTTACTCAGCCCGGAACTGAAGTGGGTGAGTTTAGTGAAGAAGTAGCGAAAGCGGTAGGTTATTCGGCAAAGGTCGTATTACCTGCAACTCACGACACGGCAAGTGCAGTTTTGGCAGCGCCTCTTAGCGGACAAACGCCTTACATATCCAGCGGAACTTGGTCGCTACTTGGCGTAGAGCAAAATTACGCTCACACCTCCGCCCCTGCAATGGAGGCAGGATATTCCAACGAGGGTAGTCTTAACCAGACTTTCCGCCTTCAGATCAACATTATGGGACTGTGGATGATTCAGCAGGTCCGTCACGAGCTCGGCGATAAATACAGTTTCGTAGAACTCGTTAATATGGCAAAGGAAAATCCCGTCGACTACGAAATCAACGTCAACGACCAAAGATTTTTAGCGCCCGAGAATATGACCAAAGAAATTAACGACGCCGTAGGCAAAACGCTTACGGTAGGCGAAATGGCTTACGTTATCTATAATAACCTTGCTCGCTACTACGATATTGCGCTCAAAGCGCTTGAAGAAGTAACGGGTGAAAAGTACGACACGCTCAATATTATCGGTGGCGGAAGTAAAAACGCTTTCCTTAACGAGCTTACCGCAAAGTACACGGGCAAAAAGGTTATCACGGGCCCTGCCGAGGGTACGGCAATCGGTAACCTTATGATGCAAATGGTAGGCGCTGGCGATATAGCTAACGTTAAAGAGGGCAGACGAATCATCACGAAATCTTTTGACATTAATAACGTCAACTAATTAAAGAAAAAATAATAAATAAGGAGATAAATATGTCTAGATACGAAGAAGCGAAAAAGATTTATGCTAACTACGGCATAGACACCGAAAAAGCAATCGAAAGACTTGGCAAGATTGCAGTCAGCGTACATTGCTGGCAGGGCGACGACGTAATCGGTTTTGACGGAAGTGACTCTCTTTCCGGTGGTATTCAGACGACGGGTAACTATCCCGGTCGCGCTACTACGCCCGAAGAGCTTTTTTCCGACCTTACCAAAGCGTTTGCGCTTATGCCCGGAAAGAGAAGAGTAAACGTTCACGCTTGCTACGCTATACTTGGCGAGGATAAGGGCAAGGTTGACCGTGACGCTTACACCTACAAGTATTTTGAGCCTTGGGTAAAATGGGCAAAGGAAAACGGACTTGAAGGCGTTGACTTCAACCCCACCTTCTTTGGTCATCCTATGATGAAAGACGGTCTTTCCCTTTCTTCCCCCGACGAAGAAACCAGACAGTTCTGGGTACGTCACGGAAAAGCGTGCTTGCAAATCGCCGCTGAAATGGGTAAAGCAATGGGTAGTCCTTGCGCAGTAAACATTTGGATTCCCGACGGATACAAGGATATTCCCACCGACAGACTTGGTCCTCGTCAGCGCCTCATTAAATCGCTTGACGAAATGCTCGAGGGCTACGACAAAGAATGGGTTATCCCTGCAGTTGAAAGCAAGGTATTCGGTATCGGTCTTGAAAGCTATACGGTAGGTAGCAACGAGTTCTATCAGAACTACGCCGCAACTCGCGGAATTTGTTGCTTGCTCGACACCGGCCACTATCATCCCACCGAAGTCGTGTCTGACAAGATTCCTTCGCTCCTTGCATTCTACGACAGAGTTCTTCTTCACGTATCCCGTCCTGTAAGATGGGATAGCGACCACGTAGTAGTGGTAGATGACGAACTTAAAGAGCTTTCTAAAGAAATCATTCGTAACGAGGCTGACGGCAAGGTTATGATTGCGCTCGACTACTTCGACGCAAGCATCAACCGTCTTTGCGCTTTCGTAACGGGCGTAAGATCTATGCACAAGGCGCTCCTTTGCGCAATGCTCCAGCCCTACGAAGAGATGAAAAAGCTCCAGGACGAGGCAAACTTCACCAAAGTGTTGTATATGCACGAGAGAGTTAAGTTCTTGCCCTTCGTGGACGTTTGGGACGAATACCTCCGCCGCCAAGGTCTTAGCGAGGACTGGTACGAGGAAGTAGAGAAGTTCGAAAAAGAAGTAATCGCTAAAAGAGTGTAAATAACGGCAATAAATTTTGCCCTTATATAGAGATAAATAATCTCAAACCAAAATAAAAAATCTATAAAAGGAAAGGTATAAAACTATGAAATCTCCCTTTGAAATCAAAAAGGAAATTTGCGAAGTAGGTCACAAGCTTTGGCTCAAAGGTTTCGTTGCTGCAAACGACGGTAACATCTCCGTAAAAATCAACGACAACGAATACTACTGCACGCCTACCGGTGTATCCAAGGGTTCTTTGACGCCTGATATGATCATCAAGGTTGACAAGGACGGAAAGAAGCTTGAAGGCAAGCTCAATCCTTCTTCCGAAATCAAGATGCACATGAGAGTGTACAGAGAACGCCCCGACGTAACGGCGGTAGTTCACGCACATCCTCCCGTTGCAACTGCTTTCACGGTAGCGGATATTGACCTTGACCAGTACATTCTTCCCGAGGCAGTCCTTACCATCGGCGCAGTACCCACCTGTGATTACGGTACTCCCTCCACGATGGAAATTCCCGATTCGCTTGATCCCTATCTTCAGGACCACGACGCATTCTTGCTCCGTAACCACGGCGCGCTTACCGTAGGCTGTGATCTTAATAAGGCGTTCTTCGTAATGGAAGAAGTAGAGTTCAACGCAGTTATCTGCAAGAACGCTATGGACCTTGGCGCAGTACACGAAATTTCCAGAGACGGTCTTGCAAAGCTTATGGAGCTTCGTAAGAAGATGAAGCTTCCCGGACGCCATCCTGGTATCGAGTACGACGAGCCTGCTACTTGCGGATGCAGTAAAGAAGAGCTCGTTGAGGTTATTACCCGTAAAGTGTTAGAGGCTCTTGGTAAGTAAATTTAGGAGTTAAACTATGGCAATAAATTGGACGGAAACCCAAATTGAAGAAGTGATTGCATCAGTAATCAAATCTCTCAAAAGCGGTCAAGTGACCGTAAATAACACTTGGGATTCCACGCAATATAACGGCCGCAAGCTTATAGGCGTTTACGCGGATATGAACGACGCGATTGACGCGGCTACGGCAGGTTATAAAGCGGTGCGTGCAATGTCGCTTGAAGAGCGTGAAAAGGTTATTTCCGCTATTCGCGACTTGTGTCGTAAAGAAGCGCCCGTTATGGCTCAGCTTGGCGTTGACGAAACGAAAATGGGTAAGGTGTCGCATAAGACGGCAAAACATATTCTCGTTGCGGATAAAACTCCGGGCACGGCTGATATCGTTGCTCAGGTAAAAACGGGTGATTACGGATTGACGCTTACCGAGATGGCGCCTTTTGGCGTAGTCGGTAGCATAACTCCCAGCACAAATCCCTCCGAAACGGTTATTTGTAACAGTATCGGTATGATTGCCGCAGGTAACGGAGTAGTGTTCAATCCTCACCCCAACGCAATTGCAACGTCCAATTACGCAGTTGACCTCGTAAACCGCGCGTCAGCTTCCGCTGGCGGACCGAAAGTGTTAGTAGCGTCGGTGCAAAAGCCCACGCTTGACACCGCTCAGATTATGTATCAGCACCCCAATATCAGACTTTTGGTATGTACGGGTGGACCTGGCGTAGTAAGGAGCGTACTTTCCAGCGGTAAAAAGGCAATCGGCGCGGGAGCGGGCAATCCCCCCGTTATCGTGGACGATACTGCGGACGTTAAAAAAGCTGCAAAAGATATTATCGACGGTTGTACGTTTGACAACAACCTTCCTTGTATCGCCGAAAAAGAAGTGTTTGCGTTTAGTAATATCGCAGACCAGCTTATTTCGGGAATGCTTGAAAACGGAGCGTATAAAATTACGAAAGAGCAAGCAGACAAGCTTGCAAGCATCGTTTTAGTGGATTCCAAAAATCCCAAAACGGGAATTATCAAAAAAGTCGTTAACCGTGAATGCGTAGGTCGTGACGCGTCCGTGCTTTTAGAAAAAATAGGCGTTAGAGTAGGTGATGAAGTTCGTTGTATTATTTGCGAAACTGATTTCAATCATCCTTTCGTTCAAGAAGAGCTTATGATGCCCATTCTTCCTATCGTACGCGTTCGCAACATTGACGAGGCAATCGACCTCGCGGTAAAAGCGGAACACGGCAATCGCCATACGGCGCATATGCACTCGAAGAATATCGACCACCTCACGCGTTTTGCTCGCGCGGTGGAAACGACGATTTTCGTAAAGAACGCGCCCTCGTACGCTGGAATAGGATTCGGCGGAGAAGGACACACCACCTTTACGATAGCAGGACCTACGGGCGAGGGTATTACCAGTGCGCGTAGCTTCACCAGATATCGCCGTTGCGTAATGGCTGATAATTTCAGAATTATCTAATAAAAGGAGAAAAACAATGGATATAACATCCTCTCAGGTTGAAAATATCGTTCGCAAGATTTTGGGCGAGATGGGTGGATCGGGCAAAAACACCTCGACCGCTATTCCCAAGACCGCAAAGGTTGCAATGCTTACCGCTGAAAAGAGAATTGAAGTAAAGGAATTCCCTATTCCTGCTCTTCAGGACGACGACATTTTGGTTAAGGTAGAAGGCTGTGGCGTATGCGGTACGGACGTTCACGAGTGGAAGGGCGACCCCTTTGGAATTATGCCCGTAACGCTCGGACACGAAGGCACGGGCGAGATTATAGCGCTTGGTAAAAATATCAAGACTGATACTGCTGGTAAACCCATTAAGGTGGGCGACAAAATCGTTACCAGCGTAATCAGTTGCGGTGAATGCCATATCTGCCGTAATCATCCTGCAAATACCAACCTTTGCGATAAGCAAGGCGTATTCGGACTTATTCCCCACAGCGACGCGCAACCGCTTACCGGCTGGTTCGCAACGCACCTTCTTATCCGTGGAAAAGGCTCGACCTATTTCGTCGTAAACGATCTTGATCTTAAAGAAAGAATGTTGCTCGAGCTTGCGTGCGTATGCGTACACGCGCTTAAGAGAGCAAACACGACTAACCTTATCAACTTTAATTCCAAAGTATTAGTACAAGGTCTTGGCCCCGTAGGTCTCGTTATGATCAGCGTACTTCGCGCTGCTGGCGTAAACCACATTATCGCAATCGACGGTACGCCCAAAAGACTTGAAATGGCTAAGAAGTTGGGTGCAAAGACGGTAATCAACTTCCGTGAACTTACTACGCTTGAACAAAGAGTAAAACTCGTTAAGAGCGTTGCAAACGGAGTAGGCGCTGACTTTGCTTTCCAATGCACGGGTGCACCTGCAGCGGCTAAGGATATTTACGAATATATCCGTCGCGGTGGTGGACTTTGCGAAATGGGATTCTTCGTTAACAACGGCGAATATAACGTAAACCCCCACTTTGCAATGTGCAACAAGGAAATCAACATCGTAGGCTCGTGGGATTACAGCGCAGACGACTATCCCACCACGATGGCTTTCCTTCGTCAGGCAAGAGAAATGAACATTCCTATCAAGGAACTCATTACTCACAGTTTCCCGCTTGATAAGCTCAACGAGGCAATGGAAGTTAACGTTTCCCAGCAGGGAATTAAGATTTGCTACGTAGCCAAAGACTAACTTAGGCTAGTAGAAAAGGGGTATAAACAATGGCACTTGGCATGATAGAAGTATTCGGCTTTGCAACCGCTATCGTAGTTGCCGATAAAATGGCGAAATCCGCTGACGTAAAAGTAGTGGCAATCGATAAGAACAAACCAGCCGCAGGCGATTCTGCGCGTGTTCCTCTCGTTATGGCCATTAAGGTCGAGGGCGACGCTGCGGCAGTTGAGGCGGCTGTTCAGGCAGGAAAACTCGAAGCCGAAAAAAGAGACTTGTACATAACGCACAAGGTAATCGCTCGTCAGAGCGAAGAGATCGAGTGGTTTGCTCATCTAAACGCCCTCGGTAAAGATAAATTAAGATAATAAATAAAAAAATAAATTTAAAGGAGAATTAGAACAATGATGGAAGCATTAGGAATGGTAGAAACCAGAGGTCTTGTAGCAGCAATCGAAGCAGCGGATGCAATGGTAAAAGCAGCAAACGTAGTACTTATCGGTAGCGAGAAGATCGGTAGCGGACTCGTAAGCGTAATGGTAAGAGGC
>JAGAPD010000024.1 GCA_017623435.1 Clostridia bacterium
ACCCCTTTATACGACGTTGAAATTATTATGGATAATGGTATAAAAATCGAAGTGTTTGTTAAAAACGGTTATCACCATTTTGATGACGAACATGAACAATGGGTGTTTTTTGGAGAAGATGACCATTCTCACCCTTTTATTAGTGTTTGGAGTAAATCTGTCGATATAACAACAAATTGATAAGCGGTTAATTATAATTTTATATTCTTCTATCGTGGACAATTTCATGTAAGGTGTTGTAGCACACTATACTTTCAAATGAAAGTCGTGTGTTTTGCAAAGTAAAAAATAAAGACTAACGAAAAAAATCGTTAGTCTTTTATAATGTTTTAAAAAATCCCTACGGGAAGAGCGCGTATCAGCCTGTTTCTTTTTTTTGGTCGGAGTGACGGGAGAGCAGTCGCTAACGCTCCCTTGCATTTGCTAACGCAAAAGCGTGAACCTCGTTGATAGAAAAGAGAAATGTGACGGGAAGGCGAATTTGCGCCTTATGCAAATCCTTTGGAACTAACTTTCGCTTACGCTCAAGTTGGTTCGTGAACTGAAATTTTGCGGACAAAATTTCGTTCACAATCCCGAGAACTGCGACAAAAAAAGAAAACAGGCGTATCAGCCTGTTTCTTTTTTTGGTCGGAGTGACGGGATTTGAACCCACGACCTCATGGTCCCGAACCATGCGCGCTACCATCTGCGCTACACCCCGTTATCTCGCCTAAAAGCAAGGCGAGAAGTTATTTGCACGATAGAGTATAATAAAAGTTTTGGATTTTGTCAAACGAAATTGCTTGCTTATGCAAAAACTTTATTATAACGGTTAGTTGATTTTTCTTTGCGAGGAGTACCTATTAAGCTTATCAACCGTGTTTTGAGCGTCGCCGGAGCCGAAGGACATATCGAAGATATCGCCCGTAGGTGCGTCTTGGTTGTCGAGATAAACCAGAACGTTCTTATTTGCTGACGTTTTGTTAAGAATCATGCTGTCGCTGTTGGGATCGGCGTTTTCGTTTTTGCGATAGAATACGCAGTTGATAAAGTTCGCCTCGTCAAGTCCGATTGCGCCCGAGAAATCCACTTCGCAGAAGTAACAGTTTTTGAAGGTACAGCTACTTAAATTTATTCTGTTGAAGTTGCATTTTCTAAACGAGCAGTTATGTAAATCCGCGCTAGCGAAGTTACAGCCGTCGAAATTGCTTTCCTCGAAAATCGTTTTATAAATGCCTGCTGAAATCATACGGGTAGAGGAAAGGTTGACGTTAGAGAATTCACAGCCGTAGATTTTGGAGCGAGAGAAGCTTGCCTTTGTGAAGTTGGACTGGTAGAAGGACACGCCGTAAACGAGACCGTTGTTAAAGTCCGCATCCTCAAATTCACTCCAACGCATAAGCGAGTTGTAAATAAAGCAGTTTTTGAGCGACGCTTTTTTGAAGTTCGAGCGGTTGAAGTTGGTGTTGAGTGCGAACAGGTTGTTTGCGATAATGTCCGTAAACGTACAGTCGGTATAGGTGCGCCTGTCCTCTTGCCCCTTACGCTCAAGGTCAACGACGTGGCGCTTCGTTGCGCGCGTGACGTCGCTCGTGGGCGCGCCTGTCGTTTTGTCAATATATTTGCCCTTCTCGTTGATAACGAGCTCTTCGTTGGTTACGCAGTCCACGAAGTTGTAAATTTCGCTTTCAGCGTTGCCCACGCGTTGCGTAAAGCGCTCCATAAACAGAGGCGAGTATTGCTCGGGCAGATCGTCAAGCGTGCTTACGATACGCGTGTTAATAAGTAGCGCTCGACTAAAATTACAGCCCGTTGCGGTACAGTCGACGAGGTTTGCGTTGATAACGTTTGCCTCGGTAAAGTTACTGTTAGAAAAGTCGGAGCGGTACGCGTCCAAGTCGTTAAGGTTCGTTTCCATAAACAAAGAGCCTTTTGCGGACGTGTGGTACATTTCCGCGTTGGACAGCTCGGAATCGAAGAAGGACGCGCTATCCATATTGACGTAACTAAAGTCGGTGTTTTTCATGGTAACGTTGTTAGCAGATGCGGATTGTAGCGTTGCAACGTTAAAGCTGATTTTGCCGTACAGGTTTTCGCGCCTGCTTTTTTCGCTGAACGAAATGGACGCGTCAAAGTTAGATTTCGTGTCTTTCTTTGCCTCGACCGCGCGCGCCTCGGGCAAGGATTCAAAAATTTCCTTGCTGATTTTGTGGTATTTGTGATAGGTCAGGAACTTATCAATTCTTTGCGAAATTTCCTTGTGGGCTTTGCTCAAAACGAACTCGCCATTTTCGTTTTTGAGGGATACGTCCTCGTCCGTTTCGGCAATTTTGACGCCCATATCCTCGTGGTCGCGCACGAGGTCGAGCATAATACCGTGGAACAGGTCAAAGGAATTATCGAGGTTTACGCCGGGGTTTTGGTGTAGCCACGAGTATCTGTTTACAAGGTCGGAAGTCAGCTTGTAGCAGTAGTCGCGGTTGACGGTGTCAATATTGTTAATAAGCGTATACATGCCCGCGTAGTTGTCCATGTGCGAGTCGCGAAGAAGAACTGAGTTCATTTGCGCGTTGTCAAGTATGGTTTCAGACAGATCCATGCCCGTGAGGTTGGAGTACGAGAAGTTGCTGTCCTTAAAATCCGTTCCGCTAGCGTCGGCGTTAATAAACGAGCAGGTGGACAGGTCGCACTTTCGCATAATTGCGTTTTCCAGTCGCGCAAAGCGGAAGGTCGAATGCGTGAAGTTGCTGTTGGTAAGCTCGGAGTAGTTAAACCAACCTTTATCGAGCGTTGAGTTACCAAGGTTGAGGTCGTCCGTCTTAACGAAGGAGGTAAATCTGTCGATAAGCACGCGCTTTAATATTTCCGTGTAGATATTTACCTTTCTTGCGTTAAGTACGGAAATAACCTCCTCGCGCTTTCTTTTCTTGTCTTTTTTGGTGTATTGACTGAAATGCACCATAGCGTCGCGGTAGCCCATAACGTGACGGTAGCCCTCGAAAAAGCGGGTTACGACTGCTTGCATATTCTTTTTGTAGTTGGCGATACGCCATTTCTTTTCTTTAAGAAGCTCAATTACTTCGTTGTTGTCGAAGTCGTTGGGGGCGTATTGCATATCTGCCGTGTCGGTGGAGTTAAAGTAAATGCTCACGCGCTCGAAAAGCTTTTCTACCGTTTCGTTTCTAAAAGGAAGCTCTTCAAATAAAACGTCGGCGATAATGCGGTATTTGATGTGGTCAAGGAAGCGGTTAGCGTCGCGCACGTCGATTACTACTGCAGTGGTGGGGTCGTTCTTTTCGTACTGCTCGCGCGCGTATAACCACTTAAAGCCCGATTCCATGCTTTGATGTATGAAATCGGCGTTCATAATAGACTTGTCAATGTTGTTGTCGCAAATTTTTGCAACCATTGCTTCGATAAATCTTGCGTTTTTTCCGATAAAAAGAATGGAGTCGGAGGAGGGGAACTTCTTTTCAAATTCGGTAGCGGACGCGGTGTATTCGCTCACGCATTTTTGCACGTCTCTTTTTGCGCTCGTTTTCTTGACTTTATGGTAAGCAAGAGCAAAGCTGTAGCCACGGCTACTGTCCTCAACGCTCTCTCCGTTTTGAATTTCAGAGCCGTCGGAGAAGCAGTCCAAAATATCTTTTCCGGTAAAACGGGCGAATACGTCCTCGTCCGTTTCGCAGTTTTTCTTGTATTCGTAATACTTATCGCGCAGTTGAGTAAAGTAGTGCTTTGGTAAATCGTTTTCGTCGTTTACGATTTTTTCTAAATCCTCAAGAATTGCTTTTTCATGCTCGCGCAGGTTCTTTTTCGACTGGGTTGCGATAAGACCGTCGCTGTTGGTTATGTCGCTACTGCTACTGATAATCCAAACGGTTACGAAGATTGAGCATACGGTTACGAGTACGAAGAAAAGCCAGCGCCAGTCGGCTACGGTGATGAACAAATTATCAATATCCGAAACGTCAGGACCGCCCAAAAGGATATTGTTTACTATCTCAAGCAAGATCGTTACGATAGTGCCCAAGGAAATAACGAACATATTTCTGCGGTAGTCGTGCAGGATAATTTGTACGGCTTCGGTAATAGTGGGATCTTCCTTTACGCGAGTTTTAAGCGAGTCGTTAAGGAAAATGAACGCGGTAACGTATAGTCCTATTAGCGTTGCGTTGGTTGAAATAAGCAGAATGTTGATGTCACGAACGATGGACGATCCGATTGCGGGTACGGATTTTAACGACGAGCAAATGATGGTGAACAAAAGCCCTGCGATTAGCACTATACCTGCTACGACGGAGGCGATTTTTGCGCCCATTGAAAATTGCTTTTGGTCGCCGTTGTCAAGCAAGCGCATCAGTCTGCTTTTTCTTTTGGGGGGAATAGTGGTGGTCTTTTTATCCATAATCCTTCTCCTTCGTATTATTCTTCCATCCACGAGGGAAGAGCAAGCGTATTGTTTTGACAGTTGACGCATTCAGGCCCTACGAGCAAGCCGTTTTTCTTGCAAATATCCTGAACCTCACGGTAAAGTGAAGCAATTTGCATCATTGAGGGCGCGTTCATTTCACCCATAGGCGTGTCGGGCAAGGGGCGGAACACGGACAAAATGGGCTGAATTCCGTTTTGCGCCAACTCCTTAACGCCCGAAATAAAGGACGCGTGCGGTTCAAGTCCGACGATAATCATGCTTCTGACGTTGCCCGTCCTGCCCATAAGCGTGGTGGCGTATTTTAGGGTGTCGATATAGGTCGCCTTTTTTGTGGCGCGCTTTCCGGGCATATACTTTCTTGCGATTTCGTCGTCGAAAACCTCGATATTGCACGAAAGCTGATTCATGCCGGCGTCGTACATTTGCTTTATCATTTCCTTGGGATAAGGAATTACCATTGCGTAAATGGGGGCAAAACGCGCGTGCTTGCGAATAATTTTAATTACGTCGATAATTTTTTCTTTATCGGTCGCGGGCGCAGTTTGTCCACCTACGAGGAAATGCTTAAGGCGAAGATTACCGCTTAGTCTGCAATAATGCTCGACGACCTCCTCAATGTTTCTTAAATCCAAAACGTCGCTTGATTTTTGAATATTACAGAATTGACACCCCTCGTACTCGCCCGTTTCGCAATTGACCGTTTTAAAAATGCAGCTGTTGGTTAGATGTACGCGCAGTCTGTCGGTAGAGAGGAAAGCGACCTCGCTATACTTGACGGACTTTTTGCCCGTAGCAGGATCGGCGACGGTGTAATTGTTTTCCAATGGGTCTAACGGATAGACGCCTACCCTGTCTACGCGTCTTCCGTAGTAAGAAAGGAAAAGCTTTCCTTCCTCTAAGCTAATGGTAAAGGGCGAGAATTGAATAAATTTAACGTCGGTGGGAGCGTTGACGATAATATATTTGCTCGTGTCACCTTGATAGGGAACGGAAATAAACAAATCGATCGCGTTGTTGGTAGCGGGACGAAGTCCGCCTTTTTGCTCGATAAACTTTCTCGCGTCGTCGGTAATTACTACGCCTTGCATCATAAGCGCTACTTTGAGCTTTAAGTAATAGTCGCGCACGCTTTCAAGCGGACGGGAAAGAACGTTTGCGTTTTGAGAGGGATCGATACAATCGAACCAATTGATTTTATCGGGCTCACAAACGTTTTCGTTTATCTGTATGCAGTCGTCGGCGTTGATGGAAACTATGTTGGTGTTAAACACTAATCTGTACAAGTAAGCAAGGGCGTTCGTGCTTTGGTTTTCGTCGTAGCCGTCGTTTTCGATTTCGCAAAGGAAGGCATCTTCGTTTTTGGAGGAGGAAAGCAGGGAAGTCGCGATTTTGTGGATATGCGAGCTATGGAACTTCGTGCCGTTGTCAGTAAAGAAGTAGTTGCTGTAGTTTACTTGCATGCTCTCGTACGCAAGGTAGTCCTTATAGCTCTTTCCCTCGAACGCTGCGAGCGTTATTTTTTGAGTGGAGGGCACACCGCTATCCTCACAACCCATATTAAGTAGGCCGGTGGACGCTTGAAAACGGTTGTTGATTTCCAGAAGAATGACCTCGTCACCGCAGATCATTCCGTCGATACCGCACACTCCGCGGTAGCCGATTTTGCGGAACACCTCGCATGCGTTACGCACGCTCGTGGCGAATTTATCGCGCAAGGATTGGTCGATTTGGCGATAACCGATAAAGTCTGCTCCGCGGTAAAGCAAACGGTTGTCGTCCTCCTTCATAATTTGGATAGAGCCGGGTGAAAGAAGTACGCCGTCGTCGAAAATTATTGCGTGGATATTGACGGGAATATTGTTTTCGCGGTACACGGAAACGATATATTTTTTATCGCCGAGAAGCACGTTTTTTACTGCGTCAACGTTGTCTTTTGAAACGATATAAGTGCCGTTGCCACCGCTTGCAACGGGCGCTTGGAATACGAAACGGGGATTGTCGCTTGCGCTTACGTTAAATCTTTCAAGCAGTGCCGAGTAGTCGCAGTTACTGCGATGCACGTCAAAATTGCGGTCAAGCAAGGTTACCTTGCCCTCCAACGCCGTTTGGAAGAAGGTCTTATCGTTGACGTCGCTAAGAACCTTCAGGTCGTTGACGTTAAGGAAATAATCCTTGTATTCGGCAAGCTCCGGAATATAATTAACGGCGTTCGGATTGTAGAAATAGAAACGCGAGCGCTCGTCCTTTTTGATAAGCGCCTTGATCGTGTCGCGGATATACGCGTCCTCTTTCGCGTCCTCTACGTTATGGTTTACGCGGTTAACGCCCGTTAAGCAGTACGCGTAGTTGTTGTCCTTGCCGTCGCCGAACAGCGTAATAGTACCGTAAAAGGGGACGTCCTTAACGTGAGCGACGTCAGTCTTTCTTGTTCCTACCCAATAAATGTGCCAATCTTTGTCCATATTATCCCTACTTAAAAACGATAGTATATATTATTATAACATACGCGCGAGCGCGTGTCAATCGTTAAAAGGTTTTAATCCATTTCGATTTTTGTTAGTTAAAAACAACTAAAAACCCCGTCGAAAACAAAACGACGGGGTACGTATAGCGTTATTTTTTTGTGTATATAGCGTTATTTGTTCTAAAAAGAACTTAACGAATGGTTAAACGCGCCTTTTCTTTGTTTGTCTTTTAGCGCGACGGCACGGTTAAAGCTGAGAATTTTGATGTTTTTATCGACGGTATGGCGGTAAATCGTTTCCATATCGTTGTACTCGGGCTGGGACATATTGATGCCGTAAAGGTTATTAAGCGAGCAAAGAATGGGGATATAGTGGTCGCCTCGTCCGCAAAAATGCACTACGCCCCCGCCGAATTCGTCAAGCAGTTTTTTGTCGTAGGGGAGCGAAAATTCTTCGTATAGATCAGGCGAAAGGTTCATTGCGCTGTCGTTGCGGATAAGAATTTTTCCGCGGTGATAAAGGGTGTACCAGTGGGGATTCATTTCCTCACTTGCAGGGAAAATCTCGAACCACTTTTTCATAAAGTGCGAGTAGGTGCTGGTGATAAGCGAGAGGAAGTCGTGCACGAAGTCGGGATCGTCGTACAGCGCGTAAAAAAAGTCGCTACCCCATAAAAGCTCGCAAATATCGAGCGGACCTTGAAGGTCGGGGTGGTACACGCGCATAAATTTCTGGATTTTAGGATAGGGCTTGAGCGCCTCCGCCAAAAAGTGCGCGAATTCAAAAACTTTTCTGCCAAAGCCCGTGTAAATATCGGGGATTCCCTTTTGCACGGCGTCGCGAATTTTGTCCTCGCTTAAAATGCGCGTAGTGGGGAGGGTGTTGTTTTCGTAGGGCATAATGAAAATATCCGCGCCAAAAACGGAACTAAGTATTCCCGTGCCGTAGTTTGCGCGCACGGCAAGCGAGTTGGTTTTGCTCGCAAGCGCGTTAGACACGGTAGTCAATTCCTTTCGTAGCATCAGATCGTAGTCGGCAACGGCGTCGTTGATGTTGATAGGCGTAACGGTCGTGCCGTGAGGAGTCGTTTTTTTGCGGTCGGGAATAAAAATATCCCCGTCAAAGCGGTCGTAAAGAAAATCGTGCCATTGATTTTCAAAGTCGGTCTCTACTTCGGGATCAATACGGCGCTCGATATCTTCAAGGAGGGCAATAGTTTGAGGTGAAAGCTTAGTCATTTTCTTCTCCAAAATACATATTTTCCATAAAAAGTCGTGTAAAAGTCGCGTTTTGCGAAAGATCCAAATATTTGCCTTTCTTTATAAAGTCGGGTACGGGCTGATTAGCGGTAGCAAACTTTACCGTGCCCAGCAAGCAGCTGTTGCCAACTGCGTAAATTTTACCCTTAAAGCACTTGGGCAAAAGTCCTACGAAAAGTGCGTTTTCCACGTTGATAGCAGTTGCAAAACCGCCCGAAACGAAAAGCGATTCCACTTGTGAAGGAGGAACGTTTGCGCTTTCCATAAGCGAAACGATAGCAGAGGATATGGCTGATTTTGCTAACTGAAACTGTCGTACGTCCTCGCCCGTCAGCGTAACGCCCTCGGCAATTTCGTAGTCGTCCTCCATATAGCCCGTCTCGTCAATAATTTCGGCTTTTACTAAGCTTGCGATTACGTCCACGAGCCCCGTTCCGCACAATCCACGGGGTACGTCCCCCACGGTTTTAACGATCTTATTGCCCTTTTCGTCAATAGAAAAGGCGTGAATTGCGCCCTCCGTATAGCTCGTTCCGCACGAAATATTCGCCCCTTCAAAGCAAGGTCCTGCCGCAGCGGCGGTGCATACGAGCGTGTTTTCGTTGTATAAAAGGATTTCAGCGTTAGTGCCTAAATCAACGAGAATATTGTACTTTTTCTCGTCGTTAGGCGGTGGTAAAAGCAACGCCCCAGCCGTCAAATCCGCGCCTACGAAAGAGGAAATATTGTCAAGAGAAGTAACCGTTTTTACTCCGATTACGCCTAATTCGTTTGCGCTAACCGTTTTTGAGCGTAAAAAAGCAGGCGTGTAAGGGTAAACGCCGATAGAAGAGCAGTCGATTCCAAACAAAAAGTGGAGCATCGTCGTGTTGCCCGAAACGAATAATTCGTCTGCGGTAACGCCCGACTCGTTAATCATTTCGCTAAGAGCAGAAATAATAATTTTATGAAGCGCAGTCGCGTTTTCTTGCGATTTAGCACCATAAGCAATGCGCGTCATTACGTCCGCGCCGTAAAGGGACTGAGGGTTTTGGCGAGAGATAACCTTTGCGATTTTGCCGTCCGACTTTTGTACCACCGCCAAAGCAAGCGTAGTAGTGCCTAAATCAAAAGCAAAGCATACGTCCCCCGTCGTTTTCGTGCTTTCCCTGTCCTTTTTAACCGTTTTTTGAGCGAGGGGGAGCGTGAGAGTTATATCGCTATTTACTATATAACGACAAGAAAGCTGTTCTTTTCCGTCGACAAGCAGTATGCATTTTTTACAAACGCCACGTCCTCCGCAAGGGTGCGAAAAAGCTAACCCGTAGCGCATAAGCACGGATGAAAGCGTTTCGCCGTCGCGAGCGAAAAGGATTTGGTTGTCAACGGTAATTTTATGCATAAAGCTCGTTTATCTTCTTAAAATAAGCGTCGATATTTTCCCACTTTGCCGTTGCAGGCACGTCACAGCCCGTCGAAAGCATAAAGTTGGGAAAACCCGAGCATTCGTCGTAAATTTTTTGCAAGCCGAGATTGATATCTTCCGCCGTGCCCTCTTTGAAAAGGAGCGGATCAAGATTGCCCATAACGATACTGTCAGACGGCATTTTTGGAAGGATATCTTTTAGTGAAATCGCGTTGCCGAAGTGATAAATATCCGCGCCAAGACTGGCAATTTGATCAGCCATACTGGGTACTGTGCCACCGCAGTTGTGGTATACGAAAAGGAAGTTTTCGTCCGAAACCGCGTCGATAATCTTCTTAACGTAGGGCGTGGAAAATTCCTCGGCGAGAGTGGGCGAAAGCAGTCCTGCAACGGGCTCTGCCATAATTACGCCGTCCGCGCCAGCCGATTTGAGCGCGAGGATATAACTTATAATAAACGCCGTCGTTTTTTCAAGAAGAGCGTGCGTTTCGTCAGGGCTGTCGTAGCATTCGTACATCAGCGTAGCCATATCCATAAGTCTGCCTGCAAGCGAGTACGGTCCTATCGTTCCGCACAAAACGGGAATGGACGTTATGCGCCGTTTCGCTAATCTTATGCCTTCGATATAGATAGAAGTGCGCCCACTTCCGATAGTTGGAAGGGGGAGCTTTTCCGCGTCCTTGCTCTCGGAAAGGATAGGCTTTTCAACGGTTGGAATATCGTCCTCGCTAAAACGGATAGGCGCGCCGAAGCATTCTGCCTCGACGGATAAATCCATCATATTAAGCGACGCACCTACGCTACAACGGCTTGCAATCGTTTGCATTGCCGTTGCTTGAATTTCGGGCGAGGAAATAAGGTCGGTTATGCTCACGCCCAAAAGTTGAGTAGCAGGAAAGGACAAGATGGGTACGGTCTTGCTTTTGTTTTCTAAAAGTTGCTTTGCGAGTTTTTTCATTTATTTAGTCAAAAGCTCAACTGCTTTGTCAGCCGCGCTCGCTGCGTCAAGCGTGTAAGCGTCCGCACCGATTTGAGCGCAGTACTCGTCCGTGATGGGCGCACCGCCGATCATGATTTTAACCTTGTCGCGCACGCCTGCTTTAACCGCCTCGTCTACGACGTCCTTCATTACCCCCATGGTGGTGGTGAGAAGGGCAGAACAGCAAATAATCTGGCAGTCGTTCTCAATAGCGGAGGAAACGAACCTTTCGGCAGGAACGTCTACGCCGAGGTCAATGACCTCCAAGCCCTTGCCCTCAAGCATCATTTTAACGAGGTTTTTGCCGATATCGTGAAGGTCGCCCTGCACCGTACCGATACAAACCTTGCCAAGGGGCTTAGTGCCCTTTTCAGCGAGAAGGGGAGAAAGAACCTGCATGCCCATGTTCATAGCGCGCGCTGCAACCAGTACTTCGGGAACGTAGATTTCGTTGTTTTTGAACTTTTGACCGATAATGCTCATGCCGTCCAAAAGTCCCTCGTTAAGAATCAAGTTTACCGAAACGCCCTCGGCGAGCGCTTTTTCAACGAGTTCTCTAACGATTTTTGCTTTGCCACGTTGAAGATTTTCTGAAATTTCGTTTACGATACTCATAATATGATCTCCTGATAAAAATTTTCCTTTTGATTTTCGCATACTGCGATATTGATGCGGGGTAATTCCCGTAACGTTCTTAAATAGCTTGTAAAACGACGGCAGGTCTTTAAGCCCGCATCGCTTGATTATTTCCTCGTTCGTCATCTCGCTCGTCGCTAAAAATTCGCAAGCGTTGTTTACGCGCACCTTCCGCACGTAATCGGCAAAGGATTCGCCTGCAACCTTTTTGAAAATCTTGCTTAAATGCGACGCGCTGACGTAAAGGTCGGAGGCGATTTTTTCCAGCGTAAGCTCGCTGTCGCCGTATTCGTCAAGGACGTGGCGCATCGTCGCCGATACCGTTATCCAGTCGCGCGGATGGTCCTTTTTTAGCGTGTCAGCAAGATTGACGTACCTGCCAAGCGTCACCATCATCAAGTACAGTAGCGAGCGCACGGACACCTTCCAGTTCGCCCCCTTTTGCGTGGATTCTTGCAAAATGGAACGGAACGTACCCTTCAATTCGTCCATAGTCTTGGAATTTAGTAACGCGTAAGAAAAGGGCAATTCGTCACGAAAAACGCCACCGCAGTAGTTGGGGGAGTGTATGTTAGATAGCTCGCCGTCAAACCAACTGCTTACGTCAAAGGAGATGGTCGTGACTGTAGGACGCTCGTATTCGCTACGCGCAAAATAGCCGTGTGAAATACCTCCGCCGATAATATAAGCGTCGCCTGCGTGACACTCCGTCGTCTCGTTGAAAACGCGGTGGTATCCGCTACCCTCGGTAACGATGCTTATCTCGACGTACTGACTGCTGGGCGCGTTATACAAAAGATGATTTTCGTTGTAAATTCTGCTGTAAGTGGTAACGCTCTGAAAAAGAGTGTTTTCGTCGCAGATATTTTCGTTGCTCAATGCTCCCTCCGTCAGTTTTCCTAATTATATCACAACCATTATACCACAAAAATTTACGCTTGTAAATAGGGTAAACGCCGTTTTTTGTGTGGTTTGGGGCGTTTTTTACACCGCCACGGAAATAAAACCATATATTTTCACCCGTTGCGCTGGCAAAAAATTTACGGCTTTGCTCAAAAAAATTTTTCAAAAAGGTGCGAAAAAGCGAGAAATATCATTCACCCGAAGGGTGTAAAGGCAAAAAACCCTTTAAAATATGCAAAAACCCTTCAAAAATCGTTGACAAGCCCTATTGAAAATTGCTATAATAAACGGGTATGCGGTTAAAATTCGCCTACTCTCCGACTGCGGTTCGGGGATAATAAAATCAGTCCTGCTTTTAAAAGGGCGGGCAATACTACTAAAAGGAGGTAGAGTAATAATGCCTACTATAAACCAGTTGATCAGAAAAGGCCGTGAAAAGGTTCAGTTCAAGTCGATGAGCCCCATCCTTGAAAACAACCCCCAAAAGCGCGGAGTATGTCTCTCCGTAACGACCACGACGCCTAAAAAGCCCAACTCGGCTTTGAGAAAGATCGCGAGAGTTCGTCTTGTTAACAAGATGGAAGGTACCGTTTATATTCCGGGAATCGGACACAATTTGCAAGAACACAGTGTCGTGCTTATTCGTGGTGGCAGAGTGAAGGATTTGCCTGGTGTGCGTTATCACATCATCCGCGGTGCTCTTGATACCGCCGGCGTTGCAAAACGTAAGCAAGCTCGCTCTAAATACGGCGCAAAACGTACGAAATAATTTCGCGTTTACGCTACCGCTAGCCAAGCGGAAAAGTGGGATGCTGGGTTTTAATTCGACGCGTTCGCTCGTTAACGATATCTTTACCGCAGAAAGAAAAGAAGTAACGAAAACGCACGCGTTTATATAATAGAATAAGAATTCGGCTCCTTAAATGCCGTAGTCCCTCGGCTAACAGGGATAAAAATAAATTTAAGGAGAAACAATTATGCCTAGAAGAAGTGGAGTTCCGAAGCGTGACGTGCTTCCGGATCCAATGTATAACAGCAAGGTAATCACCAAGCTTACCAACCAGGTTATGCAGGACGGCAAAAAGGGAACTGCTCAAAGCATCGTATACGAGGCTTTTGACATTATTAAGGAAAAGACGGGTGGCGCACCCGAAGAAATTTTCCTCCAAGCACTTGAGAACATCAAGCCCTTGCTCGAAGTTAAAGCAAGACGTGTTGGTGGTTCTACTTACCAAGTACCTATGGAAATCAGACCCGAGCGTCGTCAGACGCTTGCTATCCGCTGGATGGTAGACTTTGCACGTAAGCGTGGCGAAAAGACCATGAAAGAAAGACTTGCAGGTGAAATCCTCGACGCTTATAACAACACCGGCGCATCTATTAAGAGAAAAGAAGAAATGCACCGTGCGGCTGAAGCCAACAAGGCGTTCGCACATTACCGTTGGTAATATCAGGAGGAAATTATGGCAAGACAGTTTAGTTTGGAAAACACCAGAAATATCGGTATTATGGCGCACATCGACGCTGGTAAGACCACCACGACCGAGCGTATCCTTTTCTATACAGGAAAAACGCACAAGATCGGTGAGGTTCACGAGGGCGCTGCAACGATGGACTGGATGGAGCAGGAGCAGGAGCGTGGTATTACCATTACTTCCGCTGCTACCACTACCCAATGGAAGGGCAAGAGAATTAACATTATCGACACCCCCGGCCACGTTGACTTTACCGTAGAAGTTGAGCGTTCGCTCAAAGTTTTGGACGGCGCCGTTGCAGTATTCTGTGCGCGCGGTGGCGTTCAGCCCCAGTCTGAAACCGTATGGCGTCAGGCTAACAAATACGGCGTTCCCCGTATTGCATACGTAAACAAGATGGACCGTGACGGCGCAGACTTTTTCAACGTTATGGCAATGATGCGTACCCGTCTTAAGGCTAATCCCGTAGCTATCCAGATTCCTATCGGCGCGGCTGACACCTTCGTTGGCGTCGTTGACCTCGTTACGATGAAGGCTGATATCTACAAGGACGACCTCGGTACCATTATGGACGAAACGGATATCCCCGCAGAGCTCGTTGACAAGGCAAACGAATACCGTGCTATCCTTATGGAAACGGTTGCTGAGTCTGACGACGAGCTTATGATGAAGTACTTCGACGGCGAAGAATTCACCGAAGAAGAAATCAAGACGGCTATCCGTAAGCTTACTCTTGAAATGAAGATTAACCCCGTAGTTTGCGGTAGCTCGTTCAAGAATAAGGGCGTTCAGAAGCTTTTGGACGCAATCATTGATTATATGCCTTCTCCCGTTGACGTTCCCGCTATTAAGGGTACGCTCATGGACGGAGTGACCGAAGAAGTAAGAGAAAGCAGCGACAGCGAACCCTTCGCAGGTCTTGCATTCAAGATTATGGCAGACCCGTTCGTAGGTAAGCTCGCATTCTTCCGTTGCTACTCCGGTACGCTTAGCTCCGGCTCGTACGTTCTTAACTCCACCAAGGACAAGAAGGAAAGAATCGGTCGTATCCTTATGATGCACGCTAACTCCCGTAGCGAAATCGAAGAAATCTACGCAGGCGATATCTGTGCTTTCGTAGGTCTTAAAGATACCACTACCGGTGATACGCTTTGCGATCCCGCTAAGCCCATCGTGCTCGAGAGTATGGAATTCCCCGAGCCCGTTATCCGCGTTGCTATCGAGCCCAAGACCAAGGCTTCTCAAGAGAAGATGACCATGGCGCTCGTAAAGCTTGCTGAAGAAGATCCCACCTTCAAGACCTACACCGATCAGGAAACCGGTCAGACCATTATCGCAGGTATGGGTGAGCTTCACCTTGAGATTATCGTTGACCGTCTTTTCCGTGAATTTAAGGTAGAGGCTAACGTTGGTCGTCCTCAGGTATCTTACCGTGAGGCAATCCGTAAGCAGGTTGAGGTTGAAGGTAAGTACGTTCGTCAGTCCGGTGGTAAAGGTCAGTACGGTCACTGTAAGATCATTATGGAACCCCTTGAGCCCGGTGCTGGTTATATCTTCGAAGATAAAACCGTCGGCGGTTCTATTCCTAAGGAATATATCCCCGCTATCGACAACGGTATTAAGGAAGCGAAGATGAGCGGTATCCTCGGCGGATACGAGTGCGTTGACTTTAAGGTTACCGTTTACGACGGAAGCTACCACGAAGTCGACTCGTCTGAAATGGCGTTCAAGATTGCAGGTTCTATGGCGTTCAAGGAAGGTATGAGAAAGGCTGATGCAGTTCTTATGGAACCCATCATGAAGGTTGATATCTCTCTTCCCGACGAATACTTCGGCGACGTTATGGGTAACGTAAGCTCTCGTCGTGGTACTATTATGGGTACGGACGACGTTAACGGCAGCAAGGAAATCCATTCCGAAATTCCTCTTGCAGAAATGTTCGGATACGCTACCGACCTTCGTTCTCGTACGCAGGGCCGTGGTAACTACACCATGACTTTTGATCACTACGCAGAAGTTCCCAGAAGCATCGCTGAGAAAATTATTGGCGAAAGAGCAAAAAAAGACTAATTTTCTTATAATTTTTTAAGAAGTTACCTTAAAACGATTGTAAAAAATTAAAAATTCATTTATAATAGTGAGAAGAAGAGTGCCAAATCTCTTCTCACGAAACAAAAAAATTAAAATAAAAAATTATTTCGGAGGAAAAATAAAATGGCAAAGGCAAAATTTGACAGATCCAAGCCGCACGTAAACATTGGTACGATCGGCCACGTAGACCACGGTAAGACCACTCTTACCGCAGCAATCACCATGACGCTTGCTGCAAAGGGTCTTTCTCAGAAGATGCGTTACGACGAAATCGATAAGGCACCCGAAGAGAAGGCAAGAGGTATTACCATTAACACGTCTCACGTTGAGTATGAGACCGCTAACCGTCACTACGCACACGTTGACTGCCCCGGACACGCAGACT
>JAGAPD010000005.1 GCA_017623435.1 Clostridia bacterium
ATCCCCGGTGAAAAGGAACTTATTGAAATGATGCGAGAAATCCAAAGTGCCAAAAGCGCTTAAACAAAAACAAGAATACGGCATACCTCTTTCGAGATATACCGTATTCTTGCAAAACTGTCCTTTAGGGCACGACCCTAAGCGTCTTGCTCTTTTTAATATTTTTAGTTAGATTTTTCTATGGCGAAGATACATTCTAATGAGAAGTAGTACGAGAAGAATAAAGGTTACTACCGCAACTACGATTGCCACGATTTGTACGACGGAAACGCTATTATATTTTAAGAATACCGTCTCGACGTAGCAGGTAAGCGTGCCTAATTCTTCGTCAAAATATTTGATTTGAGTCCATTTTTGCGAGGTGTCAAAGTTGCCGATAATCTCAACTTTGTCGCCCGTAAACAGCATTTCTTCACCCAGTCTGACCATGCTTCCGTCGTCCGCTTGGATATACGCAGGCGCGTAAATAGAACCGTTATACGAGATGATTTCACCGTTGTATTGAGGGCGGATATCACCGGGGATAAAGTTGCGGATTGATACCGAATCAGAGGGGACGTACCCCGTCGTTCCGTCGCTGTGTTGCGCTCTGTACCATTCGTTCCCGTCGATGGAAGAGTAAAGCGCGAAGGTCATAAGCGTAATATTTTCACCCACGGGGAGCGCCTTGATTTTCTCAGCGGATAGCGAGGGGAGGAAGTACATGCTTACGCCCGACGCGTAAACCACGGCGGAGTTTTCAGGGGGCTGACGATAAACGTCGGGAGCGGACAAAGAGGACTTGAATAAATATCCGTAAGTTAGTTCGCCCGTAAGGTTTTCAGTTGCGCAGTACGCAACGCCTGCGTGCGAAGGAATATCGTATTTAAGCACCAAAACTTTAGTGTTTTTGCTCACGCGCATTACGGGAGCAGTCTCGTTAATTGCCGGGTAAAGATATCCGTCGTAAAGGAGCGTGCGCACGATACTTTCGCCGTCGTAAACTTCAGGCGTGGGGATATAGTTAGGCGTGTCCGTGATGCCTACGCTTTCTCCCTCGTAAACTTCTACTTGGCTTACACGCTTGTGACAAACGAGCAAGTCGCCGTAACCGATATTCTCGCCAAGGGGAGTAGCCGTTTCGGTTTTTGATAAGAAGAGCGAGCAGGCGTCGGTAGAAAGTGAGAGCATTGTTTTAAGGTTGCCGTCGTATCTTACCAAATTCGTGCTTCCACCGTCGTTAACCAGCGCGAATACCGCGCCCGACGCGTCTAAGCGAATATCAATAATATTGCCCGTAACGGCAAAAAGTAATTTGCCCTCGCCGTCAAAGGCTTGATTTTCTCTCGCGTAAACGAGCTTTGATGAGTAGTCGAAAGCGTCGACTTGCGTTTTTACCTTAGTTTTATCTTCACTAAGAAGATAAACCGTATCGCCAGAGAGTGCGTAAACGCTGTTGTCTGCGCTAATCGTGATAGCAGTGACCGTGTGGTCAAAATCGTAGCTTACGCTCGTTTCCGTAAGCTCGGGAGTAAAGCGCGTAACCTTGCTTGACGAGTGCGCGACGTAAATATAACCGTTATTGTCCACGCTTACGGCAAGCGGACGGGCAACGGGTAAATACTTGGTAGAGCCTTTGCCCTTGGTTACGACCACTCTGTCGTTAAGATAATCCGCAACGAACAACTGACCAAGCCTTGCAACGGCGTCTACGGGATGATTGTAAAAGCCCTCGTAATCAGACGCGCTCGCGCCCACGAGCGTGCAAGCGCCTTCGCTATCTATACGCTTAATTTCGCCTTGTTCAGTCACGATTACGAGATCGCCACCAGTAGCGTAGGCGCACTCAACGAAGCTTGCGTCGTAATAAACGGTCGTGCCCTCGTTAGTTACGCGCACGATTTCGCCTTCACGCGTTAATCCAAACAACTGATTTTGCGTTGCAACGAATTTTTTAGCGCGCACGAGCGGATAAACTATATTGCCCTTGCCGTCGTAAACGCTACTTCTAACGCCTTCGCTTACGCTATAGAAAACCGCGTTTTCCGTAGCGGTAACGCAGTCGATGCTTGCGTTTACGGGCAGGGCGGAAAGAATTTCACCACTTAAAGAATAGCTCCACAAAACTTCGCCTTTTGCTACGAATAGCTTGTCGCTGGTTGCAGCGATATGCGTAGCGCCGGTAACGTCTGCGAATTTATAAAGATTGATTTTGTCGCTTACGCTGAACGAGAAAACTTCGCCCTCGATAATTGCGTAGTTTTTGTCGCCGTTGCTGGTAATTTCGCTCGCGTTAAAGTTATAAGTCGTGCTTTGACCGTCCTTAATTACGAGCAAGCCACCTTCGTCCAAAACGAAATAGCCGTCTTCGCTTACCGCAACAGAGGTAGGCGAGCAAAGGGGACGAATTGCCACGGGCTCGTTAGTTTGACTCGCATAAGCAAAGCCTACGCCCGAGAAAAGCGTAGTTATCAGCATAAAACATATTGCAAAAATTAAAAATTTCTTCCGCATAATATCACCTATATATAATTTTAACATAAGAAACGAAAAATGTAAACGGATAAAACGCTTTTGTCGCGCAATTTTTTAATTTTACCTCTCAAAAAGTTATCGCGCAAAAATAATTTGTGCAACTTGCACAAAAAACAATGTAAACTATTATTCAAATTATTTTCTAAAAGGGTCTATGCAAGAGCGAAAAACTATGATATAATAAGGAAGTAAAATAAAATCAGAAAACGGAGAATACGAATTTGGAAAAAATAGCCGTAATTGACCTTGGAAGTAACAAGGTAAGAATTGTTTTTGCATACGTCGTGTCGGGAGGACACTTCGTAGTTTTTGACGAACTTAAAGAGAGCGTTAGACTGGGACAGGATATGGAAAGGGACGGATTTTTAAAGCCGTCGCGCGTGGCGCAGGCGGTTAAAACGCTTAAAATGTTCCGTAAGCTTTGCGACAGTCATAACGTAGACAAGGTTTACGCTTTCGCGACCAACGCGGTAAGAAGAGCGAAAAACCAGAAGAGCTTTATCGAAGAAATCAACACCGTTTGTGGATTTAAGTTCAAGGTGCTTTCCGAAGAGGAAGAGGCAATGCACATCTACCACGGCGTAATCAACTCGATGGATATACCTAAAGCAGTAATCGTGGACATCAGCGGCAGCAGTATCCAGCTTATCCATTACAATCGCCGTAACCTTCTCAACCGCGAGAACTTGCCCTTTGGTACTATGACGCTCAACGATCTTTTCTCTGATCCGTCGCTTTCGCCCGAAGAGCAAGCAAAACAAATCGAAACGTACGTGTACGAGCAACTTCAAAAGGTTACTTGGCTTAAAGAAATTGATCCCGACGTTCAACTCGTGGGCGTGGGCGGATCGTTCCGCAACCTTGCGCGCATTTTGAAGAGAATTAAGCGCTATCCGCTTGATATGGTTCACAACTACGTCGTAAGCCGTGACGACTTTGACAGCGTTTACGATATGGTAAAAGTGCTTGAACCCGAAAAGAGAGTTAAGATCAAGGGACTTAACGCAGACCGCGCTGATATTTTCGTTGCCGCGCTTGCGTCTATCAAAGGCTTCTTATCCGCAACCAACTTTGAGCAGTTCTCCGTATCGGGCGCAGGAATTCGCGAGGGCGTAATGTTTAATCACGCCGTTCCCACCACGATGGAAAAACCCATCAGCGACGTTTTGGGATACTCGGCAAACACCCTTATGAACTACTACAACGTAAATATTCCTCACGCAGAGCACGTTTGCAACCTTGCAATCCAGCTTTACAAACAACTCCGCGTTCTTCATAAGCTTCCCCGTCAATACGTGAAAGTATTGCGTATCGCAGCGCTCCTTCACGACGCAGGCTCGAGAATTAAATTCTACGACCGTTACCGTCACAGCTTGTACTTTATTCTTAACTCTAACCTCTACGGCGTATCGCACCGTGACCTTATCCTTGCCGCTTTCGTAGCGCAGGGCACGAGAAGAGAAGAATTTTCTATGACCGAGTGGGCGAAGTTTAAGGACCTTCTTCGCGAAGAGGACCTTATCGCGGTTATGAGATTGGGCGTTATTTTGCGTATCGCGGAAAGCTTGGACAGAACGAATATGGGACTCGTAAAAACGCTTAACTGCGACGTGCTTGGCGATAGCGTTATTATGAAGACCGAGGTTGAGGGCGACGCGTCGCTTGAAATTAAGGACGCTATGAACGCAGGCACGGAGTTTGCGCGTGCGTTCCGTAAAAACCTTGAAATTTTATGAGAGTAACGCTTGCGAGCGCATCTCCACGAAGAAAAGAACTGATAAAGAAAATCCCCGACCTTGAAGTGGATATCGTCGTTTCGGGCGAGGAAGAAAACGTATGCGAGAGCGTGCCTGCGCTCCTTACTCAAAAGCTTGCGCTTGTGAAAGCGAAATCAGTTTTTGGCAAGGTGGGCGGAGTGGTTATAGGCGCGGATACGGTAGTTTGCGTGGACGGGCGCATTTTGGGTAAGCCCAAGACGGCGGACGAGGCGAGAAGTTTTTTTAGGCTATTATGCTCGCGCTCACACGAAGTCATTACGGGGCTTGCCGTTATCAGCGAAGAAAAAGTAGTGACCGACAGCGTGACCTCGTTCGTGACTTTTAACGATTACGACGAACGGGTTATTGAAAGATATATCGCATCAGGCTCGCCTTTTGACAAAGCGGGTGGCTACGGCGTGCAGGACGAGCTTTTTGCTCCTATGGTTAATGGAGTGGAGGGCGATCAGGACAACGTCATAGGGCTGCCTACAGTAAGGCTTGCCCAGATTTTGGAGGAAAATTTTAGGTAATGGCGACTATGAATATCGCAATTGAAATAGGCACGAGCCATACGTCCGTCTATCTTGAATCGGCGGGCGTAGTTTTGCGCGAGCCTACTGCCGTAGCGTACGTGGGCGACGGGGATAATAAATCCGTCGTTGCCGTGGGCGAAAGGGCTATGAGTATGATGGGCAAAACGCCCGACAAAACCACCGTCGTTTGTCCCGTCGTGGACGGCTATATCGTGGACGTTGACGCGTGCAAGGCAATGATGAGCGAGTATATTAAGCGCATTTTGCCCGTAAGCTATATTTTCTTCCCTAAAATTAAAGCAATCCTCGTCACGCCTACTGGACTTACCGTTGACGAGCGAAAAGTGTACGAGGACGTAGTTTTGCAAGCAGGCGTTGCGGAAGTCACGCTCGTTGACAACGTAATAGCGACCGCGCTCGGATTTGACCTTCCTATCGCGTCGCCGGCTGGCGGATTCGTCGTAAATATCGGTGGCGGTATCACCGAAATCGCGCTTATCAGCGTTTGCGGAATTATTTCTGGATGCTCCGTCAACGTTGGCGGTAGTATGATGGACCGCGCGCTTATGGACTATTTGGTGGGTAAGTACGGACTGAAAGTAGGTGGCTTGACCGCGCGTAGAATTCGTGAGGAAATAGGTACGCTTTATAACAACGACGTGTCCTATCTCGAGGTTAAAGGTATCAATATCAATACGCTTACCCCCTCAACTCAATGCGTGTACGCTGAGGATACTTGCGCCGCGCTCCTTCCGTATTACGCGAGAATTGCCGACGCGATTCAGGGCGTAACTAACCTCTGTCCGCCCGAGCTTTCTTCGTCCGTGCAGGGCTCAGGCGTGTTCGTTGCAGGTGGCTGCGCGAAAATTCCCGGGGTAGAGAAAGTGCTTGGCGAAATCCTTGAAATCCCCGTTACCGTTGCTGAAGAACCCGAACTCGTTTCCGTTTTAGGCGCTGGTAAGCTTATCGGTAACAAAGACCTTATAAAGCAAATCCGCTCGCAACAATAATTAAAAAATATCTAAAATAAAGCCATACCGCAATAACTTGCCGTATGGCTTTTTCATTGTCTTTCAGCTTGAAATTTAAAATTCTTTTCACTCTCAAAAACAAAAACGGCATACCACGTGGTGCGCCGTTTTTTATTTTATGAGATTTTATTGCTGTGAATTAAACCACTCGCCAAAGGTGTCGTTCCACCAAATTGAGTCGTATTTAGCGATAATTCCGTTAAAGAAATCTTTTGCACTAACGTGCGACGCGTTCGTTCCGCGCAAATCGTCCGCAACGCTATTATAGGTTTTATCGGAAATATCCGCTTGGAAAAAGTCGTGGTAATTAAGCGCGCTTTGATTATCCTTAAAAAACTCGTTGGTCGACAATGGGTAAACGACGTTTCCGCTTTCCTTTATGCTCCACAAGCTTTTACCGAAGTGCGTCATCTCGTTAATTTGCTCGTTCGTTAACTCGTAGTTAAGCGCTTTTGGTGCGTTGGTAGTGAGCGTGAATTCCACGAGCGATTCTTGCGTGTTGGCGAATTGAAGGAAAGTTTTTGCGAGGTCGAGTTCGCTTTTTGAGCAATTAGCGTTGATAAAGGCAATCGAATTGTGAGAATCGAGCAGGGTAAACGGCTCGCCGATTTGCTCCTTCGTGGCCTTAGGCAGGGGCATCATAGCAAAACGACGATTTTTCCTGCTAAATTCCTCACCGTATTGCGCTGAAATATCTCTAAACGCTTCCTTTGACTGATCTTCCCACCAAGAGTCGTCAACAATCATAGCAATAGGCGAAACATTTTCGGCATAAGAAAATAAGAAATCTTGTTGTGCCATTATGTGTGATTGAGTTTTATTAAAGTTTTTGTTATGATAGTAAGCCGTATTAGAAGAAAGTCTTTGATAAAAGTCAAGAGCGTAATATCTGCCTGCGGATTTTAGCATCTCGTATCCGTTTTCGTTAGTAATAGCGGTAGGCTCGTTAAACTCAATTTTGCCGTTTTCGTCAATGGACTTAATAAGATTTTTTGCCGTGCCGTCAAGCGAATAGTTAAGCATCATTTGTTCAGCGCCTTCGTAGTCGGTCGCAAGTGCTTGCAAAAGTTTTTGGATATAGTCGTTACGATATTCTCCTGTCCAGATAATAGGCGTAAACAGTGCGCTTTGGATATATTTGCAAAGAAGAAAAAATTCGTCGTAGGTTGCAGGCAGTCCGTCGTCGTAAGTGTTGGGTTTTCCGTCAGGGCCGTTGCTTTTTGCGTCGGTCTTATCGAAAATAAAGCAGTCGTTGCCGTTGTTTAAGTAGGTATTGTAAGGCGTGGTGTTTGCGTCTACGTTAGGATCAGCAGCAAAGTAAAAGCCTTTTTCTTCAAAAAGGTCCACGTCGTACGAAATACCGAAGTACGACGAATAGTGGGGGATAGCGTAATATTTGTTATTCGTTTTGAAAAATTCCTTTTGTTGAGGGGAAAGTTTATCCTCAATGGTTACCCCTTCTTCGCCGTACGCGCCAAGGTCTTCGGTCACTATATCCGTAATATTCGCCACAAGCCCGCTGTTTACGAAATCGTAGTAGCAAGATTCTTCAGTGAAAAACACGTTATTGCGCGAGCCTTCTATGGTTTTTAAAATATCGTTGCCTTTGTTGTGTGAATTGTCAATGATAATTTGAACGCCCATTCTTCCACTTTCAAAAGAAACGTCCTTATATTCTTCTTCAAAACGGTCTGCTAATGCTATCAGCCATTCGTTGTCGTAGCCACGACTGTAATTTTGCACGTAAAGGTACGATTTGTAGTAGTGAGGACGAGGCGGAACGGGTGGGAGTTTTTCCCTGCATCCAACGAAAAGAGAACAATTAACGATAAGAATCAAAGATAACAAAGCGAGAAAAAATCTTTTACTTACTTTCATTATTACGCCCTCCTTATACGTTTATATAATAATTGTACTACCGCGTATACGTCTTGTCAATAATTTTGTAAAAAACCGTTTAGATCTAATAAATCTGTGCGCGTGATTAGTTTGTATCATGCGTTTTCTTTATTTTGAAACCAACTGCCAAAGGTGTCGTTCCACCAAGTTGAGTCGTATTTAGCGATAATTCCGTTAAAGAAATCTTTTGCACTAACGCGCGACGCGTTCGTTCCGCGCAAATCGTCCGCAACGCTATTATAGGTTTTATCGGAAATATCCGCTTGGAAAAAGTTGCAGTAATTAAGCGCGCTTTGATTATCCTTAAAAAACTTGTTGGTAGATAATGGGTAAACGACGTTTCCGCTTTCCTTTATGCGCCACAAGTTTTTGCCGAAGTACGTCATCTCGTTAATTTGATCGTTCGTTAACTCATAGTTAAGCGCTTTTGGAGTGTTAGTAGTGAGCGTAAATTCCACGAGCGATTCTTGCGTGTTAGCGAATTGAAGGAAAGCTTTTGCCATATTCATTTCAATAGGGGAGCAATTAGCGTTGATAAATGAAATGGAATTATGCGAATTAAACGTGGTAAACGGCTCGCCGATTTGCTCCTTCGTGGCCTTAGGCAAGGGCATCATAGCGAAACGGCGATTTTTCTTACTAAATTCTTCACCGTGAAATATTGAAATATCATTAGCAGTGTCCGTTGACTGATCTTCCCACCAAGAGTTATCAATCAGCATTGCAATAGGATATGGAACCACATCGAAAGGAGTGTATAAAAGCTCTTGTTGCGCGATACTCGGTTTTATGTTTGGATTATAACTAAAGCTGTGATAATATTTCTCATTAGAAGAAAGTCTTTGGAAAAAGTCAAGAGCGTAGTATCTGCCTGCGGATTTTAGCATCTCGTATCCGTTTTCGTTAGTAATAGTGGTAGGCTCGTTAAACTCAATTTTGCCGTTTTCGTCAATGGACTTAACAAGGTTTTTTGCCGTGCCGTTAAGCGAATAGTTAAGCATCATTTGTTCTGCGCCTTCGTAGTCGGTCGCAAGCGCTTGTAAAAGCATTTGAATGTATTCATTGCGCTTTTCTCCCGACCAGATAATAGGTTTGGAACTAAAACCCTGTATGAGATCGCATAGCATAAAAAATTCGTCGTAGGTTGCAGGCAGTCCGTCGTCGTAAGTGTTGGGCTTTCCGTCAGGACCGTTGCTTTTCGTGTCGCTCTTGTTGGAAATAAATCCGTCGTTGCCATTGTTTAAGTGGGTGTTGTAAGGTGTAGTGCTTGCGTCTACGTTAGGATCGGCAGCAAAGTAAAAGCCGTATTCGTCAAAAACGTCCACGTTGTACGTGATACCGAAGTACGACGAATGGTGGGGGATAGCGTAGTATTTTTCGTTCGTTTTGTAGAAATTCTTGTGCTGAGTGGAAAGTTTATCCTCAATGGTTACGCCTTCTTCGCCGAATGAGCCAAGGTCTTCGGTCACTATATCCGTTATGTCAGCCAAATATTCGGCGTTTACTAATTTATAATAATCTGAATCGTCGGTAAAGTAAACGTGATAACGCGAGCCTGGGATATTATGTCTATCCATATCGTCATCATCTTCAGGAGTATCAATGAGTACTTGTACGCCTTTACTAAGAGTGTCGTCAAAAGAAACGTCTTTATATTCTTCTTCAAAACGGTCTGCTAATTTGAGTAGCCATTCGTCCTCGTAGCCACGACTGTAATTTTTTATGTAAAGACATGGTTGTACGGGAAGACCACAGATGCTATGGTCGTCGTTCCTTGGAATAAGCAATACGATTAGCGTGTTACTAACGATAATAATTATTGATATTAAGATAGCAAAAAATCCTTTGCCTAATTTCATTATTGCTCCTCCCTATATATTTTATATAATAAGTATATCATTAGATATACGCCTTGTCAATAGTTTTGTAAAAAAATTATCTAAAATTAAACTGAAAGCATATATTTTTACGCTAAAACCAGCCAAAACCTGTTCCGTAGGGCAGGGGCTTGCTGTCGCCGCAACCGAAGGTTGTTTCGTAGGCGCGGAATAGTGTGTACGGCTTGTATCCCCACCTGTCATTCTCGAGCAACGCGAAGAATCTAGGGACGAAGCGTGGCAATCTCATAACGTTTATTGTCATTGCGAGCGATAGCGTGGCAATCTCATAACGCAAGCCTATCTTTTTAGATTGCCGCGTCGCTTTCGCTCCTCGCAATGACGGATGAATTTCTACACCTCACGAGTATTCCGTAGGGCGGTGGCTTGCTGCCGCCGTATTTATAAATAATGTGCAACGAATACGCTTATTTTACTCGTAAATGCTTATTTACAGTAGCCTCCATCTGTCGAGGGAGGTGTCGCGCGCTAGCGTGACGGAGGGAGAGTACATAAAGCCTGTTTTATAATACGACCATACCGCTCGGTCAAAATTGTCGGCATGGTCTTAAAGTGGTAAAGTATGTTCCGTGCCTACTAATCCACCTTCGGTGGTCACCCAGAGCGTAGTCCCTGTCACCCAGAGCGTAAGCGAAGAATCTGGGACGGAGCGTGGCAATCTCATAACGTTTATTGTCATTGCGAGCGTAGTCCCTGTCATTCTCGAGCAACGCGAAGAATCTAGGGACGAAGCGTGGCAATCTCGTAACGTTTATTGTCATTGCGAGCGTAAGCGTGGCAATCTCGTAACAAACGCCTATTTTTTGGATTGCCGCGTCGCCACGCGAGATTCTTCGCTTGCGCTCAAGAATGACAGCGCGTGTTGCTCCTCGCAATGACGGATGATTTTCTACACCTCACGAGTATTCCGTAGGGCGGTGGCTTGCTGCCGCCGTTATCGCTTGGTCAGCCGTATCGTAATTCACAAAAAAAACGAAATTCTCACAAAAACCGTCAAACTTCACCGCTCTAAAAGAGGTATAATTTACCTACTTGGGAGGGCGTATGGGCAAATCAATCGTAATCACTTCAGGAAAAGGCGGGGTAGGTAAAACGACCTTCGTGACGGCGGTAGGGCGAATTTTAAGAGCGCAAAACCGCAGCGTTGCGCTGGTTGATACCGATTTTGGACTTAATAATCTTGACGTTTTGTTAGGCGTTGAAAACCGTATAGTTTACGATATTATCGACGTGATTGAAAACCGTTGTCGACTCCGTCAGGCGCTTGTGGAAGATAGTGAATGTAAGGGGCTTTTCGTCCTTCCAAGCGCGCATACTTACGATCAGAGCAGGGTAAACGCGCAGTCGATAAAGGCGGTGGTTAATTCACTCAAAAGCGGTTTTGACTACGTGCTTATCGACAGTCCTGCCGGTATAGAAACGGGTTTTCATCGCGCGGTGTGTTGCGCTGACGAGGCGATAGTGGTATCAACGCCTCATTTGTCCGCGCTCCACGACGCAGACAAGACCATTAAAATCATAAAGTCGTATATGCTCAGTAAAGTTTCGCTTGTGCTAAACCGCGTACGAGGGGATAAGGAGTGCGACGGTCAAACGGTAAGCGCTACCGACGCGTCCACGCTTTTGGGCGTAGAGCTTTTAGGCGTTATTCCCGAGGACGATAAGGTCAACGAAATGAGCACGCTTTCGCTCGCGCTAAATAGTCGTAGCGAGGGCTATAAGGCTATGGAAATGTTGTGCCAAAAGCTAATAAACGGCAAGGGCGAAGTGTATAATCCTACAAAAAAATACAGCGGAGTTTTGGGTGCGATTCGTCGCAAAATCAAGAAAATTATTTAGGAGGAGTTATGGCGGTAAAAAGAGTAGCAAAGGCGCAGGACAGATTGAAAAGCGTAGTGATGAGTGAGAAAATCACGGCAATAGAAAGTATGCTCAGGGTGCTGAAAAGTGAGCAGTACAAATTGCTTACTAACTATATGTACCTTGACGTAAACGATCTGAAGGTATATATCGACGTGACTGAAAACGGCGAATACGTGCTTACCGTTAAGGCGGTAACGGACAAGCTGATTGACATAGGTAGAGTGTTAGTTTAGTAAAACGACGTAGTACGTTACGCCCCGTTTTTGCAATTTTAACAAAATAGTAATATATTTCGTCGCATAAAAATATTATAAAGAAGAGGATTATTTTATGCACAAATATTACGGAATTAAAAGGGCAACGCAGGTTGAAAACGCGCCCGTAAAAATCAAGAAGAATCATTTAGGCATTTTGGTAAGAGTGCTTTTGTCCGCTCTTTTCGTGGGCGTAGTTTTCATAGGCGAAAATAGTGGAATTGAGCAAATTAAACAGGTAAGCGAGTGGACTAAGGACGCCGTTTGCTACGATATAACTCAAAGCGAAAGTTATAGTTTCGTACAAAAGATTTTACTGGGCGAAAGCGAAAAGGCGTAATGAAAATCCGTCTGTCTTTTCTCGTAATTTTGCTTGCTATTGCAATGACCGTAATGGGCTTTTTCGTGCCCTTTGTTTCCTATCTTTTCGCGACGGTTTTGCACGAAATCGCGCACGCGTCGGTAGCAAAACGGCTTGGGTACGTGCTTAACGAGTTTCGCTTAATGCCCTACGGTTGTGCGCTTTACGGCGAGTTTGAATGGGCAAAGCCAAGTGACGAAATTCGTATCGCGATCGCAGGACCGCTATGCAACCTCGTTTTAGCGGTGCTATGCACGGCAATTTGGTGGTTGATTCCGCAAAGCTATCCGTACACGGCTACCTTCGTCACGGCAAACGTCAGCCTGCTTTTCGTCAACCTTTTGCCCGTATATCCGCTTGACGGAGGTCGCATTGCGCTGGGGTTACTGTCTAAAAAACTCACGCGTGCTAAAGCCTATTCTTCCCTTCGCGTAGTGGGGTATATCGTAGGAATTTCGTTTGCGCTTTTATTCGTTTCGTCTTGTTTTTTTGGAGCAAACTTATCCTTCGCGTCAATGTCCGCATTCGTATTGCTTTCCACCTTTTTTCCCGATAACAGGTGCTATTACCAAAGCCTTTACCGCGTGGCGTACAGAAACAAACGTATTGAGCGAGGACTTGAAATTCGTGAAATTTTGGTAAAATCGGATATGCCCCTGAAAAATTTAGTCAAGATGCTTTCGCCCACGCATTACACGAAATTTGAGGTGCGCGACGAGGAGTTAAAAATCGTTGGCGTGATTGAAGAGAGCGCGTTTGAAAAAATGACGGGCGAGCAAATGACGTATACTTCGGGGCGATTTTTAACGAAAAGTAGGTAAATTGATATAAAAATGCTAAATTTTGATATAAAGCAAGCCCTTTTTCGTTGTGCTAAAAAAATATTTGTGTTATAATAAACGGGTAACACATTTTTTTTATTCGGTGAATCGTGAAAACGGGTTTAATTTTAATAGACGTCGAATCCTATATGTCCAGCGTTTCGCTCGTCGAGTCAGGAAAGCTTAAGGAGCATTACGTCGAGTACAAGGATTCGTCTTACATTTCAGGTAATATATACAAAGGTCAAGTGGTAAACGTTTTGGGTAACCTCCAATCGGCGTTTATCAATTTTGGCAATGCAAAAAACGGCTTTTTGTCCGTTGGCGAAACTATCGGGCACAAGACCGTGCTTACTGACGCTGGAGTTATGCCTAAACGTCTTGACGTAAAAGAGGGCGACTTCGTTATGGTACAGGCGACCAAGGAAGAAATCGGTAGTAAGGGTGCGCGCCTTACCACCAACATAAGCTTGCCCGGTCGCTACCTTATTTTCTTGCCTACGCTTGATTTTATCGGCGTGTCTAACAAGATTACCGACCCCGAAACGCGCGAAAAGTTTGAGAGCTTGCTTCAAAAATTCAAGCCCGATGGCGCAGGCTTTATCGCGCGCACCGCGTGCTTGGAGGCGAACAAAAAGGAAATAGAGGACGAGGCAAAACGCCTTATCAAGCAGTGGGAAAAGGTGCTTGCCGAGTACGAGCAAACGGAAGGAATTAATCAGGTTTATAGCGACGGCGACTTCATTTTCCGTTCGGTACGCGATATGCTTTCCACTAATATCGAGGCGATCGTTTGCAACGACGTTGCCACCGCGGAAAGCCTTAAAGAAAGCTTAAAAGAAAAGAACATTGATTTTGCCGACAAGGTGCGTATTTATTCGGGCGAGTACGATATGTACGACGCGTTCAACGTTTTGGGCGAGGTGGACAAACTTCTTGACCGTAAGGTAAAAATCCGCTCAGGCGTGACGCTCGTATTCGACTACACCGAGGCGCTTACCGTAATCGACGTAAACACCTCCGGCTTTGCGCGTGGAAACAACCACGAGGAAACCGTGTTCGAGGCGAATTTAGAGGCGGCGCGTGAGATTGCCCGTCAAATTAGACTTCGTAATATCGGCGGAATTATCGTCGTTGACTTTATAGATATGTCGGACGAAACGCACAAAGAATTGCTCGTTGAGGAGATTAAGAAAGAGCTTCTTTTTGACCGCACCAAAACGCGAGTTATCGGAATGTCTTCGCTTGGACTGGTGGAAATCACCAGAAAAAAAGTGGGTAGAGAAATTAGCACCGTGCTTTTGGATGAATGTCCTTTCTGCCACGGCGACGCGCACGCACACTCGGTCGACTACGTAGCCAGAAAAATCAAAGCAGGGCTAAAGCGCCTGTTCGCTAATACCAAAATGCGCTCGGCAGTAGTGACGATAAACTTCTCACTTATCGACGAGATGTTCAAGAATAAATACTTCTCTAACGACTGCGAAACGATATGGAAGGACAAGCTTATTTACTTCGTGCCCGACCGGGAAATTCTTAACCGTAACTTTACGATTAAGGGAAGCGAAAGCCCGTCCGTGTCCGTTCCCTCAACCGCAAAATTATTATACTAAAAACGAAACGACAGGGTACGTACCCCGTCGTTTTTGCTTTTAAAAGCAGAAAAGAAAGCCTAATCACGTAATTTGTTCGTAAATCGTCGCATTGCAATTTTGCATTTTCGCTATTACGAATTAGTAAAATCAGCGGTAATTATTCTTTCTTTTCCCTTCCCAAGTGAGAAGATATACTAACAAGGAAAGAAAGAATAACCGCTAAGCGATAATCAATCGTTACCTTGTACTAATATAATGCGCAAATAAAAAATAAATATACGCAAAATTTAAAAATAATTCTCAATTACTATGAAAAACGAAAAAAGTGTGTTATAATCTTTCTAAGAAAGAAAAAGGAGTTGTCCTATGATTTTTCAAAGAGATATTCCCGTGGTTGACGAGTACGAAGTAATCGTAGTGGGTGGAGGACCTGCAGGTTGCACTGCTGCGGCAGCGTCAGCGCGCGAGGGCGCAAAAACTTTGCTGATAGAAAGTACCGCCTCGCTTGGGGGAATGGGTACTAACGGCTTAGTGCCCTTTTGGTGCGGTTTTTCTAACGGTGGTAAACTTGTAAACCGCGGTCTTGCGCAGATCGTTTTGGAAAATCTTGCCAAAAGAATGGACGACGACTTATACAAAGCCGTCCACGAAGGCGCAGACGAGCCTGAAAAATATCCGTGGCGCGTGGGCATTGACGCTGAACAACTTAAACGCGTTTACGACGATTTAGTGACGGGCTACGGTGCGGACGTGCTTTTTAAGACCACGCTTTCCGCCGTTGAAACGAACGAAGAGGGTGAAGTTACCGCCGTTATCGTGACTAACAAGGCAGGGCTTACGGCGTACAAAGCCAAAGTGTTTATCGACTGCACGGGCGAGGGCGACCTTATTGCGTGGGCAGGCGGAAAATATCTGCTTGGCGACGAAGAGGGCAATATGCAAGCAGGCACGCTTTGTTTCACGCTCGTCAACGCGGATATGGAAGAGTATCACAAGGTCAATATGTACCATATCTATCCAACCGAAAACCCCGAGGAGTACGACCTTATCTACGACAATTTTTCAACGACCGCCGTGCTTGGCTCGTCGTCAATCGGCTTTAACGCAGGTCACCTTCCGGGCGTAAACAGTATCGACCCCGTCAGCGTGTCGCAAAACACGATAAAGGGCAGACGCCTCGTTGAGCAATTAGTTAAGCGACTTAAAGAAAAATACCCCAAAATTTACGAAAACGCCCGTATCGGCTCAACCGCCGTTACTTTGGGCACGCGCGAGGGCAGAAGAATAGTGGGCGACTACGTCCTTAAAGATATGGACTATATCAACCGAGCCTCTTTCTCCGACGAAATCGCACGAAACTGCTACGAGCTTGATAGCCACGACCTTAACAAAAAGCAGGACGACTACGATAAATATCCGCCTTACGCCCCGGGCGAAAGCCACGGTATACCTTACCGCTCGCTTTGCCCTGTTAACCTTAAAAACGTGCTTGTCGCAGGCAGAATTATAAGCGCGGAGCGTAGAGTTTTGGGCGCAAGCAGAATAATGGCGACCTGTCTTTCAACGGGTGAGGCGGCAGGACTTGCATCCGCATTAGCCGTAAAGTCAAACAATAACGATATCCACGCGGTCGACGTCGACCTTCTCCGCAAAAAACTAAAAGATTACGGCGCGTATATCCGCTAATTGACTGTAAAAAGAGTGTTTATAAATAAGAATTTGACGAGCTAAGAATTAGGAGGGCTGATTATGGCTGAAATTATTAAGGTTTTCAAAGAAGATATTCCTACGATATTACTGTTATTTTGTAATTAAATAAATAGTGTTAGGGGTTAATTATTAGTATGAATAAAGTTAAGCTTTCTCCCTTCAAAATAGTAGCAGTCGTATTGATTGGACTTGCTTTAGCGTTGTTTTCGCTTTGGGCAATTATTACAATGATAATTGTTATGAAAGAAAAAACGTCGTATATTTATAAGGGGTATATTCCATATCGTGAACTTCTTATTGTTGGCGTTTGTATTGTCGTTTTAGTTTTGTTTTTTTTTTTTAACTTGCACGTTAAGCGTAAATGGCTTTCTATCTTAGTGAACGTAATCGTTATCGTAGCGTTGTGCAATCCGTATACTCTTTTTTTGAGCATCATAGAGATTGCTAAATATGAGAAACACTATACGATAGAAAGTGAAACTGATTTCAACCTGTGCGCAGAAGATATGAGTATTGATTTTAGTAGTTTTCCGAAGTACGACGAATTTGATGTACGAAACGTTCGATTTGTTGGCAAGGTTAGCGTTGGGTTTTTCTTTTATCAGTCTATTACCGCAATTGCAAAATACGATAGCCTTGAACTGTGTGAGGCGGACTACGAGGATTACGTGGATTCGCATCAGTTTTTGACAGAGCCAGTTATTTACGGCGATGGCGATTATCTTATTCCCGCGCCTGAATTTCATTACGAAGGAATCTTTTTTAAGGTTGTGACCTCGGGGGAAGATGATTTTTTCCCTCATCAAATATATATGATTGGCATTGATAGAGACAACGCCACCCTGTATTACCTTTATCTTGATGACCACGATTTAGACTATATAGCAAAACAGCATACGCAAGACCTTGAGGGAGCGATGAGAAAATTCGTTGCAGACCAGTTTAATCTGGGTAAATGAAACGCGTTTAACGGATAGACATAAATCTCAATCAGCCCTTGTGCTACACTTGGATATAAAAAAAGAGAGAACAAGCAAATTGTTCTCTCTGATTTTTTTAAATTTTACGGATTTATTAATACATTCCGCCGCCCATACCGCCAGCAGGAGCAGCAGGCTCAGGCTCGGGGATATCGGCAACTACGCTTTCAGTAGTAAGGAGTGTGGATGCAACGGACGCAGCGTTTTGAAGAGCGGAGCGAGTAACCTTCGTAGGATCGATAATTCCGCGTTCAACTACGTCGCCGTACTCGTCCTTGAGCGCGTCGTAACCGTAGTTAGCGCCCTTGTCGGAAGTAAGAATATTGTTTACGATAACGCCGTCGTCAACGCCTGCGTTGATAGCGATCTGACGGATAGGCTCTTCAAGTGCTTTAAGAACGATAGTAGCGCCCGTCTTTTCGTCGCCCGTAAGCGTTTCAACGAGAGCCTTGATAGCGGGGATAGCGGAAAGAAGTGCAACGCCACCGCCGGGTACGATACCTTCTTCAACGGCTGCGCGAGTAGCGGAAAGAGCGTCCTCGATGCGAAGTTTCTTTTCCTTCATCTCGATTTCAGTAGCAGCGCCAACGTTGATAACTGCAACGCCACCAGCAAGCTTAGCAAGGCGTTCAGCAAGCTTCTCGCGGTCGTAATCGGAAGTGGTAACTTCCATCTGAGCGCGAATGGACTTGATACGAGCCTTAATTTCCTGCCGTCGCCTGCGCCCTCAACGATAGTGGTGTTGTCCTTATCAACCTTGATTTGCTTTGCTCTGCCAAGCATATCAACGGTAACGTCTTTAAGGTCAAGTCCCGTTTCTTCGCTGATAACCGTACCGCCCGTAAGAGTAGCGATATCTTTAAGCATTTCCTTTCTTCTGTCGCCAAAACCGGGCGCTTTAACTGCAACGCAGTTGAAAGTACCGCGGAGCTTGTTTACGACCAAGGTTGCAAGAGGCTCGCTCTCGATATCGTCGGCAATAATCAAAAGCTTAGCACCCTGATTAACGATTTGTTCAAGCACGGGCAAAAGCTCCTGAATACTGCTGATTTTCTTGTCGGTGATAAGAATAAGGGGATTGTCAAGCACCGCCTCCATCTTATCGGAGTTAGTAACCATATACGCAGACGCATAACCGCGGTCAAACTGCATGCCCTCAACGATAGTGAGATTAGTTTCCATCGTCTTGGATTCTTCAACGGTAATAACGCCGTCTTTACCTACCTTTTCCATAGCGTCGGCAATAAGCTCGCCTACCATAGTGTCAGCAGCGGAGTTAGCGGCAACCTGCATAATAGCGGTTTTTGAATCAATAACCTTGCTGATGGATTTAAGATGCTCAACTGCCGTAGCCGTTGCGGATGCGATACCCTTTTTAACGATAATGGGGTTAGCGCCTGCCGCCACGTTTTTAAGACCTTCGCGAATAATAGCCTGCGCAAGCACGCACGCAGTAGTAGTGCCGTCGCCTGCAACGTCGTTAGTCTTAGTTGAAACTTCTTTTACGAGCTGTGCGCCCATATTTTCAAAAGCGTCCTCGAGCTCGATTTCTTTAGCGATAGTAACGCCGTCGTTAGTGATGAGGGGAGCACCGTACTTTTTGCCAAGCACGACGTTTCTGCCCTTAGGTCCGAGAGTAATTTTTACGGTGTTTGCAAGGGTGTTAACGCCCGCTTCAAGCGCCTTTCTTGCCTCTTCACCCGTTTTGATCTGTTTAGCCATAGTATTTACCTCCTATAATTAGTCGACGATAGCCAAAATATCGCTCTGGCGCAAAATGGTAACTTCTTCGCCGTCAACCTTGAATTCGCTACCTGCGTATTTAGAGCAGAGCACCTTATCGCCTACTTTAACTTCCATTTTAACTTCTTTGCCGTCAACGTATCCGCCCGGGCCTACTGCAATAACTTCAGCCATCTGGGGCTTTTCCTGGTCCTTGGCAAGGAGCAGGATTCCGCCCTTAGTCTTTTCTTCCGTCTCGATAGCCTTAACTACCACGCGGTCAAACAAAGGTTTAATAGTCATAAAATATACCTCCAAGTTTTTAACAAACGATTTTTCATTTTTATGCTCAATTATTTAAGCACTAATATGATATACCACTTTTGGTAAAAATGCAAGTGTTTTTACACGCTTTTTTTAAAATTTTTAGCAGACTAATGTCGAGAGTGATAGCAATCGCCCCCTTTAACTGTTGATAAAAAATTTATGCTGAAAACCTTGCCAAAACCATAATATAATGCTATAATAAATAAAAGGAGTATATTATGGACGAAATGAAAGGGACAAAATGGGATAAGAGATTTATTGAAATGGCTGACGTCGTTGCGACTTGGTCGAGCTGTTATCAGCAAAATCGTCAGGTTGGCGCAGTCATTGCAAAGAACAAAAGAATTCTTACCACGGGCTATAACGGCGCGAGTGCAGGAATTGAAAGCTGTAAAGACAGAGGCGAGTGTTTGAGAAGAAAGTTAAACATTCCCAGCGGTACTCAGCACGAGCTTTGCTACGCGACTCACGCAGAGCAAAACGCCATTATTCAGGCGGCGAAGATGGGAATCAGCATTGACGGAGCAACGCTTTATTGTACGCATCAGCCTTGCGTAATATGCGCGAAGATGATTATCAACAGCGGAATCAAGCGTATCGTTTACCGCAACGGCTATCCTGACGAATTCTCCCTTCAGCTTCTTAACGAATCGGGCGTTGAAATCGAGCAGTACAAAGAATAAGTAACGGAGAGTGCCTATGCTGTGTGACGCTTGCAAAAAGAAAGAGGCAGAATATCAGACGACTAATAAATACGACGGAGTGGTCGTAAAACTTCATCTGTGCCCCGAGTGCCAAAGAAAAATGGTCGCGGGCGCAGACTTTTCTGCTGTTTTCGAAAGGGTAAGCAAGCGCGGCAGTGACGAAATCGTATGTCCTTCGTGCGGTACGAGGGAGGGCGAAATGCTGTCGAGCGGATACCTCGGGTGCGAGCGTTGTTACGAGGTTTTTGCCTCGGTTATTTTGCCTCGACTTCGCAAAATTCAAAAGGGCAGTCGTCACACGGGCAAAGTACCTTATTCGCCCACGCTCGTAAAGGAAGATTACGAGAAATTACGCATAGAGCTTGATAACGCTTTGGCGGTAGAGAACTATAACGAGGCGGCAAAGATCAAGGCGAAAATGCAAAAGCTACGCGGAGGTGAAAACTTATGACGGAAAAGCTTCTTGATTCGGTCATAAGCACGCGTATTCGCCTTGCCCGTAACGTAAAAGGTATACCGTTCCCCTCGAAAATGAGCGCCCGTCACGCGTCTACCGTGTCCGACAAGGTGTATTCGGCGCTTGGAAGCGGTTACGAAATATATACCTTAAAAGGAATGGACGAGATGGATATAGGCGCACTCGTTGAGCGTCATCTTATCTCAAAAGAGTTGATGAATTCGCCTTTTGGTAGCGTAGCGGTGGATACGGACGAAACGGTAAGCGTTATGACGGGCGAAGAGGATCACGTCCGTCAGCAAGTAATATTGCCCGGATACGCGCTGGAGAGCGCTTACGAGAGAGCAAACCAAATTGATAATATCATAAGCCGTGAGGTTGAGTACGCCTTTGATCAAAAATTAGGCTACTTAACTGCGTGTCCCACTAATTTAGGAACGGGCATGCGTGCGTCGGTAATGTTGTTTTTGCCTGCGATCACGCTTACTGACACTATAAAAAGAAACGTGCGCGCGTTGTCGAGCATGAACATAACCGTTCGCGGTGTTTACGGCGAGGGTAGCGACGCGCTTGGTCACGTATACCAGATATCCAACCGCTGTTCGCTGGGCATTAGCGAGTACGAAATTCTCACGCTCGTATCTTCTGCCGTGGATAGGTTAATCAGCGAAGAGGCGAGGGCGAGAGATTTTTTGATAAAAGAGCGTGAAAGCGCGTTAAAGGACGAAATTATGCGCGCTTACGGAATAGTTACTAACGCGTATATGCTCACGACGGACGAGGTTTTGCGTTACTGCGCGCTGGTAAAGCTGGGCGCGTATTACGGAATCGTGCCCGTAGTGGACGTCCCCACTATTGACGAGTTAGTTACGAAAATGCAACCTTACAACCTCGTAACGCGCATTTCAGGACGGCTTGCGTCGGCGGAGGCAAGGGATATTTGCAGGGCGGAAGAAGTGAGAAAAGTTTTTTCTACCATCGTAAAAAGATAATTAGGAGAAGATATGAAGTTTACGGTATCAGACAATTTCAGTAGCGTTCTTGCCGAGGCGAGAGGAATAGCGAACGATTACGCTAATCCCGAAATCGGCACGGAGCATATTCTTTACGGACTTATTAAGGTGAAAAGTCGCACGTCCTCGCTTTTGCGTGAGTACGGCGCTGACCTTGACTTTGCGCAAAGCGTGTTTGGCGGTAGCGCTCATATGTCCGTAATGGGCGATATCGACTTTACGACGAGAGTAAAGAATATGTTCTCGTCGGCGTCGCGCATATCCGCTGATACGGGCGCGTCAGGGGCGGTAGGGTGCGAGCATTACCTTTACTGTATGTTGCTTGACCAGACCTGTTTAGCGTCTACTATCCTTCGCGAATACTATAATATAAATATATCTTCGCTCGTTGACGATCTTAAAATGCTTATCGAAATGGGCGCGCAAAAAGAGGACGATGAAAGCGTAGAGGACGGTCAAAGTGAAGTAAGAAAAAGTGAAAACGGCGACCTTCCTGCCGACCTTACCGATATGGGAATCGACCTTACGAAAAAGGCAAGGGAAGGTAAAATCGAGCCCGTTATCGGCAGAGCGGACGAGATTGAGAGAATGATTCAGATTCTTTGCCGAAAAACTAAGAACAACCCCGTGCTTATCGGCGAGCCGGGCGTAGGTAAATCGGCAGTAGTCGAAGGGCTTGCGCTTGCAATAACGAAGGGGGACGTACCCTCTATTTTGCAAAATAAGAAGGTGTTTTCGCTTGATATTGCATCGCTGGTTGCCGGCACTAAATACCGTGGCGCGCTTGAAGAAAAACTTAAAAAAGCAATCGACGAAATCAGAGCAGACGGAGATATAATTTTATTTATCGACGAGATTCATACGCTTGCTCAGGCAGGTAACAAAGAGGGCGAAGTTTCTCCTGCGGATATCTTAAAACCGTATTTAGCACGTGGCGAGCTTCAAACGGTAGGCGCGACCACTAACGACGAGTATCGCAAATATATAGAAAAGGATAAGGCACTCGAACGCCGTTTCCAGCCCGTTGCGGTCAATCCGCCCTCCGTTGAGGACACTATTGCAATCTTAAAAGGCTTGCGTCCTAACTTTGAAAGATTCCACAAAGTCAAGTTAAGCGACGAGGCAATCGAGGCAGCAGTAAAGCTTTCCGACCGCTATATCACGGACAGATTTTTGCCCGATAAGGCGATCGACCTCGTGGACGAGGCTATGAGTAAAGCCAAGGTCAGCGGTATGGGTAATATGTCGCCTACGCTACGAGAGATGGCTTTCGAGCTTGAAAATTTGGAAAGAGAAAAGAACGACGCCGTACAAAAGGGCGACTACGAAAAGGCGGACGCGCTCAAACAAAAGTGTAACGCTCTCCACAAGCACCTTAACGACAACAACTTTAACTGGTACCGCTTTGCTAACGAGAGTATGAGCGAAATCAAGGCGGAAAATATTGCCGAAATCGTATCCAAGTGGACCAAAATTCCCGTAACTAAAATGACGGAAAGCGAAAGTGAACGCCTTATGCACCTTGAAGAGATTTTGCACAAGCGCGTTATCGGTCAGGACAAGGCGATTAAAGCCGTGGCAAAAGCAATTCGTAGGGCAAGAGCAGGGCTTAAAGATCCCAACCGTCCCATCGGCTCGTTCCTGTTCCTCGGTCCTACGGGCGTGGGCAAGACCGAGCTTACCAAAGCAATTTCCGAGGCGGTTTTCGACAACGAAAACAACGTAATCCGTATCGATATGAGCGAGTATATGGAATCGCATTCCGTATCAAAGCTTATCGGTGCGCCTCCGGGCTACTCTGGCTTTGACGACGGCGGACAACTCACCGAGGCAGTACGCCGTAGACCTTATTCCGTCGTTTTGTTTGACGAGATTGAAAAAGCGCACGCGGATATTTACAACCTTCTTTTGCAAATGCTTGACGACGGACGACTTACCGATTCGCAGGGCAGAACGGTTAGCTTTAAGAATACCGTCATCATTATGACGAGTAACGTGGGCGTAGCCGACCTTAAACAAACGCCTTATTCGTTCGGATTCTCCTCCGTAATAGGCAACACTCCCGACACCCAGCGCACCGAAGAAGTGCTAACAAACGCCTTAAAGCGCCACTTTAAGCCCGAATTTTTAAATAGAATAGACACGGTTTGCTTCTTCCATTCGCTCAGCCGAGAAAATATCGGTCAGATCGCAGGAATTATGCTGGATAAATTCGCTAAAACCTTGGCGGAAAAGGGTATGGAGCTTGACGTGACTCCCTCCGCGCTTGAATATATCGTAGACAAGGGTTACGACGCCGAGTACGGTGCGCGTCCTCTTCGCCGAGTAATCGAGCAAAGCATTGAGGACAATATCGCTGAAAGCCTTATTTCAGGTCGACTTGCAGGCAGAAAGAGAGTAGTAGTCGATTTAATTGACGGTCAAATAAAAATCGTGTAAAAAAATTTTAAAAAACCTATTTACAAAAGGTCAATCTTGTGCTATAATATAAGTACAGAAAAAAATACCTAAGGGGGTACTTATTATGAGAATTGAATTTCTGTGTAAAAATTACAACGCCAGCGACAAGCTAAAAGACGTCATCACGAAGAAGGTTGACAGACTTGATAAATTCTTCGAGGACGATACGAAGGCGAAAATCGTACTCAAAAAATCCAAAGATCTTGAAACGCTGGAAATCACTATTGCCGTATCGGGTGGAATTACCCGTGCCGAAGTTTCCAGCGGTAATATGTACGAAAATATTGACCTTGCAATTCCCAAAATTGAAAAACAGATTATCCGCCATCACTCCAAGATGAAGGGCAAGAAGTTTAAGGTAAAGGAAATTGACTTCGCTCAACCCGAAGTTCAGGAGCTTGCGAAAGAGCCCGAAAAGAAAATCGTTCGCTCTAAAAGCTATAGCCTCGTACCTATGACGGTTGAGGACGCAATAGAGGAAATGGAACTCGTCGGACACGACTTCTACGTTTTCCTTAACAGAGAAACGGGTAACGTAAGCGTTCTTTACGCTCGTAACGACGGCGACTACGGTCTTATCGAAACGACCAGATAAAAGTACGAAAAATTAGAAACGAAGGGTAACGGGGGCTGTGGTTTTTAAAAATCACCGCTCTCGTTATGCGTTAATAAAGGCTGATTTTCAGCCCAAAAAACTAAAGGAGAGAAAAATGAAACTTAAGTTCGATTACAACAATATGATGGTTGACGCTATCGGCGACAAGGGAATTTGCCCGTGCGTGTTTGACAAAAAAGCGCAAAGCATCAGCGACGCGTATAATAAGGTTATGACGGGCAGAGGCAAGGGCTGGCAGGAATGGGCTGACCTTCCTTACGTTAGCGACGAGTATCTTGACGAAATGATTTCTTACTGCTCGGCAGTTAGAGAGAAGGCAGACAGTTTCGTCGTTTTCGGTATCGGCGGTAGTGCGCTTGGTCCGCTTGCAGTAGCTAGCGCGCTCATTCACCTTCACCATAACGAACTTCCCAAAGAAGTACGCAAAGCGCCCAAGCTTTACGTTGAGGACAACGTTGATCCTGAGAGAATGAAAGCGCTTTTGGACGTAATCGATCTTAAAACGGCGTACTTTAACGTCGTAACTAAAAGTGGCGAAACGAGCGAAACGCTCAGCCAGTTCCTCATTTTGTACGCGCTCTTAAAGAAGGAGCTTGGCGAGGAAGAGGCTAAAAAGCATATTATCGTAACGACCACTATCGGCAAGGGTACGCTTTATAACGTAGCGGAGAAGGAAGGCTTTAAGATTTACGGAGTAGGCGCAGGCGTTGGCGGAAGATTTTCCGTACTTTGCCCCGTTGGTCTTATCACCTTTGCGGTGCTTGGTCTTGATATCAAGAAAATGCTCCGCGGTGCTGCCGTTATGGCGGACGTAAGCGCAAACGCGGATATCAGAAAGAATCCTGCGCTTTTAACTGCGTTCTTGCAGTACGAGTCCATGCAAAAGGGCTACAACGTAAGCGTGCTTATGCCTTACGCGGACAGCTTGAAGTATATGGCAGACTTTTACTGCCAGATTTGGGGTGAATCGCTCGGAAAAGCAGTCGACCTTGACGGCAAAACGGTTTACGTTGGTCAGACGCCTGCAAAAGCGTTGGGCGTAACCGACCAGCACAGCCAAGTCCAGCTTTACACCGAAGGACCTTTTGACAAAGTGGTTACCTTCCTCGCAGTAGAAAATTACCGTGACACCGTAGTTATTACGGACGACCGCGACGTAAACGCTTGCGACTTTTTGAAGGGCCATACGCTTAACGAACTCATTAACGCTGAAAGAAAGGCGACCGAGTTTGCACTCCGTAAGGCGCAGAGAGCAAACTTTACTATAACTCTTCCCGTCGTTGACGAAGAGACGGTAGGCGAGCTTTTGATGTACTTTATGTACGAAACTGCGTTTGCAGGCGCGCTTATGAACATTGATACTTTCAATCAGCCGGGCGTTGAAGAGGGTAAAAAAGCAACCTTCGCTATGCTTGGCAGAGCAGGTTACGAGCAAAAGATGGAAGAAATCAACGGCGCTGAAAAAAAGAGCGAGTATATCATCTAAGCCAATAAAAAATCAAAAATAATACGCCTGTTTTACCGTAAACGGGCGTTTTTTTATTGCAAACGATTGACAATAATTATCTATTTGGTATAATAGTGACATAGGTGTAATTTATGAAGAAAACTGCAATAATTGACTTAATCAAAAAATATGCTATCACCACTTTGGGATGCTTACTGTTTGCGTTAGGCGTTTCGCTTTTTTTGAGTGCAAACTCTATCGCATCTGGCGGAGCGACGGGTATATCAATACTCATCAGCTACTTAAGTGGTAATACTTGGGATACGGGTATAATTTTGCTTGTTATCAATATTCCCTTGCTTATAATGGGAATAATTGTTTTTGGCAAAAAATTTGCTGTGTCCACCGTTTACTCGACGGTTATGTCCTCGCTTATGATGACGGCAATAACCACGCTCGGTAATCACTTTGGCTTTTTGCCCGTTACCGATAATCTGCTTATTTCCGCAGTTTTCGGCGCGATTTTGTTTGGTATAGGCGTGGGTATAATTTTCCGAATGGGTGGCTCGACGGGTGGCACGGACGTCATCGTAAAATGGCTACGCACCAAATTCAGATACTTAAAAACGGGTAGAATCTCGCTCATATCCGACCTTATTATCGTTACGATATCCGTAATCGGTATGCACGACTGGAGCACTCCCGTCACGGGAATGGTAGAAACCATTTTCTACGCGGTAGTGAGTATCGTCGTGTTCACGTCCACCTTTGATACCGTGCTTTACGGCGGAAGCTCGGCAACGCTCGTTTACATTATCGCCCAGCCCGAAAAGGCAGAGGTGATAAAAAAGCGTATTTTGAGCGAGCTTGATTTGGGCGCGACCTTCCTTGACGCGAAGGGCGCTTACTCCAACGACGACAAAAAGATTTTGCTTTGCGCAGTTAAAAATATCTATTATCCTAAGCTTCGCGACGTGGTGAAGGAAGAGGACGACAGCGCGTTTATGATCGTAACCAGCTCAAAGGAAATTTACGGCGAAGGTTACAAGAACCATAACGACGAGGAGCTTTAAGATGAAATTAGGCGTATCAACGGCTTGTTTTTACGGCAAAGAACACGTTGAGGACACTTTTGAAATCCTCAAAAATATGGGAGTGGACACCACCGAAGTTTTCCTCAATACCTTTTCAGAGTACGAAAAACCCTTCGTTGAAGAGTTGGTAAAAAGAAAAGAACTGATGAAGGTACACTCCGTCCACGCTCACGGCACTTGTTTCGAGCCCGAGCTTTTTAGCTCGTACAGCCGTATCCGTGACGACGCGGAGGCGATTTTTAAGAAAGTATGCATTTCAGCGTTTATGCTGGGCGCAAAAAACGTGACCTTTCACGGTCCGTTTGCAAAGCGCGGTAGAGCGGTCAACGTCAATATGTCCGACTTTACTAAAAGACTTAACGAGCTTTGTGACGTGGCGGAAAGCTGTGGCGTAAGTATCGCGTACGAAAACGTCAACTGGGCGTACTGCGACACTCCCGACTTTTTCAAAGCGATTAAGGAACAATGCCCGCGCTTAAAGGGCACGCTTGATATTAAGCAGGCAATTTATAGCGGAGTAGATCCGTATAAATTTTTGGACGTTATGGAAGATAGGTTAGTGACCGTTCATATCTGCGATATGGATAATAAAAACAAGCCCACGTTACCGCCCGAGGGTAAATTCAATTTTGAAAAATTATTCCGCGAGCTTAACGCGCGCACGCCCCTCGTGACCGTGCTTTTGGAAGTATACAACTACTGTTATCGCGACTACGAGCATTTAGCGGAAAGTTATCACACGCTTCGTGATATGCTAAATAAGGTTGTCAGCGGTTAAAAAAAGCAAAAAATGGTGTAAAAACGCTGATATTCGTTTGCTCAAATTCAATTCGTATGATATAATCATACGGTAAACTATTTTCGGAGAAAAGACAATGATTAGAGAATACGTTAGAAACATTTACGAAAACCCTTCCGCATTCGACGGAAAAACCGTCACCGTAGGCGGATGGATTCGCAATATTCGTGACAGCAAAGCGTTCGGCTTTATCGACCTTAACGACGGCTCGTACTTTTCCAACCTTCAGGTCGTATTCGAGCGTGAAAAGATAAATAACTACGACGAAATCGCATCTCAAAACGTAGGCGCAGCGCTTATCGTGACTGGCGTAATCGTACTCACCCCCGGCGCAAAACAGCCCTTCGAGCTTAAAGCAACCGCGGTTGAGGTAGAGGGAACTTCCACGCCCGATTATCCGCTCCAACCCAAGCGTCACACGGTAGAGTTTTTGCGCGAGCAGGCTTACCTTCGTCCCAGAACCAACCTTTTCTCGGCTGTGTTCAGAGTGAGAAGTGAAGTAGCGTACGCAATCCATAACTTTTTCCATAGCCGTGGATTCGTTTACGTGCACACTCCCATCATCACCGCATCCGACTGTGAGGGCGCAGGCGAAATGTTCCGCGTGACCACGCTTGATATGCAAAATCCCCCCAAGACCGAGCAGGGCGAAATCGACTGGTCGCAGGACTTTTTCGGCAAGAGCGCAAACCTTACCGTTTCCGGACAGCTCGAGGGCGAAACTTACGCTATGGCTTTTGGAAAGATTTATACCTTTGGACCGACCTTCCGCGCGGAAAACTCCAACACCGCCCGTCACGCCGCAGAATTTTGGATGATTGAGCCCGAAATTGCGTTTGCTGACCTTAACGACGATATGGCGCTCGCGTGGGATATGATTAAATACATCATCAACCACGTGCTTGACAACTGCAAGGCTGAGCTTGACTTCTTCAATAAATTCGTTGACAAAACGCTCCTTGACCGCCTTACCGCACTCCGCGACGCAGATTACGCGAAGGTGACCTATACCGAGGCGATCGAAGTGCTTAAAAAGTCGGGTAAGGAATTCAAATTCCCCGTTGAGTGGGGCGTTGACCTTCAGACCGAGCACGAAAGATACCTCACCGAAGAGGTTTATAAAAAGCCCATTTTCCTTATTGACTATCCCAAGGATATCAAGGCGTTCTATATGCGCCTCAACGACGATGGCAAGACGGTAGCGGCTATGGACCTCCTCGTGCCCGGCGTAGGCGAAATTATCGGTGGCTCGCAAAGAGAGGAGAGAATGGACGTTCTCACCGCGCGTATGAGCGAGCTTGGTCTTAGCGAAGAGGACTACTGGTGGTATCTCAACCTTCGTCGCTTTGGCGGAACGAAGCACGCAGGCTTTGGACTTGGCTTTGAAAGAATTATTATGTATATCACGGGCGTATCCAACATTCGCGACGTGCTCCCGTACCCCAGAACGGTAGGCAACGCCGAGTATTAAGGGCATTGTCACAATATAAACGACAAAAAAGCGTAAGACCAAAAATCTTACGCTTAACTTTTTATGGAGGAAAATTATGAAAATCAGCAATCGTTCACTTGAAAAGCATATTTACGGATCTTACCGCACGGAGTACGATAAAGGCTATATGTCCTTTTGCCACTACACCGAGGAGCAAATAGAATATTTTGAAAAGGTAAGCGATTTTTGGTGGGTGCGCGCAAACTACACTCACTCAGTCACTATTGAAGTAATTACCGACGCAACGGAAATTAGCTTTGACTATAAAATGTGGGAAAGATACGACGCGTGCGACACTATGGAAGTGTACGTTGACGGCTTGTGCTACGGTATAAAATATCTCAAGGATATGCCCGACAAGGGTAGGGTAAGCTTTGATTTACCGACTGGTCAAAAGACGGTAATCGTTTATTTCCCCATTGACAGAAAGGTATGGATAAAGGGCTTTGAGCTTAACGGTAGCGTATGCAAAAAGGTCAAGAGAAAGAAGGGCAAAATCCTTTGGATGGGCGACTCAATCACGCAGGGATTCGGCACTTTTAGAATAGGCGAAACGTACGTAAACGTGGCTAATCGCGAGCTTGGTTACGACGTTATAAATCAAGGTATCGGAGGCTATCTTTTTGACGAACGCGTACTAACGTCTATGCCCGTTTGCACTTTTGACAAGATAATTATCGCCTTTGGAACTAACCAGTTTTTGAACGTTGACTTCGACGAAGAGGTGAAAAAATATTTCACTAAATTGCACCAGCTTTACCCGTCCGTGCCCACCTACGTTTTAACTCCCATCTGGCGTCGTGGCGACGAGCAAATGCAAGCTAAACTTGAAGAGGCGAGAGAGAAAATTTGCGCGGTTTGTGCCCAGTATCCTAATATCAAAACGGTGGACGGCAAAACGCTTGTTCCGCCCCTCGAGGAATATTTCTACGACGGCTTGCACCCCAACGCGTTGGGCGGAGCAGTCTACGGCCACAACGTCGCAAAAATCGTTTCGGGTAAATAATTTAAGATCGAATAATCAAAAAAGCCCCCTTTATATAAGGAGGCTTTTTATTTACACGAAAACGGCGGGAGCAAGCCCCCGCCCTACGGGGTTATCGTACGGCAAGTGATGTGGGTGCCTCCATCTGTCGAGGGAGGTGGCACGCGTCAGCGTGACGGAGGGAGATCCGTCAAAGGTGGTTTCGTAGCACCCAAAGGGTGTTTCGTAGGCTTGGAATGTTTTTTACAGCTTTAAGACCATACCAACAGGTTTGACCGTGCGGTGTGGTCGTACTATTAATCAAGCTTTGCTTGTAGGCGCGGAATATGGTGTATGGGTTTAGCGTAAGGCAAATGTATAATAGCCTCCCTCCGAGAGGGAGGGGGACCGCTTGCGGTGGAAGGCGCTTAACGATAACGAACGTGCTTTTGCGCACAATATACGTCCACACGTTAGCGGGCGACTAATAGTCGCCCCTACAAAGACTGTACGGTTTATACACCCACTTGTCACCAGAGAGGGGCAACGCGCGTTGTCATTCTCGAGCGTAGCGAAGAATCTCGCGCGCAGGCAAAGCCTGTATAGTTGGCAATAACGGGGAATACTCGCTACGCTAGAACTCTTGCTTTGCAAGAGTGAATATCGTCAGAAAAATACTATTGCAAGCAAGTATTTTTCCTCGATATATGAGTGCGTTCGCGCCTACGGCGCTCGGCTAGCGAACTAACAAAACTTCGTTTTGTGTTCGTTCCCCAAGGATGTACCTATATGTCGTACTGATAGCACAGCAAACGGGGAATACTCGCTACGCTTGAACTCTTGCTTTGCAAGAGTGAATATCGTCAGAAAAATACTATTGCAAGCAAGTATTTTTCCTCGATATATGAGTGCGTTCGCACCTGCGGTGCTCGGCTAGCGAACTACAAACTTCGTTTGTGTTCGTTCCCCTTGTGGTACGAAAAACCCCCACCTGATTTCAGGTGGGGGTTTGTGGTACCACTAAGGGGAATCGAACCCCTGTTTTCGGCGTGAGAGGCCAACGTCCTAACCGCTAGACTATAGTGGCACGTGCATTTGATACAGCCTAATTATAATATCACAAAAAAAGAAATAGCGCAACTGTTTTGAGGTACTTTTAAAATAATTTTTTAAAAGCATTTGCAATAAAGTGGCTAAATAGACTTGACTTAATCGTCAGTAAAAGGTAAAATATATAAGGAAAAATAAAATTTTACAAGGAGTAAGGTTTATGAACAAGAAAACTGTAAGAGACATTGACGTTAAAGGCAAAAAAGTATTAGTACGTTGCGACTTCAACGTACCCCTTGACGGCGACGGCAACATCACGGATGAAAACAGAATTATGGGTGCACTTCCCACCATCAAGTATTTGATGGAGCAGGGCGCAAAGCTTATTCTTTGCTCGCACATGGGCAAGCCCCACAATATTTTCACCGAAGGCTTTGGTCTTACGAAGAAAGAGAAGAAGGCAGTAGCGGCTCTTCCTGCAGAAGAACAGGCTGCGGCAACTGCTGAATATATCGAAAAAGCAAAGAAAAAAGATCCCAAGAAATTCACGCTTGCACCCGTTGCAGCTCGTCTTAACGAGCTTCTTGACGGTAAAGTAACCTTCGCAACGGATATCGTAGGCGAGGACGCTCAAGCAAAGGTTGCAGCGCTTAAAGAAGGCGAAGTAGTTCTTTTGGAAAACACCCGTTTCGACGCAGGCGAGGAGAAGAACAGCGAAGAGCTTTGCCGTAAGCTTTCCGCATTCTGCGAAGTTTACGTAAACGACGCGTTCGGTACTGCTCACCGCGCTCACGCAACGACGGCAGGTATCGTACAGTACGGCTTTGCTCCCGTAGCAGTTAGCGGTTTCCTTATTGAAAAGGAGCTTAAATTCCTCGGTGGCGCAGTAGAAAATCCCGTTCGTCCCTTCGTAGCAATCCTTGGTGGCGCTAAGGTTAGCGATAAGATCGAGGTTATCAAGTCGCTTATTGATAAGTGCGACAGCCTCATTATCGGTGGCGGTATGGCTTACACCTTCCGTAAGGCGCTTGGATTCGAAGTAGGCAACTCGCTTTTGGAAGAAGACAAGATCGAGCTTGCAAAAGAGCTTATGGCAAAGGCACAGGAAAAGGGCGTAAAACTTCTTCTTCCCGTTGATAACGTAATCGCCGATAAATTCGCTCCCGACGCTAACACGCAGGTCGTTGAAGGCGACATTCCCTCTGACTGGGAAGGTCTTGATATCGGTCCTAAGACGGTTGCGCTTTACGCTGAAGAAATCGCAAAGGCAAAGACGGTCGTTTGGAACGGACCTATGGGCGTGTTCGAAATGGAGAAGTTCGCAGTAGGAACTAGAGCAATCGCTCAAGCGCTCGCTGATAACGAAGGCGCAATCACCATTATCGGTGGTGGTGACTCCGCAGCTGCAGTTGCTCAGCTCGGCTTTGCTGACAAGGTAACGCACATCTCTACCGGCGGTGGCGCGTCCCTTGAATACCTCGAAGGAAAAGTTCTTCCCGGTATTGCTTGTCTTAACGACAACGAATAATTGACCTAAAGCACGCTCCAAAGGGGGCGTGCTTTCTATATAGGAGAGAGAAATGATATTTTATTACGTGCGACACGGCGATCCTATTTACGATCCTGATAGCTTAACTCCGCTCGGGCACGAGCAGGCAAAAGCAGTCGCAAAGCGCTTTACTATTTACGGGCTTGACGAGGTGTACGCATCCACGTCAAATAGAGCAATGCAGACTGCCGAGCCTACCTGTAAACTGCTTAACAAAGAGATGCAGCTTTGCCCGTGGGCAAATGAAGGTAGAGCGTGGGAATTGTTTACTGTTCCTAAAAACGAAGGGGGACGTGCATGGGCGTTTTTCCATGATGAAACCGTTTCTAATTTTAGAAAAGAGGAAGTTCGGGCAATGGGAAAGAAGTGGTACGAGCACGAATTGTTCGCTGATTCCACCTTCGCACGCGGAGTTCAAACGGTAGATAAAAGCTGTGACGAATTCTTTGAAAAATTAGGTTATCGTCACGATAGACGAAATAACTGCTACGTTTGCTTGGGTGAAAATAAAAAGCGAGTTGCGCTTTTTGCACATCAAGGATTTGGTATGGCGTTTTTCAGTAGCGTGCTTGACGTTATCTATCCCGTGTTTGCAACGACCTTTGACTGCCAACACTCGGGCGTGTCCGTAATCTACTTTGACGACAACGCAAAAGAGGGTGATATCGTCGTGCCAAAGCTTTTACAGCTATCTAACGACTCGCATCTTTACCATGAAAACCTGTTAACCCCATATAACTATTGGGTAAGATTATAAAACCAAAATTAAAGCAGTCGGCGATTCGTCGGCTGTTTTTTGCATAAAAATTTCCTTCTTTTTCCATACTATGCAAAGAAAAGGAGGATGTTTTTATGAATGCAATCGTGCTTGCAGGGGGATTTGGTAGCAGGCTAAAACCGCTCACGGACGAGTGTCCAAAGCCTATGTTACCGCTTGCAAACAGACCTATGCTTGACTACGTGATCGCCCAGCTTTACGCGCACGGCGTTACGGACGTAACCTTCACGCTTGGTTATAAGGCGGATACGGTCAAAGATTTTTGTTTGGGTTACGACGAAATTTCCGCGCACTTTTCCACCGAAAACACGCCTCTGGGCACGGCAGGCGGAGTGAAAAACGCCAGTCGTTTTCTTGACGAGGTTTTTATCGTCGTAAGTGGCGACGCGCTGTCAAACGTCAATCTGACGGCAATGGTGGAAAAGCATTTGTCTAGCGCCAACGACGTCACTATGGCGGTCACGACGGTTGAAAATCCGTCGCTATACGGAGTCGTTAGCGTCAGCGAAAAAGACGAGGTCGTGACCTTTGTGGAAAAGCCAGCCACTAACGAGTTCGGAAATTTAGTCAACACGGGCATTTACGTTATAAATAAAGAAGTGCTTTCCTTCGTGCCCGACGGCGTTAGCTTTGACTTTGCGCGTAACCTTTTTCCTGCACTTTTGGGCGGAAGAAAAGTGGGCGCGTACCTTCACGACGGCTACTGGTGTGATATAGGCGACAAAAAAAGCTACTTTAACGCAAATTTTTATATGCGGAAGGGCGGATTTTATCCCGTGCTTAAAAACGCGAGCGTGTTTCCAAGCCGTGAATACGTCGGCTCGCTACTTGGTCACGGCGCAACGACGCTTGGCAAAGTGGAAAACTGCATTATCGGTAAAAACGCCCACGTGGCGTCTTGCGCACACCTGAAAAACTGTATCGTTTTGGACGGTGCAACCGTAACGGAAAGCTGTGAAAACGCCGTGGTAGGCGCAGGTTTTGTTGAAAAAGTAGATTTTAGCGAGAAAATACCTCACGCTACGACAAAATTTTATGAGAATTTAACGGGCAATAGGGCTTAAACGATTGTCAATTCTACCCAAATTTAGTATAATAGTATTAGAAAACAAATGAACTTAATACTTTGGAGGTAGAATTGCGACACGTTATTGACGAACCCGCGCTCAAGGTTTTATTCCTTGGAGGCGTTGGTGAAATCGGCAAGAACATGACCGCGCTACAGTACGGCGACGAGATTATTATCGTCGACTGTGGTGATACCTTCCCCGGTGGAGATATGCCCGGGGTAGATTTGGTTATACCCGATTACACCTATTTATTATTGAACAAAGACAAAGTAAAGGGCGTAGTGCTTACTCACGGCCACGAGGACCATATAGGCGCGCTCCCGTACTTTCTAAAAGACCTTAACGTTCCCGTTTACGGAACGAAACTGACTTTGGCACTCGTTGACGCTAAGCTTCGCGAGCAAAAAGTGGAAGGCAACCTTAACGTTATAAAAAATAAAAGCGTAGTATCGCTTGGCGAGAACTTTAAGGTAGAATTCGTTAAGGTAAGTCACTCGATAGCGGGCAGCTGCGCGCTATGCATAACCACGCCTATCGGCGTAGTTTTCCACACGGGCGACTTTAAGGTGGACTATACGCCTATCGACGGCAACATGATCGACCTTCGCCGTATTTCCGAAATCGGACAAAAGGGAGTATTACTTCTCTTGGCGGAAAGCACGAATATCGAACGTGCCGGCTCGTCTATGAGCGAGTCCAGAGTAGGCGAATCGCTCAACCATATTTTTGCTGAAAACACCGACCGCCGTATCTTTATCGCGACCTTTGCGTCCAACATTCACCGACTTCAACAAATTCTCGACCTTGCGAAAAAGTACAAGAGAAAAGTCGCTTTTGCAGGTAGAAGTATGATAAATATCGTTGAGTACGCAGGAAATATAGGCGAACTCAAGCTTGACAAGAATAATATTATTGACGTTGAGCAAATCGACAAGGTGGAGGACAGAAACCTTTGCATTATCACTACGGGCAGTCAGGGCGAGCCTATGAGTGCGCTTTCGCGTATCGCGTCAGACGAATTCACCAAGGTAAATATCGGCTTTAACGACACGGTAATTATTTCCGCGTCGCCTATCCCCGGTAACGAAAAAATGGTGTACGGAGTAATCAACAACCTTTACCGCCACGGCGCGCGCGTAATTTACGAGAGCTTGGCGGAAGTGCACGCGTCAGGTCACGCTTGTCAGGACGAAATCAAGCTTATCCATTCGCTTATTAAGCCCAAATTCTTTATTCCCGTTCACGGTGAGCGCAGACATTTGCAAAAGCACGCCGAGCTTGCGGTAAAAATGGGCGTGCCCTCTACTAATATCGTTATTACCGAAGTGGGCAACGTGGCTGAAATCAGCAAGAGCAGTATTCGCCTTGGCGACAACGTTCACTCTGGTTGCTTGCTCGTTGACGGCTTGGGCGTGGGCGACGTGGGTAGCGTAGTCCTTCGCGACAGAAAGCATTTAGCTGAAGAAGGTATGATCGTTTGCGCAGTTGGCGTAAACTCACTCAGCGGAGAAGTTTTTGGCGTGGATATCACCTCGCGTGGATTTATGTACGCAAAAGACGAGGCGGAAATGCTGGTTGACGAGGCTAAGCAGGTTATTTACAATTCGCTTGGAAATATTGACCTAAAAGGCGTTGCCGACTGGACGAGCGTTAAAAACCTTATAAGAAAAGAACTCAAAAACCTATTTTACAAAAGAACGAGAAGAAACCCTATGGTTATTCCCGTGATTATGGAAAACTGATATGGCGTTTAAGACACCTTCGCATACGTCAGAGTATATTCGCGAGCATCTTCGCCCCGAAAGCGACGCGCTCCTACGAGAGATGACGGAGTATGCGGATGAAAATTTCATACCCGTGCTTTTGCCCGAGTCGGCAGTATTTTTAAAGCAAATCGTATCGCTCGTGCGTCCCCAAAAAACCTTGGAGATAGGCACGGCGATAGGGTATAGCTCGCAAATTATTCTGCGAAACGGTGGACAAAAGCTTTACACCGTCGAAATCAAAGAAGAAATGATGCAAAAAGCAAAGGAATATTTTGCGCGCGCAGGACTAAGCGACAGGGTAACCTGTTTTTTAGGTGACGCGAGCGAGATTATTCCGCTGATGCAAGGCGAATTTGACTTTATCTTTATGGACGGACCGAAAACTCGCTATATTGAATACCTTCCGCACCTTAAAAAGATGCTAAAGAAGGGCGGAATACTGCTGTGTGACAACGTGCTTTTTAACGGAATGGTAGCGGGTGACAGCGAATTCCAGCGTAAAAAAGCGACGATAATCAACGGACTTGACAAATTTTTGTGTGCCTTGCGTGACGACGAGGAGCTTACTACGAGCATTCTTCCCGTAGGCGACGGAATGAGCTTGAGCATAAGAAGAGGATAATAAAATGATAGAATTACTTGCCCCTGCAGGCAATTTAGAAAGGTTAGAAACGGCTTTGCACTTTGGCGCAGACGCCGTTTATCTGGCGTATAAAAAATTCGGACTTCGCGCCTTTGCGGACAATTTCGACCTTGACGAATTAAAGCAAGCGGTGGACTATTGCCACGCTAAAAACAAGAAGGTTTACGTCACTATCAATATTCTTGCGCACGACCGCGACTTCGAAACGCTCCCTGAATTTTTAGTCGAGCTTGACAAAATCCGCCCCGACGGAGCAATCGTCAGCGATTTGGGCGTTGCGTCGCTTATAAAGAAAATCGCACCCCACGTACCCCTTCATTTGAGTACGCAAGCCAATTTAACTAACAAATACGCTGCAAAGGAATACGTTGATTTTGGATTCAAAAGACTGGTGCTTGCACGCGAATTATCTTTACCCGAAGTGCGAAAAATTCGTGACTTTATCCCGGACGATATCGAAATTGAGGCGTTCGTTCACGGCGCTATGTGTATTTCGTATTCGGGTAGATGCTTGCTTTCTAACTTCTTGACGGGTAGGTCTGGAAATAACGGCGAGTGCGCTCAAAGCTGTAGGTGGGAATATTTTATGCGCGAAAAAAGCCGTACGGACGAGCTTACTATGCAAGAGGACGAGCACGGCACTTACATACTCAACAGTAAGGATATGAATATGCTCGAGCATATTGACAAGCTCGTTGACGCAGGCGTAACTTCATTTAAAATTGAAGGTAGAGTGAAAACGAGCTACTACGTTGCCTCCGTCGTAAACGCTTACCGTAGGGCAATCGACCACCTTGAAAAATTCGGCAGACCTTACGTTGCGCCTAGTGAACTGGTTGAGGACCTCAAAAAGCCTTCGCACAGAATGTATTGCACGGGCTTTTACCTTGGCGACGTGCAAAATAACGAGTGCTACGAAACTTCTAAGCCCAAGCAAAATTACGATTTTATCGCACTTACGCTTGACAGCACGGAGGGCGGTGCAATCGTAGAAATGCGCAACCGTTTCCGCGTGGGTGACGAGCTGGAGGTGCTTTCGCCCGGCGCTCATCACAACGCAAAAATTATCGTTGAGCGTATGCAAAACGAAAAGGGCGAGGATATTGACGACGCGCTTTTGGTAAAACAAAAAGTCAAACTTTTCACGTCCGTCCCTCTTCAAAAGGGCGATATTTTAAGAAGAAAAAATATCTAATACAAAGCCGTATCAACTTGGTACGGCTTTTATATTAAAAAGGTACAAGCGTGAGTTTGTCTACATCCTTGCGGACAGGCAACAGAACTTTTCAGCGGTCATATATTGATAAAGCGCATTGCTTTTGCGCGGAGGCAATTATGATTTTTGAAACGTTCATGGGATTTTTAAGCAAAATTTTCTGTTTTACTTCGTACGTCAACAACAAAAGTTCTTTTCCTAATCCGTTGTCTATGGAAGAAGAGCGCGCGTATATCGAGCGCGTTAAAAAGGGAGATAGTGAGGCGCGTGAAATTTTGATACGCCACAATCTTCGTCTTGTGGCGCACGTTGTCAAAAAATATTCGGGCGCAGGTGAGGCGGACGACCTTATTTCCGTGGGCACGATAGGGCTTATTAAGGGCATTGAAAGCTACGAGTACGGAAAGGGCTCTCAGCTCGCTACCTACGTAGCCAAGTGCATTGACAACGAAATACTTATGTATATCCGTGCCAACAAAAAGCATCGCGGTACGGTTTCGCTGTCCGATCCCGTAGGCGTTGACAAGGAAGGCAACGAAATAACGCTTATGGAAATTATCCCGGCTCAAGGCGAAAGCCTTTTTGACGGAGTGGAGCGTAGCGTGATTATGGAAAAGGTCAAGGAAGTAATCAAAAAAGTGCTTGATAAACGCGAGCTTTCTATTATTTGTATGCGCTATGGCTTGTTTGGTTATAAGACGTACACGCAGATAGAAATCGCGGAAAAACTTAACATATCTCGCTCGTACGTTTCGCGCATTGAGAAAAAAGCAATCGGAAAAATATCAAAAGCAATGAAAATCAACGCCTAAACGGTTGATTTTTACTAAAAATGGTGTTATAATAGCGTAGCAAGATAACCAGACGGTTGCGTGCAAAGCACGAGGAAAGTCCGAACACCACAGGACAGGATGCCGGCTAACTACCGGTGAAGGCGACTTTAAGGAAAGTGCAACAGAAATAAACCGCCAAAGCATTACGCAGGCAAGGTTGGAAAGGCGGGGTAAGAGCCCACCGCACGCTCGGCAACGAGAGTGGCAATGTAAACCCCATCCGGTGCAAGATGTGAGGGAAATCGGTCGTCCGCCGTCCCTCCTATATCGCTCGATTGTATTGGCAACAATGCAACTAGACAGATAACCGTCAAATACAGAATTCGGCTTACAGATTATCTTGCTTTTTTGTATAAAACGTGGACTATATTCGTCCGCGTTTTTCTTTTTGCCGTTTAAAAATTACGTAAGTAGGGTATAATCAAAAGAAAAATATTTTTGGAGAGATTATGCTTTTGATTATACTTGCTTGTAGTTTTGTTATTTTGCTTTTGGCGCTACTCAGCGTTTATTTTGCGCCGAAGTACGAAACGAATTTTTCTTTGTGCAAAAAAACGGACGAGCAAAAGCTTGCACTTGCCGTACGCGAGCTTGCAAAAAATTGCGCGGTAGTAGAAAACTGCGGACGGGGAGTGCCGTATAAATGCGTTACTAAAGCGTTAAATAACGCGTATAATCAGCTAACTAAACGCGTAAAATCAAACGCGAAATTAGAAGAATACGAACGTATAATTTACGACGACTATTATAAAATTCAAGAGAATTTATCTCTCGTTAAAAAAGATAAAAACGCCTTTCTTTCTCTGTTCCACGTTGGCGGAAAACCGCGTATTTATTTGCTGTGTTCGCTTATAGTTCGCTCTCTTGACGGCAACGTAAGTGGTAACGTTTTTTCGCGCCTCGTTGGCGTCTTTAATACCGAACGCCCACTAACGTACCCAGAGATTATGTATTTGCCGTCCATGTTGCGCTTTTGCTTGTGCGAGTATTTATCGCTATTTTGCGCACGCTCAACCAACGCAAATTTTTACAAAAACAAGGGGATTGAGGACGGGAAGAAAAATAGATTTAACCGTGCGCTTACGGGCTACGCGTCGTATCTTATGGGTATAAGTGAAACGAGCGAGGGAAAGAATAAAAAGTTCGTTGAAAGGACGTGCGAAAACAACGGTAATTCGCTATTTGACAGAATTGCTAACTATCAGGCGTTTAACTCCGTTTACCTCGTATCCGTCAGTTCTACCGTATGCAGTATGCACGGGCTCGTTAAGTGGCTTACGCCCTCGGCAATGCTTGATTTTTCGCCCGTTCACGATCTACTAAAAGAGGATAAAACTTATCTTAGTTCCACCGATTACTCTAAGTATTGCTACCTAAACCGCGTGCACGAATTAGCAAAGCGCACGTGCTTGAGCGAGCGTGAATTTTGTCGCAGAATGATTGCTCGCGCTCAAAACGAAAAGTGCGATTTTTGTAAAATACTATTTCCGCATCAAAAGAGTAAGCACATAGAAAGACTATATATTTTCGTCCAAGTTTTGCTGGCGTTTTTTCTTACTGGAGCGTCAGTTTTCGCGTTTAATTTGTGGTGGAGCGCACCCATTCAGTTTCCCGTATTCTTGTGGATTAGCATAAGAATAGTAAACCTCGTTTGCTCGCGTTTTGCGCGCCGACCGCACCTATACGTCAGCGAAAAAGCGTTAAGCGAAAGCGCAACCGCCACCATAGTTTACTCGCGCCTTATCGCAAGCGAATCGGAGGTGGAGGACGCGGTGTTTATGCTGAAAAGTATTGCCTGTGCTAACCCAAGCACGCGCTTTAACTACGCGCTTTTAGTGGATTTTCCGTCAAGTGATAGCCAAATTTCGCCCTACGACCAACCGCTTATTGACAAGCTAAAAGCTCAGTTTAGTACGCTTGACGATAGATTTTGCTTATTGCTTCGCGATCGCACGTATAACGAGCAAAAGAAAATTTACGACGCGCACGAGAAAAAACGGGGCGCGCTTTTGGACTTTAACGAATACGTGCTATACGGAAAAACGGACGCTTTTCGCCTAATTTTAGGCGAGCGCAAGAAAAGCAAGTACGCGATCGTGCTTGACGCGGACACGGCTTTAAGTAGCGCAATCGACCTCGTGTGTGAAATGGAGCATCCGTATAACGGCGAAGTTAGCGTGATGAATCTCAATATGCGCGCTACGCCCAAAAGCGCAAACGCGACCTATTTTTCCGCGCTTACCGCAGGCGAAATAGGGCTAAACGGCTATATAAACGAAAATAGTAGCGTGGAAAACGACCTATTTTTTGCAGGCAATTTTACGGGCAAGGGCATTTATCATATTGAAAAAATGCACGATAGCGTTAACGTCGCTTTCCCTGATAACGCGATTTTGAGTCACGATTATATCGAGGGTGCATACGCAGGATGCGCTACTTCGGGCGAAAGCGCTCTTGACGAATGCCCACCCAACTTTTCAGCCTATTTTACTCGCGCTCTCAGGTGGCTACGAGGCGACTGGCAACTACTTCCGTGGCTAAAAAATAAAGTTAAAAACAAGCAGGGCAGGAAGGTCAAAAATATCTTGCGCCCCGTCCAAAAATGGCATATATTTTGCAATATGCTATATTCGCTTTTGCCCGTGTTTTACTTCACGCTCGTAACCCTTTCATGCGTAATAAAAGCGGATTACCTCGTTATTTTAGCGCTCGTAGGCGCGTTTTTAGGCGAAATTTTCTCGCTCCCGTCCCTTTTCTACGCCCCACGAATTTTTCTTAAAAACTGCGCGATCGACCTTTTTTTACTGTCCGTTTTGCCGGTTAGCGCGCTGTATAACGGCTATAATATCTTGCTCACGCTCGTGCGCCTGATTAAAAAACGCAACCTTTTGGAATGGAAAGTTTACGCGCACAGCAAGGGTAAAAAGGACTTTACTTTGCTGTTGTTTTCTACCACGATCGTCCTGTTTTTACTCAATTTGTTTTTAGCACAGTCCTTCCTCGTGGGAGCGTTATGCGTGCTTTTCGTGCTGGGCGCGCCCCTAATAAAATTGACGGACGAGAGTAAAAAGGAAAGGCAAATTCCGTCCGTTTTGCAAGGATATTTAATGCAAATTGCACGCTCGACTTGGCACTTTTTTGAAGAAAGCGTTACTGCAAAAACGCATTTTCTCCCGCCTGATAACTACGACGAGCGTGACGGCTACGGCTACGCTATGCGCACTTCGCCCACCGATATCGCGATGGCGCTAAATTCTGTTTTTTGTGCGTATACTCTTGAAATCATTTCTCTCGAAAAAGCGCAAAATTTCATCAAAAAAACGGTCAAAACGCTGATAAACCTACCTAAATGGCAAGGAAATTTATACAACTGGTACGACCTTAATACGCTTGAAGTGATGTCACCGCGCTACGTTTCTTTCGTGGACGAGGGCAATTTTTTGTGCGCTTTGATGCTCGTAAAAAGCATCGCGGACGAACAAACTGCGAGAGAGATTGAAAATCTGATAGCGGAAACGAAAATTGAAAAGCTGTTCGACAGTGAGCGCAACTTGTTCTTCGTGGGCTATAACGAGCGTGAGCATTCCTACGACTGCCACTACGACCTGTGCGCAAGCGAGGCGAGCATAGGCTACCTCGTAGCAATCGCGCTTGGCAAAATTCCCTCGTCCTCGTGGTATACGCTCTCGCGTAGAATGGTAAAAAGTAGCGGAGGAAACGCTATGTATTCGTGGACGGGCGGAGCGTTTGAATACCTCTTAACGCCTGCGTTTTTTGGCTACGAAAAAGGTACGCTTTTTTATCAAAGCGCACTCTCGTGCGTAAAAGCGCAAATAAATTATTCAAAAAGGAAAAAGCAAAACGTTTGGGGAATCAGCGAAAGCCAGTACCGTAGTTACGAGGACAACGGCGACTACAAGTACCGCGCGCACGGACTTAGCGAGCTTGCTCTCAGCAAAAGATACGACTGCACCGTTTTTGCTCCTTACGCGTCGTTGCTTAGCTTAAGGTACGCGCCAAGCGCAGTTTTTTCCAACCTATGCTACTTTATGGAAAAGGGAACGGGTAAGTACGGGCTTTACGAAGCGTACGACGACAAGCCCGTAAAAACTTATATGGCTCATCACCAAGGCATGATTATGCTTGCTGTTTGCAACTTTTTGAAAGATAACGCCGTGGTTAATCAGCTAAGTAAAGAATTTTGCGTGCACTCCGTCCAACCGCTTTTGTCCTTGCCTGCGTGCTTTGAAGAAGTAGAGAAGGCACAATCGAAAATTTTTGATACGCCAAAATCAGAGCAAAAACGCGTAAATAAACTATACGCTTATCCTACGCTTTCACTCAATTTTTCGGGCGCGTACTCGTTCGCAACCGACGAGCGCGGTAGAGGCTTTTCACACTATCACGGACACCTTCTAACTCGCAAACGGCAGGGTACGGGTATGCTCGTTTTTGCAAAATTAGGCAAAAGGGAGTACGATTTAACGGGTAAAACGGACGCTACTTTTTACGGCGGAAAAACGCAGTACAATTTCTCGTGCAAGCAGTTTAGCGCGAGTGTTTTTGCAATGGCGCTAACGGGAATTGAAGGCGAAGTAAGACAAGTTTCAATAAAAAATACGAGCGATAAAGAAATTGAAATTATGCTTTCGTCTTACTGCGAAATCGTACTTGATTATGAGGAAAACGATAGGGCGCATCGCGAGTATAATAGTATGTTCGTAAAAACGAAGGAAATAAATTATCCGCACGCCGTCGTTGCGACTCGACCTGACGCGCCTTTTTTTGCGCATACCGTCGTGGGCGGAAAAGCGGTATTCGAAACTAACCGCGCTAACTTTTTCAACCGTCATAAAAACCCGTCGTTTGGCGCGGTCTTAGATCCTATTTTTAGCGCAAGCGTGACTTTAAAAATCAAGGCAGGAGAGCAAAAGCAAGTCAACTTCGTTTACTTTGCGTCCTTTTCTAAAAGCAAGCTTCTTAAAAGCTTAATCACCGTTTCGCAAGAAAACTATTTTGATAAATACGCGCTTTTAGGCTCTTACGCACCCCTTAACGCGCAGGCGAGTAAACTTGCTTCGCTGATTTTATCAAACGTTGGCAGTTATAAGGAAAATTTGAGCTACGCATTTCCCACTTGCTATCCGCTCGTCGCGGTGAAGTTTTTGTCAAGCGACCGCTATTACGCGTTTGAAAAGACGATAAACGATCTGTCCGTCGTAGCAAGGGCAGGTATAAAGTTCAATTTGGCTATTTTGTACTGTGAAAAAAGCGGATATTTTCACAGCGACTTTGATCTTATTGACGAAATTATCGAGCGTAGCAGTATAAGAAAAAATATGATAAGAAATGGAGCGTTGCGCGTTATAAATTTCGCTGGGCAAAAGGATTTGTACTTGGCGGTAGAGCGAAACTGCGTGGATCTTCAGCGTGAAAATATTGAAATTAAAACTCTTCCAGAGATTTTCTCGCCCGTAGGTGCATCTGAAAAATTAGACGCGCCCGAGCTGATTTTACCGCTTGGAAGAGGGGGTTTTACTAATGATTACGCTTATTATCTCGACGTAAGCGACCGCCCAGCGCCTAAGCCGTGGAGCAATATTATCGCAAACGAAAACTTTGGCACGCTTATTACCGATAGTGGTGGAGGATACACCTACGCGCACAATTCGCGTGAGAATAAAATAACTGAGTGGAGTAACGATAGCGTTTTGGACGGCAGTAGTGAAAGTATATTTTTAGGAGAAAACAATTGCGTTTGGTCGCTTACTCGTAACCCCTCTACGAAGAATGCAAGCTACGCGGTAAAGCACGCGATAGGCTATACTTCGCATTACTGTAATTATAACGGGGTGTGCGCAACGCTTACCCAAACGATAGGGAGTGCGCACGTAAAATACTATATCGTTAAGTTAAAAAATACAAACTGTGCCGTGCGTAAAATCGACGTTACCTTTTGCGCGGATTTGGTTTTGGGCGACTTTAAGGAAAACACTATCCACTCTCTTTTATTTGGTAGAGAAGGTAATAGATTGACTGCAAAAAATTGTCAAAACGGAATGAGCGTTTTCGTAGATTGTAGTGAAAACTTAATTGAGTATGCTTTTTCGCGAAAGACTATGAAAAACAGAAGCGGACGGTATTGTAAAATAAATAAACTTGATAGTGCAGTTTTGGGTAACTCTCTAATTTACTGCACGACCATTTCCCTTGCTCCTAATCAGGAAAAGGAAGTAATTTTTTCACTATGTGAAGAGGGCGAACCTTGCTTTGATTGCGTTAATGAAACTTTGGAGAAAAATATAAAACGGCGCACCACGTTATCGCCCGTTTTGATAAATTCAGGTAATTTAGCGCTTGATATTTTGTATCGTTGGCTGCCCGTACAAATACTGGATTGTAGATTTTTAGCGCGCACCGCTTTTTATCAGGCAGGAGGCGCATACGGCTTTCGCGATCAACTCCAAGACGGTATGAGTGTTATGTACTTTGATAAAAAGTTAGCGCGTGAGCATATACTTCGCTCTGCCGCGCACCAGTACGAGAACGGTGACGTTCAACACTGGTGGCATCCTCCTTTTACGGGAGTGAGGACGCATTTTTGTGACGATAGACTTTTTCTCGTTTGGGCGACGGTAGAGTATATTCGCTACACGGGCGACAGAGAAATTTTAAGCGAAAAAACGCCCTTTCTTCGTGATATCCCTATAAAGCCCGATCAAAAATCGGTATACCACACCGCGCAACAAACAGAGGAAAATTATTCCCTTTACGAGCATATAGTACGCGCAATTGATAGTACCGCTATTTGCGACGGA
>JAGAPD010000025.1 GCA_017623435.1 Clostridia bacterium
AACATACACTTGGTCTTTTTAGATTGCCGCGTCGCCACGCGAGATTCTTCGCTTGCGCTCGAGAATGACAGCGCGTGTTGCTCCTCGCAATGACAAGTGGATGTATAAGCCGGGCGCTCTTGTAGGGGCGGATAGTATCCGCCCGTTTATAGTAAAGCACCTTTGGTGCTCTCTCCCTCCGTCACGCTAACGCGTGCCACCTCCCTCGTCAGATGGAGGCTATTACATCACCGCTTTCCACTAACCCAGTAGGGCGGGGGCTTGCTCCCGCCGTTGTTTATGCTTCCACTTGCTTTGGTCATACCGTAGGGGCGATTCACGAATCGCCCGTCACCGCACGGTCAAAGGCGTTGGCGTAGGTCTACAGGTCGTACACCCTATTCCAAGCCTACGAAACACCCTTTGGGTGCTACGAAACAGGCTTTGCCTGGAACACACAATACACTTAAAAATTTCACAGTAATTTCATTGACAAAAGGGCATAAAAATTTGTATAATTATAACATAGGGTGAAAGGGAGAAGTATTCTCCCTTTTTGCGACTAAATTTTTTAGAAGAGGACACTAAAATGCTTACGTTAACCAACGTAACTAAAGATTACAAAGTGGCGGATTCGGTCGTCCACGCTTTAAAGGGAATAGACCTATCGTTTCGCAAAAACGAATTCGTTTCCATTCTTGGCCCGTCGGGCTGTGGAAAAACCACGCTCCTTAACATTATCGGCGGACTTGACCATTATACTTCGGGAGATCTTAAAATCGGCGGAGTAAGCACCAAGGAATACAAGGACCGCGACTGGGACGTATACCGCAACCACCGTATCGGCTTTATCTTCCAAAGCTACAACCTCATTCCTCACCAAACGGTGCTTGGCAACGTCGAGCTTGCCCTCACCATTGCAGGCATCAGTAAAGCGGAGAGAGTGGAGAGAGCAAAACGCGCACTTGACCGCGTGGGACTTGAAGGCCAGTACTACAAGCGTCCTAACCAGCTTTCGGGCGGACAATGTCAACGCGTAGCCATTGCGCGCGCACTCGTGAACGAGCCTGAAATTCTGCTCGCGGACGAGCCGACTGGCGCACTTGACACCACCACTTCCGTTCAGATTATGGACCTTATCCGCGAGATTGCTAACGAGCGACTCGTAATTATGGTAACGCACAATCCCGAGCTTGCCGAGAAATATTCCTCGCGTATTATCCGCCTTCTCGACGGCGAAGTACAAAGCGACAGCAATCCTTTTTCCGAGCAAGAGGAGCAAGCGGAAATCGCTACTTTAAGCAAAACGGAGGGGGACGTACCCACTCAAAACGAAAAAATGCCCAAGAAAAAGAAAGAAAAAGCGAAGATGAGCCTGCTTACTTCCTTTAAGCTTTCGGCAAGAAACCTGATATCTAAAAAAGCGCGCACGATAATGGTAGGAATTGCGGGCTCAATAGGTATAATAGGTATCGCACTCGTGCTTGCTTTCTCGGCTGGAATCAAGGCGTACGTTGCCAGCATGCAGGACGATATGCTGTCGGGTAACCCCATTGAAATAACTGAATCGACTTACGATCTTGACGCGCTTACTGGTATGATGAACACCAATCAAAAAGAAGAGCTGGTCAAAAAGCCTAATAAGGTTACGGTCGACTCGATGGTGGAATATTTTATCAAAATGGGCGACAAGGCGGACAGCCTGCTGATTAAAAACGATATCAACGAAAACTATATCGACTATGTCAAGGCTATGCCCGAAGAGTACTACTCGGCAATGCAGCTTGGCTACGGCATAGACGTGCATAACAATATCTACACCACGATAAAGGAATCGGGAAAAACGGAGGACTCGGAAATTTCCATTACCGCGCTCACCTCGCTTTACACGGAAATCCTCAAAAAATCCTCCTTCAAGGACTACGCGCAATACGTAAATATGTTCATTCCCGATATGAAACAAGCGCCCGAAAGTGAAGATTATCTCGCGTCGCAGTACACCGTTTACGGCAAAATCGCCACGCAAAAAGACGAGGTAATGTTAGTTATCAACAAAGAAGATCAGCTTTCCGACCTTCTTTTGGCACGACTTGGTTACTACTCGCAGGACGAATTCGTCAACCTCGTATTTAAGGCGGACGAGGACCTCAAGATTGAAAAGGGTGAGCTTGACGACTATCAGTACTTCAAGCCCGACCTTTACAAGCAGTACTTTGACTACGAAGAACTTCTTAACAAGCAGTTTTACTGGTATCCAAACTCGCAGGTTTTCCAAAAAACCGCGTCGCCTATGATGCCCTTTAGCTATAACTACAAGGCGAGTGAGCAAATGAAAGCAAACACGGACAAAGAACTTCAGCTTAAGGTCGTAGGCATCTTAAAGCCCCACGAGAGCATTATGTTCGGCTCGCTTTCCTCGGGTATTTACTACACGCAGGCGCTTACCGATTATATTTTAGAGGTAAACGGCGCGGAAAGTGACGGCATTATCGACCACTATAAAAACCTCGATACCTCCTCTTACGCGACTCCCGAGCAAATCGCGAGCATCGGCGTAGTGACCTATATGATGAACTACAACTACGACGGAGTAGCTCAGCCCCCGTCCTTCCAGTACGTATCGTTGGGCGGAAGCTCGGCAATGATGTCTATGTTTATGGGCAACAGCAGTAGCGTTTCGGCAGACGATATTAAGGAAAACGTCGTGCGCACGCTGGGCGGAAATAACCTTGCTAACTCAGTCAGCGTCTATCCGCTTTCCTTTGAAAGCAAGGACCTCGTGACCGACTATCTTGACGCGTGGAACGGCGACGAGGATATCACCGTGGGTGGCGTAACGCTGACTGCTACGGACCGTCAGGACGTAAAATACACTGATACGTTATCGCTCATTATTACCCTTATCAATACTATGATTGATATCGTGTCGTACGCGCTTATCGCGTTTACTTCCGTATCGTTAGTCGTTTCTACCGTTATGATCGGAATCATAACTTACGTTTCCGTCGTTGAACGCGTTAAGGAAATCGGCGTTATTCGCTCGCTGGGCGGACGAAAGAAAGACGTTTCCCGCCTGTTCACGGCAGAAACGGCAATTATCGGACTTCTTGCAGGTCTTATCGGCGTGGGCGTAACCTACGGCGTGTCCGCAATCGTCAACGCAATCCTCTATCCGCTTACGGGCATTGCCTCGCTTGCTCAACTTCCGATTGCTCAGGCAGGACTACTCGTAGCGCTCAGCGTAGTGCTTACGCTTATCTCGGGCGTTTTCCCCGCGCGCGCAGCCGCAAAGAAAGACCCCGTAGTGGCGCTGAGAACGGAATAATAAAAATTAAGGATTTGGATATATTCCAAGTCCTTTTTTCTTTACTTTTTTCTTATTCCGTTGTATAATGAAAAAAACTGTTTTTAAGATAGGAGAAAATTATGAGATCAACCAAATGGACTATATTCATTCGTTTAATCTTTTGCATATTAGGTTTTATTTTTGGCGTAATTGAGATTATTGTGTTTGACAAATCTTATTTGTTCGTTGGTATTCTTATAAATATAATCTGCGCAATTCTTATCGCTATACACGTGCCGCTATTGATTAAATATCACCGTCTTGCAAAGGTTTGTAAGGCTTACGAGGGTACATTCGTTGAATTCGTTAGCTCGTCTTTCGGCTTTGCTTGTATGCGCGTAAAATTTACCGTGAACGACGAGGAAAAAACGATGGATTCGTTACGCGTATATCGCCACGACCGTCGCCCCCTCGTTTTTAATAATGAAAGATTTTTAGTGGGATATTCCCCTTTATACGACTACGTTATCATCTTATAAGGAGACAGCTATGGAAAAATACTACCAAAAAAGCGAAGACGTAAACGTGCTCAATCCGCGCGCTTACTATATTCCCTTTACGGACAAGGACAAGGCTTTTTCGCCCCGAAGAGAGAGCGAAAGCTATATCGACCTTAACGGCGAATGGAGCGTGCAGGAATACGAAACACCTATGGACGTACCCGACGATTTTTATCATATCTGGTCGTACGTTGACACGGTAAACGTGCCTTCGTGCTTGCAGATAGCCGGCTACGACCAAATGCAATACACTAACGTAAACTACCCTTTCCCCGACAATCCGCCCTTCGTTCCTAACGTCAACCCGACGTATAACTACGTAAAAGGCTTTGACCTTGAAAACCAAATGGAAGGGCGAAAGTACCTTTGCTTTGAGGGCGTAGACAGCTGTTTTTACGTCTATCTTAACGGCAAATTCGTGGGATATTCGCACGTGTCGCACCGACTTAGCGAGTTTGATATCACCGACTACGTGCGCGAGTACGGAAACCGCTTGGACGTAATCGTGCTTAAATGGAACAAGGACTCGTACCTTGAGGACCAGGACAAGCTTCGCTACACGGGTATTTTCCGCGACGTTTATATCCTTTCGCGTCCCGAAGGTCATATTACCGACTACCGTATTGACACCGCGCTTGACGGCAGGGTGGGCTTTACGCTTGAAAAGGGCGAGAGCGCGACCGTCACGCTTTGCGGTGTAAGCAAAGAAGTTAAAGAGAACGAAAGAATAGAGTTTAAGATTGAAAACGTTCAGCTTTGGAGTGCTGAAAACCCGTACCTTTACGATATGATTATCGAGAGCAAGGGCGAATATATCGGCGAGAAGGTGGGAGTAAGGACGAGCGAAATCGTAGACGGCGTTTACCTGTTTAACGGCAAGCCCATTAAAATCCGTGGCGTAAACCGCCACGACGGCAACGTTTACACGGGCGCGACGGTTACGGTCGAGGATATCGAGCGCGACCTTAAACTCATGAAACAGCTTAACGTCAACGCAATCCGCACCTCGCACTATCCTAATATGCCCGAATTTTATCAGCTTTGCGACAAATACGGATTTTACGTTATGAGCGAAAGCGACGTAGAATGTCACGGCGTAGCGTCCTCCGTGCCTTACTTTGCAGGCTACGGCAACGACTTTGAGCGCCTTGGCTACGATCCTCAGTTTTTGGACGAAATCGTGAACAGACAAAAGCTTAACGTTATCGTAAACAAGAATCGTCCGTGTATCAATTTCTGGAGCTTGGGCAACGAGGCAGGCTACGGTCCTAACTACGCGAAAGCATCAGAATGGATAAAATCGTACGATACGTCCCGTCCCGTTCACTACGAGCACGCACGCTACGTGGACAAAAGCGTAAACAACGGCGACGACTATTACAACACGAAGGTGGACGTCGTCAGCAATATGTACCCTACGATTGAGTGGATTAAAGAAACGCTTTCAGACCCGCGCGAAACGCGTCCGCTTATCCTTTGCGAATACTGTCACGCTATGGGCAACAGCCCGGGCGACTTCAAGGACTACTGGGAGGAGATCGACGGCAATATCCGCTTTATCGGCGCTTACGTCTGGGAATGGGCTGACCACGGCGTAATTCTTGAAAAGGACCACCAGCTTTACGGCGGTGACTACGGCGAAACCTTGCACGACGGCAACTTCTGTATGGACGGAATTATTACCGCCGACCGCCGTCTTACCCAAAAGTCGATGGAAATGAAAAAGGCTTACGAGCCCCTTTCCTTTACGCTTGAAAACGGTACGCTTACTCTCCGCTCAAAGCTTTATTTTGAAAATATCACCGCTTTGCTTACCCTGACTTATAAAAACGACGGGGTAGTGGAAAAAGAGCAATCCTTTGATATCGACCTTGCACCTCAATCAGAAATTTCCTTGCCCGTAACAAGCGCTCAGGTAATTATAGCAAGCGTGACGCTTAAAGCGGACGCTCATTCTCTTCGCTTAGGTCACGAGATTGCGCGCGCAGGCTTTACGAAAGAGAGCAAAAGAGAAGTGATAACGGAAAAATGCGACGTTATTATCCAAGACACTAACCGCTATATCACCGTCACCGACGACAAAAAAATCTACTATCTCGACAAGGCAAACGGCGCGATAAATTCGCTCGTAAAATTAAATCAAGACGGTACGTGTACCTCCGTTTTAAAATCTCCGCTTGCCTTAAATGTCTGGCGCGCACCCACGGACAACGACAGAATTATAAAGTCTAAATGGTACGAGGCGCGTATTAACGAAACGTTTAGCGAGGTCAGAGATTACGAAATTAAGGACAACACCGTTACCTTCAAGGGCTATATTGCGCCCGTCCGTTATATTCCTGCCGTTTACTACACGCTTACCTATACCTTCTCAAAGGACGCCGTTGCCGCAGCGCTTGACTACGAGTGCGAAAAATACGTTTGCGACGCACCCGAAAGCGGTGCAGTTACTTCGCGCGCACCCGTCTACAACTTCTTACCCAGAATAGGCTTAACTACCACGCTTGATAAATCGTTTGAAAAGGTTTCCTACTTTGGCTACGGCCCGTACGAAAGCTATATTGACAAGCGTATTGCCTCTATTAAGGATTATTACGAGGACACCGTCACTAATTTAGAGGTTGACTACGTCCGTCCTCAGGAAAACGGCTCGCACTACGGCACGCAGTACCTTAACCTTACTAACGGCGAAACGACGATATGCGTGGAGGGGGATTTCTCATTCTCCGCTCTTCCTCACTCGGTAGAGGAGTATGAAAAATGTAATCATAACTGGCAGTTACCCGAGAGAAAGTACACTCACCTTTGTCTTGATTACTATATGTCGGGTATCGGCTCTAACTCCTGCGGTCCGGCACTCAATCCCAAGTATTTCACGCCCAAAAAAGCAAGCGGTAAATTCACTATAAAATTCAAGTAAAAAAACTAAAACGAAAAACGGGCTACCACGTGGTAGTCCGTTTTTTATTATTCGTCGTTTTTTTAGGCGTTGATTGCGCTTTTTAATACCTTCGTCGTCGTATAAATTTGCTCGTTTTCAGTTACTCCGTCACTATGAAAATTACCTTCTACTGAAATCCAGCCGTCGTAGCCGATCGAGCGTAATTTTTTAACGAAAGCGATATAATCGTCGTCGTCCGAGGGGCGAGGGTACTTTCTACCGCTACTAAACGACGCCACGTGCACGTGAAAAAGGTTGCTACAGTCCTCTAACTCCTTCCAGTCCTCGTTGTTTTTCATAAAGTGATAGTAGTCAACCAGCACTCCTATATTGTCGCAGTCCGCCATTTTCGCAAGCTTTTTACCGTCGCTAAGCGTGGTAACTACTCCGCATTCAGAAAGAGGCTCAATCGAGCAAGTCAAGCCGAAACGTCTAAAAATGGGGGATACGTGGTCGCGAAGTAGCGACGCCATCTCGATATAAGCGTTATCCTTCGTGTTATTTCCGTCCAGCGCACGCGCCCCGCACGAGCCGAAAACGATATTTTTAATTCCTAAAATGCTCGCGATTTTAGCGCACTTATTCAGGTACTCGTCAATTCTCTCGTAGTTGACGCTTTCGCCCGTGACCTTAATATCGCCCGGGAACATATTATTGCACGAAATAGCCTCGATACCGTTTTCGTCTAAGCTTTTTTTAATTTTATGCGCCTCGCTCTCACTTAACTTTTCCAGCGTAGCAAAACCAAATTCCACACCGTCCGCGCCTGCGTTTTTCAAAACGGAAAAGTCGTAACTATACGGCAAACAAAAACTAATCTTCATCATTTTCTCCTTTATAGCGGTTTTACCCTCGGTAAATTCTTTCCCCTTGGATACTTGGGGGGAGTGGATTTGACCTTTTTTATCACGATAAGCTTGCGGTTAAACTCGCCCGTGCTTACGTCCTTGACTTCCACGATTTCGCCACCCAAAACGGACAACGCGTTTTTAGCAGTAGCAATTTCCTCGTCCGTCTTTTCCGACTTGTACGCAATAAAAATTCCACCCTCTTTTACGAAAGGCAAAGCGTACTCGCACAAAGTAGGTAAACTTGCCACGGCGCGCGAAACGACCACGTCGTACTTGACTTTTTTATCAAGGTCTTCTATGCGCGAATGGATTGCTTTCGCGTTTTCTAAACCAAGCTGACGCACTACCTCGTTTAAGAAAGTCACCTTTTTGTTCACGCTGTCAAGCATCGTTAAATTTATATCACCGCGCACGATTTTAAGCGGAATGCCCGGGAAACCTGCACCGCTACCTACGTCTAAAACGGTCGCGTCTTTTTTTATCAAGCTTTCGCCTGAAAGCGAATCGGCAAAATGCTTTGACCAAACCTCGCTCTCGTTAGTAATCGCAGTCAAATTAAACTTTTCGTTCCACTCAATAAGAAGTGAATAATAGCGCGAAAACTGACTTTGCGCCTGCTCGTAATTTTCGTATTTTTCAAGAAAACTTTTCATAAAATCAGTATAACATTTTTATTATCTTAAATCAAGTCTTTTCGTAAAAAAATTTTTACTTACTTTTTAACCGAAATTTAGCGAAATATTGTGAAATCTAAATGAAATTTTGCCTCTTTTTTGATAAATTTTACTATGTTTTACCACTAAATTGCCTTTGTGCTTGACAAAATACTTATAAAGTTATAAAATTACTATAGATTGGTGTATTATCGCCAAAAATTCGTGAGGACTTATGGGTATTCTTACAGCGCATCAACTGTGGGATAATTACGACGCGTCCGCTTTACCGCTTGACCAAACGCATTTGCGTAGCGAAAAAACGGATAAGTACACGGTTGACAGTTACTATTTTAACGGAGAGGCTACGGCTGACGGATGCTCGCGCATTTTCGCGCAGGTCTATTCTCCTATTGCTAACCGTTCTGGTAACGCCTTCGTCCTTATGAACGACGCTGACACGCCCTTTGACACCACCTACGTCGACTTTTTGACCGAGCTTGGTTTTACCGTGCTCGTTCCCGACTACGTAGGAAAACGTAAATTCGATAGATATACTATTTACCCTAAGTCACTGGAGCATTGCAATTTTTATTCTGAAAATAATAATTTCAGTACCTTCCCCGACACGCCCAGACAGTCCTGCTTATATTCCTACACCTGCATTATGCTAAAAAGTTACTACTTCTTGACTGAGCAAGAGGGTATAAATAAGGACAAAATCGGCTTTTTCGGAGTAAGAGAGGGCGCGTTTCAGGTTTACAAAAGCGCGTTCGTTCAAAACAACGCCTTTTGCGCCATTGCCCTTTTTAATTCCTGTTACGTTCCTACCATCAATTCTAAATCTGATAAGGAAACGGGATACAAAGCGTGCTTGGCTAACTCGGCTTACGCGTCACAGCTTACCGTGCCTACCTACGTTATAGATACTTCTAATAACGTCGAGGATTCTCTTTTAGCTCTTTCATCGCTATATTCGTTATCCTCTGACAGCGTTAGCTTCTTTATCGCGGAACACACGGACAATACGCTCACGCCCACGCATTTTCTTTCGCTAAAGGAATTCATTTTAGCAAAGGAAAAGGATTCTTTTATTCCTACTGAATATCCGCTTATCAGCGCGAAAAACAGCGACCGCCACCTTTATTACGAAATCACCGTTCCTAACTGTGAGCTGGCAGAAAAAGTTACGGCGTTCTACTGCTACGGCGAGGGAAAAGGTCAGTACCGCAACTGGATAAAGCTTCCGCTTGAGCGAATTTCTGAAAACGAGTATATCGCAAAAGCGGACGTATTCTTGCTTAAAGACAACACTTCAGCGTTCGTAAACGTGCGCTATAAGGGTGGTTTTACTCTTTCAAGCGACGTAATAACGCGTATTCCCTTTATGATGGGAGTTACGAGCAAGCAGATTATAAAGTCCCGTCTTATTTACGAGGCGGAAATGGGTACGGACGCGTGGATGGTTTCGAGAAGTAAATTTACTTCCGCGCTTATCTCGATAGAAGAAGGCAGTAAAGTAATAAACGGCGTTACCTCGTCGGTAAATTCGCTTTCTTCACTAAATATCGGCGACGTTCATACTTGCGGAGAGAGAGATTCTATTCTTCAGCTTCTTATCTACTCTGAAAATACCCAAAACGTAGATATCGAAATTACTTGCTCGGCTAACGATAAATATTACACCTACAAAACGAGAAAGTTCGTTTCATCCTTTGGCGAGTGGTCAAAGATAACCGTTTCAGCTAACGAGCTAAAAAGTGAAATCGGTACTATGTCGGGCTGGGATAACGCTATTTGTATAACCGTAAATAGCGAAGAAAAGCTTCTTATCAATTCGCTGTTATGGATATAAATTTCAGCGTTGGCGATAAAGTAAAAACTAAAAAACCTCACGCTTGCGGTGAAAATACTTGGACGGTTACAAGAATGGGTGCGGACGTAAAGCTGACTTGCGTAAAATGCAACCACACCGTTTTGCTTACGCTTGAAAAAGCGGTTAAAAGCGTTAAGGAGGTTTTGCGCTGATGATAAAATCGCTACTTCCGTCAAAAGACGAAAAAAACACTTTTTGGGATATTGCTTTTTTCGTAATTTCAATATTTTTAGTGCTTTTAATCGTAGGCGTGATAATAATGTATTCCGCTATTCGCCCCTTTGATATCGTTGGCGACTCGATGGAGCCTAACCTTCATAACGGCAATACGGTCATTATCCAAAAAAATTATTCTACCCCCGTGCGCGGTGACGTCGTAGTTATCAAAACTACGCATATCGATCAGGACGGCACTTCCACGCAAAACTATATCATAAAGCGTATAGTGGCAATTGAGGGTGACAAAATCGGATTCGTTCGCGCACAAGGTCACGACAATATCGTTTACTTTTACCGTGACTGCGGACAGGGTTGGGAGCAGGTTTTCGAGCCTTATACGAAAGAATATATGTCTTTCGGCTCGTCGTCCGTCGTGTTTAACAAAAATCTTTTTAAGATTTACGAAAGCGTGGACGAAATGAAAAACGGTGGCTACACGATTATTGAAAAGGATAAATTTTTCGCAATGGGCGATAACAGAAACGTTTCTGCTGATTCACGAAAGTACGGTCAATTCGACGTTTCCACCATTGCAGGAAAAGAAATCTTTATTTACGAAAAGGACAGCTTTTACGACCGCTTCTTTTCAATATTTTTCAAAAATAAAAATTAACTCATTAGGAGAAAATCATGGTTTATATTACTTCTGACTCTACTGCTGATCTTGGTGAACTTTTTGCGACTCGTAACGTAACGACTCTTCCTCTTGCCGTAATTCTTAACGGAAATTACCACGAGGACGGCGTGGACGTTACTCCCTCACTCATTTACGAGACGGTAGAAAAGACGGGCAACCTTCCTAAAACCAGCGCTCGTAGCGTTGAGGAATACAAGGAATTTTTCTTGTCCGTGAAGAAAACGGAAGAGGACGCTATAGTCCATTTTTCCATTTCTAGCGGAATTTCCGTTACTTGCCGTAACGCTATTTTAGCGGCGGAAGAAGTTAAAAACGTTTATATCGTTGACGGTCAGTCGCTCTCTTCCGGTACTGGACTTTTAGTTCTTTACGGCTGTGACCTTCGCGACGAGGGTAAAAGCGCAGCAGAGATAAAGGAGCTTTGTGATAAACGCGTTCCTTTCGTTGAGGCGTCCTTCTTCGTTGATAAGATGGATTATCTTTACAAGGGCGGTAGATGCTCAGGTCTTGCGTCGTTCTTTGCGACTGCGCTTAAACTTAAACCTTCGCTTTTGCTTAAAGAAGGCAAAATCGTGGTAGGTAAAAAGTATCGCGGTACGGGCGAAAAAATTGCTGCGCAGTACGTTGATAATATTTTCGAGATGTATCCTAATCCCGACTTTAAGCGCATTTTCGTTACCTATACCGAAGGTACTCCGCGCGAGGTAATCGATAAAATTAAAAATAGAGTAAACGAGGTTCATAAATTTGAGAACGTTTACGAAACGACGGCAAGTAGCACTATTACTTGTCATTGCGGACCGGGCACTATCGGTATTTTGTTCATCAACGACGGTGGCGAAAGATAATCAGATTTTTATTGATATATCGGACCATACTTAACAGTATGGTCTTTTATTTCCCTTATTTTTTATCCACTTTTATCATTTGAATTTTTTATTCACATCCACCGCGTTTTTTTTACGCACCGCTATTTCATTATATTATTTAAAGTAAAGGATAGTAGTATTTTTATTAGCGCGCGTGGATAATGTGGACAAGTTTTATTATCAAAATCAGACCACAATATTTAGTTATGAACGTTATTTTTTATGCCACGAAAGGACAAAATCTTGATTTGATTATATTTTCAAAACTTTGTGGACAAGGTCAAAAAAAAGCGTGGACAAGCGTGTGTAAACCCTATGTAAAAGTCTGTGGATATTTTTTTGAGGCTACTGCGTAAATTTTAATTTTGTTATGATAAACTAACTAAAAATGTGAAAAAACCGCACTTATCCACAAAGTTATCCACCGTGTGTATAACTAAAAAGTGAGTATGTGTACAACATATCTAAAGGTGATTAGTAATACGACCACACCGCGCGGTCAAAGGCGTTGGCGTAGGTCTATGAGCCGAACACCCGATTCCAAGCCTACTAAACCACCTTCGGTGGCTCTCCCTCCGTCACGCTATCGCGTGCCACCTCCCTCGACAGATGGAGGCAACCACATCATTTGCTTTACGATAACCCGTAGGGCGGGGGCTTGCTCCCGCCGCAGGCATAGCCTGTTTCGTAATACGACCAAATATACGATCTTTTCGTAGGGTGGAGGATTTCTCCCCTGCGTTGCCTATATTACTACTAACCTTGATCATTTCGTAGGGGCGACTAATAGTCGCCCGTATACCATACGGTCAAAGGCGTTGGCGTAGGTCTACACACCATAAAGCATATTCCGTGCCTACGAAACAGCCAATGTCTGGCTCTCCCTCCGTCGCGCTTACGCGTGCCACCTCCCTTTACACAAGGGAGGCTTTTATTTTCTCGTATTGTTTGGGTGATTAAATTTTGACCGTAAGAAAGGCGCTCTCTGTCGAGGGAGCTGTCACGAGCGCAAGCGTAGCGAGCCGAGTGACTGAGGGAGAGTTATTACCGCACGGTCAAACGGCTACGCGTAGGTCTATGAGCCGTACACCCTATTTCAAGCCTACGAAACAC
>JAGAPD010000026.1 GCA_017623435.1 Clostridia bacterium
TACATTAGATCAGCACATTCGGCAAACAAATCGCAAGGTGTTTTTGGCATACATCATGCTAAAGGATGTCAATGACAGCGACAGACACGCAGAGCAACTTACCAAGTTGTTATTCAAACACAAAAAGTATTTGCCACTATAAAAAGTGCGTTTAACTGACGGGGCTTTTTGATATAAAATTCATATTACAAAACCATCTATGACGGATTTTATTGACTAATTTACCCAAATAGTTTATAATATACCAAAAGGAGAGCGAAATGGAATATTTGCAAATAACCGTATCCACCACGAGCGAGGCGAGTGAACTCGTAGCGATGGTGCTTTACGAACAAGGTAGCGAGGGCGTTAGCATCCGTGACGACGCTGACATTCGCGAGCTTATAGAAAAGAAACTCAACTGGGACTACGTGGATGAAAGTTTAGTCAATTCTTTGGGTAAAAAAGCGCTCGTTAGCGGATTTTTTGGTGTGGATTTTGATATAAACGCCGTTTATAACGGCCTTGAAGAGCTTAAAGAAAACGCCGTTTTCGCGCTCGGTAGTTTGGAAGTAAGCGTCAGCCGTATTGATTCTGCCGACTGGGAAAACGAATGGAGAAAATATTACGCACCCATTTTGCTTGATAGGGTGGTAATCGTTCCTGCTTGGCAAAAATGGACGGACGAAAATTTTATTCCCGTGTATATCGAGCCGGGTATGGCTTTTGGTACGGGCAATCACGAAACGACCTCTATGAGCATTCGTCTGATGCAAAAAATGGGACTAAGCGGACAAAAAGTGCTTGATATGGGCTGTGGTAGCGGAATTTTGGGCGTTACTGCCGTAAAGCTTGGCGCAAAGTCCGTCGTTTTGTCGGACATTGATCCCCTTGCGCTTGAGGCGAGCGAGTACAACGCGCGTCTTAACGGTGTAGAGAATTCCTGTACCATTACGGGCGGAGATTTAAATGTAGGCGAGGACGTTTTTGACGCGGTGATCGCTAATATTACTGCGGACGTGTTGATGCGCCTTAACGAGCTTTTGGTAAGCAGGCTTAAAACTGACGGTTACGCCGTAATCAGCGGAATTATCAACGCGAGGGCGGAAGAAGTAGAGAAGTGCTATTGCAAAAACTTTGATTTGGTAGAAAAAATCCAAAACGGCGAATGGCAAGCAATGTTACTTAAGAAAAAGGTTTAATTTATGCGCAAACTGTTTTTTGACAAGATAAACGAAAACGAAGTTATTATCACGGGCGACGAGCATAAGCATATCGCCTATTCGTTGCGTATGCGTAAGGGTGATAGCCTCGTTATTTGCTGTGGCGGAGTGGACTACACGGGTAAAATCAGCGAGATTACTAAGGACAAGACTTTCGTTGAAATCGTAGGAAAAGAGAAGTCGTCCGCCGAGCCTGACAGTAAAATTACTCTGTTTTTTGGCGCTATGAAAGGGGATAAAAACGATTACGTCGTGCAAAAATGCGTTGAGCTTGGCGTGGTAAAATTCGTTCCCTTTACCTCTGATTACTGCGCGGTAAAGAGCGAAAGTATCAAGTGTGAGCGTCTTAACCGTATTTCTCTTGAGGCAGCAAAGCAGAGTGGAAGAGGTTTCGTGCCCACGGTAGAAGAAGTAATTAAATTTAATGATTTGTTAGATCGTTTGGACGAATACGACCTTATAATTTTCCCGTACGAGAACGAGGAGGATTGTGATATCCGTGATTTCGTAAGCGGAAAAACGCACTCTTCCGTTGCCGTAATAGTGGGAAGTGAAGGCGGTTTTTCTAATCGCGAGGCGGAAATTTTACGCAAAAAAGCTGGCGGTAGCGTAACGCTGGGTAGCCGAATTCTTCGCGCTGATACTGCGTCCGTTGCGGTCGTTTCTGCCCTTATGTACGAGTGGGGCGAGTGGAGAAGAAAATGAAAGTAGTAGTTTTTTCGCTCGGCTGTAAGGTAAATCAGTACGAAGGTCAGTCGCTTATAAAGGAGCTTTGTGCGCGTGGAGTAGACGCTACCGACGCGCTCGAATACGCGGACTGTTACGTCATAAATACTTGCTCCGTGACGGGTGAGGCGGATAAAAAATCGCGCCAAGCGGTCGCGAGAATGTTAAAACTTAACGAGAATGCTAAAATCATTATTTGCGGTTGCAGTAGCCAAAATAATGCCGAGCAATACAAAAACAAGCCGAATATCGTGCAAATTTCAGGGGTAGGCGGCAAAATGTCGCTAATCGAGAGTATTATGTCTGACATAGTACCGGGGGTTACGGTGCAAGATCCGCCCACCGTTTACGAGGACGACTTCCACCCCGAGCTTACACGCGCCCGTGGCTTTATTAAGGTGCAGGACGGGTGTAATAATTTTTGCTCGTATTGTATAATTCCTTATCTTCGTGGTCGTAGCAGATCGCGTTCTCTTTCAGCAGTAGTAAACGAGGCGCATGATATGGCGACTAAAACGAAGGAAATAGTAATCACGGGCATTAACGTGTCCGCGTACGGTAAAGATATAGGGCTAAGTTTGCTTGATTTAGTTACCGCGCTAAAAGACGTTCCCGTCAGAAAAAGATTTGGCTCGCTTGAGTGTAACGTAATTGACCGGCAGCTTTTGCTTGCTATGAAGGAAAGCGGATTTTGCGATTCGTTCCACCTGTCTATGCAAAGCGGTAGCGACGCGGTTTTGAGAAAAATGAACCGTCATTATACCTCTGACGAATTTATTGAAAAGTGCGATTTGATTCGTTCCGTTTTTCCCGATGCAGGCATCACGACTGACGTTATCGTAGGCTTTCCCGAGGAGAGTGACGAGGATTTTGAAAACACGGTAAACACTTGCCGTAGAGCGAAATTTTTTGAAATGCACGTTTTTCCGTACAGCGTAAGAAAAGGAACGCGCGCGGAAAAGATGAAACAGGTCGATAAACGGGTAGCGCTTTCTCGCTCGGCAAGGCTTCGCGAAGTGGCGAGTGAGTTAAAGCGAGAGTTTTTACTTTCACAAAGCGGAAAGGAAGTGGAAGTGTTTATCGAAGAATACGAGGGCGAATACGGGGTAGGACATACCTCTAACTTTATTAAGGTTTACACCTCTTGCGCCCCGGGTGAGTTTGTAAAACAAAAAATATCCGTACACTATAAGGACGGAGTTAAAGGAGAAAATATATAATGGACTGTGTATTTTGTAAAATCATTGCAGGCGAAATTCCCTCGCCCAGACTGTACGAAGACGAAAAAATGATCGTAATCCGCGATATTGATCCTCGCGCAAAACTTCATTTTCTTTGCATCCCAAAGCTTCATTTTCCCTATCTTCCCACGCAGGACGAGCAAAAAATCGAGTACGTAAACCATTGCTTAACGACCATTCCCAAGATCGCAACCGAGCTTGGTCTTTCTAACGGCTACCGCCTCGTAATCAATCAAGGCGCAGACGCCGGTCAAAGCGTAGCGCACCTTCATATCCATATTCTCGGCGGTCAGGAGCTTTCTTGGCCACAACTTTAGGAAAATTCTTGAAAAATACCACCAAAACAGTTGACAAACGGTGCTGACTTTACTATAATAATATGGCTAAAACGAGTTCGTTTGAACAAAGGTGGTGTAAACATGTCCGTAATCAGAGTTGGCGAAAACGAGTCCCTCGACAGCGCACTTAAGCGTTTTAAGAGAAAGTGTCAGAAAGACAATATCATGGGTGACTTGCGTCGTAAAGAGCATTACGAGAAGCCTTCCGTTCGCAGAAAGAAGAAGGCAGAGGCTGCTAGAAAACGCGTTAAGAACTAATGGCGTTAAAATTTAATTTAGTTAATGGAAAGGAGTGAATCAATCGATTCGCTCCTTTTTGTTTCGCCGTCAAAGACGGTTTCGTAGGCACGGAATAGGGTGAACGGCTTGTAGACCTACGCCAAATTGTTTGACCGAGCGATAACGGGCGACTGATAGTCGCCCCTAAAAAAACGTGTGGGTTATATAAAAATTTAAAGCCTCCCTTGTGTAAAGGGAGGTGGCACGAAGTGACGGAGGGATTGTTACCAAAGGTGAACTAACAGTCTTGGGATTAAGTGTACGGCTTATGTACCCACCTGTCATTCTGAACGAAGTGAAGAATCTAATCGGCGTATAAACGAAATCGGTTTATTAAATACCGATTACGCTTATAAACCCGTTAGATCCTTCGACTGCGCTCAGGATGACACCGTAGTTTTACCAAAGTAAAACACAAAGGTCGTAGTAGCCTCCCTCCGCGAGGGAGGTGGCGCGCGATAGCGTGACGGAAGGAGTAATCGACCGTATTTCGTCTTGTAGGCTTATTTAGAGCGCGAGGTAACATAAACTAAAAGCCTCCCTCCGCGAGGGAGGTGGCACGCGATAGCGTGACGGAAGGAGTAATCGACCTTAAAATAAACGAGTTTTTTTCTTGTTCGCGCGTTATTTTGCTAATTTTGGCGAAAAAGCACTAATTTTGCTAATGCGCGCCCTTTTACAACAAAATTTGCTATCATAATCTTACAAAAATCCACGAAAAAAGGAGTAAACGATTATGAAAA
>JAGAPD010000027.1 GCA_017623435.1 Clostridia bacterium
CCAGTTGCTCCCGTTGCACCAGTTGCACCCGTCAATCCGATAGGACCTTGAGGGCCCGTAGGACCGGTAGGACCGACCGCACCAGTCGCTCCCGTTGCACCAGTTGCACCCGTCAATCCGATAGGACCTTGAGGGCCCGTAGGACCGATAGGTCCAGTTGCGCCAGTCGCTCCCGTTGCGCCCTGAGGACCGACAGGGCCTTGAACACCCTGCACGCCCTGAGGACCGGTAGGACCAACTGCGCCGGGCATACCTTGATAGCCCTGTACGCCCTGAGGACCGCGAGGACCAGTAGGACCGGTAGGACCAACGATTACGGGTGGCATAGGCGGACAAGGCGTAGGAAAGCTATCGCAAGGGCAACGATCTACGCAATCACGCTCGTAACAATTTTCCCTACCACCGTGATGGCAATTATCCCTGCCGTCGTGGTGGCAATTATCCCTACCGCCGTGGTTACAACGGCAACGGTTTCCGTTATTGAAAAATTCGAACATATTTACACCTCACTTTTGGCATTAGCCTACTTTATCGTATGCAAATATACGCGCGCAAGTGACGAAAAAGAAATTTTTACGAAATTTTCACATTTTTCGGCTTTCACGTCTGTTGACAATCTTTATTCGAAGTGATATAATTTCAGTATACAAGTAGGTTTACCTACTAAAATTAATTTATAAGGAGTAATTATGGATTTTCAAGCAATTTTGGACACCGTAGTCAACTGGGCGACGAGCACGGGCATTAAAATCGTAATCGCACTGCTGATATGGTTCGTTTCTTTCCGCATCATCAACTTCGTTGCGAGAAGATTGGAAAAGAGAATGCTCGGAGGCAAGCATCCGCTTGACAAAACGCTTACGAGAACTTTCGTTTACCTGTTTAAGCTCGTTCTTAAGGTTGTCGTTATCGTTTGTCTTATCGGCTACTTGGGTATCGACACGAGCGGAATTACCGCGCTTATCGCCTCCCTCGGCGTATGCGTAGGCTTGGCTGTGAACGGAGCGCTTTCTAACTTCGCAGGCGGAGTGCTTTTGCTCATCACCCGTCCCTTCCGCGTAGACGATTACATTGAGGCGGCAGGACACTCTGGCACGGTTGAGGACATTCACCTCGTAAACACGCGCATCCGCACCCCCGACAACAAAATCGTGTACATCCCTAACGGAACGCTTTCTTCCTCTTCTATCATCAACTATTCCGAAAAGGAAATGCGCCGCGTAGACCTCACCTTCTCTGTCGGCTACGGCGACAATTTCGAAGAGGCAAAGCAAATCATTACCGATATCTGCACCGCTCACGAAAAGGTGCTCAAAGATCCTGCACCCTTTATCCGCGTAGTTGAACACGGCGCAAGCAGTATCAATATCGTAACGCGCGCGTGGGTGTTCAATTCCGACTACTGGGACGTATACTTCGACCTTCTTGAAAGCGTTAAAAAAGCGTTCGACGAGAAAGGAATCGAGATTCCCTTCAACCAAATCGACGTTCACGTTAAAAACGACTAAAACGACTAAAAATGAAAAAACTCCCGTATACGTATACGGGAGTTTTTGTTTTTTGCTCAATAAAAAATTAGTAGTTTTTAGCGTTCACTTCAAAGTAGCTTTGGGGATGAGCACAGGTGGGGCAAAGCACGGGCGCTTTCTTACCAACTACGATATGACCGCAGTTACGGCATTCCCAAACGGTAACCTCTGCCTTTTCAAAAACGGTAGCAGTTTCTACGTTTTTCAAAAGCGCGCGATAACGCTCTTCGTGTTCTTTTTCAATCTTCGCTACGAGACGGAATTTAGCAGCGAGCTCGTGGAAGCCCTCCTTGTCAGCAGTCTCCGCAAAGCCTGCGTACATATCAGTCCACTCGTAATTTTCGCCGTCAGCTGCCGCGCCAAGGTTTTCAGCGGTGTTACCAATTCCGCCAAGCTCCTTGAACCACAATTTAGCGTGTTCCTTTTCGTTATCAGCAGTCTTGAGGAAAAGCGCGGAAATTTGCTCGTAGCCTTCCTTTTTAGCTGCGGACGCGAAATAGGTGTACTTGTTTCTTGCCTGCGATTCGCCTGCAAAAGCCGCCTCAAGGTTCTTCTCGGTCTGAGTACCTGCATACTTGTTTGCCATTTTTATATACCTCCAAATAATTATTTATTAAATATTTTTTCCAAAACGGGTGCAACGCCCTGCGCCATTCTATAAAAGCCCAAATCGTTAGGATGGCAGTTATCCATCGTGCATCCGTCCCAGTCCTTATCGCCAAACAGCGTTTGTCCGTCGATAAAATAAACGTTATTATCCCCACTCGCCTTAGCGTTTTCGTAAGTGCGTTTTATCACTTCGCGGCGCAAAGCGCTTTCGGGCGGATTGATATCAAACGAGCATCTCGACATAAAAACGACGGGTACGTATGGGTTGGTTTTTCTAAAAATCTTGAAAAAGCGTTCGTGAGTATTTTCTAAATGCTCAACGGTAGGCGCGTTATAATCGTAGTCGTAGACGAACACGTCGGGACTGAGCGAGGCGATATATTCCGCCATATTATCCTCACCCTTTGCATTACCCGAAAAGCCGAGGTTTACGTAGTCAAAATCGTACCAGCGCGACAAAATTCCCTCGTACTCGTTTCCTGCCTTTGACGTACAACCGCCTTGGGTTATAGACGAGCCGTAAAATACGACCTTTTCCTTTCTTTTATACTTAAGTCCACTATCAATTTTCTCGCCCTGACTTACGCCTATCCAAAGTTTGTTAAGCGAGTTATAAAGGGGCATATACAGCGTGTAGCCGTCCGCTTTAATATAATCGGGAATTTTATATTCAGCCTCATATCCATTTTCGGGGTTAAGGGGCGGAATAAAGCAATGTATGAACTTGCTACTGCCGTCGTTGTAGTCCGCGTAAAGCGAAAGCGCGCAACTGCCCGTTAAAGGGAAATGAACGAAACGAACCAACTCGTCCCACTCCGTTTTTATTCTAAGAACGCGCGAATTAGTCTTAAATCGTATTCTTCCACCTGCCGTATGCTCACTCAAAATCGCCACTCCGTCGCTTACGGTTTTCGCAAACGATTTAGTCAAACGAGCATATTTGCCATTTTCTTCATCAAAAAATACGCCGTACATATCCGCATTTGTTTCGCGAATATCATAGTATTCAATTCCTTCAGCAGTAGGTCTTTGCGCAATTAAATTCTTGTCAAAATCTTTCATCTCTTTTCTCCTAAATATATTTTATCATTTCCGCCCCCAATCCGTCAATAGTTTTGACAAACTTTGTTAAAAATATATATAAAAAGGACCGCTAACGCAGTCCTTAATTAAATCTCAATACGTGAATATCTTTTAGCCGTTCGTCTTTTTCGTGCGCTTTCGTCCACTTTCCCCTTTTTGCTTTACACACTTTGCTTATCAAAACGAATTTTTTATCCTTTTTACTCAATCTTTTCATAGCACAAACGATTTTATACCATAAAATTTGGTAAGTCAAGTATTTTACTATGTTTTTTGGTAAAATTTTAATTATGAAAGAGATTAAATTCCCCGAAAACTTAAAAACCTTACGCAAGAATAAGAAACTGTCACAAGCGCGTCTTGGCGAACTTTTGTCCGTTGACCAGCGCACTATCAGCGCTTGGGAAAAAGGAATATGCGAGCCGTCGTTTGAAATGCTTGCGCGCATTTGCGAGCTTTTCGACGAAACCTTTGACGATATTTTATCGTAGTTTACGTAGATAATAATAAAAAACGGGCTACCACGTGGTAGTCCGTTTTTATTTTTAGCCTTATATTTTATCTTTCTATTAGAAGAACAATCCGATAAGGTTGAAGTTAGAGAACACTAC
>JAGAPD010000001.1 GCA_017623435.1 Clostridia bacterium
CGACGGATACGCAAACGACGTTGCCCTCTCCGCGCATACGCATAATGCGTACACCCTTGGTGTTACGCGAAATCTTGGAAATCTCGGACGCTTTCATTCTGATAATGACGCCGTTATCCACAATGATCATTACGTCGTCAAGGGGAGAAATGAGCTTAAGGTTTACGAGCTCGCCCGTAACTTCGCTGAACTTACCGGCAACCGTTCCCTTACCGGCACGCGACTGAAGTCTGTAGTCGTCAATGCTTGAACGCTTACCAAAGCCGTTACGCGATACGGTGAGAACTTCCTGCTCTACGCCGTGGCGGATAATAGCCATATCCACTACTTTGTCCTCGCCCTCGATCCTAATTGAGCGTACGCCCATCGAGTTTCTGCCCGTAGGACGAACGGACGTAGTCGCGAATCTGATACATTTACCGCTGGACGCAGCGAGAAGAACCTGGTCCTCGTCGGATACGAGCTGAGCGGAAATAAGTTCGTCGCCCTCGGAAAGCGTGATTGCAATCTTACCTACCTTACGGATGAGCTTGTACTCTTCCATATCGGTACGTTTTACAAGTCCGCCCTTGGTTGCGAGCATCATATAGCCACCGCCCTGATAGTCTTCCTTAACGGGAATGATAGCGTTGACTTTTTCGTCGGGTTGAAGTTGGAGCAAATTAACGATTGCGCGTCCGCGAGCCGTTCTTTCAGCCTCGGGTACTTCGTACGCTTTGATGCGGTACACTCTACCCATATTCGTAAAGAACAACAAATCGTCGTGCGTGCAGGTGACGAACATATTCTCGATAAAGTCGTCGTCATCTTTGGGCCTATGCGCCGTAACGCCCGTGCCACCGCGGTGTTGCGCCTTGTATTCGCGTACGGGAAGACGTTTTACGTAGCCCGAATGCGTCATAGAAATTACTACGTCCTCGCGCTCGATAAGGTCGGCAATGTCGATTTCGTCGTAATCGATGCAAACCTGACTGCGACGGGGCGCGTCGTATTTATCTTTGATTTCACCGATTTCAGTTTTGATAATATCGGTAATTCTCTGGGGCGTAGCAAGAATGTCTTTAAGGTCGGCAATTCTCTCTTCGATATCTTTAAGTTCAGCCTTAATGGACTCAACTTCGAGCGAAGTAAGACGCTGAAGTCTCATCTCCAAGATAGCGCCTGCTTGCTTTTCGCTTAAAACGAACTCGGATTGAAGGTTTGCGCTCGCCTCGTATTTATCCTTGCTTTGCTTAATAATTTCAATTACTCGGTCAATGTTAGCCAGCGCGATTACGAGACCGGACAAAATATGCTCTCTCTCTTCCGCGCGTTTAAGGTCGTACTTCGTTCTTCTGACGATAACTTCCTTCTGATGCTCAAGATAATAATAAAGCATCTCTTTAAGGTTGAGAATCTTAGGCTCGCCGTTAACGAGGGCAAGGAAGATAATACCGTCCGATTTTTGAAGCTCGGTGTGCTTATAAAGCGTGTTAAGGACGACTTGGGGCTGAGCATCACGGCGTACGTCGATAACGATTCTCATACCGTCTCTATCCGACTCCTCGCGGATATCCGTAATGCCCTCCACCTTCTTGTCCTTTACGAGGTCCGCCATCGTCTTAATAAGCTCAGACTTATTGACCTGATAGGGAAGCTCGGTTACGATAATGTGGTGCTTGCCATTTTCGCTCTCTTCAATCTCCGTTTTAGCGCGAACGATAATTCCGCCACGGCCCGTGCGGTACGCCTGACGGATACGCGCTCTGCCCATAATAAGACCGCCCGTGGGAAAATCGGGAGCAGGAACGTATTCCATAAGCTCGTCAACGGTAATGTCGGGGTTATCAATAAGCGCGTCAACCGCGGAAATGACTTCGCCAAGGTTGTGGGGCGGAATGTTAGTTGCCATACCTACTGCAATACCGTCCGATCCGTTTACCAAAAGGTTGGGGAAACAGCTGGGAAGTACCGTGGGTTGCTCGAGCGTGTCGTCGAAGTTGGGATACCAGTCGACCGTTTCTTTGTCAAGGTCGCGTAGCATCTCGGACGCGATTTTGCTGAGTCTTGCCTCGGTATAACGCATTGCTGCGGGCGGATCGCCGTCCACCGAGCCGAAGTTACCGTGTCCGTCAACGAGCGGACAGCGGATAGAAAAGTCCTGAGCCAAGCGAACGAGCGCCATATAAACGGAGCTGTCACCGTGGGGGTGGTATTTACCCATACAGTCACCAACGATTCTGGCGCATTTACGGTAAGGCTTGTCGGAGAACAGGTTAAGCTCGCCCATAGAGTACAAAATTCGGCGTTGTACGGGCTTTAAGCCGTCGCGCACGTCGGGAATAGCACGGGATACGTTAACGGCCATTGCGTAGGCAATAAAGGACTTTTGCACCTCGCCGTTGACTTCCACGTCTACTATTTTGGAATTTGCTATAGTTTCTTTAAGATTGTCGTTTTTATCTGCCATTTTTCATTCCCTCTTAAATATCAAGGTCGGTTACGAGAGTAGCGTTCTCTTCGATAAACTTACGGCGAAGCTCGGGTTCGTCACCCATAAGCACGGAGAAAGTCTTTGCCGCCTCTTCAGCGTCGGACATCGTTACGCGCAGTAAAATGCGCTTTTCAGGGTCCATAGTGGTTTCCCAAAGCTGGTCGGCGTTCATCTCGCCAAGACCTTTATATCGCTGAATTTCGGGCTTTCCCAGCCTTTCCGTGACTTCACGAAGCTCTTCGTCCGAGTAACAGTACTCAACCGTCTTACCTTTCGTGCACTTATAAAGAGGTGGCTGTGCGATATAAACGTGGCCAAGCTCGATAAGCGGACGCATAAAGCGGAAAATAAAGGTAAGAAGAAGTATTCTGATGTGCGAGCCGTCTACGTCAGCATCGGTCATACAAATGATTTTGTCGTAGCGGAGCTTCTTTTCGTCGAATTCGTTGTCAATTCCGCATCCAAACGCGGTAATCATTGCTCTGATTTCAGCGTTTTCCATAATGCGCGCAAGTCTTGCCTTTTCAACGTTAAGAATTTTACCGCGAAGGGGAAGAATTGCCTGGAAACGGCGATCTCTACCCTGTTTTGCCGTTCCGCCTGCCGAGTCACCCTCGACGAGGTAGATTTCGCAATGGCTTGCGTCCTTATCCGTACAGTCTGCAAGCTTACCGGGGAGCGTAGTTGATTCAAGCACGCCCTTTCTTCTCGTCGACTCTCTCGCCGCTCTTGCCGCGTCACGCGCCTTTTGAGCCGTAACCGTCTTTATAATGAGCTCTTTCGCCTCTTTGGGATTTTCTTCAAGGTAAGTTCCCAGTCCGTCGGCAAGCGCTTTTGCAACGATACCACGCATTTCGGAATTGCCAAGCTTGGTTTTGGTCTGACCTTCGAACTGCGGTTCTTCAAGCTTTACCGAAACGATCGCGGTAAGTCCCTCGCGAACGTCCTCGCCCGTAAGCTTAAAGTCGTCCTTTACGAGACGAGCGGTGTGGGCGTAGTCGTTAAGCACGCGGGTAAGCGCGTCCTTAAAGCCCATAAGGTGAGTACCGCCCTCCTCGGTGTTGATATTGTTAGCGTAGGAGTACATAGTCTCTTTCCACGAGTCGTTATACTGCATAGCGATCTCAACGGCGTTAGTGCCGATTTGACGCTCGATATACAGCGTACGGGGGAATACCGTCTTTTCGTTGCGATTAAGATAGTCTACGTAATCCAAAATACCGCCGTCGTACTTAAACGTTTCGTCCTTCTCTTTGTCGGGGCGGTTGTCCATAAGGTTGATACACAAGCCCTTGTTAAGATACGCCACCTCACGCAGTCTGGTACGGATAACGTCGTAATCGAAATCAATGGTTTCGAAAATCTCGTCGTCAGGGAAAAAGGTTACTTTCGTTCCCGTTTCCTGCGTTTCGCCCACTTCGGCAAGCTCACGCATAGGAATACCGCGCATATATCTTTGACGGTAGATTTTGCCGTTTTTCTTGACCTCTACTTCAAGCCATTCCGAAAGCGCGTTTACGACCGAAAGACCTACGCCGTGAAGTCCGCCCGATACCTTGTATCCGCCACCGCCGAATTTACCGCCCGCGTGAAGTTTGGTAAGTACGACCTGCACCGCAGAAACTCCTTCTTGGGGGTGAATATCAACGGGAATACCTCTTCCGTTGTCCGTAACGGCTACCGCGCCCTCACGCGTGATTTCCACCGTAATCGTATCACAGTATCCTGCAAGTGATTCGTCCACGCTGTTGTCCACGATTTCAACGATAAGATGATGAAGTCCACGAGTGTCCGTCGAGCCGATATACATACCGGGACGCTTACGCACGGGTTCAAGTCCTTCAAGCACTTGAATTTCACTCGAATCGTATGCGTTTTCTACCTTAATCGACATATTGTTACTCCTTATACTTTATAGTAATATTATCTATTATTATTAATGTTAAATTATTATATCATATATATATCAAAAAATAAAGCGATTTTACGCCCTTTTTTAAATTTAAATTTTAAAAGTTTTCACAAACACCCTTTTTAACGCACGAAATAGCCCCTAAAACGCGCGTTAGGGACGCGGACGGCAAATTTACCTGCTTTCACGTCGGCGCGCACACGCACGCGCGAGGCAAAAAGCCTTGCATTTTTACTTTTGCTGTGGTATACTGAAAAAAGCGAAACACTTTCGCGTATCTTTTTTTGAGGTGAAAATTATGATTGCACTTTTACTTGCGGACGGATTTGAGGAAATCGAGGCACTCACTCCCCTTGACGTATTGCGTCGCGGTGGCGTGGACGTTAAGACGGTAGCGGTCGTAGGCGACGACGCTAAAAACGGTTTTATCACGGGAGCACACGGAATTACGGTTAAATGCGATTTTACTTTATCCTGCGTTTCGCCCGAGGACTTTGATAGCGTAATTCTTCCCGGCGGTATGCCCGGCTCGCTTAACCTCGACGGCAGTCCTTTCGTGGACGAAATCTTGCGTTTCGTTCAAAACGAAGGGGGACGTATAGCGGCGATTTGCGCAGCGCCCCTCGTTTTAGGCAGAAGAAATCTGCTTGAAAACAAGCGCGCTTGTTGCTATCCCGGCTTTGAAAACGAGCTTGTTGGAGCGGACGTTTTATTCGACGGCGTGGTTACGGACGGCAATATTACCACCGCTCGCGGTATGGGAGTTGCACTTGATTTTGCGCTTGAATTGCTTTCTCTTTACAAAGGAAAAACTGTGGCTGACAAAGTCGCTTCGTCCATTATTAAGGAGTAAAATTATGCAAAACTCTTACAAAGAACTCCCCGAAAATTACGAATGCGCTTACCATATCAACGCAAAAGACACCAAAACAGGCATTATTTTAAACGTTTTTTCGCTAATAATTATGGTAATATCAATGGCAATTTGTTTTATCCCACTTATATTAAACCCAGATACCGTTTGGGAAATAAACATCTACACGTATTTGCTGTCATTATCAGTTACTTTATTGTGCATTATATCTTATATGGTGCTTCACGAGCTCGTTCACGGATTAGCCTATAAATGCTTAACAAAAGAAAAACTGACGTTCGGAATTTCTTGGAGTTGTGCCTTTTGCGGAGTACCAAACGTTTACGTCAACCGCAAAACAGCACTAATTTCACTAACAGCACCACTTATTACTTTTAGCATAATATTTATCGCTCTTACAATTTTAATGTATTTCACTAATACGATTTTCTATTTATGCGCATCTGCCCTGTTATCTCTCCACCTTGGCGGTTGCGTGGGTGATATTTATATGACTGCGCTTTTCTTATTTAAGTTCAAGCAAAAAGACCTGCTTATGCGCGACACGGGCCCCGAACAATTCGTTTATATCAAAAAACAGAACTAAAAACGACGGTTAATAAACGCCAAAATATGCAAAACGGCAGGGTACGCACCCTGCCGTTTTTGTTATTATAGTTTAATCACTTGACGGATACACGCCAAGCAATAAATCAAAATCCACTATCCACGCACCAATATCCTTAACTGGATACGCGCGCAAAATTCCGTCGTATTCGTCTTTTACGAACTCGTATCTACTTATTTTTAGCACTGTCTTTTTCTTGACTTTAAACAGCCTTGCCCTGTATTCCTGACCGCCTATTCTTTTAATGCAATTATTCGCAAACTCGCCTTCATATTCCGCCTTAATAAGAATAGACGCGCAATTTTCCTCACTCTCAACTTCATTGATTTTTTGGGGAAATAAGGAGTTTTTCGCAAGAACTGCTTGAATATTTCCATACACCCACCCCTCTTCGTCTTCCATCTCGTCAAACAAATATTCGTAACTTGCATAAGCGTAAGTCATTGCACTCAAAAGAAGTCTGATTTTATTAAAAGCCTCTCTATTGCTATTCAGCTCTTGCACCTCTTCAAAAAATTCTTTATCTTCTTTTGCATTCAGCTTACCGATAAAATCCATTGCCTCGTCGTAAGAAATCGCTACCACTTTACTGCTTTTATTTCGCCAATCCTCCGTGAACGAACTGCAAAAATCGTCGTAAAGCGTATCCGTCACCCACTTGTGACTTTTTTTGTGATAATAATAAAAGCTCCCGTCGATTTTTATCAGCGTAGCCCACTCGTAATCCTGATTTTTCGCAAATTCTTCACTACAATAATACAAATAATATTCCATAACCGCCTCCTTTCGATTATATTATATCATTACTTATGGGGCATTTTTGGGACACAAAAGTAAAAAAATTAGTCCGATTAAAAACCGAACTAATTCTTTTTTTATATTCTATCTAAAATTTCCTGAACGGTGTCGGAAAGCGTGCCCTTCTCGTCGATAACGATATCGGCGTATTTTTCGTACAGGGGCGCACGCTCGGCGCAAAGCTCAGTCACCGTTTTTGCGCCCAGAGTGACAACGCCACGCGCGCTAAAGCTTTCCATTCTCTTTTCAAGCTCACTCTCGGGAGCGCGCAAGTAAACGACGGTAGCTAACTCCTTGATTCTTTTCATAGCGTCCTCGCCGTAAACCGCGCTACCGCCCGTAGCGATAACGGTATTTTCACACGAAAGCGCGGATATCGTTTTATTTTCCAGCTCTATAAATTTTTGTACGCCTAATTCAGCAATAAGCTGTGGAAGAGTTTTACCGCTCTCTTGCAAAAGCAAATCGGTGTCAATAAACTTTTTACCGATAATTTTTGCAAGCACCACTCCCACCGTGCTTTTGCCTGCCGACGGCATACCTATCAATGCAATATTGTTCATAATAACTCCACTATTTAATTTTTGTGCTTTCGTTCTTTTTCTTGCTCTTTTTCTTGCTTTCTTTTTTCGCGACGCTCCTGATACTCGCTCAAAATCTTATCAAGCTTTTTTCGCTTATGCGTGGGCTCGCGTTCTTCTACTTCTTTGCCTGCAAGCTTTTTGAAAAAGTCGCCCACCTTTTTAACGGGCTCGATAGCCTCCTGCTTGTCCGCCTCGATAGCGTCGAGGACGAGCTGGTATCTGCTCTGCACGAAAAACGCGATTACCTCAACGATAACGGACAGCACCCACATTATAATGGTAAGCGTGGTGATGATTATCGAAAAAGCGGACATAGTCGTTGCAGCCACGTACGCGTTGTAAAGCGTAACACCCAGCGTAAAGGTGTTTACCAAAATTTTAGTCCATTTATATACGCGCTTGCTCGCTCGCAAAACCTGCTTATGGTCGCGATCGTTTTTGCCATAGAAAAGTAGGTAAATTATCAAATATCCCAGCGACAGCCCAAGCAAAATCGCGTTTACCCAGTACCAGCCTGCGTCAATTATTAGGTTATAAATCATATACGAAATATACATAACCTGCATCAGCACGTTGGCGATATTACCCAGCTTTTTAAAATCTCTTACGCTCTTATCAAAGACCGCTCTCGTGTAATCAAACATAATTCTCTCTCCTTTGACTTAATTATAAAACTTTCCGCGATAAAATGTCAAATAGTAGACGATTAAGAGTTTATTAAAATCAGGTTAGAGCGACTATCCGTTTTTGCTCGTTTTAACTATAAAAACACAAAACGCCAAGGTACGTACCTCGGCGTTTTTACTGTTTACGCAATGTATTCTCTTACTTTAAGCTTTGCGCCCGTCCCACTTGCAAGCACTCGGCACGCCTCGATATCAACGCCCTCGACCGCCACTACGCTAACGACCGTTTCAATGCCTTCCGCTACGCACTCCTTCGTGAAGTTAAGCATCTCGTCAAACGCATCTAATCCAAATACGGAATGACACACCGCGTCGTAACCCTCTTTCGTGTGGCTATTAAGCGAAATGGACATAACGTCTATCGCCGTTTTAAGCTCGGGCACGATATCTCTGCCGTTTATTAAGTTACCTAAGCCGTTGGTATTAAGCCTCGTTTTTTTGCCCTTACTATGCGCGTAAGCAGCCACTTCTACCATAATTTCGGTTTTATAAGTAGGCTCACCGTAGCCGCAAAATACGATTTCGTCGTAGTCCGCAAAAGAATCGATAAGCGAAATTACCTCGCTCGCCTCCGGTTCACGCGAAAGCCAAAGGTTTCCGCTGTCGCCTATTCCGTCGCCGTTGTTGCGAATACAAAAATCGCAGTTGTTACAGCACTTATTAGTTAAATTGATATAAAGATTGTCGCCGTAGCGATACACGAAATTGTCGTTCATTATTAATCTCTTTTAAGTTTTTTGAAGAATTTATAAGCGTTTTCAGTGGTAATTCTTTCCACTTCTTCGCTGTCCATGGTCAAAATCTCGGCTATACGTTGTGCCTGATATTTGACGTAGCGCGGAAAATTGAGTTGTCCGCGAAAGGGCGTGGGGGTAAGATAGGGACAGTCCGTCTCAATCATAATTCTATCCAGCGGAATAGCTTTAATAATATCAGGGAACTTCTTTGCGTTCTTAAAAGTTATCGAGCCGGTAAAGGAAATATGAAAGCCCATATCGATATATTTAAGCGCCGTTTCAAGCGAGCCGGAATAACAATGCACTACTGCGCCCTGTTTAAGCTTGCCCTGATTGCGCTTTAACGCGCTTTCCATATCCTCGTACGCGTCACGCACGTGGAAAATAACGGGTAAATTAGCCTCCGCTACCATCTCAAGCTGACGGTCAAGCCAGTAATTTTGCTTTTGTCTATCCGTGCTATCGTAGTGATAGTCAAGCCCGATTTCGCCGATAGCGACGCACTTATCGGAGCGAGAAAGCGCCAAAAGCCTTTCACACGGATCAAAAGTCAAACTTTGACTGTTATCAGGGTGTACGCCTACCGCGCAATAAATATCCTCGTTTTGCTCTGCAATTTTAAGCCCCTGCTCCGAGCTTTCAAGATCGTAGCCTATGGTTATAATCTTTTCAAGCCCGTCCGCGCACATAGACGAAATAATCTCGCCTGCGCCGTTATACTGCTCGTCCGTCAGATGAGCGTGGGTATCGATTAGCATACTTCAGTACCGCTCTCCATAAGCTTTTCGGGCGTTACGAGGCAAAGTCCGTCGTCGTTAGCCGCACAAAGGAGCATACCACAGCTTTCAATACCGCGAATCTTTCTGGGCGCAAGGTTAGAAACGACTACTACGCGCTTACCTACCATTTCCTCGGGCGTGTAGTACTGTGCGATACCGCTCAAAATGGTACGCACTTCGTCGCCGATTTTAACTGTGGATTTAAGGAGCTTATCAGCCTTTTCTACCTTTTCGCAAGCGAGAATTTCGCCTACTACGAGCTTGGTGCGGAAAAATTCGTCCGCGGTGATATATTCGGGTTCTTTCTTCTCTTCCACTTTTACTTCTTCCTTTTTCTCTTCTTTCTTAACTTCTTCTTGAGCAAGCTTTTCCATTTCCTTAAGCTCCTTTTCTACGTCAATTCTGGGGAATAAAATTCCTATTTCCTTAGTGGTGTACGCGTCAACCGCGCCGTAAACGAGGTTGCCTTCAAAAAGCGTGGGCACTTCTACGCCAAGACCTTCGAAAATCTTAACGGGCGTTTGCGTAATGAAGGGCATAAGCGCGGTCGCACAAACTCTGATGCACTCCAAAAGGTTATACATAACCATTTCAAGTCTGCCCTTTTGACTTTCGTCCTTTGCAAGCACCCAAGGACGGGTGTTGTCGATATACTTGTTTGCCTTGTCAATAACGGCAAAAATTTCTTCGAGCGCGTGCGAAGGGTTGATTTTCTCAATCGCGTCGTCCATTTTCTTGTCAAGCGCGTTGATAACCGCGATAAACTCGTCGTCAAACTCACCCTTAACGCCGTTAGCGGTTACCTTGCCCTCAAAGTACTGGCGCGCCATAGCGAGCGTACGACGGGTAAGGTTGCCAAGGTCGTTACAAAGGTCCATATTGATTCTGCCGATAAACGCCTCGTTAGTATATACGCCGTCCGAGCCGAAGGGAATTTCGCGAAGAAGGTAATATCTGATCGCGTCCACTCCGTAGCGCTGAGCAAGGACAAAAGGATCAACCACGTTACCCTTGGATTTACTCATTTTATCTCCGCCCAAAAGCAACCAGCCGTGGCCGTAAACCTTCTTGGGGATAGGAAGACCAAGCGCCATCAAAATCGCAGGCCAGATAATAGTGTGGAAGCGCACGATTTCCTTGCCCACCATATGAAGGTCAGCAGGCCAGTATTTGTTATAAAGCGAGTCGTCCTCTCCGTTATAGCCAAGCGCCGTGATATAGTTGGAAAGCGCGTCAATCCATACGTAAACGATATGACCTTCGTCAAACTCAACGGGAATACCCCACTTGAACGCCGTACGCGAAACGGCAAGGTCGTTAAGACCGTCTTTGAGGAAGTTGTTCACCATTTCGTTTACACGCGACTGGGGTTGAAGGAAATCAGTCGTGGTCAAAAGCTCGCGGATACGGTCTTGGTACTTGCTTAATCTAAAGAAGTAGCTTTCCTCCTCCGCGTCGATAACCTCGCGGCCGCAGTCGGGACATTTGCCGTCGACGAGCTGGCTTTCCGTCCAGAAAGATTCGCAAGGCGTACAGTATTTACCCTTGTACTTGGATTTATAGATGTCGCCCTGATCGTAAAGCTGTTTGAAAATCTTTTGAACGGCTTTTACGTGATAGTCGTCGGTCGTACGGATAAACTTGTCGTACGAAATGTCAAGTAGCGACCAAAGTTCTTTGATGTTGCCAACGAGCTCGTCAACGAACTGCTTGGGCGTAACGCCTGCCTCTTCCGCTCTCTTTTCGATTTTTTGACCGTGCTCGTCCGTTCCGGTCAGATAGAAAACGTCAAAATCACGCATTCGTTTATATCGAGCGATAGCGTCGCAACATACCGTAGTGTAACTGTGTCCAAGATGCCATTTTCCGCTTGGATAATAAATGGGAGTCGTGATGTAATACTTTTTCTTTTCCATACCGTACCTCTTTTACGAATTTTGTATAGTTTATAACGCAAGAAGTTGAAAACTTGCTTGCAAAGATTTATAACTTCTCACAAATTATAATATTGCATATTATAACTTATCCAACGAAAAAAAGCAATCGAAACACCGCGTATAGCTCAAATATTTTGCTTTTGTCGTGAATATACATATAAAAAAGGCTGTCTTGGAGGCAAAATGAACGTTATTTGGCTGATTATTTTGTTTAGCGGTACGACCGTTATGCTTTTTACTAATCCCGACGGAGCGATAAAAGCAATGCTGACGGGCGCGAATAATTCGGTAAACCTTGCGCTTTCGCTACTATCCACTTACGGATTTTGGCTGGGTTTTTTTGCGCTACTTGAACAAACGGGCGTTAGCGAATGGATAAACAAGCTTATCCGTCCGCTAATCCGCTTTCTTTTCCCCGGGATTAGCCGTGAGAGTGAAAAATACGTTTCGCTGAATATGTCCGCTAACCTTCTTGGGCTGGGTAACGCGTCCACGCCTATGGGAATCAAGGCAATAAACTCAATGTACGAGGGAAAAGATTACGCAAACACGAATATGATTATGCTGACCGTGATTTCCGCTACCTCACTCCAAATAATTCCCTCCACCGTAATCGGTATGAGGATTGCTCACGGCTCGGCTTTCCCCACTTCCTTTCTCTTCCCCTCAATCGTAGCGACGGTAACTTCTACGATAGTGGGTGTTTTACTGGTAAAACTACTGTCGCGCATAACCAAAAAACGCGAGAAAAAAGACGCTCTCCCCGTAGCCGTAAAACTAAGTAAAGGTAAAAACGCCGTATGACGTCCTACGTGATTCCGTTAATTTTCCTGACCGTACTGCTTATTTCCGCACTCAAAAAACGCAACGCGTATTCGGTGTTTATCGAGGGCACTAAAAGCGCGATTTCGCTTATGTGCGAGGTGTTTCCTTTTCTTTTAGCAGTGATGACGGCGGTAGAACTTTTTAGAGCAAGTGGCGTAAGCGCGACGGTTTCGCAGTTTTTTGCGCCCGTTCTTAACCTCGTTGGAATTCCAAAAGAGCTGACTGAACTTATTTTAATTCGTCCACTTAGCGGAGCGGGCGCAATGGCGGTGCTTGACAATATTTTCACGCTTTACGGCACGGATACTTATATAGGCGCGTGCGCCTCGCTAATATACGGCTCGAGCGAGACGGTGTTTTACGTTTCCAGCATCTATTTTTCTAAAAGCCAAGTCAAAAACTTGCGCTACGCTATTCCCGTTGCGCTCGTTTCTACCTTTGTAGGCTGTATAGTAGGCTGTTTACTGCTACGAATATAGCAAAACGGAGCGGTACGTACCACTCCGTTTTCATTTTTTCGTGAGTATTTTATTAGTCGTAAGGCTGAATATCTTCTTTGGAAATATCGTCGATTTTTTTGTCGCGATAATAGTATTCGTAGTCCTTTTCGCTGATAGGACGCATAACGCGACACGGGTTTCCCACCGCTACCACGTTAGCAGGGATATCCTTTGTAACGATACTGCCAGCGCCTATTATACTGTTATCGCCTATGCTTACGCCCGGAAGCACCACCACCCCTGCGCCCAGCCAACAATTTTTACCGATACGCACGGGCAAATTATACTGGTAAGCACGCGCGCGAAGCTCGGGGCAAACGGGATGTCCTGCCGTTGCAAGCACCACGTTAGGTCCAAGCATCGTATAGTCGCCGATATAAATATCCGTGTCGTCCACGAGCGTCAGGTTAAAATTCGCGTAAACGTTCTTGCCTAAATGCGTGTGGTATCCACCCCAGTTCGCGTGAAAGGGCGGTTCGATATAACAGTTTTCGCCTGATTCTGCGAACATTTGTTTAATAAGCGCACTACGCTTTTCGCCCTCGCACGGGCGCGTCGCGTTGTAGTCGTACATTTTCTCCAAGCATTCGGCTTGAACCCTAAGAAGTTCTTCCGAGCCTGAGTTATACAAAATTCCACCCTTCATTCTTCGTATCGTTTCTTCAAGTGTCATAGCAGTAAATCTCCAAAATTTTTAGGTAGAGTGCGATAACGCGCACCGATTATGCAATAAATTCGCTTACGAGCGATAAAAAACCGACTAAAAAGAAAAAACGCCCGAGGTATGCCCCGAGCGTATTTTTTTGACCGTAAAATTAGTCCTCGTTTTCAGCCTGAGAACGAGCCTTTTCGAATTCGTCAAGAACTGCCTTTTTAAGCATTTCTCTCGTTTCGGTATTGATAGGATGAACGATGTCTTTATATTCGCCGTCGGGAGTCTTCTTGCTGGGCATAGCAATAAAGAAATCCTCGTTCCCCTCTAATACCTTTACGTCGTGAATAACAAAGCAGTTATCAATAGTTACGGATGCAACTGCCTTAAGCTTGCCTTCTTCTTTCTTAACGAGTCTAACTCTCACTTCGCTAATGTTCATAAAAATATCCCCTTGTAATATCTAATTGACGTTTTTCGTCTTACTTGTCTTAATTGTACTATATATTTTGCGTTTTGGCAAGTATTTTTGAGATATCTTTTTAAAAAAATGGCGAGAATATGCAAAAAATTCGCATTTTTGAGCATAATATTCACTATGGAATGCTGTATATGCAAAAAAATAATCACGGCAGAATGCTCTCGCTTTTGCCGAAATTGCGGAAAACATTACTGCGAAAACTGCGCAAACTCTTTTATTTTATGCTCGTGCAACGAAAAATTAAATAGATATAATTAAATTTTTGGGGGATGATAAATCGCGCCTTACTTTTTCAAATTTACGATCAGAACGTTCACGTCAGCAGGCGTTACACCGCTGATTCTTGCTGCCTGACCGATAGAAAGAGGCTTGATTTTGTTCAATTTTTCCGCCGCCTCTAGTCTTAAACCTTTGACCTCGCGGTAGTCCGTATCGGGCGAAAGCGTGCTGTTTTCAAGCCGTTTTTGCTCTGCTCTCGCTTTTTCCGCGCGCGCTAAGTAGCCCTCGTACTTGACCTCAACGAAAAGCTGTTCAACGACGGCGCTGTCAAATTCCGCAAACACGTCGACGTACTTAGATAAAACCGCAGGGGTAACGAAGGGGTGACGGATAAGCGCGCTTAAGCTCACTCCCGTGACGGGCGCTTTTTCGCCGTTATCCTCAAACATTTTAGTAATTTCCTTAGGCGAGAAAACACGGCTAAGCTTTTTACGCGCGCTCTCAAGCGCGTTTTTCTTTTTGTTAAACTCGCGCCAACGCTTGTCGCTGACCAATCCCATTTCCCTGCCGATAGGGGTAAGACGAAGGTCGGCGTTGTCCTGACGAAGCGAAAGCCTGAATTCCGCGCGCGAAGTCATCATGCGGTACGGCTCGTTAGTGCCCACGGTCACGAGGTCGTCAATAAGCACGCCGATATAGGAATTGTCGCGCGTAAGCACCATAGGGGGTAAACCCTTAAAGTATCTTGCGCCGTTAATACCTGCTACTATACCCTGCGCAGCCGCTTCCTCGTAGCCCGAGGTTCCGTTTATCTGACCAGCAAAGAACAAGCCCTTGATTCTTTTGTGCATAAGCGTTGGGTAAAGCTCGAGCGGATTGATGCAGTCGTACTCGATAGCGTACGCGTCGCGCATAATTTCCACTTTTTCAAAGCCCACGATACTGCGGTACATACCGTTTTGAACGAACGCAGGAAGCCCCGTCGAAAGTCCCTGAACGTACATTTCTTCCGTACCCTCGCCCTCGGGCTCGAGGAAAAACTGGTGTCTTTCCTTGTCCGCAAAGCGCACGATTTTGTCCTCAATGGACGGACAATACCTTGCACCCACGCCGTCGATAAGCCCTGAATACTTGGGCGAAAGCATAATGTTATCGCGAATAACCTCGTGCGTGTCCTCGTTGGTGTAACCAAGATAGCAACAGCGCTTAGTCGCATTGACCTTTTTAGAGAGCACGGAAAAGGAATAAATATCCGTTTCGCCCTCTTGCACCTCGAGCTTAGTTAAGTCAATGGTGGAGCGTTTAACACGCGCAGGCGTACCCGTCTTAAAGCGTCTTACGTCCATTCCAAGCGCGCGCAAATTATCCGACAAATGATTAGCGCGGTTAAAGCACACGGGGCCCTTTTCCTCGATAACGTCCCCCACGATTATGGTGGATTTGAGGTACACGCCACACGCCAAAACGACTACGGGCGCGTAATATTCCATATCGTAAACGCTCTTAACGCCCTTGATTTCGTCACCCTCTACGATAAGCTCTTTCGCCTCGCCTTGGCGGAGATGAAGCTTACTTTGTTTTTCAAGCACGCTCTTCATATAAGCGTGATACTTATATTTATCCACTTGGGCGCGGAGTGACTGCACGGCAGCGCCCTTGCTCTTATTAAGCATACGGAGCTGAGTAAGCGTTTTGTCCGCGGCAATACCCATTTCTCCGCCCAGCGCGTCTACCTCGCGGACGAGGTGTCCTTTTGCCGTACCACCGATAGAAGGGTTACACGCCAAATAGCCCACGTTGTCCAGCGTTATTGACAACACGAGCGTTTCTAACCCCAAACGGGCAAGAGCGAGCCCCGCCTCAACACCGGCATGGCCCGCACCTACTACTATTGCGTCGTAATTGACGCGTTTCGTAATGTTTTCGTTTTCTTTCATAAATTAAGACGCCTTGATTCTGATCCACATTTTTGCCATTTCAATGCTTGCGTCTTTGTCAGAGTCCTTCATAACGGCGCATCTGTCAAGTACGCTTTGCGAGGGGAATAGCATATCAATAAACATTTCGCCAAAGTCTTTGCCCTCAGCGCCCTCGAAAAATTCTACGTAATATTCTACGTCTTCAGCGATTTCTTCGTCGTACTCAGGCTCTAAACCGCATACCACGTCCCACGCCGTTTGCATAATTTCCTTGGTGTCGTTAGCCACTTCGATATGGGGCGACGAGCAACCTGCATAGTCGCGGTTGAGGTATGCCTGATCATACTGACAAAGGTATTTTAGAAAGTACTGCGCCGCCTTTTCGTTTTGCGTAAACTTGGGAATTACGAACGAATCCACCCAAACGTTTGCGCCCTCAACGGGCACACCGTAGTATAGGTCGGTGCTGTCTTCCATCGCGTAGCCTGCGTCGCACGACCAAAAAAGTCCGTAGTAGCCAGACGGCTCGGAAGTAATCATATCGTCCTTTCCGTCGTCAGACTCGTACGCAAACAAGAATTGCTTTTGGTGCTTAAGCGTATCTTCCACTCTTCTCATATTTTCCGAAGAAGTGTCGTTAAGCACGCTTTGGAGCAAGGCTTTGTACTGATCGTTATAGTCGGTAAAGCCGTTGGACGCGTCGGAAAGCGCCTGCGTGTTAGCCACGATGGACGCGGACGAGAAGGCGTCGCGGATAGAGTTTTTCATATAGCGACGGTTTTCGTATACGCCCGATTTAAACAAGCAATCCCACGTCAAATTTTTCCAGTCAAACAAGGGCTCACCCTGTTCATCCACCACCAAATCGCGACGGTACATAATGCCGAAAGTTCCCCACATATAGGGCACGGAATAGCGCACCGCGTCGGTGTAGTCTGGGCGCGAATTCCAGTTTTCGTAGTCGTTGACCGAGCGGATAATATTTTCCTCCATAACACCGCTTTCGCCCTCCTCACCGTAAACGATTTCGCGGTCGATAGGAAGAAGGAGGTCGTTTCTCAGCATTCTCGACAAGATATAGTCGGAGCTACATACCACGTCGTAGTCGGCGTGTTTTTTGTAAATTTCGGTGTACATATCCTCGTTGGTTATGTACGTTTTGTACTGCAATGTCACGCTTTCACCCGTTTCCTCGTAATACCAGTCCTCAAAGCCTTCGAGCACGCTTTCGTCCATATATTCGCCAAGGTTATATACTTTAAGTATTTTCGATCTATCCGCGCAACCGGTAAAGAGCGTACACGAACTTACGCACAAAATTACCGAGAGAAGAATAAGCAAAAATCTTTTCATTTACTTGTCCTCCTTTTTGCGCTTTGCCATATTCATAATGATAAGCATTACCAAAATCACCACGAAAATAAGCGACGACACGGCACGCCAAACGGCAGGAATGCCTTTCTTGGTCGCGCTGTAAATCATAGTGGAGATAGTTTGCACGTCGCCGTTGATGAACTTACTGATAACGTAGTCGTCAAGCGAGAGCGTGAACGCCAAGCCAAAGCCTGCGATCATTCCGGGGATAAGCTGAGGAAGGATAACGGTCACGAGCGTTCTCAGCGGTCCTGCGCCAAGGTCAAGTCCTGCCTCGTAAAGGTTGGGGTTAAGCTGGGTAAGTCGGGGCATTACCGACAATAACACGTAAGGCATCGTGATGATGGTGTGCGCAATAATAAGCGCAGGGAAGCCTTCAAGCTCGCGCGGGAAAAGCGTAAAGAAAAGCATAAACGCTGCACCCGTTACGATTTCGGCGTTGACTACGGTAATTTGGCTCATTCCGTTCACGATAGCTTTTGGACGGCGTTTAAGCTTATGAATTCCCACCGCTCCCACAGTGCCTATGATGGTAGCGAGCGTTGAGGAAGTCAGCGCGAGGATAAAGGTATTTTTGATTGCCTCCAAAATTCCCTCGTTTTGCATAAGCTCTGCGTAAAGGTCAGCCGACCAAGTAATATTTGCCCAGTTTCCGATTGCTTTTGACGTGGGCGCAAACGAGAATATTATAAGAATAATGATAGGAAGGTACACGAACGCGAGCATAAGCGCGATGAAAATCCAGCCCACCGTTTTAAAGGTCTTATTTCTCATAACGCACCTCCTACCGAGCTCTCTTCCTTGCCGAACAAATTAGTTATAAGCATAGACGCCGCAATAAGAATAAGCATAATGAACGAATACGCCGCACCGATATTCCAGGTATAAAATTCGCCGAGGTAGTCGTTTATAAGGTTACCGAACAGGTAAACGTCCTTGTTGCCAAGCATTTCGGTTATGCCTATCGTAGAAACTGCCGGCATAAACACCATAAGCACTCCGCTAACGATTCCGGGCACGGAAAGAGGGAGAGTTACGCGAGTAAAACTTTTAAGCGGACCTCCGCCAAGGTCGTAGGACGCCTCGAGATAACTTTTGTCCATATTGCTAAGTGTCGTATAGATAGGCAGTAGCATAAAGGGGAAAAAGTCGTAAACGAGTCCGATTATTACCGCAAGCGTTCCGCGTTCAAGCCCTATCATTTCAAAAAGCGTACGAATCGCGTAGGTACGAAGTAGCGAGTTTATCCACATAGGAGTTACGAACAGGACTACGAGTACCGCGTATTTGTTAAAGTGCGAGTTTGCCAAAAAGTAAGCAAGCGGATACGCCAAAAGCAAGCATATTACCGTTGCAATCGCCGCAATTCCTATCGAACGCCAAAGTACGTTTTGCGTGTCTGACTCCGTAAAGAAATACATAAAGTTGTTCATCGTGAACGCCCCCTCGAAGTCGGTGAACGCGAAGTAAAGCATTATAAGGAGCGGAACGACTACGAACACGACGCAAAGAAAGGCGTAAGGAAAAGCAAAGTATTTTTGCTTAAAGCTCAGTTTCTTCATCGCCGTCCTCCTCTATTTTCTCAACGGTAATTTTTTCGGGCGCAATGGAGATACCTACGCGGTCGTCGATATCCCATTCGTCCACAGTGTCCGTGTAGAAGTCCTCGTCCGTGTCGGTATAAATTTGCACCTGATAATACGTACCCTTATAAAGCGTTTGGGTAACGTTACCACCGATAATTCCGTCCTCTTCGTCGTCGGTAAGGGTAACCGCGTCAAAGGGCACGCTTACTTTTACCTTCGTTCCTTTTTCTAAATTATCTACGTTGTTAAACTGGAAATATCCTTCGCAGAATTTAACGGTATCTTCGCTGTCAATCACACCGAAAAACTCGTTTACGGTACGAAGTTTTTTCATGATATGAATACCGTCTGGTTTAATTCCCAGGCGTACGTATGCCCCAACTTTTGCCTCAGTCGTGGATTGAACGGTAAATTCGTAGCCGTTTGCCTCGATTTCCATCTCGTACCAAGTACCCTTAAAAACGGTACTCGTAACCTGACCGGAAAGCTGTCCTTTGTCGCTGTCGGCAGGATAAATTTTGATGTCCTCGGGACGCACCACGAGGTCGACCGATTCGTTTTTAGCAAAGCCCTTATCCTCACACTCAAACAGCGTGTCGAGGAATTTTACGGAAAAGTCCTTTACCATAACGCCCGACAAAATATTACTCTCGCCGATAAAGTTCGCAACGAACGCGTTTGCCGGCTCGTCGTAAATCTTTTTGGGCGTTCCGATTTGCTGAATAACGCCGTCGTTCATTACCACTACCGCGTCGGACATCGTAAGCGCTTCTTCTTGGTCGTGCGTTACGTAAACGAAAGTAATGCCAAGCTCCTTATGCATTTTCATAAGCTCGATTTGCATTTCCTTACGCATTTTAAGGTCAAGCGCACCAAGAGGCTCGTCCAAAAGCAAAACCTTAGGCTCGCAAACGAGCGCGCGCGCAATCGCTACACGCTGTTGCTGACCGCCCGAAAGCGAGGTCACGTTTCTATGACCGTAGTCGGCAAGTCCTACCATTTTGAGCGCGTTATTTACCTTTTCTTCAATTTCCGCTTTGGTGTACTTGCGCTTTTTCGTCGTTTTTTGTCCGTTTTTATCCACGCATTCAACGTCAATTTGTTTGAGCTTAAGCCCGTACGCGACGTTTTTGAACACGTTAAGGTGTGGGAAAAGCGCGTATTTTTGGAATACGGTGTTTACGGGGCGCTTGTAGGGCGGAATCGCAGTCATTTCAGCGTTTTCTATGTAAATATTACCGTTAGTGGGCGTTTCAAAGCCTGCTATCATACGAAGGAGCGTCGTTTTTCCGCATCCCGACGGACCTAAAAGCGTAACGAATTGACCTTTTCTAATGGAAAGGTTAATATCGTCAATGACCGTTACGTCGTCAAAAGTTTTCGTAACGTTCTTAACTTCAATGATTTTCTCAAATTTCTTTTCAACTTTTTCTCTGGTTTCTTTCATTTCGTCACCTCTTAAAAATTAGGTGGGCAGGACAGCCACAAAATTACTGCCTTGCATTTGCCCGTGTTTTCTATATAATGCGCTTTATCAGCTCTGTAATAAAAGCTTTCGCCTTTTTTAGCCTTCTCACTTCGCTTGCCTACCGTCACTCGCACTTCGCCGTCAAGCACGTAGCCAAACTCTTGCCCTTCGTGCGGAAGGTCCTTTTCGGTGGACGCGCCTACGCTTATTTCCATTCGTATCGGCTCCATGGCGTTTTTCTGCGCAGTAGGCACTAACCAGGTCACCGTCGTGTCCTCGCCCTGCTTTACGAAGTAATCGTCCTCGCCAAAGGTCAGCTTTTCCTCCTCGTCCGACGCGAAAAAGTCAGTTAAGCTACTACCCAGCGCTTGCAAAATATCTTTTAGCGTGGTTATCGACGGGCTCGTTAAATCGTTTTCAAGCTGTGAAATATAACCCTTCGTCAGCTCGCATCTGTCCGCAAGCTCTTCTTGCGTAAGCTGGTTTTTCAGCCTAAGCTCTTTAATTTTAAGTCCGATTTCCATTTTTTCACACTTCCTTTTGCTCGTGATTAGTAAAACCTTACTCGAGGTTTAGCAAGTCACATAATAATAAACTTTTGGTTTAATTTTACTAAACAAGCATATTGTAATGATTACGCGCTATAATGTCAATCGTTTTGAGCCCTTTTTTCATAATATTTTAGAATATTTTTCATTAATAAGCGATTTTTAAGCGTATATACTTGTAAAACGCTTTTTTTTGTGCTATAATTAGCTTGTAATTATATTTAAGGAGCATTTATGAGCAAAACGACTTTGCGAGTTATAACCGTTTCGATGGTGCTGTTTTTACTGATTCTTATCGCGGCGCTCGTTATCAACGTAGTAAAGCTTTCTTCCGTCAACGCGAAAAAAGAACAGCTGATTGATAACCTTGCGCGCATTGAGCAGGAAATCAAGCAAAATCAGGACACCATTGATTATTTGAGCACGGACGAATACGTTGACCAGTACGCACGCGAATATTTGAACATGCAGGGCAAAAACGAGGAGGCTTTTACGGGCAAATAATGGACGCTGTAATCGACATTGGAAGCAACTCCGTTCGCCTTATGATTGACCGTGGCGAACGCGTAAACAAAAAAATACTTGACTCGACTACTCTCGCCGATGGGCTTGCGCTCACCGGCGTTTTGCGTGACGACGCTATGAAAAGGACGATGGACGCCGTGGTCCGTTTCGTCAATTTAGCAAAAAGCGAGGGCGCGGACAACGTGTACGTTTTTGCCACCGAGGCTATGCGCTCGGCTAAAAACGGAGCGCAGTTTGCTATCGACCTTTCTTCTGCTTGTGGGGTAAAGGTTGACGTCGTCAGCGGTAAGGACGAGGGACTTCTCGGACTTTACGGCGCACTCGACAACGACCACGACGAAATCACCGTTATCGACATAGGAGGCGCGAGCGTAGAAATAGTGCGCGGTAACCGTTCGCTTATCACTTACGCGCGCTCTCTTCCGCTTGGAATGGTCAGACTAATCGACACGGTTGGTAGTCGCGAGGACGAAATCGACGCATACGTTAGTGCGCAAATCACGCAATTTGGTATCGTAAGCGGTCACGAGGCGGTCGCTATAGGCGGTACTTCAACTGCGCTTGCGTCAATGGCGCTTGGTCAAAAAGTTTACGACGCCCAGCAAATTCACGGCTACGAGCTTGACTACGACACGCTCGCTTATCTTAGAAAGAAGATATTTTCTTCCACCGATATTCGTGCGGACTTCCCTACCCTTTCTAAAAACCGTGCGCGCATTATAGGTCACGGCGCGATAATGCTACAAAGACTCGTTGAATATCTTGGCGTAGACAGCGTGCGCGTATCCGAGCACGACAATTTAGAAGGCTATCTTTTGCTTAAACGCTTGGGTAGGTAAAATGTGGCAGAATAAAAGAGTTTTTTCTTCCTGATAATAATAACGAGCACTAACGTACCCCTTCGTTTTGGTTGGGCAAGCGTTTTTGCCCAATCTAAAAAAAGGAGGATAAAACGATGGCTAACGCTAACAAGCAAGGAGCAAAGACTAACAACAAGTCCAAAAACTCCACTAAGTCGCCTAAAAACTGCAAGTAATTAGGCAAAGCGATTTTTCGCAAACGAAAAAACTGCAAGGTTTTACGCCCTGCAGTTTTCTTTTTTATTTAGACTCTATCACGACGTTTAACTGATTTTTGATGAAAAATTGCTAATCAGTCATCTGTCGTCACGTCGCATTTATTTGTTTTCTTTTGGAAGATTATACGATTGCTTCAGCCACGCGCCACTACCAAAGCGGATTAGGAAGAATATCGTTCTGAACAGCCAGTCGACGGTCATTGCCACCCACACGCCCATAACTCCCAGATTAAATCCGGGGATTGTGAACAAGCCGAATACGGACACCGTTTCAAGCGCGCAAACGTAACTACCTGCTACTCTAAACACCCACATAGTCACCATTGACACGACCAAAGGGAATTTCACGTCGCTTGCCGCGCGGAAAGCGGACGGAAGCATAAAGGCTACGGGCCACACGAGTCCTGCGCAAACGCAATGGTAAATTATCAACTCTTTTGCCGTGATCGCCGCCTGCTCGGACAATCCGTACAGCGCAATTACGGGCGAAACGAAAACGAGCGTCAGCGCAATTACCGCCCATAGCGCGAGATAGTTAAGCGCGGTCATAAGCTTAGCGTAATATTTTGCCTGCCCTTCCTCCCTTGCGCCCACGCTTTGCCCCACTATCGTGATGGTAGCGCTGGAAAACGCCGTGCCAACGGTATACTGGAAGTTGGACACCGTCAGCGCAACCGCGTTTGCCGCGATAGACGCCGTGCCCATAGCGGATATTAGCGACTGCGTCAGAAGTTTTCCGAAGTGAAACATTGCGTTCTCGATTCCGTTGGGAACGCCGATACGCAAAATTTTTCTAATAACCGTCCAGTCGGGCTTGTAACGAAGAAGTTTTTCAATATACAGTTCACCTTTTTTGCGGTGGAAAAGAGCAAGCGTAATTCCAGCACCCAGCACGCGCACGATAAGCGTTGAAAGTGCCGCTCCGCCTGCGCCCATTCCCAAGACTATTATAAAGAAAGCGTTTCCGCACACATTAAGTAGGTTCATTGCAAGCGACACGATAAGAGATACGAGCGAATTTCCCGACGCACGGAAAAGCGCCACGACCGCACTTTCTATCGCAATGAAGGGATACGAAAATACGATAATAAAGAAATAATTTTCAGCGCTGAGCATAACGGACGGCTCGACGTCGCCGTAAAGAAGGTTAAGTAAGCTTTGGCGCAAAACGAATCCGATTATCGCCACCACGATTGCCATAGCGGTCGTAACGTAGATAAGTTGCTTGGATGCGTGACGTGCGTCCTCGTACCTTTTCTCGCCCAGCGTTTGCGCTACGACTACCGATCCACCTGCCACGAGCGAAGTGAAGAAAAGCATCAGCAGCACGTCGAGCGTGTTTACTAGCGACACTCCCGATACGGCGCTCTCGCCTGCGTAAGCGACCATCATCGTATCCACCGCACCCACCATTACGGTGAGAAGCTGTTGAAAAATGAGGGGCAAGATAATTTTAACCAAGTCCTTTCGCTTGAATATGTAGTTGTCGCGATTATTTTTGACGGCGGTCATTAAAAATTGCTCCTCTGCAAAATAATTTATACGGTTGACATTTTCTTTTCGTCGCATTATAATTATAGCATACAAAAACTTTGTTGCAACGCTTTTTGAGCAAATTTTATAAATTTATTTTTAGGAGAAAATTATGAGACGAGTTGGACTTTCACTCAATCACAACTACCTTAACTACGACTTTTTCAAACAAATGGCGTCCTCGGGCGTAACGGACGTTGAAATTTCCGTTGAATACGATTTTCAAGAATCGCTAGATCCTAAGAAAATTTTAGCAGATGCTAAAAACGCTGGGGTACGTATATGGTCGTTTCATCTTCCGTTTTGTCCTTTCGACTTAATTAACCCTGCTTTTTTTGACGAAACAAAACGTGAAAACACGGTAAAATTTCTTTCTTCTATTATTAAAAAATGGGGCGAGAACGGTATAAAACGATTCGTTATTCACGCAAGTGGCGAGCCTAACGCGGACAACGAACGCCCGTTACTTTTATCCCAAGCAAAAAAGTCGCTCGAAGAACTTTCAGTCGTTGCAAAGGAATATGACGCGATTATTGCAGTAGAAGATTTGCCCCGTACTTGTTTGGGCAATCATCACAGCGATATACTTTATCTTATCGGCGACAACCCAAATTTAGGCGTTTGTTTTGACACTAATCATCTTCTTTCAGAGCGTGGCGAGGATTTTCTTCGCGCGGTAAAGGGCAGACTCGTAACCGTGCATATCTCCGACTTTGACTATATCAACGAGCGCCACTGGCTTCCCGGCGAGGGTAAAATCGACTGGGTATCTATGATGGACGCGCTGGACGAAGTGGGCTACGATGGAACGTTTTTATACGAGCTTTCTTTCCTTTCCACCAAAAGTATTTTCCGTCCCACTCCCCTAACCCCTGCACACTTTTACCAAAACGCGCGTGAATTACACGAGCGAAAACCCCTCACCGTAAACTACGCACCATACCCAAACATTGATTTTTGGGGCAATCGAATTGAAAAGTAAATCGTGAAAATAAGCAAAACGCCGTATAACGTTATACGGCGTTTTATTTTTTATACGTAGTTTTTGTAAGCATTCGCATTGAGTTAAGTACGGCTAAAAGCGTTACTCCCACGTCCGCAAACACGGCAAGCCACATATTTGCAAAACCGAACACGGACAGGGCAAGCACGGCAAACTTTATTCCAAGCGCGAAAACCACGTTTTGTTTTGCTATTCTTACGCTCTTTTTTGCAGTTTTTATAGCTACGGGAATACTTTTGAGCGAATCGCTGATTAGCACGACGTCGGACGCCTCAATAGCGCAGTCGCTACCTATACCGCCCATCGAAATACCCACGTCCACGCCTGCAAGCACGGGCGCGTCGTTAATTCCGTCGCCTACGAAAGCCGTTTTGCCCTTTCTTCCCAAATATTTTTGGCTTTCACTTACTTTATCAGCAGGTAAAAGTGCGCTTTCGTACTCGTCAACTCCTACGCTTTGGGCAACGGCGCTAGCGTTTTCACGCTTGTCACCCGTAAGCATAACCACCTTAATACCCATGTCTTTCAGCGTTTTTATCGCCTCACGGCTATCGCTTTTTACCGTGTCACCCACGACGGCGTACCCAAGGTATTGACCGTTGCGTGCAACGTAAACGGGCGTACCCGTACCCCGTCGTTCGTCAAAAACAACGTTATTTTTACGCAAAAGTTCCGCGTTACCGCACAACACTTTTTCTTCGCCTTTTTGAGCGAAAACTCCGTACCCTGCAATTTCCTTAATCTCGTATCCACTCTCGTCCACGCCCTCGCGCACAAGCGCTTTTACAATGGGATGAGTGGAACGACTTTCAGCGATCGCAAGCAAATTAAGTATTTCTTCCTTTTTATCCAAAGGATAAACTTCTATAATCTCAAAGCACCCTTTCGTGATAGTGCCCGTTTTGTCCATAAGCACTACGTCAGTTTGCGCCAAAAGTTCAAGGTAATTTCCGCCCTTTACCAGCACGCCTTGCCTACTCGCTTTGCCTATCGCGCCAAAAAAAGCAAGCGGAACGCTGATTACCAACGCGCAGGGGCACGAAACGACCAAAAATACGAGCGCGCGATACACCCAAGTCGACCAAACGGCGGGGGACGTTACCCCTAAAAATAGCGGAGGAAGCACGGCAAGTAGCAACGCGCATATAACCACGACGGGCGTGTAAACAAGCGCGAAACGCGTTATAAAGCTTTCCGTTTTTGCCTTATTTTGCGTGGCGTTTTCCACTAAATCAAGAATTCTACCCACCGTTGACGTTTGCGCGGACTGAGTAACGGTAATTCGCAATACTCCGCCCTCGTTTATCGCGCCACTTAGCACTTCGTCGCCCTCTTTTACATCAATAGGAACGGTTTCGCCAGTCAGCGCGGTCATATTCAGGGCACTACGTCCCTGCGTAATCGTGCCGTCAAGCCCTATTCGCTCGCCCGGAGCGACGATAATCTGCTCGCCAACGCTTACCTCTTCTACGTCCACGACTTCTTCTACTCCGTCACGCACCACCGTAACGCAGTCGGGGCGAAGGTCCATAAGCGCGGAAATGGACGCGCGTGACTTTCCAACGGCAATACGCTGAAAAAGTTCGCCCACCTGATAAAAAAGCATAACAGCAACCGCCTCGGGATACTCACCCACGAAAAACGCGCCTATCGTTGCGATGCACATCAAAAAGCTTTCATCCGTGACCATTCCGCCCACGATATTTTTACACGCTTTAATTAAGACGTCGTAGCCGATAATAAAGTAAACCAGCAAAAATACGGGCAGTTTTATATACCATGTAGCGTTGACGAAATTGAAAACGACCACGGCGATAGCGAGCGCAACGAGCGAAGTAATTATCCTGAAAAGCGCTCGTTTGTTCTTTCTACTCATAAAACGATCTCGCAGTCAGGTTCAATCTTCTTAATTATCTTTCGTGAACTTAAAATAATCTCGTCGTACTTTTCGTCCGCTACGTCCAAAACGAATTTTTGCGTCAAAAAGCTTACGGACGCGGAATTTACGCCGTCAAGCTTTTCAATCTCTTTTTGCATCTTCGCAGCACAATGAGCGCACTCGAGATTTTTGACTTTGAAAACCTTCTTCATCCTACTCCTCCTTCAAGTGCTCGATAGCGAGGGCGTAGATGTCCGAAATATGCTCGTCGTCAAGAGAATAGAAAACCTCCTTACCACTTCTTCTCGACTTTACGATTTTGGTCTGACGCAAGATGCGAAGCTGATGTGAAACGGCAGATTTCGTCATGTTCAAAACTTCGGCAATATCGCACACGCAAAGCTCCATTACCGTAAGCGCGGACAAAATTTTCGTTCGCGTACTGTCGCCAAAAACCTTAAAAAGCTCTGCTACGTCGTACAAAAGCTCTTCTTCATCCATCTCAGCGCGTACCTTTTCAACGGACGCGGAATGCACGATTTCTTCTTCACACATTTCGTTCTTTTCTTTATCCATAATATTGCTCCTTAGTTAAAAAATAACAGTTGAACATTTATTCAACTGTTTTAATTATACGCTATAAGAGCCTATTTGTCAACCGTTTTTGGATAATTTTCGATATTTTTATAGAAAAAAAGCGTGGCCGCCACGCGATCACGCCTTTTTTAATCCAAATTAGATGTTAAGCAAACGGAAAATATGCTTGCTCAAAATCATGCATACAAGGTCCACAACCCAGATAATCCAGCCACCGAGAATGATTCTGAGGATACCAGCAACGATCTTGCCTTCGGTAAATCTCGTTACAACACCACATACCCAAGCGGTTACGGGGATGATTTCAAGAATCAAACTTACGATATAGCTAAGTCCAAAATAATCGCTCTTCTTTGCCATCTTTCTTCTTCTCCTTTTTTAGATTTGTAATACTATTATATCATACAATTTTACACTTGTAAATACTTTTTAGCAAAAAAGTTGTTAATTTTATTGCGATTTTTGTCAAAGCGTGATATAATGAAGATATGCTTAACAAACAGAAACCACAAGGAACTTTCCTCTATACCGGCGACAAAGCCACGCTTGCTATTTCGCAAAAGAAACGAGCGCTACTCACGGCAATTCTTACCGTGCTTTTTATCGTGCCTCCGCTGTTTATCGATCAAGCAATGAACAAGCTGCTTGCGGACTTGAACTTGCTTGCGATTTTGCAAACGTACGTGATTTTAGTACTTGCTACCGACCTTCTTCTCGTGTATACCTTTATATGCACGTTCACCCGTTATAAGCTACGCGACTCTTTCCCTGCAAGCAAAGCGCCGTACTCGGGCTGGGATAAGCACACTTGGGTGTCGTACGAATTCCAGTTTTACTGCATCTGCTTAATTTCCATCAGCAACGTAGTCGGACTGTTTTTTGCGTTTGATATCCTCTCGCTCCTGCTTGCTATTATCTCGCTTGGCTGTAGCGTAATCGCTTTCTTTATCAAGAGAATTACTTTTTTAGTTTACAAGGAAAAAATGGAGCTCGTGGACGACAAGGACGTTGATAAACGCAAAAAAGAACTGGAAGAAAAAACTAACGAAGAAATAGAAGAGTTTTACGAATAAAACGCAAGCCGTGCCCGATTAGGTACGGCTTTATTTTTAAATCGGAAAAGGCATCCCTTGCGAGATGCCTTTTCCATTAAATAAAGGAAGAAATGTGAGATATAAATTGCTTTATATCTGATTATATTATAACAGGGAATTGTGATAGTTTTGTGAAAACTGATACACGGTTTGATATATTTTTTGAAAAAATTCAAAAAAATTTTACTTCGACACAATAAAGCACCAAAAAACCCACGGCAGAAAATCTAACCGCAGGCTTTTTGGAAAAGATAGGAAACTAATGAGGTTACCTATAATATAAACTATTTGTGTGTTAATCGTATGAAAAATAAATGTAAGTTTGTCAAATAATTTTCGTCGCGTTTTATTCGTTTTTCGTTGGAAAATATCGCAAATTGTCGCATTTACGAGGGTACGTTGCCACGAAAAAGCGTCCTACCGCAGTAGAACGCTTTTCTTTTACTTTTTATCAGCCTTTTCTTTTTTGCTTTTTTGAACGAGCGGAAGCTCAAACCAGAATGTCGTGCCGTGATTTACGACCGAATCAACGCCGTACTTTGCTTTGTTTACTATGAGCAAGTTTTTGACGATAGAAAGTCCTAATCCGCTACCGACGACGGCACGCTTTGCCTGACTTGCGCGGTAATAGCGCTCCCAAATCTTATCTTTTTCAGCCGGCGCGATTCCCTTGCCCGTGTCGGACACTTCCACCCTTGCCACGCTTTCAGTTTTGGTCAGTTTAATCGTTACCTTTTTATCCTCACCCGTGTAGTTTACGGCGTTACTTATAAGGTTATAAAGGATCTGTTCGAGCATTCTTTCGTCGCAACGGACCAAACACTCCTCCGCTATTTCAGTTACGAAATTATAGCCGTCGTTTTCGCGATAAATTGCAAAACGGTCAACCACGTCCCCTATCGTTACGGATAAATCTACCTTCTTAATGTCAGGTTTTCTCGTGCCCGACTGAATTTTAGATAGGTCTAAAATATCGTTTACGAGCAAGGTCAATCGGTCAACCTCGTCAATGATGACTTCGCAATGCTCGGTGCGTTTTTTCTCGTTAGAGCCAGAGATATCGCGAATCATTTCCGCGTAAGCCTTTACCATCGTAAGAGGGGTGCGCAAATCGTGAGAAACGTTAGCCAAAAAGTCGCGTCGCATTTTCTCCGTTTTCTCTAATTCGCTGGACGCGTTATTAAGCGTTTTTGCAAGCTCGTCGTACTCTGCCATTCCTACTTCATGGAAGGTCACCTTCTCGCCCTTTCCCATTCTTCGCGCAATCTGAGCGTACTCGGTAATGGGGCGAGTGATGTTTTTAGCGAAGGCGTACGAGAAAAGTACGGCTACGATAACGCACGCTATCGTCGCTACAACGAGCTGATTTGCAAGCAAGGTGGTCGTCGCACTAAACTGAATAACGGGGGCTACCACGCAAAAATAATACTTGTCAGTTCCTATCGTTTTTTCACATCCGCTAACCAAAATATAAGCGTCGCTACGCTGTTGGATCATAAACGAGCGCGTCCTATACGAAAACACTCCGTTTCCCTCTTCTAAGTGCTTAGCATATTCCTCGTCAATAAAATTTTCTTTAGGGAAAAGCGGTTTGTCGTGTCCGTCAAGCGGGTCGACGTTAATTAGCACCTTCACGTTGTCGTTTGTCGCCTCGCTAATATCCGCGTTGCCCTCAATCCTAAAAACGGTAACGCGCATCGTGTTATCCATAACGGATTGCTCGACGAAGTGCATATACTCAGGAGTGACTTCGCCCGTAAAATTGTTCGCGATACTACGACATTCGTTCGTGATTTCGCGCTCCTTCATATCGTTGTAGTACGAACGGAACATTATAAACTCCGTCACCCACAGCACCGCAAGTATAATCAGCGTCATTCCGACGAAATATACCCACGTTCGGAGCATAAGCGATCCGCCTTCGCGCCTTCGCTTTTTAATTTTTTCCTTGTTTTTACTCATAACTCGATTTTATATCCAAGCCCACGCAACGTAACGATTTTGTCGCGGTACGGTCCGAGCGAAGATCGGAGCATTTTTACGTGCGTATCAACCGTACGGTCGTCGCCGTAAAAATCGTAGCCCCAAACGTTGCTGAGCAGTTTATCGCGCGAAATCGCAATGCCTTTGTTTTGCGCTAAATAAAAGAGCAGTTCGTATTCCTTAGGCGTCATATTGATTTTCTCGCCGTCCACGTAAACGTTACGGCCCGCAATATCAATTTCAAGTCCGTCGGATACGATCGTCGCGTTTTTCTCAGGTTGCGTTCTTTTCAAAATCGCGTTCACCCTCGCCATAACCTCTTTGGGCGAGAAAGGCTTTGTTACGTAGTCGTCAACGCCCACCTCAAATCCAAAAAGTCTGTCGTATTCTTCCACGCGCGCGGAAAGCATCATAATGGGAATGGACGAAAACTTGCGAATTTCCTTTACCGCGTAGTACCCGTCAAGCTTGGGCATCATAACGTCCATAATGACCAAATCGTACTGCCCGTCACGCACCATCTTTACTGCCTGCATACCGTCCTCCGCCTCAAAGCATTCGTGCCCTTCAAACTCAGCGTATTCCTTTATAACGGTACGTATCATTTGCTCGTCGTCTACGATAAGAATTTTTGCCATACGTTCCTCCTCTTTATTCGTTTAGTCAATTACACTTAGATTATACAGTCACAAAACGAACAAATCATTACTGAATTGTGTGTTTTGTGTGAAATTGCCACTTTTTTATTTAATTATACATCAATTTTCGAAAATTTGCAATACATACGCCCACAAAGGGCGCGAAATTATTGACCTTAATTTTTTTCGGTGGTATAATAAATAGACTGCGAGGCGCTGAAAACGCGCCGATGCGAGTACACGGAGGCATTTATGAGCGACGAGATTAAAAAAGAGTGTGACGGCAACTGCGCAGGTTGCGGACAAAATTCCACTTGCGAAGAAGCAAAGAAAGAACAGGAAAACGCCGTTGAAAACGAATTCAAAGGGCTGGATTATATGATAAAGCTGTCCTACGCGTGCGTGGACAGATGCGAAGAAATGGACTACGGCAAAAAGCGTAATCTTTTATTTTCGCTATATTCCTTCCGTTGTTTGTTTGACAACACGCCCCTCTATTCTTTAAGCAAAGTTTTGGTAAAATACGGCTGTTCATTTTTCACCGCGGACGAAAAGTACGCTAAGCGCGAGCACGTTTACGCCGTTACCGATAGCACGGGCAAGGTCGCTTATAAGTTCGACGCAGGCTCTCCCGTATGGGCGGAGGCGGTTAAAGCCAAGAAAATCACGGGCGAAAACGCCACTCTTCCCCAAAAATTCACGCTGTTCGAGACTGCTTATCTTCTTGCGGATATGTCGACGGCGACGGCAGAGCTTAAAGCGTTGTGGCTCGTTTACTTCCCCTACGTCTTTTTAATCGGCGCACCCGTTGAATACGACCTTTACGATGCGCTCAAAGAGAAACTCCACACGCCAGAGGTTTTCTCGTGCGCTAACGAGGGCAGATACGCCGACAATATTTGTTGCACGACGGCTGAGCTTAACGGCGAACATCCCCTCATTGCCGACTGGTACCGCCCCTTCGTTGAGTGGAAGTGCGAGAAAAACGAAAAGGGAATCAGTCACGAAACGGCAAAATACCAAAAAGCTTTGGCGCTGGGCGACTACGCATACGCGCTTTCAGGCACGGAAAAATTGCTTGATTCCTTCCCCGACGACGAGGAAATATTACTTCTTAACATTTCGGCAAGAATGTCGCTTGCGCCCTCGGTTGGACTTGAAGAGCGCGTTAAGCTTCTTTCCGACAACTTCCGCATTATTACCGACGCGTTTAAGACACCGCTTAAAAAGTATCATTACTTCCTTTACTACCGCGGTCTTACTCAGCTGGGAATGAATATGCCCGACCACGCCGAGGCAGATTTTAAGGCGTGCTTGGAAATTGACGAGCGTTTCGAGCCTGCACTTATGATGCTCAAAGGCATTGAAAACGCCAAAAACGAAAATAACGACGATAATTTGAATTAATCAGGAGTGAGTTATGGAATACCGTATTTTAGGTAAAAACGACAGCGAGGCTGAAATCAGCGCTTTCGTGACGGCGTGCAACGACGCTTGCGAGGCGAAATTTTTGCTTGCCGAAAAAAAGATTGCGGACGTTCTTCGCACGATCGCTGACAGTCCCCGTCTTTTCGCACAATTCCGTGGTGCGCTGTCGGGCTACGACCGTATCGCAGAGTTCCAAAAATCGCAAACCAAAGTGGGTGGCAGAAGTAAGCTTGCCGTTCCGCAAAATCAGTCCAAGCTGATGGCGTACGTTTTCTGCTTACTGATGGAAATCGACTCGGGTAAGCGCTCGCTCCGTGAGTTTTTGGACGAATATTTTTACCACACCAACCCCACCGAAGAATACGCTTTATTCGCGTCCGCCCTTTTAGTACCTTTCCGCGACGTGACCGAATACGTGTTCTACAACGGCGTCGAATCGTACGCCGAGGAAGAAACGGTGGACAGCACCTTGCGCGAAACGGTAAAAAGCATGCTCCAAGAAATGAACTCCATCACCAACGAATCCTCGCTCGTTTCTATGAAGCTTAAACAAGAGCTTTTTATGTTCGCGCGCGCGGTTGAAAGCTCGCTTACGCCGAATAGAATTGATCTTATTAAACCGCTTTTGACGGGATATAAAAATACCGTGCTTTCCTGTCCGCTCCGCGACCGCCTTGCGCCCTATTTTGACAAGCTTTTCCGTCTTCTCACAACCGCAGAAATATTGTAAAGATTATTGAATAAACGAAAACGGGCTACCACGTGGTAGTCCGTTTTTATTTTTGCTATATGTTTTGACGAGTGACGAGTGCTTTTTTGCCGTAGCGTTTTCGCCAAGTAAAGAGCATGGAAAACAGCGAAACTATCACTCCTATCAGCCAGCCGAGTGGCCAGCTCCACCAGATACCTGAATGCGAGCCAAGCGCGTAGGCAAGCACGTACGCGAGCGCTACTCTTACGATAAGATCAAGCGTAGTGCTGACGGTAAATCCTATCATCATTGACGAGCCTTTTAGTGCGCTGTCGCACACGATTTTTACGGACAATAGCGCGTAGAAGGGTACGATTATCCACAAAATTTCCTTACCGATATTCACGACCGCGGAAGAAACGCTACCGTCGATAAATAAGCCTATTAGCCAGTCCGCGCCGACAACCGCAAGCGCGACTATGACCACGGTAATAACCGCTATCATAAGCGACGCTGACTTTACGCCCTTGCGCAGTCTGTCCTCTCTGCCTGCGCCGATATTTTGCGAAACGAAAATAGTGAGCGCGTTACCCGTAGTAGAAATGATGTTGATGCAGAAGGTATTTATCTTCATTGCCGCACCGTATCCCGCCATTACGGTTGGACCGAAAGAGTTTACGAGGTTTTGGATAAATAGCTGTCCGATGGACACCGTTGACATCTGAATGGTGCTTGGAATACCTACCGTCAAAATCTCTTTCAGCGTGGTTAAAGTTAGTCTTTTGTAAGGCTTACGACCGAACGTATACGCGAAAAGTGAACCAAGCGAAGTTTTTGCAAAGTAAAAAAGGAATACGAAAAAACGCGCAATTTTAACGCCCACGAGCGTGAAAAACTTTACTAAACCCTTCTTATCAGATAGATCGATATTTTTCTTTTCTCTCTTTTCTTTGCCTAAATTCGTAAGCACGTAGACGAGCACGAGTAGCGACAAAACGCCTGCGATTCCCTGCGCGATTACCGTCGCGATCGACAGTCCCCACACGCCCATATTAAAGGATACGATAAACCAAATATCGAGCGCTACGTTGAAAAGCGTGGAAAAAATCAGGAAAAACAGAGGTATTTTGGAATTTCCAAGCGACTGAAAAACGGAATTACAGAGGTTGTATATGAATATAAAGAAAATACCCAAAATGTAAATTTGCAAGTAGCTTACGCTGTCCGCAAGCACGCTTTCAGGCGTAGACAAGAGCCTTAAAAGTGGCTCGGTTGCGAAAAAACCTGCTACGGTCAAAACGATTGCAAGCGCCGTGAACAGTAAAAACGCCGTGGAAATCGCGCCCTTTAACCGCACGAAATCTTTTTCGCCGTACAGCCTACTTGACACTACCGAACAGCCCACGCTAAGCCCCGCACCTATCGACATAAAAATCATCGTGATGGGAAAGGAGGCGCTGACCGCGGCTAAGGCGTTTTCGCCCAAAAGCTGTCCTGCAATTACGCTGTCCGCTACGTTATAAAGCTGTTGAAAACTTACCGATAAGAGCATCGGCAAGGTAAAAGCAATCATCAGTTTTAGCGGATTGCCCCTACTCATATCTTTCGTATTACTCAATTTTTTGCTCCTTTTTATCCGATAAAAACGTGGTGACCGCTAAAAACGGCGCACCACGTTACCCTTCGTTTTAAATTTCAGTTCTCGATTCAAGCGCTCTGGTGAGCGTAACTTCGTCAGCGTATTCAATCTCGCTACCCATACTTACGCCCTGCGCAATCCTCGTGACTTTTATGCCCATAGGTTTAAGCAGTCTTGCTAAATAAACTGCCGTCGCCTCACCCTCAACGTCAGGGTTAGTGGCAATAATAACCTCCTTAACTCCGTCTAACCTACCCAAAAGCTGCTTTATCCTAAGCTCGTTAGGTCCTTTGCCTTCTAAGGGATTAAGCGTTCCGCCCAAAACGTGATAAACGAACGTGCGCCCAGCCACCCTTTCAATAGACAAAATGTCTTTGGGCTGCGCCACCACGCAAATTACGCTGTTATCGCGCGTTGAGCATATATCGCACACTTCCTTGTCCGTAAGGTTTCCGCACACGCTACAAAACTTAACTTCCTCCTTGACCTGAACGATAGCCTCTGCGAACTCCTTCGCGTCCTCGTCGCTCATGTTCACAACGGCGTAAGCGTAACGCTGAGCGGTCTTTTGCCCCACGCCCGGCAATGCGCAAAACCTGTTTATCAGGCGTTGTATTGCATCGGGATGGCGCATCAGAACATTCCACCCACGCCAGCCGGCATAAGCTCAGCAGAAAGCGCGTCCGCCTCCTCGCTGGCCGCGTTGAAAGCCGCTACCAAAAGGTCTTCGAGCATTTCGATATCGTCGGGATCAACCGCCTCGGGCTTGATAGAAACGCCTACGATCTTTTTGTCACCCGTCATAGTTACGGTAACCATACCGCCTGCAGTACCCTCTACTTCCGTATTCTTTAACTCTTCCTGCGCTGCAGCCATTTGCTCCTGAAGTTTTTGTGCCTGGCGCATCATTGCTTGCATATTCATTCCGCCACCAAAGCCGCCACGTCCACCGTATGCCATAATTAAAATCTCCTTTTATACTAATTTCTCGCGTTCTTAATATTAAGCTTCGCGTCACCGATAAGTTTCTTAATTTTACTAATTTCGCTGTCCATATCCACGCCACCCGTCTGCTTGTTCACGACCAGAGTAAACGGATCGCCGTTGACCTCGAGCGCGCGCGTGATAGCGTCCACCGTATCCTGAGCGGAAAGTGCCAGGAAGTTATCCGCATCCGCCCACACGACGAGCTTGTCTTTTTCAATAACTACTTCCTTTACGCTTGACAGCAGTCCTACTACCCTTGACGACTCGTTCATACGACAGTACGTCGTAATTCTACCCCAAACGCTACGCGCGTCCATAGGTTTTGACGAGGTACGTACCCCTTCGTTTTGCTTTGAAGCGGTAGGTTGAGTAGCCACTACGGGCTGAGCAAAATCACCGTTATTTAGTCTGTTTTCTATCCTCGTCAAGCGTTCTTCAATAGCGGATAAATCCACGACGGCGAGCTTACAAGCACGCATCGTAGCGCATTCAAGTACGATTCTCGGACTAACCGAATAGCGAAGTTCGGTGTCGATCGACGAGAAAATATTGATGATTTCCACGAGTAGCTGAACGGAGCGGTTATTCGCCTCTTCCTTCATTCTCGCAAGCTCTTCGCGACTTCCAAGCACGTTGCCCTTGTCCGTAGTTTTAAGCACCAAAAGGTCGCGCGCGTACGAGCACAAGTCCTTTGCAATAAGCGAAACGGACTTTCCTGCCGAGCACATATCGTCCACGGCACACAGCGCACCGCCTACGTTCATTTCGGCAATCGCGGTAAAAAGCGCTTTCGTGCCTTCCTTTCCCGACGCGCCCAAAACGGACAAAACGTCGTCGTAAGTGAGAAAAGAAGAATAGTTCATACATCTATCCGCAATAGACAGCATATCGCGCACCGAGCCTTCCGCCGCCGAGGCGATAAGGTTGAGTGCCTCCTCTTCCGCCATTACGTTTTCCTTTTCATAAACGGATTTGAGATAATTTTTAAGAGTTTCTTGGGGCACGAGGCGGAAATCAAACCTCATACAACGCGAAAGCACGGTCGCAGGGAGCTTATGCACTTCGGTAGTTGCCAAAATAAATACCGAGTGGGCAGGCGGTTCTTCCAGCGTTTTGAGTAGCGCGTTGAACGCTGCCGGCGTAAGCATATGCACCTCGTCGATAATGTATACCTTATATCTTCCCGACACGGGCGGATACTGAACGTTGTCCACGATATCGCGCACCTGATCTACGCCGTTATTAGACGCCGCGTCAAGCTCGATAATATCAATGTTTCCAGCGTTAAGAGCCTTACAGGTCGCGCATTTTCCGCACGGCGAGCCGTTTTCGGGCGAAGTGCAGTTGATTGCGCGCGCAAAAATACGGGCGCAGGTCGTTTTTCCCGTTCCGCGACTTCCCGTAAAAAGATATGCGTGCGTGATTCTATCAGAAGTAATCTGATTAGTGAGCGTACGCGTGATATGATCTTGTGCGATTACGTCCGCAAAAGTTGACGGACGGTATTTTCTGTATAATGCTAACACTTTATATAACCTCTATATTAATTATAACCTAATTTTACGCTTTTGTCAAAGATACGACGATAGTTTTAGTGCAATAAAGGGCGTACTTAGGCGACATTTTTCGTCCGTTTATTACAAAAAAATTAAATTTTTACTTTTTTCTCATTTTCTCTTGCAAAAATCGCGACGATAGTGTATAATAAAAACATAAAATTCCACACGAGGACGGCATTATGGAAACGTCGTATTACATTAGCATTGCAATTAAAAAGTTCCTTGACGAGAGGGGTATGAAGTCGTACCACCTCGCCTTGGCGTCCGGTTGCAACAAAACGGCGGTCAACTCGTGGCTGTATCAGCGTCAAGAGCCTTCCTCGCAAGCCCTTATGCGCCTTGCGGATTATATGAACGTTTCGCTCGATTATATGCTGGGCAGGACGAAAAATAAAAGCATCATTCTTACAGGTACGCCCGATAAGTTTGGACGCAGACTTTTCTCCATTCCTCTTCCCGAGGGTATGAGTTATTACAAGCTTGCTCACATTTGCGGAATGGGCACGTCAGGACTTAGCAAGTGGAGAGATCTTAAACGCGTACCAAAGCTGGACGTTCTTATTAAATTAGCCGACTACTTCGGCTGTTCAGTCGATTACCTCGTAGGAAGAACGAACATTCCTTATATGGCAGAATAAACCAAAAACCGCAGGGTACGTCCTATGCGGTTTTTATTTTTTACCAACCACAATATCCAACTGATTCTATCGTCAATTTTTTGCAAATGCATTTATTAGGAGTAAAAATGGAAGAATATCTTATTCGCCCCGTTGCACATATTCATACTGATTTTAAGCAAAAGTTTGGAGTACCGCGACAAAGTGGACGCGTGGATTCGCTTATAGGGAAAATCGTATTTACGCCCGAGTTCAGAGATGAAACAGCGCTACGCGACATTGAAAAATTTTCACATCTATGGCTGATTTTCGGTTTTTCACTCGTTCCCGACGCGCCTTTTTCTCCCGCTGTCCGTCCGCCACGCTTGGGCGGAAATTACAAAACGGGCGTTTTTGCAAGCCGTTCACCCTTCCGTCCTAACCGATTAGGTTTATCGTCAGTACGCTTGATCGCGGTAGAAAAAAGCAAAACGGAGGGGTACGTCCTACTCGTTTCGGGCGCGGACCTCGTGGACGGAACGCCCATTTACGATATAAAGCCTTACCTTTCCTTTTCAGACAGTCACACCGACTCTACCGACGGCTACGCAAAAGACCAAGTCGGTCACTTGCTAAAAGTCAATTATACCGACGAAATTATCAGCGTTTTGCCAGAAGATAAGCGCCAAGCGGTTATCGACTGCATTGCTCAAGATCCACGCCCGTCGTACGTAGACGAAGAGCGCGAATACGGAATGTCGTTTGGAGGATACAATATTCGCTTTACCGTAAACGGCGAGATCGCAACCGTTATAGAAATTACGAAAGAATAAGAAAAACGCTTTGCCATAACGCAAAGCGTTTTTTGCTTATTTTGTCACAAATTCGCGGGTACGTATCCTCGTTAGTCTTGCTTTTTGTAGATAGGCAACAGCATTCTCGTTTGTTTTTTATATTGCGTAAAGCCCTCTTTTTTGCTCTGTCTGCCGTCCGCCATAGGAATGCTTACGGCAAGGAAAAGAACGGTGTTTGCCACTGCGCCTGCAATCAGCCACCACGTAGTAGGCGTTACCGAAAGGGCGTAGAGTGCGATTCCCCACCACATAAGTATTTCGCCAAGGTAGTTGGGATGGCGTGAATATTTCCACAGTCCTACTCTTATAAAGGGCGTGGTGCGGTTTTTGCGATACGCTTGCATTTGGATATCCGAAACGAGCTGGAGCGTTACGGCAATTAAGCTTACGATAAACGCCACTACCGAAAGCGCGTTGATTTCTCCACTACTTTCGAGCAAGAACACAACTGGCAAAATACAGCCGTACACTACGAGCGTAGGAACGAGATGAATGCCCACGAAGTTTATTATGGGATACGCCTTGCCCGTCTTTTGCGCAAGCATCGTGTATCGCCAGTCCTGATGGGTAAGTCCACCAAAAGTATACGCCCAGTTCGCAGTCAGTCTTACTCCCCACAGTCCCACCGCCACGAGCGGAAGAATATGCATAAGCGTGAGGTTTTTACCAAGCGCAAAGGCTACGCAAATAACTAAGGGTTGAACGGACCAGTACGGATCGTAAACGGACGCGTTAGAAAAAATCAGGCTGAACGCGAAGGTCACTGCTGTCGCTACGATATCGGCAAGCAAAAGACTTAACCAAAAATCAAAGGGAAGGGCGATATAAACCGCCACGCCCACCGCCGTCGCCACGACGTACACGAGCGCCACTATTATAAAACTTAAAGCTCTGTTTTCTACTTTCATATCTTACGCCTTATAAAAAACGATTTCAACGCTTGCGTTTTCGTCCTTACTCAAAACTTCGCCTAATTTTTGCTTGCATTGTTCAAAAACGCTGACCGACCAGTTAAGCGCAATCTTGACGTCCTGCGCCTGTAAGAAGAAAGTTCCGCACTTATCTTTTTCTTTATTATCAGGCGAAATCAGTTTTATCAGGTTAGCGCTACCGCCAACGATTTTCATAAGCGTACTATTTCCGCCTGCCTTCGCCGTACGACGAATAAGGTCGATAAGCTTGTCTTGCTTTTCAACGCCTATGCGTACCTTGTCCGTGCCGTTACTCATTTGTGCAAAGAAAACGACGTTAGGATTTTCCGCTTTCTTTTCGCGCAATCTTTTGATTTGTTCTTCCAGAGCGTCAAAATCACTCTTCGGTTTTTTCTCTTCGCTTACGCTTGCCAAGACTTCTTCGATTGCTTTTCTGTCGTCCTCGTCGCGAATCGCGTCAAGTCCCGTGGGCGCGCTTTCCTCTGCAACTTGATTATTCTTTTGCTTTTGCGCCCTCTCAAACTCCTCGCGGCGTTTTTTTATGCGCTCCATTCTAAGCTGCGTCGCGTAGTCGCGATACTTCGCAACTAGTTCCTCGTAATCTTCCTCTCTTAAAGTGCAAACGAACTTGTCCTCGTTTTTGGTCGCAAGCCCAAGACTGACGAGCGCGTTATACGACTGAATCAAATAGTCGTTTTCTTCCGCGGTTACGCCCGTGCCCCAAGTCCTTTCGTGCTGAAAAATTCGTTTGAGTGCATCCACGCTTTTCGCGTCAAGAAGTTCAACGACTTCGTCCAACTTTTGTGCGGTAAGCTTACGCTTTATCGCGCCACCGATAACGGCAACCTGATCTATATCCTCCTCGTCCGCTACCACGGCAAAAACGCCTTCGCCGGCGTCCTTGATTATCCCCTTGTCAAGTAGCTCCTTCATTGCTTTTAACGACTGCGTGCACGAATAGCCTTGCTTTATAAGGTCGCTCATCGTGATCGTGTCGCCAGTTCGCACTATATCTATTGCTGATTGAAATGCTTTATCTTTCATCTTTTTGTCCTCTTCTTGCAAAACGACGGGGTACGCACCTCGCCGTTTGTTTTTTCTTACGCGCTGATTATTTGTCGCTGTGAACGAAATCGTAGATTTCCTCCGTGCTCATTGCACCCTTAGCGAACATAAATAATTTGTCGTTGTAGCGGTCTACGGTGTAGGTCGAAATTTCAAACAAATGCGCGCAAAGCTCCTTCGTAACCTCCATTTGCGAATAAGACGAAGTTATGCGGTAATAAATTGCGCCCGTTTTTACGTTGAAGTCAAAACTGCCTTCGCGGAGATTGTCGGTGATAATGGAAGTAGCAATCGCGCCATAGGCGAGCTTGTCCTCGTCGATATTAAAGGGCATCTGACTTAAAATACTGATAAGGTCGTATTTAGGGTTGATCACGATTAAAAACTTCATCGTTAAATCGTCGCCCTTACCGCTGATATTAATCCTATACGCTCCGTCCTCGCTACTTTCCTTGTCGTATTTGAGGTTTCTTCCGTCAAAATACGCGCAAAAAGTCTCGTAAGCCTTTTTTGCTCTCACTTCGCTACTCTGTGCCATAATTTTCCTCCGTAGCCTCGTTGGTTTTATATTTCGTAGTATAGCATATTTTTACTCAATAAGTCAATATATAGCAACTAATTATTGACAAAATCTCGTTTTTTATTGTATAATAAAAGTTAATGGAACGATATCTGTTAGATATTGCGAAAAACAACCGACAAATAACCACGAAACAGGGGACGGGATATGAAAAAACAAGTTTTTGACAACTACGAGGCGTTTTACAATATGGTGCTTTCCACCACTATTATGTCAAACGCTCCCTCTCTCGAATACGAAGAGGACGCTAAAAAAATCATAGAATTTATCGGCGGTGCGTACGAGCTAAACGAAAAGTTCGTCGACTACTGCCGTGACGTTATTTTGGACGACTTGTCCCGTCTTGGCAGAACGATTGACCAGCTTGCCGTTTACAGCGAGCGCGCGTACGGTGATTGCTACACCCAAGACGACGCTTTGTTCGATATCAAGGGGGACGTACTGGCCACTTTGCAACGAATCGGCGGAAAAGAGGACTACAACATCAACGAAGGTTGGTTCGATTACAGCCACTACAAAACGTATCAAGCGCAAGTCAGATTTAAGAAAATCGAAATTACCGCAGCGTCGGGAAACCTTATCGCGACGCGTCAGGTAGGTATACTGAAAGCACTTGGAATAGGCTGTAAAAAGGATTACGCGCGCGCTATTTGGCGACTTACTCAATGCGCTTACTGGGGCGACGTCACCGCGATGAAATACCTTGCTTATATCTACAAAACGACGAATGACGACGAAAATCATAAGCTTTGGTGGGAAATCGGACAGCTGAGCGAGGAATTTTTGCGCGCAGGTATCACGGTAATACCTGATTCACACAAGGATACTTATAGCGAAAACGCGCAAGCAATTTACGTTTACATTTCCTCTATCGCGCAGGACGTAGTACACGCGCTAAACAAAACGAACATTGATTTTTCGTTTATCGAGGCAATTACTTCGCCCACGCTCGACTACCACCAAAAGATTTTTTACATAAACAACTACTCGTATATGGGCTGGAAAGAAGTCACTAATTCTTCCGCAAAGCCCAAACGCACGATAGGATTTTAAAGGGGAGCAAAATGATCAGAGGTTCAATCACACAAGACAGAACGGCGAGGTACGTGGATGAGTATTTGGAAAATTCGTCCGCAATTAACTACACCGATTTGTCTGCTAAAAACAAACACGTTTCCGTCTTTTACGACGAGCTTTATAAGACCGAAATCGACGGCTATCCGGTAGCGAGCGATTACGTGGACGAAACGGGCAAGGTTTACTGCTCGGAAGACTTCAAAAAACTTTCGGACGAGAAAAAGGCGACTTGTCGGCTTCGCTATCACTATATGCCCTACTCTCACGAGCTTTACGTAGGCACGACGGGAAGTGGTAAAACCACGGGTTGTATCGAGCCCCAGCTTCGCGCAATTTCTTCGCAAAAGAACAAACCTAATTTGTTCATCACCGACCCAAAGGGCGAACTTTTCGAGCGTAGTGCGCGCCACCTTAGCGAGCAAGGCTACAAAATTTACGTGCTTAACTTTAAGGACATTACGCACTCGGACAAGTGGAATCCTTTGCTTGAAATGTACGAAAAGCAACTGGAAAAGGCGTCGTTTGGCAAAGACTGCAAACTGCGCACGGGCTTTCCTGACGACGACCTCGAGCCCTTCGCACCCATAGACGAATTTGACGGGCAAACCTATATCGAGCTTGACGGAAAGGCTTTCCCTAACGGCGAGATTTGCGACAACTATATCGCCTTTCGTCGCGACTTTATGGAGGCGGAAATCACCTCTATGGTCAATCAGTTCGCAAACATGATGATAAAGGTGCAAAGCAAGACGGACGCGTCGTGGGAGCACGGCGCACAACAACTTCTCAAAGGTATTCTGTTTTGTATGCTCGAGGACGCGATTGACGAAAAGAGCGGTTTTACGCGCGAAATGATGACTTTTTTCACCATTCGCCAGTACTACGACAAGCTGCGCACGGAAATTGCAGGCGACGACCGCGACTACAACGTGAACAACCATCCTCTTCTCAAAAACAAGTCGAGAAGTACGGTAATCCACCTTAACGTTGCGCTCAATAACGCGCCCAACACTATGAAAAGCTACTGTGGCGTGTTCGAAGGCGCTACGAAGGACTGGTTCCAAGGACACATCTTCGCGCTCACGACGGGTTGCACTATTGATCTTGACAATATCGGCGACCGCCCGTACGCTATCTTTAATATCACGCGCGACTACGACAAAAGCGACTTTACCGTAGCAGGTATGTTTATCGACTGGGTTTACCGCCACGCGCTTGAAAAGGCAGAGGCGAGCGTTAAGGACGAGGACGGCAGACCGACCACACGCCCCCTTCACTTCTTGCTTGACGAGTTTGGAAACATTCCTGAAATTCGCGATTTTGAAAACAAAATTTCCACCTCGCGTTCAAGAAATATTTGGTTTCACCTCGTCGTTCAGTCTTACGAGCAAATTGATATAGTTTATTCGCAGGGCAAGGCGACGGTCATTTGCGACAACTGTAACGCGCAAATTTTCTTGGGCGCACAGTCGCGTGCCACCAAAGAAAAATTCTCCAAGGAATGCGGTATGCGCTGGGTACCTTCACTCGCGTCGCGCCTCACTCCTAACGATACCTCGCTTACGCAAGTAGCCGTACTTCCCATAAGCAGTCTTGACCTTATCAGCGAGGGCGAATTGTATATAAAGCGCTTGTATTTACCCGTTATAAAATCGCAATATATTCGCAGCTACATCTGCGCGCAAAACGGCGACTTTGCACACTTTAGAGATAAAAACGCTTACCGCAATCACGCGCCTATCAATATCGAGCCGTTCAATTCGGCTAAATACAACTTCGCTCCGCTAACCAAACCAACTAATAGCGACGACGACTAAAACTAAGTAAAAAAGCAAAAACGCAAGGGTACGCACCCCTGCGTTTTTTGTTTTGGCTTGATTATCTACCGATTTTAGTATTGTCCTTTTTGCGGTCGCGAAGCTCAGGAACGGGATGAGGCTCGTCCTCAAAACGGTAATCCTCACCGCACTCTGCAATATAGTCGTTGATGACCTTATGACTAGCAACGGAAGAAACGCTTCCGTTCACGCTTTCGTTATACTTAAAGAATTCGTAAGTGCGTGGAATTTCACGACTGTCAGCGTATTCCTCGAGCATAGCCGTGTTATTGACGGTGTTTTTCAAGATATCGCGGATATAAGCCTTGTTGTTTTCGATATTGCTATTAAAGGAAAGAGGCTGGGGGAATTTTCCGTCGGGAATAACCTGTTGCCACTCCTTTTTCTCGTAGGTTTGCAAAAGCTCGCTCGCCTTATGAAGGTGCGCGATCTCGTCGAGAAGGTGGCGCTCCCAAAGTGCTTTGATTCTATCGTCCGTCTCGTCCTCGTAAAGCGAGAAGTACACGTAGCACTCGGTATACTCGTGCATCAACCAGCATTCAAGCCAAGTAGACGAACTGTCCATAAGCGACTCGTACTGCGTTACGTGTTGCTCCTCTATCATTGCAATCTCGGTGAAAAGCTTTCTGCCAAGGTCGGTCGAGTGGAAATTCGCGATATTCATATAATAGTTCATCGTTTGCTGTTCCGCCGCCGTGATAATCGCCGTGTTAAGCTTCGTAATGGGCGAGGCAATAGAGTTGCTGATACCACGCTTTACGTCGTCGTAAGGGTATCTATGCTCGGCTACGGTCGGGCGACCGGGCATAATCTCCGTGTATCCGCCCACAAGCTTTTCACCCACTTCGCCCTGCTCCATTTCGAGAAGGTCGGAAAAACGATACAAGTGGTCGAAGTCCTCGAGAAGTGCAAAGTCCAAAGCCGCTTTTACGTAAGCGTCCGTTTCGTTTTGCGCCATAATCGCCGTAAGGTCGACAGCAAGCTGTTCGTAAGCGATCGTGTGTTCGAGCAAGTTTTCGTCAATAGGCTTAAGCGAGGCTATCGCCTTTTGCTGTTGCTGTTCCACTCTGCGAACGAGCGCAAGCTCACGGCGAACGTCGTTGTTTACGCAATGGCGCGCAAAATTATGCCCAAAAGCGTTCGCCTCAAACTCCGTACCATTTGCAAGAATAATTCTCACTTTCGTGTACGGATCGGTCGCGTACTTGTCGTACGCCTTGCTGTAAAGCTGTTTCCAGTCGCGGAAAGAACTTTCAATTTTTTCGGGTTTAATCTTAAAAGGGTTCATTGTTGACATATTTTTTCCTCCATATATCCCTATTTTGCCCTTTTGTCCACCTCGTTATTCGACTTTACTGCAAAAGTTTTTTCAATATTACCCTCTTTTTTCTTGCTATTTGCGTTTATTTATGGTATAATGATTGTCGTTCGATAAGTAGAAACTATGTTTCGTGCTACTGTGGCTCACGTTGGACCAGCTCGATTCGTTATCTCGCTTTCGTCTTTCAGTGTGCCAGTAAATATTTGTGCTACTGTGGCTCAGTTGGTAGAGCAGCTGATTCGTAATCAGCAGGTCGCCGGTTCAAGTCCGGCCAGTAGCTCCATAAAAACACCCTTGTATCAAGGGTGTTTTTAAGTACCTGCGGTAGAATTTGAACAGGCGACCTACTTCTTACGACGCCTTCGGCGATTCGTAATACTCCGCTGCGCTCCGTGGCGTTCGCTTCGCTCGGCTAACAGCAGGTCGTAACGTTCGCCTAATAACTGCACAAAAACACCACCTTGTATCAAGGGCGATTTAAGTACCTGCGGTAAAACTAAATCGGGCGACTGTTTCGTTTTGCGCGATCATTACGATCATTACATTTAGGAGAAAATATGAAAATTATTTCAGTAAAATTAAATTACAATCCTACCGAGTTGTACTACAACGACAACGTTTTGGATTATATTTACAAGCTTGAAAATGAAAACAGGCTGGGCGACCTACCCGATTCGTTACTTGTTTTTCACACGCTTAGCTGTCTGTATGATGAAATTATGAACGGCGGTTTTGCGCAATATCTATATAATCAATACGATTGTACTTTTAAGTATTTGGATTTTTGCGTGCAAAAGATAAGCCACCAAGCGCTTAAAGATATAATTTGCGAATATTTAGACGTTTGCAAGCGCGCTACTATCGTGGACAAAGCAATAGCGAGCGATTCTGACGTGCAAAAAATCGAACGATTGGACGATAAGTTCGTTACTCTCGACGAAAAAGAGGATTTGAAAAAAGTTTTCAGAAAAACTTATAGGGAAATCCTAAGCCAAAGTTCGCCCTTTTTCAACGTGGAAATTGACGAGGATTCCGACCGCCAGAAATTTTTTCTTTGGGATAAAAAAGGCGTTACTATCGAAAACGCTTTGGATTCGTTTTTGCGCTTTTTAGCCTCACACGAACAAATGAAATGGGTTATAACCGTTAAAGAATTTTTTAGCACTTTTACTATTCACGCAAAAAGCAAGGAAAATATTGACAGCAACCAAGTTATGAAAACCTGGGTAAACGCAACGGACTTTCACAATGCATTGCTTTTCAAATGCGTAATAATCAGAAACCTTTTTGACGATTTTAACGAGGTACTTGATATCAATAAAAGTGGCTACGAGAAAAACGAATTCGTAATACAAAAATGGCGCAACAACGGCAAATATTTACTCGAAAAGGAATATTCCACCACCGTAATGCTAGGCGCTAGTGATCCCTCTCTTCAATTAGACGTCAAAAAATTCAAGTTCAAAGAAGTGATTGCTTACTTACAGTCTTCCTGTAAAAATTACGACAATATTTCTTTTTCTCAATCAAACGGGGTATCTATGGATTTATATAGCGACCTTATAAACGCAATAGAAAATGCTATAAACGACAAAAACGACTAGGTACGTACCCAGTCGTTTTTTATTTTTCTAATACTCAAGCACACCGTAGGGCGGTGGCTTGCTGCCGCCGTCGTTTATATTACCACCAACTTTGACCAACTCGGAGGGGGGCGATTCACGAATCGCCCGTTTGTTATTTGGTCGTATAATTTATACGAAAACACTTTCGTTCGTTGCAAGCTCCTTCCACCGCAAGCGGTCCCCCTCCCTCTCGGAGGGAGGCTTTTATATGGCCCGTACGGTTTATCGTAGGGGCGACTAGTAGTCGCCCGTTTACCGCACGGTCAAAGGCGTTGGCGTAGGTCAACGAGCCGTACACCCCCATTTCAAGCCTACTAATCCACCTTTGGTGGCTACCAAACGGCTTAACCTGTGGAGAAATGTTATCGTTTTGCATATAAATAATAATGATTATATTCAAAACGGCTTGACTTTTTTTATTTTGGGGAGTATAATAGGTGCTTATTCGGAGGTAAAGACTATGGCTCAGGACATTTTATCGTTTATGCCCACACCGCTTAATTATATCGTTCGCATTCTTATAGCCGCCGCGTGCGGTTTTGCAATCGGGTTTGAGCGCAAGCAACGCTCGAAAGAGGCAGGAATCCGTACGCACGCAATCGTGGCGCTGGGGGCGTGTCTTATGATGATAATCTCAAAATACGCGTTTTGGGATACAGAAATAGGCAAATACGACGCATCGCGTATCGCATCACAGGTCGTATCAGGCATAGGCTTTATCGGCACGGGAATGATCGTATACTCAAAAGGCGCACTCCACGGGCTTACCACGGCGGCAGGTATTTGGGCGACGGCAGGAGTAGGAATGTGCATAGGCGCAGGCGGTAACACGATGCTGATCGTTGGCGCTAGCGCTACCGTAATTATCATATCGCTACATCTGTTCCTTCACATGCCCTTCCGCCTTTTCCAGTCCACCAACTCGCATCAGATCCAAGTGCAGTTCAAGGTATGCGACAACGCGGTTGACCAAATCAAGCGTATTTTCCACGCCAAGCGCTCGTTTAGAATGCGCATCACGAGCGACGGCACTAATAAAACAGGAACGATACTTCTTCGCACTACCTTCATTCCCGACGACAGCGATTGGCAAAAAATTATGGATAAATATCCGTTCATAACGGCGATAGAATATTTCGAAGAAGAATGGCAATAAACGGACAAGTTATAACAAAACGACCGGGTACGCACCTGGTCGTTTTTATTTTTTTATGAAATTTTAGTTGCGCGAATTACTCGCCCATTTCTTCTTTAACCTGTCTAAAGCAATCTACGATATAGAGGATATCCTCAGTCGAAAGTGCGGCGGAAAGCTGGGTACGGATACGCGCGCGTCCCTTAGGAACGACGGGGTAAGAGAATGCAACGACGTAAACGCCTTTTTCCATCATTCGCTTTGCAACCTCCACAGCCTTGTGCTCGTCGTAAAGCATAATGGGGATAATGGGCGTGCCACCGTCGATAACGTCAAAGCCGATTTCCTTAATCTTCTCAGCAAAAAGACGGGTGTTTTCGAAAAGCTTGTCACGGCGCGAAGTGTCGTTTTCAATAAGCTCAAGCACTTTAATCGAGCCTGCTGCAACCGCAGGCGCAAGAGTGTTCGAGAAAAGATAGGGGCGCGAACGCTGACGGAGAAGGTCGATAATGGCTTTTCTACCCGAAGTAAATCCGCCCGACGCACCGCCAAGCGCTTTACCAAAAGTACCCGTGATGATATCCACTCTGCCCTCTACTCCGCAATGCTGGCTTGTGCCTCTGCCCGTCTTACCCATAAAGCCGGATGCGTGGCTGTCGTCCACCATAACGAGCGCGTCGTACTCGTCGGCAAGGTCGCAAATACTTTTAAGATCGGCAACGATACCGTCCATCGAGAAAACGCCGTCCGTTGCGATAAGCTTGATTCTGCAATTCTTTGCCTCTTCAAGTTTAGCGCGGAGGTCTTCCATATTATTGTTCTTATAGCGGAAACGGTTAGCCTTGCAAAGACGAACGCCGTCGATAATACTTGCGTGGTTAAGCTCGTCGCTGATGATAGCGTCCTCAGGACCGAGCAAGGTCTCGAAAAGTCCGCCGTTAGCGTCAAAGCAAGACGAATACAAAATGGTGTCTTCCGTGCCTAAAAATTCGCTAACCTTTCTCTCTAACTTCTTGTGAAGCTCCTGCGTTCCGCAAATAAAGCGAACGGAGGACATACCGTAGCCGTACTCGTCGTAGCTCTTCTTCGCTGCGGCGATAACGTCGGGGTTGTTTGCAAGACCAAGATAGTTGTTAGCGCACATATTAACGAGCGTTCTGCCGTCGCTAACGCCTACCTTTACTCCCTGCGGAGTGGTAATAACCTTTTCGTTTTTAGTGAGTCCGTCACGCTCAATGCTTTCGAGCGTATCAGTAAAATATTTCAAAGCCGATTTCATAGTTTACTCCTTGTGAAGATTAGTCCAGTCCAAAATAACCTTACCACACTTTGCGCTGTTCATAGCTTCAAAGCCCTTTTCGTAGTCGCGAATATCGAATCTATGCGTGATAATCTGCGAAATGTCAAGACCGCCTTGGAGCATTGCCGACATTTTGTACCAGGTTTCGTGCATTTCACGACCGTAAATGCCCTTAATGATAAGTCCGTTGAAAATAACCTTGGACCAGTCGATTTTTGCGTCGCTTTTAAGAAGTCCCAAAAGTGCAATGCGACCGCCGTGCACCATGTTGTCAATCATGGTGTTGAACGCGATTTCGCTACCCGACATCTCGAGTCCTACGTCAAATCCCTCTTTGATAAGGATTTTATCCATAGTTTCTTTCAAGCTTTCCTTTGCCGTGTTTACGGTGTACTTAATACCAAGCTTGCGCGCGAGGGCAAGTCTTTCGTCGTTGATATCGGTAATAACTACGTGACGCGCGCCTACGAATTTACAAATCGCGCCAGCCATAATACCGATAGGACCTGCGCCCGTGATAAGCACGTCCTCGCCCGTGAGGTTGAAGGAAAGCGCGGTATGTACTGCGTTTCCGAACGGATCGAAAATAGAGTACATTTCCTCGTCGATGCCTTCTTCGCAACGGCGCACGTTTTGTTCGGGAATAACCAGATATTCAGCAAAAGCGCCGTCACGGTTTACGCCTACGCCCACCGTTTCTTTGCAAAGGTGTCCGTTACCAGCCAAGCAGTTACGGCATCTTCCGCAAACGATATGACCTTCGCCCGACACCAAATCGCCCACCTTCCAGTTGCGAACGTTTTCGCCTACTTCCACGATTTCGCCCACGTATTCGTGACCGATAACGCGCGGAGTCTGAATGGTGCGCTGAGACCATTCGTCCCAGTTGTAGATATGAAGGTCAGTTCCACAAATTGCAGTTTTGTGAATCTTGATCTTAACGTCGTTACGACCTACTTGCGGTTCGGGAACGTCCTCAAACCACAATCCTCTTTGAGGGAATTTCTTAACAAGTGCTTTCATTTCTGTCTCCTTTTTTTCGCATAGAAAAGCCCCCTCTTTTTTCAAAATGTCAACGGCGCAAGTTAAACTAATTTGCCGTTTATTTCAAAAACGAAGGGGGACGTACGTTATCGTTGCATTCTTACGGGAAGAATTAAATACATAAAGTCTTCAAGCGCGCCCGTGGGTACGATAATACAGGGCGACACCGCGTCGGTGAACTTAATCAAAATGCTGTCGCTGTCGATATAGCGAAGAATTTCGGTAAAGTAACGCGCGTTGAAGGAAATAGAAAGATCCTTTCCGTCAAGTTTTATAAGTATTTTTTCGGTGATGTTACCGATATCGCTGTTGGACGAAAGTTGCATAACGTTCTCTTTAATATCAAAGCGGACGAGGTTGCTTTTGTCCGAGCGGGAAAGAAGAATTGCACGCTCAAGACCTGCCTCAAACTGCTCACGCGGAAGCGTTACGATAGTCTCGAAGTACGCAGGGATAATCTGCTTATAGTTGATAAAATCAACGTCCATAAGACGAGTGGTTACGCGCGTGTGTTCAAGGTCCACTGCCAAGTAGTTTTTCTGAATGCAAACTTCAACGGACTCGTCGCTGTCGTCAATAAGACGGGCAATTTCCACCAAGCATCTAGCCGGCACGAGCGCGCGCATCATAGCGGTAGTTTTCTCAATAGTCTTAACGCACTTTGCCAAGCGGTATCCGTCAAGCGCAACGCCGGTAACCGTCATTTCGTCAATTTCAAGCTGAACGCCTTTAAGCATAGGACGGGCGTCGTCCGTCGCAACCGAAAACGCGACCTTATTGATAAGGTCTTTGAACTGGTTTTTCGCCATCACGAACTTTTGCGCGTCGGCAAGCTCCTTGATTTGCGGATAGTCGTCGGGGTTAAGGCATTGAAGCTCGCCCTCGGAGTCGGTATACTTAATTTTAAGTCTATTACTGTCCGAAAGGGAAAGTTCGATTTGCTCCTGCGTAAGTTTTTTAACGAACTCCGCGAAAAATCTGCCCGGCACTACGGTCTCTCCGTCAATCTTGACGTCAGCAACGATAATTTTCTCGATAGCAAGCTCAAGATCGGTTGCGGTAAGACGGAGCGTTCCATTCTCCGCTTTAAGCTTTATGCCCTCCAAAATGGGGTTCGTCGTACGCGTAGAAACGGCTTTATAAACTTTTCCGACGGCATCAGACAAATCGTTACCGTTACAAATAAGTTTCATACCTTCCTCCAATGTTTTTACTAGAAAAGCAAGCCCTGCTTTTCCTCTATAATTATACCCTAACGGCGAGCTATTGTCAACTTTTTGTGTGCGCTTTTATTTTAATAAAAATAAAACCTTTAATTTTTTCGTCTTTGCTCTTGACAATCGAATAAAGTCGCGTTATAATAAACGAAACGACAAAGAAATTCATTCACTTGAAGGGGAAAACTATGGCTACGAACAAAAATTACGGATACTGGAAAGACCGCAAAGTTCTATTTATCGGCGATTCGCTTACCGCCGCACGACTTTATCCTGAAACGGTCAAGGATATTTTGGGCATTGAGCCTTATTATCACTGCAAAGGCGGTGCGTCGCTTATCTCGATGATTGACGGTGACTACGGCAGAGAGGGTATTTACACGCCCGAGACGGACGCGCAAAATATTCAGCGCCCACTCACGCCCGACGACGTTAAGGATATGGACCTCGTAGTTTTGTACGGCGGATACAATAACCGCGCGACGAATATGGGCAAGGTGGGAGATTTGTACTCCCCTGCAGGCAACGGCGAAAACACGATAGCAGGCTTTATGCAGTACGCAATCAACCGCATTTACGAAAATCTTTTCAAAGCGGACAATATGACCTGCCGACTTCTTATCGTCACGGTGGACTGCGCAGGCAAATATCCGTGGGTGGACGTGGACGGCCGTCACGAAAGCGTACCTAACACGGGTTGGACCTTTGAGGCGATGGCAAATATTCAGGTGGAGGTTGCGCGCCACAACGCAATTCCGTGTTGTGACCTTTTCCACACCAGCGGAATCAACGAGCATACCTGGGCGTATTTCGGCGCTTGTCCCTACCCTGAAAACACCAACTTTACGCCTTATAGACTTAACGAAAAGGGCGTACCGCTTTCAAGCGAGCGCATTCGCTACGTCACGGGCGAAAGCTATTATCAATTCCGCGACGGCAAAGTGGTGCTTGAAAAGTACGAGGGCGTTCCGCCTTGTCCGTACAACGCTGACCAACTGCACAAATCCCCTGCTGGATATAAGCGCATAGGCGAGCTGATTGCCGGCGCAATTATATCCGCTTACGGCAACTAAAAACAACTAAAAATGATAAAACGGAACATAACGTTATGTTCCGTTTTTTTATTTTACACTTCTATATAAAAAATTAAAACGTAGCTAATGCCGTACTATTTTTTTATTTAACGCTTTGCATTTTCGGATCATATCACTTCAAAAATCTTCTTCAAGGCCCAAAATATAACTGGGCGAAATATCAAAAGCAATCGCCATTTGCTTAATGTTGTCATAGCCGGGCTTTGCTTTTCCCTTTAACCACTCACTAACTTGACTTTGCTTTATTCCTATTTTTTTAGCAAACGACGTTTGTGTAAGGCCATTGCTCCTCAAAAAATGTTTTAATATTTCACTAAATTCAATCTGTTCCATAATATCACCATAATTATTTTATAGAATTTTCTATAAAATTAGTTGACATATAGAATATTCTATGCTATTATGTTTTCATATTATTAACAAAGGAGAAGAAAAATGACTACGAAAGGAAAATTGGTATTCAAAATTATTTGGATCGTTCTTGCAATCGCGCTTTGGACAATAGGCTTAGTTCTATTTTTGAACGCACTTAACAACAACGGCGATCCTTTGGCGATGTATTTCGCATGGGGTGGATTATGTGTAATCGTAACGCTACGATCCTTCTTTACGAACTTGAGCAGTTCTACTAAAAGAGGACGTAGACAAGGCGCTAACGACTACACGGTGACTGACAAAGGTTCACACTACGCAGTAGAAAATCATCCTATCAGAGGTGCGATAATCGGCTTCGTCGCAGGAATTATTGCAGGCTTATTGATAGGACCTGTTATTGTTCCCATTCATATTATTAAATCGCTTATTCAAATCGTAAACCTTATAAAAGATTCTAAGGCAGAATAAAATGAGTGCAAAATCTAAAGTTATCGCTAAACTTCAAAGTTATCTTAAAAGCGACGCTTGGCAAAAATTAAAAAACAAAAATAAAAAATATACACAATTTTTAGAAAGCCTTACCGAAGAAGATATCGATTGGGGCGCAAAACCCGGGTTTATCAAGGGCAGAGTTTACGGAAACTCTACCGGTTCGGGCGAAAGCACCTACGGTGATACTACTACTCGACGCACGGTGTCCATAAATCACGTTACAAACGAAAAATGGTTCGTTCCATTGTCGTGTAAAGCAAGCAAAAAAACGCTTGAACGAGCGTTTGAAAACTTTGGATTTAAAAGCGAATTCTACTACTATAAAGACGTACGCGCTCTCGCAGAAAAGGATGGTAAATTAGAGGTAAATTCTGATCTTTATTCGCTTAATTTTATACCTAAAGAGTATAGACTGAACACCTATAACGTTGAATACACCAGCGAAATATATTGGTGCAAGCTTTGGCCCATCGTAGCCAAGAAAACTATTGACGGCAAGAAAATGCAGTATGAAATAGGTTATTGGGAAGAACACGACGGAAAAGAAACGATTGACATCAAACCCGTTCCTCCCCTTACCCCTTTAAAAAAACTGATTATTGCTGGCGTAATTGCCGCTGCTGTAGTTGGTTTAGCCCTACTTCTTTTCTTATAAACAAGCAAAAAATGACAAAACGGAGTGGTACGTACCACTCCGTTTTAATTTTTTCGTTGATTTTTAGATTAGAGATATCTTCTTACAACCGCCATCATCTTGTCGTAATCGCGTTCCATTTCCTCAACGAGTCTGAACTGCGTACGCGTACGGTAAAGGTTGTGTTTATCCTTATGAACTCTGAAATAAGTATCGCCTTCAAGGTAGTCGGTCAAGAATCTGATACCGCATTCAAGCGTCATCATAATCGAGCCAAGAGGCATACTCTCCGTTTCCGTTTTAAGAAGCTTGCCGTCAAGCGAGCCAAGGAAACCGTCAGAATAAACTTCAAACAAGGGAAGGGAGAAATGAACCTTGTTAAGGTCCTCCTCGTCCTCAAGCGCGGTCGAGCAACCAAAACGCACGGAATCGCCAAAATCGTAGCATACGCTACCCTTCATTACGGTGTCAAGGTCGATAACCGAAACGGCTTTGCCCGTCTGCGCGTCAAGCAAAACGTTGTTAAGCTTGGTGTCGTTGTGGGTAACGCGCCATTTAAGCGTACCTTTTTTGAGCATATCCACGATGCGATGGCAAGTGTCCTCGTGCTTAAGCACGAAGTCAATCTCGTCCTTAACCTCGACTGCTCTGTTCATCTTATCCGCAGAAAGCGCGTTAATGAAGTTGTCAAAACGAACTACGGTATTGTGGAAGTTGGGGATTACGTCGCGGATTTCGTTAGCGTCGAATCCGTCGAGCATTCCAGCGAACTTACCAAACGCCACGCCCGACTGATAGAAGTCGTCCTGCGTACGCGCCATATTGAGCGAAACGGTGTTGTCAATGAAGATATACACGCGGTAGAACTTGCCGTCCTCGTCTTTGAGGAAGGAATAGCCTTTAAGCGTGGGAATAAGCGTCATAGATTCGCGCTCAGGATCTCCGCCAGCCGCGATAATGCTCTTTTTGGAGTGCGCCAAAACTTTTTGGATATTAGACATCAAAAGGTCGATATCCTTGAACACCATATTGTTGATGCGTTGAAGTATGTATTTGCGCGCGGTCGTCACGATAAGGAAAGTATCGTTGATATGTCCGTCGCCGTAGCGTCCGCAAGAAAGAACTTCCCCTTCGATCTGGAACTTTTTGATAACGTCCGTGATTTGTTGTGTCGTCATTTTATTTTCCTCACAATTTTTTCGTTTACTGTTTATTATACTGATAAAATATCAAATGCGTGATAAGATTGCAAGCAAAAAGGACGAGCTTACTGCTTTTTATAAACAAACTGTCCTTAAATGCAAACTTAACTATTTAATTATAACAAAATATAAGTATAAAGTCAATTAAAGTCTTATAATTTCTTATTGCGACGAAACAAGTTATTATTCTTTTTTATCCTCTTCGCTTGTCTTTGGCTCTTCTTCCAGCCTAACTTTAGGCAAGCTCCATAAGAATTTTGCCGCGAGCAGTCTGATTACCACCACCAGCGTCATCGCTACGATAGACGCGACCAGCGTTTGCGCTGAAAAAAGGCGGATCACGTAGTACACGGTTGCGCCTATAATGGACGCGATTGCGTACACGTGCTTTTTGAATATATAGGGCGTGGTGTTGATAAGCACGTCACGGATAAGTCCTCCGCCCACTCCCGTGAAAAGTCCTAAAATTACGGAAAGCACCGCGTTGTCGCTAACGCCGTAAACGAACGCGATTTCCACGCCCGTCACCGAAAAAGCGGCAAGACCGAGCGCGTCAAACAGGTTAGTAAACCACTCGAATTTGTGCATAACCGTCTGAATGCGCTGATGAATTATATAAGCGATTACGAAAACGATAAGCGACGAGAGCGCGGCAATTAACAAAATATACAGGTTAGAAAAAATGCCCGGGGGCGTCCTGCCGATAAGAAGGTCGCGGATTATTCCTCCGCCCACCGCCGTAATGCAACCTACGAACAACACTCCGAACGCATCCAGCTTCGCCTTAATCGCCTCCATCGAGCCTGATACCGCGAAGGACACCGTTCCGATTATTTCCAAAATAAGCAAAATTATATGCGTTATTTCCATATCCTTACCATCCTTTACTTCTCTCAATTATATCACTATGCTTATATAAAGTCAAGGTTTCACGATAAATAATTTTATTTGATTTTTAGCGCCCAAAAAAAGAAAAACGACGCATAACGTTATGCGCCGTTTCCTATTTTTTTAAATATTTTACACCAAAGAAGTTTTATCAAGAATTGCTTTACTTACAAAGCCAAGCCCTACGCTAAAGAGCGCTCCGCCGGCTAAACAAAGGATAACGTTTACGATATTAGCGTCAAGCGGACTAATCATAGGCACCATCGCGAACAACAGCATTGACGCGCCCAGCGAACAAATCAAGGAAAGCCAAAGTCTTTGCTTGCCCACTACCGCCATAGTGGTAAAGATAGCGGTAAACACGCTGGTAAGCAGTACTTTACAAAGCAAGCAACAGATAATTCCGCCTACGCTCGTGCCCGTAATATCAAAGGGAAGGTTTGCGATTGCACCGCCTATCATTGCGCCGATAAAGAACAAAATTATCATAAGTGCGCTACCCACGAAACAAACGAGCGTTTTGGAAATAACGTAGTCGCCCTTTTTCGAGCGCACGGTAAACAAGTTTTTCGCATATCCGCTCCTGAAATCGTCCGCGATAAACACGCACACGAGCACGGACGAGATAAAGAAAACGAGGTTGATATTGCACATTGCGGTCATATCCATACTCATTTGTCCAGTAGCGTTAGCAGAAGAAAGCGTGCCTATTACCTGCCACACGTTGTCAAAGCCCTCGATTACCATTTCAACGCCCGTTTGGGGATTGACCGAAACCGTGCCGTCCATCATAGTCGTCATAACCAAAATAAGAACGGGCATTACGAGGCTGATTCCCAGCATTATATACGCAAACGGCGAAGTAAACATACGGCGAAAATCCACTTTGAGCATCGTGGTAAGACGCTTTTTGAAAGTATTACGCTCAAAAGTAGGCTGATTAGTAGTTTGCATAACCGCTACCCTCCTTTTTATTCATAAGGTCAATATAAAATTCTTCAAGTCCGATTTTGTCCGTCCTTACTTCGTTTACCAAAATTCCGTTACTAAATAGTAGCGTTACCACGTCCTCTGCCTTTACGTCGTCGTACACGCGGATATAACCGCTCTCATCCTCTTCCACGCGGATAAAGTGACGGCGAAGAATAGCCAAAGTTACGTCGTTTTGTCGCGATTTGACGGCTACGTACGTGCGACAATTTGACTCAAGCTCGTCCGCGGTCATTTCCATAATCATTTTTCCACCGCGCACGATACCGTAATGAGTAGCCACTTTTTCCAGTTCGCCAAGGATGTGCGAGGACACCAAAACGGTGCACTTTCCGTCCTTTACTACGTCAAGTAAAACCTCACGCATAATTCTCATTCCGTCCGCATCAAGTCCGTTAATAGGCTCGTCAAGAACGAGCAAGGTCGGATTACCCATAAGCGCCATTGCGATGCTTATTCTCTGTTTCATTCCAAGTGAACAGTTTTTAAATTTGTTAGACGCCGCGCCTTCCATTCTGACCAGTTTAATCACGCGTCTGATCTCCTCTTCCGCGTTTTCAACGCCGAGATTATTAGCCTGAATCATAAGGTTATTCCACACGGTAAGCGAAGGAAAACAGCCCGGACTTTCGATAAGCACGCCCATTTTTGCCCTGACGTCACTATCCTTATAGTCACGGTCGAAAAGCTTTACCGTGCCACCGCTTGGATGGATAAGACCGCAAATAATTTTTTCCGTCGTGGATTTTCCGCTACCGTTTTCGCCGATAAATCCGTATATTGCGCCTACGGGCACGGTCATATTAAGCCCCGAAAGCGCCTGCTTTTCACCAAAATTTTTAGTTAATCCTTTAATTTCAATTGCATTCATACGCTTTTCTCCTTAATAAACGTCGCTCTTATACAGTACCATTGAGCCAACGAGGTTGTAGATGACCGCCCAAGCGAGCGAAACGACGATGCAGGTGAGCAAAGCATCGATTCCACAGCTAAGGCACGCGTACACGCTCGATCCGTACAAAAAGACGTTAAGAATAGGCGAATTTCCTACGATTGCGCCTGCGCCTACGATCAAGATACCCGTTCCAAAAAAGAAGGAGGACGCGATGGAAATTCCGAAATACTTTCTGAAAATGATATTGAGGAAGGTATACAGACTCGCCCAGCCCAAGCTCATAACCATTTTACCAAGCACCGCCAAGATAAGCGAGCCGACGTTTACCTCAAACGACGCGCGAACGAATAGTCCTGCTATAATCGTACCCAAAAGATAGGTTACGCACATGCACGCCATTGAGAACGCGCCTACCAAGCTTTTGCTCATCATATAGTCTTCTTTTTTCGCGTGCGTGGTAAAAAGCTGTTTTACGTATCCGCTCTTGTAGTCGTGACCGATAAAGATGGACACCATTATTCCACCGAAAATGAACACCATATTCATATTAGCGTACTCGGAAATGTCTCTGACGGCGTAAAGGGGAATATTCGCCGCTATCATTTGCCAGGTGTTAGTGTACATAGGTACTGCGCCCTCTGCCGTTTCCATACTCGTCATTCCAAGCACCATTGCAGGAATTATCGCCGCGATTGCGAGGAAAATATAGAACATAGGCGTGTGGAAAAGTCTGTAAAAATCTACGCCCAGCATTCCTTTTAATCGCTGAAAGAAAGTGGGCGACTGAAATTTAAGTTCTTCGTTTTGCATATCACTCACGCTCCTTTTCGCTCATAAGCTCGATATAATATTCTTCAAGTCCGATTTTGTTCTTACTGATCTCGCTGACCGCGTGCCCGTTTTTGAGCAAGCACTCAACGATGCTTTCAACGTTTTCTTCGTCGTAAACGCGTAAGTACTCCTCTTCCTCTTTGACCACCGCAAAACGCTCTTTAAGTACCTTCTTCGCGCCTTCCGTGTCCTTAACTTTAAGTGACACGAAAACACGTGCACGACTTTCCATTTCCTTTGCGGAAATTTCCTGAACGAGCTTTCCACGGCGGATAATTCCGTAATGCGTTGCGATTTTTTCCAGCTCGCCAAGGATATGCGAGGAAATAAACACCGTGCAATTTTGCGTGGTTACGACTTCTACTAAAATCTCGCGCATTATTCTCATTCCGTCCGCGTCAAGTCCGTTGATAGGCTCGTCCAAAATAAGCAGTTTAGGACTGCCCATAAGCGCCATTGCAATGCCTATTCTCTGCTTCATTCCAAGCGAACATTTTTTAAATTTAAGGTGGACGTTATCTTCCATTCTTACGATTTTAAGCACGCGCATAATCTCTTCGTGTGCGTTTTCAAGGTTGAGATTTATTGCCTGCATCATAAGATTAGTATACACGCTTGAGCCGGGGAAACAGCCTGCGTTTTCAATGAGTGCGCCCACCTTTACCCTAACGCCCGGGTCGGTGTAGTCGCGCCCAAAAAGTTTGATTTCGCCCTTATCCGCTACCAAATGTCCGCAAATAAGTTTTTCAGTCGTGGATTTTCCGCTACCGTTTTCGCCGATAAATCCGTATATTGCCCCAACGGGCACTTTTAAGGATAAATCGTTGACGGCGTACATTCCGCGAAAGGATTTGCTAAGTCCGTTGATTTCGATTGCGTACATAAAAAACCTCCTCTTTTTACTGTAGTCAGTATACCAAAAGGAAGTTTACGAAACGCTAATATAAAGTTTTCTTTTTGTATTATTTTTGTTAATTTTTTGTAAACTCAGGCAAAGCCTGTTTCGTAATACGACCAGATTATACGGTCAAACGGGTGGGCGTAAGTCCTCAAGCCGTACGCTATAATATAAACCTACTAGCAAAGCCTGTTTCGTAATACGACCAAATATACGGTCTTTTCGTAGGGTGGAGGATTGCTCCCCTATGTCGCCTATGCTACCACTAACCTTGGTCGTTTTGTAGGGGCGACTATTAGTCGCCCGTTATACCGCTCGGTCAAAGGCGTTGGCGTAGGTCTACAACCCGTACACCATATTCCGCGCCTACAAGCAAAGCTTGATTAGTAGTACGACCATACCGTTTGGTCAAAGGCGTTGGCGTAGGTCAACTACCCGTACACCCGATTCCAAGCCTACAAAACCACCTTCGGTGGTAAAATTCAACGAGGCGTCGTGAGCGAGCCCAAAGAAAAACGGAGTAGTACGTACTACTCCGTTTTGATGTTTTAACCAAATTTTAGCTAAAATTATCTCTTGTTAAATTTGCTTTGAAGAGCCTTTAACATATCGTCGATAGACTTCTCTTCGCGGCGCGGACGGGGTGTGTTACCACCCTTGCCGTAGTTTTGCTTGCCCTCTCTTCTGCCGTCGCGATTGTCGCGGTTGTCGCGTTTTTCGCGCTGGGGACGGGGCTCAACGGGCGCGGACTTAAATCCACTTGCCTGCTTAATGGAGAGGTTAATTCTCTGCTTTACAGTATCAACGCCGATAACCTTTACTTTAACAACTTCGCCAACCGAAAGCGCCTCGCTAGGATGCTTGATAAAGCGGTCGGAAATTTCGGAAACGTGAACGAGACCGTCGTGATGCACGCCGATATCCACGAACGCGCCAAAGTCGATAACGTTACGCACCGTACCCGTAAGCTCCATACCTTCTTTAAGGTCATTAAGATCCATAAGGTCAGCGCGAAGTACGGGCGCGGGAAGGTCGGCACGGATATCGCGACCGGGTTTAAGAATTTCCTCAACGATATCGTTCAAGGTAGGCTCGCCCACTCCGATTTCAGCGGCAACCATAGCCGTTCCGTCTGCTTTAATCTTGTTCTTAATATCACCGATTGCGCCGTTCTTAACGTCGTCAGCGGTGTAGCCGTACTTAGCCAAAAGCTTTTCAGCCGCCTCGTAGCTTTCAGGGTGAACGCCCGTGTTGTCAAGCACGCTTGCGCCCCCGGGAATACGAAGGAAGCCTGCGCACTGCTCGAACGCCTTAGGTCCAAGCTTGGGTACTTCGAGAAGTTGACGGCGCGAGGTAAAGGGCTTTTGCTCGCGGTACTTAACTACGTTTTTAGCGATAGAGGTATTAAGACCGGATACGTAAGAAAGAAGGCTGTACGACGCGGTATTGAGGTCAACTCCTACGCTGTTTACGCAGTCCTCAACTACGCCTTCGAGCACTTCGGTAAGTCTTTTTTGGGGCATATCGTGCTGATACTGACCTACGCCGATGGACTTAACGTCGATTTTGATAAGCTCGGCAAGGGGGTCCATAAGACGACGTGCGATAGAAACTGCGGAGCGCACGGTTACGTCGAATTGCGGGAATTCTTCCGTACCAAGTTTACTTGCCGAATAAACGGACGCACCTGCCTCGTTTACGACTGCGTACTGAAGGGGACGGGGGCATTCCTTGATAAGGTCGGCAACGAAAATCTCGGACTCTTTGGACGCCGTTCCGTTACCGATAGAAATAACGTCAACCTTATATTTTAAGATGAGCGCGATAAGAATTCTCTTCGCGTCCTCGGTCTTGTTCTGGGGAGGCGTGGGATAAACTACCGTATGGTCAAGAACGTTACCGTTCGCGTCGATTACGGCAATCTTACATCCCGTTCTGTACGCGGGGTCAAGTCCAAGAATAACTTTGCCTTTGAGGGGGGGCTGCATCAAGAGGGGCTTGAGGTTTACTTCAAACATCTTAATAGCCTGCTCGTTAGCCTTATCGGTAAGCTCGTTTCTTACTTCTCTCTCGATCGAGGGGAAGATAAGACGGGAATAACTGTCCTCGATAGCGGCGCTCATTACCATATTGAACGCGCTGTCTTTGAGGAATTTTGCTTTGAGCTTTGCAATCGCAAGCTCGGCGTCGATAACCACGCTTACCTTCAAGCACTCCTCTTTCTCGCCACGGTTGATAGCAAGAATTCTGTGAGACGGCAGGGTAGAAAGCTTTTCAGAAAACTCCTTGTAAGTTTCGTACACGTTGAGCTTTTCCTGATCTTCCTGCTTGTCGTCCGTTTTACTTTCCATTTTCGCCTCAGCGAACAAAAGCTCACGCAACGCCTTTCTCATCTCAGCGTCGTCGGAAACGCGCTCAGCAATAATATCCTGAGCGCCTGCGATAGCGTCGGCGGAAGTAGGTACTCTCTTTTTGGGATCTTCGTCGTCGTTATGGACGTACTCGCTAGCGAGCGCGGTAAGATCGCACTCGGTAAGTTCCTGTGCCCAAATGATATCGGCAAGAGGTTCGAGCCCTCTTTCGATAGCGATGGATGCGCGCGTCATCTTCTTTTGCTTGTAGGGACGGTAAATGTCCTCTACCTCAGTCATCGTCGTAGCGGCAGCGAGCGCAGTAGCAAGCTCGTCCGTCCACTTTCCTTGTCCTTCGATGGAAGATTGAACTTCCGCTTTTCTTTGTTCAAGGTTTTTAAGATAAGTCAGTCTGTCGCTGAAATCACGCAACACTTCGTCCGATTGACCGCCGTGCATTTCCTTACGGTAACGCGCGATAAAGGGAATGGTGTTGCCTTCTTCAATAAGGTCGACGATGTTTGATGCGTAATCAGGTTTGAGGTTAAATTCCTCGGCGAGTTTTACTTTGATGTCCATTTTTGTTTCCTTGCAATTTATTTTACGGATTTAGCCGTACTCATATATTTTACAATATTTGCGCAATAAATGCAACCGATTTTAAGCACTTTGTTCATATCTAATAAAGTTGCGCATATATTAAAGCGAGGTGAAATTATGTCGCAACCATCCGTTAATAACGCCGTCCACTCCGTTACGCTGGACGAGAGAAAAAAAGCAACCCTTTCGGGCGCAAACGAAGTGCTGTCGTATAGCGAGGAAGAATTAGTCGTCGCAACGACGAGCGGTAACCTTACGATCAAGGGCAAAAATATCAAAATCGTGAAATTCGGCGCGCAGGAAAACACGCTTTGCTTTACGGGCGAAATCGATTCGCTAAAGTACGCGACTGCAAAAGCGCCACTAATTAAACGCATTTTCAAATGAGCGAGCTTACCCTTTTCCTTCTCGCCTTCCCCTGCGGATTATTCTTTCGTTTTGCGCTATTTTTAGCGAACAAACTACACGCGCGACTGACCACCCTTTCGTCAGTTTTAGTGGATTTCGTTTTCTCGTTTTTGGGCGCGCTACCACTATTTTTATTAGCCTTTTTCTTCCGTCACGGAGTAATAACCTTTTACCCCGTTTGTTTACTGCTCTTGACCGCGCTTTTGCCTATAAAAATTAAGCTTAAAAAGCCCAAAAAAAGCAAAACTCCGTAGTACGTACCACGGAGTTTTAAATTTTTAATAGTTTTTACGACCGTTTATTTTTGACCAAAAAAGTCGTTTTGACGAAGCGCCTCGTAAAGAATAATTGCGACGGAATTAGACAAATTTAGCGAACGGAGCGAGCCGAACATAGGGATACGGATAGCGCGCTCGTAATCCTTATAAATAAGGTCTTCGGGCAGTCCTTTAGTTTCTTTTCCAAACAGAATAAAACTATTATCTGGGAAAGAAACGTCGGTGTAACTTTGCTTTGCTTTCGTGGTTGCGTAGAAGAAAGTCGCGCCCTCGTTTTTTGCAAAAAACTCACCGAGGCTATCGTAATAGGTTATATCAACCTTGTCCCAGTAGTCCAGCCCTGCCCTACGCAAGGTTTTGTCGCTAATCTCAAAACCGAACGGGCGAACGAGGTGAAGTCTACAGTTAGTACAAGCGCAAGTGCGTGCAATATTGCCCGTGTTTTGAGGAATTTCGGGTTCAACTAAAACGATATTCAGCATAATTAAACGATACTCGTGCTGATGTTAAGAGCAAAGCTATTGAACGCGCCGTCCTCGATAAGCTCGGGATAGAAATCAAGGCATTTTTCATCCAAAAGCGCGATATTTTCGCTCTTGCCGTTGACGTAATCCATAATCATTTTTTCGCAATGCTCAACTCTCTTGATAAGTCCGCCGATACGATAATCCTGAACTTCAAAGCCAAAGGGCTTGTTTTCTTTCATCCATTGCTCTCTGAACGCCTCGTAGAAAGCGTTGATGCGCTTGCCAAGAGGAGAAACGCACTTTTTAACGAGAGCTTTGAGCGCGTTTTTATCGCCTGCCGTATACGCCTGACGGATTTTTGCGCCAAGGTCGAATTTGAGTTCAAGCACTTCACAAAGAAGGCGTTGGGTTTTGAAAATATACGCGAACGCGCCTGCCGTTTTTTCCACCGCTTTAAGCTTTTTAGCGTTAGCGGCGTACACTTCGCCCTGACCGATTTTGCAAGCGTTGTCCATAATTCCGCCCACTACGTCGTTGTAGAGCATATACTTACAGCGGTTGTTTACGTTAGGAGCGCGGTCGAACGCCACGAGGTTAGCGATATCAATGGTAAGATAATCCTTTGCGCTAATTCCCGTAAGTGCCTTAAACGCGTCCTCGTAGCTTTCCTCGTGACCGTACAAATACTCCGACGCCATGCAAAGCGTGGGAAGCACGCCAAGCGCCGAGCATTCTGCGCCGTTATCGCCCCACATAGTAAACATAATCTTATTGATGCCGTTCTTCTTGCAAGCCTGCAAAGCAAGACGGGTGGTTTCAAACGAGAAAGCGTTTTGGGGAGCAAAGCCCGTCCAAGTCCACGCACCACCGCCGAACATTACTTCGCGGTTGAATTTGAGGTGACTCTTCATCATATTCTCGTATGTGGAATACTCGCGACTGTAATAATCCCAGTAAACGAGACGGAGATTTTCGGGCACTTTTGCCATAACCTCGTCGGGAATAGACGCGTCCTCGCCGTCCTTTACGTAGTAGTTACCACCAAAAGCAAGACGGAAGAACATATCGCTCCACATCATAGGCTTGTAGCCGTACTTTTCAGCCATTTCAACCACCTTGTTAAGGTGCTTTAAGATAAGCTCGCTACGGTTAGCAACTCCGCCGTGGAGGTCCTCGTATCTACCTCTGCCGATATGATGCGCCTCGTCCATTCCAAGATGGATTTTACGCGAGCGGAAGCACTCGGAAAGCGTTTCAAACATTCTTTGAATAAGCTCGTACGTTCTGTCTGCGTCGATAAGCAAAATGTCGTCGATATCGTGGCACTCGCCAAAGTCGCGCCAACGGAAAATCTGGTTAAGGTGCGCAAGCGTTTGAATGCAGGGCACTACCTCGATGCCGTACGAGTAAGCGTACTCGTCGATTTGTTTCATTTCAGCGATAGAATATCTACCGCGCATATAGCCAAAGTAAGGCTCGCCCTTAACCTCGTAGGTGTCCTCGGTATAAAGCTGGATTTGGTTATAGCCCATAAGCGCGAGGTTGCGGATAATTTGTTTAAGGTGCGTCAAGTTACGAACTGCGTTACGCGAGCAGTCAAGCATAATGCCAAGTTCTTCTGCCACGCATTTTTCGCTAACGGTAAACTTTTTCTTTGCTCCGCTTTTCGCTACGAGCAAAAGTCCACGGAAAAATCTGTTAAGCGCGTCGTAAACGATAGTAAACTTCTGTCCGTCAAAGCTAACGGAAAACTCTTCGCCCTGCTTTGCTTCGATAGCGTAACCGTTTACGTCCATCTCAAAGCCAAGCTGGGTAGCTACTTCGCCAACGCGTGTGCGAAGCTCGTTATCAAGCGCGGAAATATTTATCTTCATATCGTCCTCCTGTTTTTTGGTTAAACTTATACTCTTATTTTAACAAAATAATAGCGTAAATGCAATCGTTTTGACCTAAAATTTTGCTTTTAGCAAAAACATTCATATTTACCCTGCTCATTAAATAAATTATGGTATGAATCTTCTTCACGCAATCGTTATGGGAATACTACAAGGGCTAACCGAATTTTTGCCCGTGTCAAGTAGCGGACATCTCGTTTTGTTTACGCGCATTACGGGTATTGAGTCAAACTTATTTTTCGATTTGTTTTTGCACCTCGCTACCCTTTTTGCAGTCGTTATTCAGTTCAGAAGACAAGTGCTGTCCGTTATTAAAAAGCCTTTTTCGCCTTTTTCGTTAAAGCTTATTTTAGCAACTTCTATTTCAGTAATTTTAGCCTTCGTTTTCAAAGACGGCGTTAGCCAAAATTTCGAGGGAAAAACTCTTGCTTTCACTTTTCTTCTTACCGCTATTTTACTAACGGTATCGCACTATTTTGCAAAAACGCCCACCCACGTCCCCTCTTATTTTGACAGTATCGTTATCGGAATAGCACAGGGGCTTGCCGTTTTCCCGGGGCTTTCGCGTAGCGGAACGACGGTGTCCACGGGCAAGCTTTTAGGCGTGGACGAGGAGCAAAATACCAGCTTTTGTTTTTTACTTTCTATCCCTATTATCATAGGTGGAACGGCACTTGAACTAATTGAAGGTACGGCTACCGTGATAAGTCCGCTTTACCTATTCGCAGGCTTTATTTGTGCTTTCGTTTCGGGACTAATTGCTCTTCGCTTTATCAAAAACGCCTTCAAAAACAGTCGCTTTTTTGCTATATACTTGGTAGTTTTGTCACTATTTTTAACGATCAACGACTGCTTTTTGCATATTTTCTAACAGATAGAGCAAACTATGAAAAAAGGAGTTTTTATGAGAGAAATTGCACTTACGAACAAAAGTAAACTTTATATTTTTCTTGAAGCGCTTGGCTTTGCAGTAATTACCGTAGCGCTTGGCTGGATCGTGGGAATGGTTGGTGGCGCGGATACGGGCTACACGGGACTCGTGCGCCCTGCTTTTACTCCACCCGATATCGTCTTTTCTATCGTGTGGCCCGTTCTTTACGCTATGATAGGCGTTTCGCTTTATATCACCGTGGTCACTAAAACGCGAAACAATGCACTACGTATAGCCTCGTTTATCATTTGGGGCGTTCAGCTTGCACTCAATTTTTTGTGGGTGCCCGTGTTCTTTAACGCGCGACAATTTTTTTGGGCGTTTTTGATTTTGGCGTTCGTTGACGCTATGGTCACTACTCTTATAGCAATTGATTTCCGCGTAAACGTCTGGTCGGCAATTTTGCTTATACCGTACCTTTTGTGGTTAGGCTTTGCGACGTATTTGAACATTATGATAGTCGCGTATAACGTATAAACGCGCTATAACGTGGTGCTCCGTTTTGATTTTTTCGTCGCTACGCTCCTCGCAATGACGTAAAAATTAACACTTGGATTCTGAGATTGCCACGTCGCTACGCTCCTCGCAATGACGGGGAAACGATACGGCTTAATATTTCAAAACAAAACGGGCCTTTTGGTGGAAAGGTCCGTTTCGTTTAATTTTTTATAGGGGATGTGAGGGTTTATAGTTATTAACTTACTTAAAGTATCTGTTGTAAAGACCAAGGAAGCCTGCGCCGTGACGAGCCTCGTCCTTTGCCATTTCGTGAACGGTGTCGTGGATAGCGTCGTAGCCAAGCTGTTTAGCGCGAACTGCAAGATCAAGCTTGCCCTTGCAAGCGCCACCTTCAGCCATATAACGAAGTTCAAGATTCTTCTTGGTAGAATCGGTTACAACCTCGCCCAAAAGCTCAGCGAACTTTGCTGCGTGTTCAGCCTCTTCAAAAGCGTATCTCTTGTACGCCTCGGCAACCTCGGGGTAGCCTTCTCTTTCAGCAACGCGAGCCATAGCAAGGTACATACCTACTTCGGTGCACTCGCCCATAAAATTGTCGCGAAGGCCCTGCATAATCATTTCGTCTTCAACCTTGCCGTCGCCTACGTGATGCTCGCAAGCCCAAACGCCAACTTTATCCTCGTTTTCAAGAGCGTCAAACTCGGTTACGCCACACTGGGGGCAACGAGCAACGTTATCTTCAACTACGCATCCACAAACTTTACATCTTTTCATTTTTCTATTCCTCCAAAAATTTTTTTAATATCAGACCGAATCCTGTTACTTCGGTTGTTTACAATGAGGGCACAGCCCGTAAAGCACGACTTTTCCGCGGTGCACTTCGTAGCCTGCGTTTTCCGCCTCCGTAAAGGGCACTTCGGGAAAATCAATATCCAAAATCTTTCCGCACTTTTCACAAATAAAGTGCGCGTGTTCCTTCACGCACGCGTCGTAATGAACGGAGCCGTTGCTCGTTTCAATCGCAACGATTTGCCCCTTTTCACTCAAACGCTTTAAGTTGCGATACACCGTTGCAATGCCGAGCGACGGGCAAGTGCGTTTTGCCGTTTCGTATACCCACTCGGCGTCGGGATGAGTTTTCGTCCCTGCTAAGGTTTCGTATATCACGTCACGACTCTTGGAGTGACGTTCGTTATTAACTTGTTCGCGAATGTCATCCATTTTTGTAGCTCCTTATTGATAATGATTATCATTATCGTGCTTATATAATACACTATCCTGAAAAGTTTGTCAAGGATTTTTCGCAAATTTTTAAAAATTTTTTTGAAAAATTTTTTCGTATTTTCTCGCGCGTTTCTTTATATAATAGGCGACGTCACAATATAAGCAAGCGCAAGTCGCGAACTACGCACTATTCCAAGCATTCGAAACATCCTTTGGGTGGCACACATAACAAATCATTAAAAATAAATGACACAAAAGCATTGATTTTGACCAAAAGGTATGATATACTTAATTTAACGAGGCGGTGATATGGTCCGCTATCAGATAGTTTTTATATCGGAGGAAAAAAAGATGCTTAAACTCACTCCCCCTATGGGTTGGAACTCGTGGAATACCTTTGGTCCGAATATCAACGAGCAGGTCGTTCGTGAAAGCGCGAAGGCGATCGTTGACAACGGACTTGATAAGCTTGGATACGAATACGTGGTTATTGACGACTGCTGGTCGTTAAAGCAGCGCGACGAAAACGGCAGGCTGGTAGCAGATCCCGAAAAATTTCCGTCGGGAATGAAGGCGGTGGCTGACTACGTGCATTCGCTTGGGCTTAAGTTCGGTATGTATTCTTGCGCGGGCACGGTTACCTGCGCAGGCTACCCTGCCAGCTTTGATTACGAATTTATCGACGCACGCACCTTTGCTGAATGGGGAGTTGATTTCTTAAAATACGACTACTGCTATCATCCCGTTGCCGTTTCGGGAAAGCTTTCGTACAGAAAAATGGGCGCGGCCTTAGCTAACTGCGGTCGCGAGATTTTGTTTAGCGCGTGCAGCTGGGGCGCGGACAACACGCACGCTTGGATTCGCTCTACTGGCGCAAGTATGTGGCGCTCGACGGGCGATATTCACGACAACTTTAATTCTATCCGCGACATTATTTTACAAATGTTAGACGTTAAAAACAACTACAACACCGACTTTAACGGCGCAATGCCTTTTGGCGGAATAGGTTGCTTTAACGATATGGATATGCTCGTCGTGGGTATGAACGGCAAAGGCAACGTGGGTTTAGGTGGCTGTACTTACGAGGAATATAAAACGCATTTCTCCGCGTGGGCGCTTTTTGGCTCGCCTCTTATGCTGGGTAGCGACGTAAGAGATATTGACGAGCAAACCAAAAGCATTATCACTAACCGCGAGGTTATCGCCATTAACCAAGACCGTTTATGCGCTCAGCCCTATCTTGGCTACGTGAGATGGATAGACGAAACGCCCTGTAACGCTATCGTAAAACCGCTTGAAAACGGTGACTTTGCAGTTTTGCTTATTAACCTTTTTGATCACGAGCGTCTTATTACCTTTGCAGGCGAGCAAATCGGCATCACTCCTTCAACGGGCGTAAAACTTCACGCAACGGACCTGTGGACGGGCGAGCAATTTGAAATCCACAACCATATACTGCTTGAAAATCTTCAACCCCATTGTTGCAAATTTTTGCGCGTAAAACTGGTGCAAGACTAATGCAAAAATGCCACGACTGTGATAGCGCGCTCACGCCCGACGAAATCGCGATGAGCAAAAAACTGATCAATCGCTCGGGTGAAACGCTACTTTGCTACGAGTGTTTAGCAAAAAAGTACGCCGTCAGTATCCAAACTTTAAAAGAAAAAGCGGACTTTTATCGCGATAGCGGATGCACGCTTTTCGCCCCAAAAACCGAATAAAAACAAAAAACGGAGCGGTACGTACCACTCCGTTTTATTATTTACGGTAAATTTTTTATTCAAATAAATCGGTAGACAAATATTTATCTCCGCTGTCGGGCAAAAGAACGAAAACGCGCTTGTGGGGCGTTTTTTCAAGCACTTTTATCGCGCCTGCGAGCGCCGCTCCACCCGATATTCCACAAGTAAAACCTTCACTTTTTGCCAAAAGGCGAGCGCACTCGTACGCCTCACTCGTCGTGACGGTCAAAACCTCGTCCACGACTTCCATATTAAGCACCTTGGGAATAAAATTCGCACCTATGCCTTGGATTTTATGCGTGCCTGCGTGTCCTTTAGTAAGTAAAGGCGAGTCGGCAGGCTCAACGCCCACGATTTTCACACCTTTGATTTTCTCTTTCAGCACTTCGCCCACGCCCGTAATCGTACCGCCCGTGCCTATTCCTGCTACGAAACAGTCAATTTCGCCCTCGGTATCACTTAAAATTTCAAGCGCCGTGCTTTTGCGGTGAGCATCAGGGTTTTGAGGATTGTCAAACTGACCTGCGATAATCGAACCGTCAATTTGCTTATGAAGTCTTTCCGCCTCCTCGTTAGCACCCGTCATCCCTTTTTCAGCCGGAGTAAGCACGATTTGCGCGCCTAAAGCGGAAAGAATTTTACGACGCTCAACGCTCATTGACGAGGGCATAGTCAAAATAAGCTTATAGCCCATAACGGCGCACGCCATAGCAAGTCCTATACCCGTGTTTCCACTCGTAGGCTCGATAACCGTACCGCCCTCACTCAGCATACCGCTCTCTTTCGCGCTATTAAGCATAGCAATCGCCACGCGGTCCTTTGCGCTACCGCCGGGATTTCTGCCCTCAATTTTGACTAAAATCTCGCCCTTAACGCCCACTTTGGTCGCAAAACGGGATATACGTACCGTCGGAGTTGCGCCCACGGTCGCCAAAACGTCGTCGTAAATTTTCATACTTTTCTCCTTAAAAAACCACAGCCGTAGCAATATCACCACGGCTGTAATTTTATATAAGTTTTATTTTTTAGGTGAAGACACAATAGATAACTGATTAGCAATTTATTGCGATTTGATGAGAAAAACGCAAGAAAGATACTTCTTTTTCGAGGGCGCAGGCAAAGCCTGTTTCGTAGTACGACCATACCGTATGGTCAAATATATCAGCGTAGGTCGCAAAACCTATCACACTAACATAAGCCTACTAAACCGTCTTCGACGGTAACCGAGAAAAATAAGTTAGATTTCGTAGGGTTTTTCCATCAAAAATCAGTTAGATTGTTGTGACTGAACCGTTACTTAATAAGGGTAGTTCCTTCCATTTCAGCAGGCTTATTAACGCCCATTACGTCCAAAAGCGTAGGTGCTACGTCGCAAAGCGCACCGCCCTCACGCAAGGACGCGCCAACGTACTTTTCGCCAACGACTACGAAGGGAACGAGGTTAGTCGTGTGTGCCGTGCAGGGCGAACCGTCGTCAAAGCTCATTTGTTCGGCATTGCCGTGGTCAGCCGTAACCAAAGCCGTACCGCCCGTAGCAAGAATTGCAGGAATGAGCTTGCTAAGACAGTTATCAACCGTCGTAACCGCCTTAACCGCCGCGTCAAACACGCCCGTGTGACCTACCATATCGCAGTTAGCGAAGTTAAGAATCAAAACGTCAACGTCGCCCACTACCTCGAGTGCTTTTTCGGTAACCTCGGGAGCGCTCATTTCGGGTTGAAGGTCGTAAGTAGCAACCTTAGGACTTGCAACGAGCACGCGACGCTCGTTCTTATTAGGCTGTTCTACGCCACCGTTAAAGAAGAAAGTAACGTGTGCGTACTTCTCCGTTTCGGCAACGCGCGCCTGAGTGTAGCCCTCGTTAGCCAAAAATTCGCCAAGCGTATTTTTAAGCTCTCTGGGTTCAAACGCGGTATGAATTCCCGTAAAGGTCGCGTCGTACTGCGTCATACCAACGTAATAAACGGGCTTGTATCCGCCCTCGCGCTCAAATCCGTCGAAGTCAGCGTAGATTGCTGCGCGCGAAATTTCTCTGGCGCGGTCGGAACGGAAGTTATAGAAGATTATGCTGTCGCCTGCCGTTACGCCCTTGTAGTCGCCTACTACGATAGGCTCGATAAACTCGTCATAAACTTTATTCTCGTACGACGCCTTAACGCCCTCAACTGCGCTATCGAAGTGATTGCCAACGCCGGCAAATACTCCGTCGTAACCTTTTTTAACTCTTTCCCAGCGGTTGTCACGGTCCATATAGTAATATCTACCCTCGACCGTAGCAACGACTGCGTTACTGCCGATTTCCTTGATTTTGTCCTCTACCATAGCGACGTATTTGATCGCGCTATCGGGGGGAACGTCACGGCCGTCAGTTACGCAATGGACGTATACGGTACCCACCGTTTCGCGTTTTGCCATTTCCAAAAGCGCGTAAAGATGGTTAATGGAGCTATGCACGCCACCGTCGGAAGTAAGACCTACGAGGTGGAGCGCCGTACCGTTGTTTTTAGCGTTTTGCATAGCACCCAAAAGCACGGGATTAGTGAAAAAGTCGCCGTCCTCGATTGCCTTATCAATCTTGGTGATATCCTGATAAACTACTCTGCCTGCGCCAAGGTTAAGGTGACCAACTTCGCTGTTACCCATTTGACCGGCAGGAAGACCAACCGCTCTACCGCTCGCGTCGATAAGCGTGTTGGGGTACTTTTCGAGCAAAGATTTGATATAAGGCGTACCTGCCTTAATTACGGCGTTTCCGTTCTCGCTACCGCGATTACCAAAGCCGTCCATTATAATGATAGCGTCAGTCTTTTTCATAATTCTTTCCTTAAGCGTTAACGCCTGCTTTTACTACGATAGAGAAATCTTCTGCTTTAAGCGATGCGCCACCGATAAGACCGCCGTCGATATCGCTCATAGCCATAAGCTCAGCAGCGTTCTTCGCGTTCATACTGCCACCGTACTGAATGCGTACGCGGTTAGCAGTTGCTCTGCCGTACTTTTTAGCGAGCGTTTTGCGGATAAACTTAATGGTGTCGTTAGCCTGCTCGCTGGTAGCAGTCTTGCCCGTGCCGATTGCCCAAACGGGTTCGTAAGCAACTACGACTTTCTTGATATCCTCTTCGCTGATTCCCTCAAAACCGCCTTCGATCTGGGTAAGAAGAACTTTTTCAGTAAGTCCGCCTTCGCGCTCGTCAAGCGTTTCGCCGATACATACGATAGGTTTAAGGTTATATTTAAGCGCCTGAACGGTACGAGCGTTTACACTCTTGTCCGTCTCGCCAAAGTACTGACGGCGTTCGCTATGACCGATTACTACGTACTCTGCGCCTGCCTCGATAAGCATATCTGCGCTGATTTCGCCCGTGAACGCGCCCTTGTCTGCCCAAGAAACGTTCTGTGCGCCTACGCGAATCTTGCTACCTTTAACAAGCTTCTTAACCTTTTCAATATCCGTGAAGGGTACGCAAACTACTACGTCAACGCCCTTAACGTCTTTTACGAGCGGCTTAAGCGCGTTGATAAGCTCTTCGGCTTGCGCCTTCGTGTTGTTCATCTTCCAGTTACCTGCGATAATAGGCTTTCTCATTTTATAAAACTCCTTTTGGTAATTTAACTATTTCAGGGCGCTTTTGCGCACCAAATATTATTATAAACTAAACGGGCGCATTTATCAAGCATTTGCACCCGTTTATAACTATTTTTTATAGTATAACTATAAATTATCGCTATTTTTTACCGCTTTTTTAATATCCCAGTCGTTATTTTCAAGTAATTTTCGCGCGTGACCTGCGTCGCAACCTACGATTTCGCTGACGATACTTATCATACGGTTTTTAAGCTTTACGTTAGTAGGCTTTAAGTTGACCATCAGATTTTCGTAAACGTAACCGCATTTTACCATCGCGCCCGTCGAAATCATATTGAGCACGAACTTTTGCGCGTTGCCTCCTTTCATTCGCGTCGAGCCCGTGATAACCTCAGCGCCCGTGTCGGGGCAAATCACGATATCGGTTATTTTCGCAAGCTCACTTTCGCTGTTAGAAGTCAAGCCCACCGTGACCGCGCCTACGCTTTTAGCGTACCTTACGGCGGAGAGCACGTACTGCGCGCCACCAGCTACCGATATACCAACGACGAAATCCTTTTCACAAACGTTACGCGCTTTAAGGTCGTCCACTCCTGCCTCGGCTACGTCCTCGCCACCCTCACCTGCGCGCGTTAGACATTTTTCTCCGCCGGCGATTATTCCTATAACCGTGTCGTAGCTAACGCCGTAAGTGGGCGGACACTCGGACGCGTCCATAACTCCTATTCTTCCTGAAGTACCTGCGCCTATATAGATAATCCTTCCGCCTCTTTTTAAGCACTCCGTAGCCTTATCCACCGCCACGGCGATATTTTCAAGCTCGCGCTCGACGGCAAGCACGGAATTCATATTTTCCTCGTTGATGACCTTGAGCATTGCCAAAGTATCCATTTTATCTATATGCGTGGTTTTAGGGTTGCGCATTTCCGTTTTAAGCATCAGGGTAACTCCGTGTAAAATTATTTTCAAAATTTTCGTCTATTTTTTCGTTAAGCTTGACCGCCTTAACCGCCGCGCCGTAAACGGGCGCAAGAGCGCTAAAAATCGTTTTGCAATCGCTAAACTTTTCTTCTATCGCTTTGCGGAAAAACGCCTGCTTGGTTATTCCACCTACGAAAGCGAGCGTGCACGGCCGTTTGCCGTAAACTAAAATCGCGTTTTCAATAAGCGCAATCGTCTGAGCAATATTGTCGTTTACGATTTTAACGCACACTTCGTCTTTTTTATTATATCCATCGAAAACGAAGGGCGCAAAAGAGGCGATATACGCTTTGCCTCGCGACAGCAATTCCGCTAAATGCGGGCGTACGTCCCCTTTCGTTTTGCTTTTTACCGCGAGGACGAGCGTACTGTTTTTCCCGTATCCGTCCTCGTAGTGAAGCACGGCTTTTATAGCGTCGCGACCGTACGCGTAACCGCTTCCGCCATCTTCAAACAAGTACCCGTAACCGCCTACGCCCTTAATGGTTTCGCCCTGCTTTAACGCGCAACTAATGCCCGTACCGCAAACGACCATTATTCCGTCGTTATCCTTAAGCGAATACTCCATTGCGCCGTGCAAATCTGCTTGCACTTCCACCTTTTTACAAAGAGGCGCAAGCCCGTTCATTATTATTTCCATATTGTTACCTACGCCTGCGCCGGAAATTCCTGCGTAAATAAAAAGATTTTGATGCCCGCCCCCAGTAATCTCGTTTACACCGTCACGAAGCAGTTTTTCGCAGTTATCAACGCCGATATCGTTGGGATTGCTTCCGCCCTTTATTAGCTTTTTCAAGACGTTTCCCTTCCCGTCACAAAGCACGAATTCCGTCTTACTGCCGCCACCGTCTATGCCTAAATAATAGTTCATTTTTTTCTCCCAAGTGCAAAAAACGAGCATATACGCGTATGCCCGTTTCATAGTTTTAAAGATTTTGACGCAAGTATTCGTACACCACGATTCCTGCTGCTACCGACGCGTTAAGCGAGTTTACCTTGCCGTACATAGGAAGGGCAACTACGCCGTCGCACTTTTGTTTCGTAAGGCGTTTTACACCCTGACCTTCGCCACCGATTACGAAAGCGATTGCGCCCGTAAGACGCGCGTCGTAGATGCTACCGCCGTCCATATCCGCCGCGTAAACCCACACGTTTTTGCTTTTAAGCTCCTCGATTGCGTCGTTGATATTAGTAACCTTCGCCACCTTTACGTGCGACGCCGCACCTGCGGAAACCTTTACTACCGTATCGTTTACGGAAACGGAGCGATGACGGGGAATAATTACGCCGTGAACGCCTGCGCACTCTGCCACCCTTATAATGCTACCAAGGTTGTGGGGATCTTCCACGCCGTCCAAAATAAGCACGAACGGGGGCTGACCTTTTTCTTCGGCGTAAGCGAGAATATCCTCAAGCTCGCAATACTTAAAGTCGGTAACCTCGGCAATAAAGCCTTGATGCTTTTTACCCGCACTCTCTCTGTCTAAAACGTCCTTGTCGTAAAAGAAAACCTTAATCCCTCTCGACTTTGCCTCGTTGATAATTCTTTGCGCACCTGCGTCCTTTTGGTCGCGAGCGGCAACGAGTCTGTCTATGGTCTGACCTGATTTAATCGCCTCAATAACGGCGTTTCTACCGATAATTTTCATATTTTTATCCTTTTTGGTTAATTTTTCGTGGGTACGTATGCCCCAAATCGTGACGGCTACTTAAAAAAGTCAACGGGAGCAGAATTCGTGTAAGTCGTGAATTTTATCTCGTAATCGCCACTTTTTACGCTATCCGAGCAAGCAGTCATACTCCAGTTTTGCTTCTCGTCAAGGTTTTCAAAAAAGACTTGCGCTTCGCCGTCCGCATCCACTTTGGTCACTAACACGCTCTCGCAATACGGGAGCATCGTGCGGTAAAACATTGCACCACCGATTACGAAAATTTCTTCGTTATCGTACTCTTTAAGCGCATTTTTAAGCTCGTCAAGACTGCCTACGATAGTGCAGTCCTCGCGTTTTTCTCCGCCCGGCCAAAGCACGATATTCGTGCGGTTTTTAAGCGGATTGCCACCGGGAAAAGAAAGCAAGGTGTTACTACCCATAACCACGACTTTATTAAGCGTAGTCGCGCGGAAAAACTTCATGTCCTCGGGAAGATGGAACAAAAGGTCGTTATTTTTGCCTATGCCCCATTTCTTGTCAACTGCAACGATTGCTTTTATCATATAGCCACCTCGATTTTCTTGCCAAGAGGCGTGTAACGGTAGTCGACGAGTTCAAAATCGTCCACCGTAAAGTCGTAAAAATCGGTTACGTCGCGCTTGATTACGAGCTTGGGCGCAGGAAATTGCTCGCGGTCGAAAAGCTCCTTACAAAGCGGAATATGACGGTCGTAAACGTGCGCGTCCGCTATCACGTGAATGAACTCGCCCGGTTCAAGTCCGCAAACCTTTGCGAGCATAATTACGAGCATTGAATACTGAACGACGTTCCAGTTATTAGCCGTAAGCATATCCTGTGAACGCTGATTCAAAATCGCGTTAAGCTTGTTCCCCGTCACGTTAAAGGTCATCGAATAAGCGCAGGGATAAAGGTTCATTTCGCTTAAATCGGCGTGTACGTATATGTTCGTTATGATTCTGCGCGACTGCGGATTGTGTTTAAGATCGTAGATAACGCGGTCCACCTGATCGAAGTCGCCTTCCTTGTAGTGATGCTTTACGCCTAATTGATAGCCGTACGCCTTACCTATCGTTCCACTCTCGTCCGCCCAGCTATCCCAGATATGAGAATTAAGATCACAAATGCGGTTGCTCTTCTTTTGCCAAATCCACAAAATCTCGTCAAGACAAGCCTTAAAATTAGTCTTTCTGACCGTGATAATGGGAAATTCTTCGGCAAGGTTATAGCGGTTTACGATACAAAACTTCTTCGTAGTATGAGCAGGCGTGCCGTCTTCCCAATGAGGACGGACCTCCAAGTTTTCGTCCGAAAAACCGTTTTCAATAATGTCCTTTAAGTTTTCAATAAAAATTTTATCCGCTCTACTCATTTTTTACTCCTTCGTCAATAATTTCAACGCACTTTCTCATCAGTTCGTTCAATCTCTCATTTTCACCCACTAACCTTAAATACCCCAAAACGCCTTCAAGCGCAGTCGCTTTTTTATAGTCGCTTAGTCCCGCGTTTTTCGCTTTCGACGTGTTATGCGCGTTACGGCATCTGCGCGCGATTTCTTTTTCCTTTTCGGTAAAAATCTCGCTAAGCGCGTCAAGCATAATCGCTTGCGAACGGGCGCACACGTATCCGTTAGCGCTTTTGTGCAAAGCTCCGCTTTTGCTGTCGTGACTATTCACCAGTCTTTCGCGCACGAACAGCGTGAACACGCTATCGCCCAAAAAGGCAAGGGTAAGTGGATTCAATTGATTTGCGTCTTTAACTTCCATTTTTTTATTATAACATATTCCGCTGAAAAAGCCAAGTAAACGACGGTAAAACTTTATAAGTTTTCACCCTTCTTCTTTCTATACGCCAGCGGAGAAAGTCCCACGTACTTTTTGAACATTTCGCTAAACCTCTCCACGCCCGTAAAGCCTACCGTGTACGCAATTTCAGTCACGCTAAGCGAGGGGCGCTCAATAAGCAGTTTTTCCGCTTTCGCCAAGCGCAGTTTAAGAAGGTAATTGTACGGCGAAACTCCCATTGCCGAGGCGAACAGCGTAGTAAAGTGCGACCGACTTACTCCCATTTCATCAGCAAGACTTCCCACGTCGATAGGACGAAAATAATTGCTTTCCATAAAATTGACGGCGGAGGTGACGAGATCGGGTTTGCGCTCGTTAGACTTTTCACTTTTCGCCAGCACGTCACCAAACGTGCGCAGAAGCAATGCGACGATTTTATAGGCAAACTCACCCTTGTTCAAGCATCCGTGATACAAGCTTTCCATTTCGAGCAAGGCGTCGTTGCTAACTGAAAAAACGCACTCGTCGCCAAGCACGCGACTTACGACGCTATCGGCAAGTTCGCCACTTATCCCCAGCCACATATAAGACCAAGGCGCGTTGTCGTCCGCGCGGTAATAGGTAAGCTCGTCAGGGCGAATCAAAAAGACCTGATTTTTCGATAAGGTAAAACGTCGTCCGCCACGCTCGAAAATTCCACTACCGCTTTTAACGAAATGGAATAAATAGTACGGGCGCACGGCAGGACCGTAAGAATGCCCCTTATCGCACTCCTCGTACCCAACGTCGCACACGTTGATGCCCGGCAAAATTTCCTTGTCGTCGCTAAACATCCACAGTAGCGAGCTCATTCTTTTCTCTGCCATAAACTTACTCCCTCGTAATTAACGTACTTTGCAATTAATATACCATTTTTTATAGCAATTTGTCAATACAAAAAAAGACTTGACGGTAAGTCAAGTCCTTTTTCCTTTATAATCTTTTTTGAACCTCGTCTATCGTCGGCAGAGCGTCAATCGCGCCCTTTTTCTCGGTCGCGAGCGCACCAACTGCGTTAGCGAACCTCAATATTTCGTTCATTATTTTTGGGCTTTTAACGCCCGTTTTATCAAAAACGACGGGGTACGTGGTATCCAGTTTTGTTAAAACTGCGCCGTAGAAGGCGTCACCTGCGCCAGTAGTATCCACCACGTTTACGGATATAGAATCAGCGCTACCGCTATCGCCGTTCATCAGCCATTTACTACCTTTTTTACCCAAGGTAATCAAAACGAGCTTGTCTTTTAATGAATTGATATATTCCTCGCCAAAAATTTCCACTTCTTCCTGCGAAAATTTTACGATATCGGCAAATTCTATCATTTGCTTGAAAACGCCTATTGCCTCGCTCTCGCTACTGAATATATCGCTACGGTAATTGACGTCAAAGCTTATCGTTTTATTAGCGTTTTTCGCCTTTTGGGCTAAATTACGCGCGTACGTCCTGCCCGTTTCCTTACCAAGCATAAGCGAGCCGATATGAATTATACTTGCGCTATCAAGCAATTTTTCGTCAATTTCATCAAGCATATAATCAGCGGTATGACTGCGGTAAAAACAAAAGGAGCGCTCGCCACTCTCGTCGTGCGACACGAAAGCAAGCGTGGTATTCGCGTCACCGCGCACCGTGATATAGTCGCCTAAATCAAACTGACGGGCATAGTCGATCAAAAATTTACCCACGAGGTCGTTTCCCACCGCGCCCACGAATTTGACTTCTCCGCCCAGCTTTTTGATAGCACAACTGAGGTTAAAGGGCGCACCGCCAGCCTTTTGCTGATAGGTAGTTTCGCCGTCCTGCGTCACGCCCATCATATCCGCTAAAATTTCGCCAACGCTTACTATCATTACTTACTCTCCAACCACGGACAAATGATGAATTTACCTTTCGCGCGTTCTTTTCCGTCCGAAAGAATGGAAGGAAGTTCTTCTAAGGGCGCAACGCGATAAACCATACTGCTGACGTCCACTCTGTTCGCGTCGATTAAGTCGATCGCCCTCTTTTGCGTGTAGGGGTTGATATACGACGCCGTGATGATAAGCTCTTTCTTGAAAATCTCAAAGGGTTTGATGGAAATCTCGTCGCCAGGTGCAGTAAGACCAAAAAGCATAACGGTTGCCTTATTGCCCGCAAGATCGATTGCCTGCGACATAGTAGAAGGCTTACCCACGCACTCGATTACCGTGCTAATTCTCTCAACGCCCTCTTGCGCCAAAACTTCCTTGACGTTTTGAGTGAGCGGATCAATGCAGATATCCGCGCCCAAAGCCTTTGCCTCCTCGCGCTTTTTAGCAACCGGCTCAAGAAGTATTATTTTGCCTGCGCCTGAAATGCGCGCAAGCTGGAGCATAAGCAGTCCTATCATTCCTCCGCCGATTACCAAAACGGTGTCGCCACAGGAAATATTGCACATATCAATGCCGTGCAAACAGCACGCAAGCGGTTCAGTCATAGCCGCACGCTCGTAAGTCGTGCTATCAGCAATCTTGTAAACTTGCGACTGCGGTACTGCGCAGTACTGTGCAAAACCGCCGTTAACGACCGTGCCGATTCCGCCCATATTTTCGCAGTAATGTCCGATACCGCTCTTACAGTAATAGCACTCGCCACACATCTCGTTGGGATCAACGCAAACTCTATCGCCCACCTTTACCGCGGTAACGCCCTCGCCGATTTCCTCAACGATACCTGCAAACTCGTGTCCGAGCGCAGTACCGACGGGCGTAGGCGCAGCGCCCTCGTCCCCGTTAAAAATATGCACGTCCGTACCGCAAATTCCACAAGCCATTACCTTAATAAGCACCTGACCTGTTTTTGCGGTAGGCTTTTCAATCTCTTGCACTCTTAAATCGTGCTTGCCGTAAAAAACTGCTGCTTTCATCTTTCTCTCCTTAAATTTCTATCGCGATAGGCTGACGGCGCTTATAGTAGTACACCTTGTCAAAGCCTATCTTTTTAAGCATCTCAATAGTCTCGTCAAAATAGTTGCCTACGCGCTCAAAAGCGTGCGCGTCCGAGCCAAGCGTAATCCTTCTTCCGCCAAGGTCGTAGTAAAGCTGGACTACCCATTCGCCCGGTAAATACTTGCCGTAAAATCCACCCAAGCCAGAGGTGTTAACCTCAAGCGCTTTGTCCTTTTTGATGATAAGTTGCAAGATTTCTTTTACTATACCGTAAAGCTTACTCTCGTCCACCTTTCTTTTGAATTTTCCCTCGATATAGCGAAGCGGACAGGTCAAATGCGCTATGACGTCCCCCTCGATTTTTTCAACGGTCTGTTTTACCTCGTCCAAATAATCAAGCATATAATCAAGCAAAAACTGATCGCTTTCAACCGAAAAATCTATCTCGCTATAAGGAATTTTCTGACTGCCAAAAAGCGTATGATGTACCGAGCAAATAACGACGTCGTAATCGCGCGCGGAAAAAAGTCTTTTTACTTCGCTATCGTTACGAATACCCTCGCCAAGCTCCACGCCCGTCAAAATTTCAAGGTCAGGATACTTTTCGCGCAGTTTGACTACTTCGTCGTAGCAAGCAACGATATCGCTAACCTGATCCTTTCTGTCCACCCAAAGCATATTGCTGTGGTCGGTAAAGGCAATTCCTTTAAGCCCTAATTCAACCGCTCTTTTGCACGAATTTTCAGGTTCGTTTTTCGAGTCCTGCGAATATTTAGTATGAGTATGTAAATCAACAAGTCCTTTCATAAGCAAAATTTTACCACTCCATTTTCCGTTTGTCAAGCAAAAACGGCGTACTACGTAGTACACCGTTTTGAATTTTTTATTCCTCTTCTTCCTGTTCCTCGTCCACGAGCGTAACTTTAACTTCCTGAACGTGTTTTGCGCTTGCCTTAGTGACCTCAATAGTCAGTTTTTCAAGGTTAAGCACTTCACCAACCTCGGGAATTTTGTCCATAAGCTCGATAACGAAACCACTAACGGTGGTTGCCGAAATATCCTCAGGACTAGTAAGCTCAAGCTTTTCAAACATCTCTTCTACGTTCTCGTCGCCCGATACGATAAAGTTTTTGTCGTCGATAGGACGGAAAAGAATTTCGATCTCGTCGTGCTCGTCGTAGATTTCACCAACGAGCTCTTCCAAAATGTCTTCAAGCGTTACGATACCTTCCGTTCCGCCGAACTCGTCAACGACTATCGCCATATGGATTTTCGCCTTTTGGAGCATACGGAGTACGGTAGAAATTTTCATTGACGAAGACACGCACACGGAGGGCTGAATAATGGATTTAACCGATTTGCCACCGTCGTGAAGAAGCGCGTAAAAATCCTTTTCGTGAATAACGCCCACTACCGCGTCGATAGTTTCGCTATACACGGGCATACGCGAAAAGCCGTTTTCGGTAAAACTTTTGTAGATGCTCTCCATCTCGGCGTTTTCCTCAACCGCAATAACGTTTACGCGCGGAATCATAACGTCCTTTACGTCTAAGTCCTCAAACTCGATTGCCGAGCGGATAAGTTGCGATTCGTGTTCAGCAATTTCGCCCTCGCTTTCCGCCGTTTCAACGATAGTAAGAAGCTCGTCTTCGGTAACTGACGAAGTCTTTTCGAACTTGAACATCTTGCGAAGTAACCACTTCCAACCGCTGAAAATGAAGTTGATCGGAAGGAGCGCGTACATAAAGAATTTAAGCAAGGGATAAAAAGCCATTGCGCACGCTTCCGGCTTTTCTTTTGCAAAAAGCTTGGGGGTAATTTCACCGAAGATAAGCACTACTACCGTCAAAACGAGAGTAGATACCGTCGCCGCCAAACTCGCGTTAAGTATAAGCGAAGTGAAAAGAAGCGTTGCAAGCGAAGACGCCGTGATGTTTACGATATTGTTACCCACCAAAATCGTGGATAAAATTTTGTCAAAGTTTTCGGTCTCACGCAAAACCTTGCCTGCGCGCTTATTCCCGTTTTGCTCCATATTGAGCAAGCGGATTTTGTTCACCGAAGTGTACGCCATTTCCGACGCCGAGAAAAATCCCGAAAAAACGATTAAAAATACGATTGCAAGTAATAGACCTATTTGCCCACCGTCCATGATTTAGAAAAAATTCTCCTTATTTTTTTGGCTTTCCAGCCGAATATTTAGGTTTTTTGATAACGAAAAAATGCAGCGCAAAAAACGCCGCTTATTTAAGCACTACTTTCCTTTTAATATATCCGTGCAACTTCGAGGGGGAACGTCGCCGGTATTGTCGCCTAAAATCATCATTACTTGAAAATACCTATGTTGAAATTATACCATATACTTAATGATTTTGCAAGGGTTTTTGTGAATTTTATCTGAAATTATATTAAAATTAGTCGATTTTTTACCCCGAATTTGACTTTTTTACCTGCTTGCCCCTTATCTTAACCAAAAAATTCTTTTTATTAGCGCAAAAATGTTATTCATTTTAATTGATTTTTGCAGTCAATAATAGTATAATCTATGTGCATTGAGGTGAGTATGGACAAACAAAAGAAAGAATTTATTTTGGGCGAAATCCGTCGATATTTTTTTATGGTCGTCGGCTGTTTTTTGTACGCGCTAAGCCTACAAATGTTTCTTATCCCCAACAAAATCGTTGGCGGTGGCGTAAGCGGTGCGGCGTCGCTTATTGAAATAGTAACCTCGCTCCCAGCCGGATTATTCATTATCGCCATCAACGCGCCCATTTTGATTTTCGGCTTTAAGCTGATGGGCTGGAAATTTATTTTGCGCTGTTTTATCACGACGACTACTCTTGGTCTCGTGACCGAGCTTTTGTCCTGGTTTACACCCGTCATTACCTCCAACCCTCTTCTTGCTGCGGCGTACGGCGGAATTCTTCAGGGCGTAAGCGTAGGCTTTTTTATCAAGTACGAAACGAGCAGCGGCGGCACGGAGCTACTGGGCAGACTGACTCACCACTTAATACCGCGCGGTAGCATTGCCACTCACGTAGCGGTAATCGACGCAATAGTCGTAATCGTGGGCGCAATAGTTTTGCAAAATCCCGAAAACATTTTGTACGCGCTTATCCTGATTTTCATCAGCGCAAAAGTAAGCGATATGATCGTCGTGGGACTGAGCAAAGCCAAAATGTGCTACATCATCACCACTAAGGCGGAGGAAATTTCCGAATTCCTTATTGCCAACAGTCCGCGTGGCGTAACGCTAATTAACGGCGAGGGAATGTTTTCCAAAACGCCCCGTGGCGTACTGATGACCTGCATCAAAAGCAATCAGGTCTCTCACCTAAAAGCATGCATTCATAAGCTTGACGAGAACGCTTTCGTTATCGTAACGGACGCTAACGAGGTGTACGGAAAAGGATTCAAAAATATCTAAATATAGCAAAACGGACTACCACGTGGTAGCCCGTTTTATTTTTCGTTTAATTATTTCGTAAGCTCTTCGATCATTGCAATAAGCTCGTCAACAGTATCAACCTTCACGTCGTCGGGGAAGGTGATATCGAACTTTTCTTCGATTGCCATAACGAGTTCTACTTTGTCCAAGGAATCAAATCCAAGGTCAGTAAAGCTGTCGCCACGGTTAAGGTTGCCTTCGCCACGGTATTCCTGTGCGATTTCGTTAAGTTGTGCTAAAATATCCATATTTCATAATCCTCCGTTTGATTGAGCGCAGTTGCGCGTAAATTATTGATAGTTACATTATACACATATTTATGCGTTTTGTCAAACGTTTAATGGTAGCCTTCGGGAAAGGTAATTTCGTACTGGGGCACGCGTACCTTTCTCAAATGCTCGGCTATATCCCTACTCGTTTTCACTTCGTCGGGAAAATAAGTCGCTCCACACAGCATATCCCACTCGGGATGATCACCGTGAATATCTCCGCCCACCGTCACGATAAGGTCGTTTTCTTTAGCGATTTGCAAAAGCTCCTGCTCGTGACTAACCTCTCCGCGCAAAACCATGTGACCGAAGTTGGTATTGATTTCCACGCCGTCAAGATACTTAATATCCCGTAAAGTATGACCTTGGCACGCGCGCATGGGATGCGCCTGAATAAGCAAAATTCCGTACTGCTGACAAAGCGCGTACAAATCCTTTTGGTCAAGGTCGCAAATATAGGGCGTTTCGCGCAAAAACTTTTCGTCCGCACCTATAAGCAAGTAGTCGGCGTAGTTTCTTTTCAAAAAGTCCATATCGTACTTACTCGTCATAACTTGCGAATAAGGAGCAAAAAGCGAAACCTCCACGCCCCAATAACCGTCCATTCCGTTATCCGCGCATACCTTTTCGAACTCGTAAAGTTGAGCGATATATAATTCCATCCACTTTTCACGGCTAATACCGTTTACCTGACAGCAAGCGTCCGTGTAATGATTCGTAAGCATCAGCCCCTGATAGCCGTGCTCCTTATACCTCTTAACCGCTTGCTCGTTAGTCACTCTCGCGCAGATGCTGACGGGCATAGTATGCATATGTAGTTCTACTTTTTTCATTTCTCGCTCTCCATAATTTCTTTGACCTCGCTAAGCGTAGGTATACTTTGCGCCGCGCCCTCACGCGTGACGGTAACGGACGAGGCAACGGACGCAAACTGCGCGCTTTCCACCATGCCCTTTCCTTGTGCCAAACACAGCGCTAACGCGCCTATGAAAGTATCGCCTGCGCTGGTCGTATCCACCGCGTTTACCTTTCGCGGTTCAATATACGTAATGGTCTGACCTTCGGCTACGGCAGAGCCCTTTTCGCCCATGGTAACTACCACTTTTTTAACGCCCGTTTTATACAGCGCGCGCACCGCCAAAGTAAGATGAACCTCGTCAACCACTTCAATATCCGTAAGTATTTTGGTCTCGCTTTCGTTGGGAGCGATAATATCCACGTTTTGAAGCAAAAGGGGCGAAAGCGACTTTGCCGGAGCAGGATTTAGGATAACGGTCATTCCCTTTTCTTTGGCGACGGACGAGGCGTATTCGACGATTTCCATAGGGATTTCAAGTTGCATAATAAGTATGTCGTTTTCGCTCGCATCAGCCAAACCGATATCCACGTCCCCCTCCGTTACGTGACTATTAGCGCCTGCGTCGAAGATAATTCGGTTATCTCCGTTCTCAACTGCGATCATAGCAATTCCGCTATTTGCATCAGCTACGCTAACGCATTCGATATCCACTCCGTTAGAAGACAGCGAGGATAAAAGGAACTGCCCGTTAGCGTCGTTACCTACCTTTCCTATCATCTTAACGTTACCGCCAAGCTTTGCGATAGCAACCGCCTGATTAGCCCCTTTACCGCCCTGATTGACGTAAAACTTGTTCGAGCCAAGCGTTTCGCCGATTTTAGGAATTCGGTCGACCTGCGCCACCATATCCATATTTATACTTCCAAGAACGTATATCATTTTTTCTCCACGCGTGATTAATAACTAAATTATAGTATTTTATGCTCTTCCCGTCAAGCAAAAAAGCCCGAACGAATCGGGCTTTTCTTTTTAGAATATTCTTTACTGTCTAATTCTCTTTTTCGTAAGCAAAAGCGCGCTGACTATAACGAGCAAGCCTATTATCATCAGTCCGCCACCGCCCGTCGTGCCGTCGCCACCCGTAGGCGTTACGGTCGCACAGCCACTACCGCCGTCGTTATCGTTCACGGGAGGCGGAGGAGGCGTTTCGTTACCTTCCCCACCTTTACTTTTGAAGGTAATTAATAAAACGCTATCTTGTTCTTTAGAAACGACGGTCACTCTGCCCACGCTACTTACGCTCACTTTTTTGTCGTCGTAAGTCACGCTATCAATCTCGTAACCCGATTTCGCTTTTACCATAAAGCTCAAGGTTTTACCAGCGTAATTTACCAGTCCAACTCCGCTAACGGGCGTTACCGTTCCCTTGCTTTGGTCGTAAAGAAGCGACAACGTATACTTCTGTTTCTCACTAAAGGTCACTTTTACACTCGTGTTTTCAGTAATAGCAGGAATTACGAGCGTGCCGTTTATCAAGCTTTCCGTGACGTCCACACCGTCAAGCTCCACTTTGGATACGTAGTGGTACGACGCGGGCGAGCATTTTACGGATACGTTTTCCATTCCGATAGTAAGCGCGCTGGGAGTAACCTTGCCGTTGCCCTCAACCTCGATCTGAATTTTGGGTGCAGGCTCTACCGTATGAACCTCAAACGAGAACTGGTTAGTGCTCTTAAAGTACTTGTTCTTTATTACCGAGTACCAGTCGACGGTTACCGTTTTTCCGTCCTCGGAGAAGTAGAAAGTGGATACGAGTCCAAGTCCGCCCTCAGTCGCTGCGTCAACGCCCTGAGGATCAATAAGCATTTGCGAAATTACGTTGCCCTTTTCTCCCTCTTCTTGGCGTAAAACGATATCGTCACAAGGATCGTGACCGCTCAAAACCATAACGATATTTGCGTGCTTTTTAACGAACTTTTCCCAAATATCGTCGCCGTCGTTAACGCCACCATATTTTGACGGAGGATAAACGTCGCCGTCGTCAAGCGTCGTTCCGTCGCGGAACATATACGCGTGCGTGGTAACGATAACGTTGTGCTTGGAATACTTTTCGCAAATTCTTCCCGCCCACTCAAGCACCTCGTCGCTAGGACCGTAGTCAAGGCAAAGCACCAAATAGTCAAGCTGACCTGCCGTAAACGCGTGCGCTACGTTAAGCAAGCTACCCTCTTGGTAATACTCGATAATCTGCTCGTCGTATCTCGTGTTCGTACTCAAGTGACCGTTAAACTCGCCTGCGCCGTCGTGGTTACCGCGCACGAGCGTATAATTGACTTCACCGTCAAGCCTTATAAAGTTACTCGTCGCGAGCGACCACTCAACCGCGTTGTTTTTATCGGTAATATCGCCAAGCCCGATTACGCACTCAACTTTTTTCTCGTCGAGGTTGTCCACGACGTAATCGTAAACCTTTTCAAAGCCCTTGTCCGCGCTATTCACCCTGTAATTGTCCGCCAAAATTTGCGTGTCGCCTATTACCATAAAGGAATACGCGTAATTTTCTGGCGGTGCGACGTCGTCTACCCACGCAACGTTAGCTTTAAGGTCGTTGCCATTTTTTGATTTATCCTCGAAAGTAGCCGCACCGGAATTATCCAGATCGTAAGCCAAAAGCAAATTATCGTCGTTAACGTCCACCGCCGTTTTGTCCGCTTTTACCTCAGCAAGCGTACGCACGTCCGAATAAAGCGCGACCGACTTCATCTTTCCCTTAAAATAAACCCCGTTACCGCTACGAAGATCACCGCCTACGACGGGCGTATTAGTGTAAGTATAAGAAGGCACGACAAGCGGTTTGGTTTCTTTAAGCACACCGTCGACGTAGCAACGCGCTTTATAATCACTCGGGTCTAACGTAATCGCTAAATGCACGTACGAATCGCCACGAATATCAACGCCCGTAAACACACAGTTGTACTCTTTATTGTCTACCCTGTGGTAAAGTCTGGGATTGCCGTTGGAAAAGATTTCCATACTGAACGCGTTGGGCGTGCCTGCGTAGTTACCGATTATAATTCCGCCTCTTTCCGTAACGCTTTTACTAAGCTGAATCGTCGTCTCAAAGGTCTTGGGCGTTTGTGCCGTGATCTTTTGCGTGCGGTACAAATCAAGCGCCGTAAAGCTCTTTCCCTCCGTTTGGGCGTTTGCGCTGCTTACCGAAAGCGCGCTACCACAAACGAGCAGTACGAGTGCGCAAAACAGCGCGACTAACCATCTCCCTCTTTTCATTTTCCATTCCCCTTTATAAAATTTCCAAAAGTGTATCAAGTACGAATTCTACGCTTGCACGTCGAACCGCGTTTCTACCAATTTCACCAAAACGACGGGTAACGGTATACGCCGTTTCGCCAAAACTAAAACCGAAGCACACCATTCCGACGGGCTTGGTTGCGGTCTGTCCGCCCGGTCCTGCTATGCCCGTAACGCCCACTCCTACGTCCGCTCCGCTAGTCTTTCTGACGCCCTCAGCCATCTCGCTGGCGACCTGTTCGCTAACCACGCCGTAAGCGGAAATACTATCTTCGCTCACGCCTAAAAACTTGATTTTGGCGTCGTTTGCGTAAGTTACGAACGAGCTGTCAATAACGTCGGATGCGCCTGGTACGGCAACGAGCGTCGCGCAAGCAAGCCCACCCGTACAAGACTCGGCAAAGGAAATCTTTAATCCTTTTTCTTTGAGAAGTTCAACTACGCATTTTGCCTTATTAAGCGCAGAATTTTCTCTCTCTTCATTTGTTGTAATTTTATCATCTATCATATAATAAAGTATACACCACTTCCTAAACTATGTCAAGACTTAAAACCATTTTTTCATAATAAAAAACCAACCATTTTTATGGCTGGTTTTTGAAATCACGGGGTACGTACCCTTCCGTTACGCTAATTTCTTACCAAAAAGCATAAGCACTGCGTTTACGATAAAGATAACGCCTGCGATAATGCACATCACGTCGATAAGCGCAAACTTTGCGATAATAAGAAGTGCGCCGATTACGATAGTAACGATGGACGGGAGCATTGCCATAAAGCCGTTTTTATAAACTTTGATAATCTCACTCACACCCTTAATTACGAGCAAGATACCGAAAATAAGCAAAACGATTTCGGCAATAAGCCATCCGCACACGATAATTACCGCGCCGATAGCGATGGAAATAATGCCCTTAACCGTGTCCTTAGTCTTAACGATATCCATAATGCCAGACACGATAAAAAGCACGCCGATAATGGTCATTAAGATTCCAAGGACGCCTGCTCTGAAAATCACGAGCAAAAGTCCGATGAGCGCGTAAATAGCGCAGTTGATAAGATTTTCCGTAGATAAATCCATTTTGTTGTTTGACATAATTTTTTCTCCTTTTAATTAAATGTTCCTTTATGATATAATTATAATACAGCCCACTTGTCTTGTCAAGTCACGCGCTAAAAATATAATATTTTTTATGCGGATATAATAATTCTTGCAATTACTAAAATTTTGTGGTACAATAAACGTATGAAAAAGATAGCGCAATTTTTTAAAGTAAGTGAAAATCAGTTTCTGAAAGATGGCACGGCGGAGCAGTACGCTAATATTACGCTCCCCCGTAGAGCAACGGCAGGTAGCGCAGGCTACGACTTTTTCGCGCACTCCGCATTTACCCTTGCCCCGGGCGAGACGGTAAAGGTAGCTACGGGCGTCAGGGCTAAGATTGACGAGGGTTGGGTGCTGAAAATCTATCCACGCTCCGGCCTTGGATTTAAGTACCGTCTTACACTAAATAACACCGTGGGCGTGATTGACAGCGATTACTTCTTTGCCGATAACGAAGGACACATTTTCGTTAAGATGACTAACCTTGGCGATAAGACCTTGACCGTTGAAAAAGGACAGGCTTTTGCGCAAGGCATTTTCGTAGAATACGGAATCACCGTTGACGACGATTGCGTAGCCGTTCGCACGGGCGGATTTGGTAGCACGGACAAAAAATAATAGGATTTTTTATAAGAAAAAAGCAAAACCGCAGGGTACGTACCCCGCGGTTTTTATTTTTTATTCAAATACCCTATTCGTTTCGTAGTCGTAACTGGTATGGACGTATACGACGTCAATATCACTTTTTTGTGAGTTAAGCGTGATTTTCGTTGCGCCTAACATATCACTCGCGTGCGAGTCGTAAGTGCTCGTTTTAAGCCCGTAAGTGAGTCTAATTCCGTCGTAAACTATGCTGGTAGCAATAGTGTGCTGGTGACCGAAGAAAACGCCCTTACAGTTCATTTCCTTTAGTTTTTTCCAAAAGCCCTGTATGCTTGCAAAGCCAGACGCGATTGCTCGCGCCACGCCTATGTCGCCCGGCTCGCTGGGATAGAAAGGAAGGGTTTCGCAGGTGTCCTCGTACTTAGACACGATCGCGTTGCGTACCTCGTAAAGCGGGATATGCTGGAACAAAAGCGTAGGTACGTTACCGTGCTTTTCGAACGCTTTTTTGGACGAATTGACCATCCAGTCCACCTGATCGTTACCAAAGCCTGCAGACGCTTTCAGCTTACGCATATCGACGTTGCCTACGTTAAGTCCCTCGCCCGTTTTGGTGTTTACGACGTGACAGCCGTTAGTATCCATCATATACAACAAAAATTGAGGCGCACCACGGCGCGTAACGAGCACGTTGTAGTTACTATTCCCGTTTATCAGACCGCCCTGCTTAAAAATGCAGTACTTACTGTTTTTGAGTTGATCAATCTGCCAAGTTACGCCCTTTGCACTCTCGTTGTCGTGATTGCCGAAAACCATCAGCCAAGGCACTTTGAAACTATCCATTACCTCGATAAATTCAAGCCACATTCGTCCGTCGTCGTCCAGCTCGCCGTAGATATTGTCGCCCGTTGCGACGATAATATCGGGCTTAACCTTGTCAAACGCTTCGCGGACGTAACGCCAAGCGCGAATTTCGTGGTCTTTTGCCATACCGTTAGCAAAAATACTCATAACTTCCTCGTGGCGTTGGGGCGTTCTCGCTCCATACCAGTTTTGAAGCTGAGTATCCGTGATTTGCAAAACTTTAACGTCCCTATCAAGCGCGAAATCCATAACGAAATCCACTCCGTTTTCGCCCGTCTTGACCGTGCAGGTCGCCGTTGATAAAATGGGCGGAGTTTCGGGTGCGCACGCTCCTAAAAACAGCGTGGACGAAAGCATTAGCATACACGAAAGCACCGTGCAAATTATTTTGGTTAGTTTTTTCATATTTTCACCTGCGATAAAGAATATTATCCGTTTCATAAAGGCGCATTTCTACGCTTCTATAAAAGTATCGGCTAAGCGGTCAGGCTTAGCCGATAACGAATTTTTAGCCGTTAGTTTCCTCTACGGTGATGGTTTCGCCGTTAACCGTTACGCGGTAGGTTTCGCCAATCGTGATTACGTACGAGTTAGTAGCCTCGTCGTAGTCGCTTTCGCCTACGCCCCAGATGTTACCGTCAAGGTTGATAAGAATAATTGCGTTTTCGCCCGTCAAGATATCAACGTAAGACTCGCCGTCCTCGGTGTAAAGCGTCTTAACTTCAAGCGTTTCTACCGTAAATCCGTCCGCGTAGGGAGCAACGATTTTGGTATCAGCCGAGCCGATTTCGCCCGTGGGTGCGTCGGTAAGGGTAAGCTTGTAGTAAGTGGTGGAAGTAATCTTTTCTTCGGTGTCGAACGTTCTGGAAATATAGTAGTTTACGGCGCCGTCCGAAAGGATTGCCCAGTAGTCGATCTCCACTTCGTCCTTGTAAAGCGTTGCCTTGTAAAGCGCGCCGGGGGTACGACCAGACATAGAATGAACTACTCTTTCCGTTTCCATCTTGTATCCGCCCTCGCCCGTTACGGTCTGCAAGCGCACGAACGCGTCAACGGTATAGCCGTAAGAGCCCATTCCGCCGTGCCACTCAGACGTGAAGTAAATCTTGTAGTCGTAGCCGTCCTCAGCGGTGAAGGTTACGCTGTACTCGCCCGTCTTTTCGTCCGACTCGTAGTCAGCGCCCGTGATAGAAACGGGGTTACCCTTAAGGTCGAACATGCCCGATCTCTCGTAGAATTCAGCGTCGATTGCGCGCAAGGTTTCGTTACCTTCCTCGTCGTAGCTTTGTACGATATCGATCATACCGTGGGTGTTGGTTACGAACTGCATATACGCAGGTCCGTAGTAAATGGATACCATATACAAGAAGTCAACGTAGTCGTAGGGATACATAGTCATGTGACCTTCCATACTCTCAACGGAGTAAGTAGAAAGCGTTTGTCCCTTGTCGTCCTCGCCCTGATAATTTACGCTGATATCAAAGGTATACGAGCCAAGAATAATGGAAAGCGAAAGCACTCCGCCCGCTCTCTTACCTTCGATATAGCACTCGTTAGCGTTGCCGTTAAGCACTACCGAACCGGGTACGCGGAATTCGTCCTCGCCCGTGGGAGCGAAAGAAATAGTTTCCAAAGCGTACTTGTTGCCGTCCGTCATGCTTACGGGGTACTTTTCTGCCGTAGCACTATCACGCTTGAACACGATTTCAGTACCGTTGTTGATGATGTACTGCTCGTTGTTTTCGCCGTACTGCTTGGTCTTTTCGAAGGGATATCCTCCGAAAACCTCGCGAACGAAGCCGTACTTGCTTGCGTCGGGGTTGGTTGCGTCTTGCTTGTAAACTACGACTTCCTTTTGTCCGCCGTTAGTTTCAATGTTGTAATAATGCTTGTCCGTTCCACCGAACACTACGAAACCGTACTTCGTGAATACGATAGAGTCAAGCTCCTTCGTGTAATAGCCTACTGCTTGAAGCTCTACGGGAGAAATGGTGTTGTTCTCCGTTTCGTAGTTGTAAATGCAGGAGTCTTTTTCGTTATCCGTCTCGAAGTAAAGCAAGTTGTCCGTGATAAGAACGTATCTGCCTTCCGTTGCCGTACCGTCGCTACCGTACTTGGTTGCCGTACCAAGCTCGGAAAGGATAAGCATTGACCAGTCGTCGGGATTGAGGTACTTTCTTACTACTTCTTCGTGAAGCTTAACGAGCACTTCGCCCGTGTAAACGCCACCGTTCGCATTAAACGAATAAGTGGTCAGGTTACCGGTAAGAATGATATCCTCTCCACCATAATAGTAATTAAGAGTGATAATTCCGTCGTCTGCAGTGTAGGTCGCCTCATCGTCTATTATATGTTTATCTTCGTTACTAATCTCGTAAACGAACGCGCCACCCTTACCGTCAAGGTCAACGTAAATTTCCTGACTTGCCCAGTTATCCATAATAACGTACGTGCCGTATTCAGCCGAGCGGAGCGAGAAAGTGTTGGTATTAAGGTCGAAAATGAACTTTTCGTCCTCGCCGATAAGCACGATTACGTTTGTTTCAGAAACTGCGTAAGCGCCCTTATGCTCGTCACCGTTGTCGTCGATATAAAGCGCCTCCATTCCGTAGCCGTCAAGCGTAAGCGTTGCGTAGCCGTCGGAAGTGTATTTCTTGCCGTAGCCGTCGCTGATTGCAAAGAATTCGTTGTCGTTTCCGCTGTAAGCAAGTCTGATGAAGAAGAATTCAGTTTCGGTGGAGCTGAACTTGTAGATGGGCGCGCCCTCTTTAGTTTCGTCGCCCGTTTCGGTAATCGTACCGCTAACCTCGCTCGTTACGGTCTCGCTGTCGCCGTCAACCAAAATGGTCTTGAAAACGCCACCGCCCTTGCCGTCGAAGTCAAGCGAGTGCATAATATACTCGTCCTCATCGCCCGTGAGCATCATTACGTACATATTGCCGTACACTTCCATTCTCTCGTTAGAGTAAGCGGTGTAGGGAGCAAAAGTAAGCTTGATGAACGTATCTTCGCCGGTGAGCTCGAAGAAATAGCCGTTGTCTACCTGCAAGGTAACGAATTTGCTTTCCGCGATCTGGTAAGTACCCGTTACGGTTTTGTCGTCGTAGGTGTAGATCGCGAACGCGCCAACGATATTAAGCGTACTGCCGTCAGTCGCGGTATAAAGCTTGCCGTAAGGTCTTTCTACGTCGTTTACCGTGGTATAGGAGAACCAGTAGCTTACGTTGTAGCCGTTGTTGTCGCCTACTGCGAACTCAACGCTCTTAATTCTTGCGATATTGAAGGGGGTTTTGATAACGTCCACTTCGCTGTCCGCAGTTTGCATAGTGTAAACGTAATGACCTGCGTCGTTAGTGGCGTAAGTACCCTCGGATACTTTTTCAAAGTTGCCGTCGGAGGTATAGCCGTAAATAAACGCCTTGCCCTCTTCTGCTTCGTTGAACACGAACAAGGGAGCGTAGTAAATACTGCTTTCGTTGGAGTAGTAATACTCAGCGTAGCCGTTTGCTCTCTCGTGAAGCGTGTAAGTAATTTCAATGGTCGTTTCCTCTTCGCCCTCTTCAGTCTCGGTAGTAACCTCGTGCTCTTCCATTTCAATATAGAAGGTATACGCGTTAGTGCCCGTTACTGCGCTAAGGCGAGCAATAAGTCCACCAAATACGGATTCGGAAACGCTGTATTCGCACTCAACCTTGGTGTTACCGTTTTTGTAGGTCGCCTTGAAAGTACCGTCAAAGGTTACTTCCACGCCGTCCGCGGAGGAAATGGTGCGATCAAGTCTTTCGTCGTAAAGGATATAGCCTTTCTTAACTTCCTGACCAAGTCTTACTTCGGTGTAGCGAACGGTTTCAATCTTTTCGCCCGTGGAGTTAAGAAGGGTAATAATCTTAGTTTCGGGATCCATCGAGTAGTACAGGTTTTCTACTCCGTTACCAACGTTACGCGTTGCTCTACCAAAGCCCGTAAGCGTAAGGTCGTAATAGCCGTTGCTGTAATAAAGATAATTTTTGTTCTCTCTGTCAAAGCGTGCAAGCGTGCCCATCGCGTATTCTTCTTCGTTACGAATACTGAACGAACGCGTCGTCGTGCCGTTTACTTCCGTCGTGGTGATGGAAATGGTCATGGTTTGACCGGCAAAGTCGCCCTCGTCAAAGGTAACGATATAATAGCCGTTTTCGTCGATCACGTACGTACCCGTCGCGTTTTTCGCGTCCTTACCAGTTTCGTAGTAAGTCAAGCCGTTGTACTCGTCGAAAAGAATTCTTACTCTGCTATTTTCGCCAGGACCGTTTTCGGTTACTTCGAAAAGCGTTGCGCTCATATCGTAGCGGTCGGAGCTGTAATACGCGTAGATATCTTCACCCAAAAGCTTACCTTCGAGCAAAATTTCGTCGTTGTAGATAAAGCAGAATTCCTGTCTGGACGGATAATATTCGCCACGGAACAAAAGTCCGCCACGGGAGAGGTATACGTACTCGCCCTGCTTGTCCAAAATAAACAGCTTGTCGTCACCGCCAAACATATTCTTATATCCTACGCTCCAAACGGCGTAAAGAACCTTTGCCTCGCTAGCCACGAAGGTATCAACTACCGCTTCACCCACTTCGCCCTCTTCTTTATTAAATACGAACTTGTCGATTTGAGTTGCGTTATAGAGAATTTCGCCGTCGGGCTCGTCCGACCAGCCTGCAAGGTAGTAACCGTCGCAGAAGTAATCTACGGGTACGGTAACCTCTTCTCCGTAAAGAGCGTCAACGGAAACGACGTCGTTATTCATTCCGCTATCTGCAGGATAGTTGGTGTTATACGCGATCAAGAATTCACGTCTGTCGAAATAGTGCTTGAACACGTTTTCGCTAGCAGTCGCACTCAAGGATTGAGTGGTCGTAACCGCGTCGTCGTGCTTGATTTCGTTAAAGCCGTCAACGGTCTGAACGGAAGTAAACGGCTCGCCCACGTAAGCGTAGTCGGTAATAACCTCGCTATCCTTTTCGTAGCCCGACTTGTCAAGCTTTTGCTTGTAAATCTCAACGGTGTAGCCTGCCTTATACTTAGCGGTAAGCGTCGTATCCTTGGTTGCGGTTGCATTAGCGGAAACCTCGCTATTGCCCGAGAACCAAGCGCCGAAGGTAAGAGTGCCGTGAGTAGGCGTTACGCCGGAAAGCGCCTCGGAAAGATTAGCGTTTTTCTTAACGTAGATATACTGCGTGTTAAGAGTTCCGCCGTTCGCGTCAAGCGTGATTTTAATGAGCTTGTCCCACTTTGCGTAGTAAGTCACCGCTTTATTAACGGTCACGCTGGTTACTGCGCTACCGCTATAAGAGTCGTTGTCGTACCAGCCCAAGAATTCGTATCCTTCTCTATCTTCAGGCGCGTTCAACTGATAAGTCGCGCCTTCGTCAACGGATACGGTAGTGGTGGTCACTCCGTCGTTAAGCGTTACGGTATGCTGGGGCGTGCTGGTGCACGCAAAAACGCATAACGCCATTGAGCATACTAACAAGATGCCCAAAATAATTTTGGAAATTTTCTTCATCTTAAATATCCTTTTATAAATATTTTTTCGGGATACACCCTACCGCTAATCAAAAACGCGATAGGACGTACCCCGATATTTAACCATTTATTAACTTTTAGTTATTAATAAGCCATACTGCGTAAAGCGTAGTGCCTACGGGTGCGTTTACGATTTCCTCTGCGCTGTAAGCGGTTTCGAGCGTATCGTCCGAAAGCGCCCAACCCTTAAAGGTAAAGCCCTCTCTGATAGGAGCGGAAACGCCACCGTACGCGTGGTCGTTCTCGATCGAATTCTCGTTGATCGTAACGGACACTACGTAAGTGCGATCCTCGCTGAGCGTGCAACCGTAAATTACGGGACGGAAGGAGGTGTTGTATCTGGGATTCCAACCTGCTCCGATAGTCGGGCTATCCGTGTAGATAGTAAGGTTAGTCGAGCCGTAGAATACGTGTTCCTCCATACTGTCGAGCGTAGCGGGAAGGATAATGGATTTAAGTCCTTTAAGCCCCTTGAACGCGTAGTAGCCGATGGATTGGAGCGAATCGGGAAGGATAAGCGATTCAATACCTTCAAGTCCGTAGAAGGAATACTGACCGATCTTTTCCAAGCCCTCGTTAAAGGTGATATATTTAAGTTGCGTGCAGTTATAGAACGCGTAATCACCGATGGATTTAACGGATGCAGGAATGGTTACTCTTTTAAGCTCGCCACAGCTACTGAAAGCGTACTCGCCAAGCGTTTCTACGTTGTTGCCGATGGTAAGCGTAGACGCTGCAAGACAATGGCTGAACGCCTTACCGCCAACGGTAATAAGCGAATCGGGAAGAACGATGTCTTTAAGTGCCGCACAGCCGTAGAACGCGTACTCGTCAATAGATTTAAGTTCGTCGCCAAAGTTGATTTTGGTAAGTCCCGTGCATTCGAAGAAAGCGTATTTATCAATGCTCTCTACTCTTGCAGAGGACAAATCCATTTCGTTAAGCGTACCGCACTTATAGAACGCGGATCTACCGATGGATTTAAGCTTTGCAGGGATTCTGATTCTGTAAAGCGACGAACACTTATAGAAGGTGTAATCCTCGATCTTTTCAAGGTTAGAGCTGAAGGTTACGGAGCTGAGCGACGCACATCCGTAGAACGCGCCTCTGCCGACGTAACGAACGTTACTAAGTCCGCTGATCGTCTGAATAGAACCGAACTTAAAGAACGCGTAGTTGGAAATACCGATCGTGTCCGAACGAACTGCAATGCTCGTCGAGGTGGTGGGTACGTAACCTACGATCCACTTACCTGCGTAAACGATACCCGAGCTGTCCGTGTTTCTGCTCATACCCGTGCCGTGGAAAGCGTAAGTACCGATGCTTTCAACCGTGTCGGGAATGATGTCGCTACCCTCGAGCGCGTTGTTGTTAAGGAGCGTACAGTTATTGAACGCGTAGTCGCCTATAGATTTAAGACCTTTTTGGAAGTATACTCTTTGGAGCGACTGGCAAAGCGCGAACGCGTACGCGCCCACCGTTTCAACGTTGTTACCCGTCTCCACTTTCCAAAGCGCCTTGTTACGATAGAACGCGTAATTTCCGATATGCTCGAGCGAATCGGGAAGGTATACGTCGTACAATTTTTCAAAGTCGATAAACGCCTCGTCCGCGATACCTACCGTATCAGCGCGAAGGTCGGTTTTATTGATGGTCACGAGCGTAAAACGAATATTGTCTTTCGCCATTACGAGCCACTTGTCCGCGTAAACGTATTGAACGCTTTCGTCGTCCATAGCAGTTTCGTAGAACTTCGTGCCCTCGAACGACGCCGCGCCAACGTGTTTTACGGTGGAGGGAATAGTTACCGATTCAAGCAACGCACAGTCCTTAAAGCAGTACATTCCAAGGTCGGTTACGCCCTCGGGAATTTCAAACTTCGTGATCTTGTTCCACTCGCCAAACGCGTATTTTCCGATCGTTTCAATTGCACTTTCTTCCGCAAAGGCTACGCTTTCTGCGTTCGTAAACTTGTAGAACGCGTACTCGCCTACCGTCTTAACGCCACTACCGATTTTAAGTGAAACCGCGCTGGTTGCACCTGCAAAAGCGTTTTCCTCAACGTAGGTTACGCTGTCGGGAATAACGATTTTTTTGAGCGCAGAGCAATCAGAGAACGCGGATATTTCGATTCCCGTGATTTTGTCGTGAATTTCAATCTTTTCAAGCGCACGGCAATAAGAGAAGGTGCTTTCTCTTACGACGTCAACGCCCTTAGGAATGTTTACCGTCTTAAGTGCGCTACAAAGCTGGAATGCAGCCGCGCCCAAGTAAGTTACGGTATCGGGAATAATTACTTCGGTAAGCTTAGTACACTTATAGAACGCGCTGTCGCCGATGTAGCGAACGTTGTTGCCCACGAAAATCTTTTCAACTCTGGGACTACCTCTGAACGCGGACGCAGCGATTCTGGTTACGGGCTTGTCACGGTAATATTCTTCTACCTTAACTTCGCCCGACGCCGAGCCTACTCTCGTAATTTCGTATTCCGTGTTGTTGTTTATAAGCGTATAAATACAGCCCGACTCGTAGTTTTTGTGGAACTGTACCGGCTCGGTCCAACCGGAATCTTCGTAAGTATCCTGGTCGCCCATTGCCTTAACGCGAATTTCGTAATCGCCTTCTTCAAGCTTGGAAAGGGAAAGCCTGCACCTGCGCGTATCGTTAATAGTTACTTGCTCGGTTTCAACGCTTTTAATTTCAACCGAATAACCGATTGCGCCGTCTACTTCCGCCCAAGTGAGGTTGTTTTCAACGTCAAGCGTTACCGCCGAGGGCGTCATTAGCGTTTCCTTTCCGCACGCAACGAAAAAGAGCGACAATATACATACTAAAAATATAGGTATTAAAAGTTTAATTCTTTTTTTCATTTATTGCCTCCCACGTTTAACGGTCGTTCCGTTATCTGCGTGCGTTTTTCTTTGCTTTCTTTTCCTTATAGGCCCTGATAATTTCGTGAGGCCACTTAAACTTGAACTTTCTTACCGCTACGTCGAGGAGGAAGAGCACGATCGCAAGGATTGCAAACAAGAATCTGGGATCGAACGTTCTTCTGAACGAGGTAACGAAGTCTTTGAACACTTCCATAGGCGAGTTAAGGTCCTCGATTACCGAACCTTTACCGCGGAGGGCTATAGTTTCAAGCGTTGTGTTAAGGTCTTCCGTCGTAGGAACGTCAAAGGAGTCGTATTCTTTGGAGTACGAGAATGCTTTGTATTCCTTGTACGAGGAGATAACGTTTCCGCTTGCGTCGCGCTTGTTAAGCACGATTTCGTAAGTACCGCCCTGCTTGATGATGAAAGTTGCTCTCGTGTAATTGTTTTCTTTATTAAGCGTACCCGTTACGTAGAATCCTGCGTTCGCACCGCTAATATCTTGCGTCACCGTGGAGAAAGATACCTTCTTGGCGTTGCCCTCTTCGTCGTAACGAATGATTTCGCCGTCAATGTATTCGCCGTCGTTAAGGTCGGACTGAACGGTCATTTGGTTAATGAAGTTCTCGCCCTTGATTCTGACGTCAATTTCGCTGGGACGGATATTGCCCGTAGGCATCAGGTTAGCAACCGCTCTACGAATAAACTCTTGTCCCGTCGGATCGGCAATCCATTGCGCCGAACGACCGCCGTACAGGTCGCACATAAAGCTACCTACCATACCCTTGCCGTACTTCCATTGCGCGTAAATGGGAACTTGGTAGTCACCCACGAGCACGAGGTCAGCCGCACTCTTAACCTTAACGCCGTAGAAACCGTCAAGCTGAATGTCAAGTCTGTTTCTGTTACCGCTGTCGGTATCGGTGGGAAGTCCCTGAATAAGGGGGGACGCGGGGTTTTGAATGATGGGGTTAAAGGGCTCTTCAACGAGGTCCTTGATTTCAGGAGCGTTGAGGTCCTCACGCATCTCTCTTACGAGGTTGTTGATGTTAACGACGTGATGCGCTCTGCCGTGGCCAAGCTCGGCAACGTGTTCCATATTCTCAACGTAGTCCTCTTCTACCTGAATACCTACTACGGAGAAGGTAACGTTAGCCGTTTTATAAAGCTCTTCAACCAACTTTTCGTAAGTTTCTACTTCGTTTGCGGGGCACGCGCCGTCGGATACGAGAATAATGTGTCTTTTCTCTACCTGCTGGAGCGCTTTAAGCATAAGTCCTGCACGCTCGATAGCCTCGATAAAGGTCGTACCGTCGGTCTCCCATTTAAGCGAGTCGATAGCCGCCAAAATTTTAGCCTCTTGCGTTCTGGGGGTGGGCTCGAGAATAACCTCCGTACCGAACATAGACGACATAGTGATAAGTCCGAAGTAGTCACGCTCGGTCATAGCGTTAAGACAAGCCGCCGTACCGTCCTTTGCCCATTCCATTTTCTCTCTGCCCTGTTCGAGCCAAGCCATAGAGGTGGAGCGGTCAACGAGTACCATTACGCCAACGGGGGGCGTATAGTTGATAAGCTGAACGGGGAGCATCTGTTGATACTGCGAGCCGTACGAAACTTTTTCAGCGCTGTTGCTGTACGCATTAGCGTTACCATCTTCGTCGTCACCGCCTACCGTGAACACGCCACCGCCGAAGTCGTACACGTAGGACGCGAGCATATCGCCAAATCCTGCGGGCATTTCCTTGTCGGCAACGTTATTAATGATAATCTGATCGTACGCACGAAGCTCGTCAACGCTTTTAGGAAGCTCGTTTGCTTTCTGGGTAACGTTGGTTACCTTTACCTTGTATACGTCGTTCTCCGTCAAAAGGTTTTTGATAAAGTCGGACTCGCCGTCGTTTCTTTCCAAAATAAGAATATTATTGAAAACCTCGAGGTACGTATACGCGAAATAGCTGTTGTTTTCTTTAAGCGTTTCGCCCTCAACGGTAACCGCTACGTTAAGCTCGTGCAAGCCTTCCATAAGGAAAGTGTGCGGAATATTGAGTTGCAATACGCCTTGGGGAAGAAGCTGTACCCACTCGCCCATCTTCGTGCCGTTGTCGTAAAGCGTGATGGTTGCGAGCGACTCGTACTTACTTTGAATAGTAACGCCGAGGGTAACTTCTTCGTTAGTGTTGATGTGATAATCGGGAAGTTCGATTCCCACTACCTGAACGTCTTTTTCGTCGTAATCGGTTGCGATATTCGCAACGTCTACGCTTATTCCTCGCGCCGCAATCGAGCGAATTACGGTAAGCGCGTTTTTATCCGTTTGCTTTCCGTCCGTGATAAGCACGATTTTCGCGCTCTCGGGGTTAGTGAAACGGTCGGCAGTATAGGTGAGTGCGTCGGCAATGTTGGTTGCGCTGGTATCAGGCAAGCTTGCCGCGATATAGTCGTTATAGATAGAATCTATATCGTAAGTAAGGGGTACTGCGTATCTTTGGTCAAAGCCGAACGTTACGATACCTACCTTATAGTTGTCACGCATACTGCTGTAAAGAACGTTTTGGATAAAGTCGTCGCGCTCGTCCTCGTTTTGCTCTGCCGTCTTACTCATATCGACGAGCAGGATGATTTCGTTTTCGGTGTTGGGCACTTGGTACGAGAAGGTCATTCCCGACAAAATGCAAACAGCCAAAAACATAATGATTGAGTGAAGAACGATGGACGTGATGCGGTTTCTGTTCTTTCTGTACTTCTTGTTAAGCTTGAAGTACGGTAAGAACGTAAGTAACGCCGCAGGAATAAGCAACAATAAGAGCCAGGGATAAACAAATTCAATTCTAAAATTAGTCATTTCCGTCCTCCTCCTTAAATGTTGCTACCATGCATATGGAGCCACCACTCTGCAAAAAGAAGAGCAACGAGTCCGATTGCGAAGTAAAGTAACAAATCGTTAAAGAAGGAATCGTAATCCACGTCAAGCTGGGGCTTATACAAGGTGTCTTCTTCTTTCCACAAGTTACTCTCGTCTGCGGGAACTTTTACGTAAATGGATTCGGTAACTTCCTTACCAAAGTACGTAGTCTGACTGATGTTATACATACCGGGCACTTCGAGCGAAACGGTAGCGGGGAATTCTACGATAGGCTTATAAGTCTTGTAGCCCTCTACCACTACTTCGTCGCCACGGGCGTTGATATTGATGGTCTGGTTAACTTCGAACGCGTTACCGATAACCGTCGAGGGCAAATAGTATTCCATAATGTTACGGAAAATCATAGGCCAGTAAACGGTAATGGGAAGGTTGGAATAGTGAGGGTTCAAACCGAAAATTACCACTTGCTCAGGGCCGTCGTTTTTCGCCATAAGAATAGGTCTGCCGTTATATCCCATCAAGATATCGTAGTTAGATTGTAAATAAGTAATGTTGCTAAAGCGCGTTACGGTAATATTTTCCGCAATTACGTTGTTCATAAGTACGTGCGGGAAACCGCTTTGCAGGGGTTGACTTACGCGACCGAGGTCGTAATAGCTGTTTACTCTGAATCCTGCTCCGTTAGGTGCAACGTCAGGGTCAACGAAGATTACCAAACCGTCCTTAGGCATAATCTCAGGACAGTAATGCTCGTATACGTATACGTCGTATCCTTCCGTAATGTTGTCGTACTCTTCACCGATCTTGGTGTTTACTTCGGTGATTTGAATGTCCCAACGATCTCTGTACGAGCTTCTGAGGTTATCAAGCACACCTAACATAAAGGGGTTTTTGCCCTTGGTGGTGTATGCAATCTTGATTACTTCCTTTTGACCGCCGTAAATATCGAAGTTGTCGTCCTCTTGATAGGAGTCGTTTTCGCCTACGGTAATGTGAATGGACTGATACGAGAACACTTTGTCCGCGTCGAAAATATCAACCAAAATGGTGTTTTCGTCGTCAATATCGATTACCGACTTATCAGCGTTTCTGAAAATAAGTCTTTTGGGCGTGTCGTTTTCGCAAAGCACGGTGGTGGTAAGTCTGATGTTCGTACCAGCGGAGTTAAGGTCGGCAGCGTTTGCGCCGTAAACTTCAATTTCTACCGTTACGTCCTCGTTTCTTCCGTAGCACGCTACGTCAACCACGAAGTTGTAATAGTTGTCTTCAAGTTCTGCGTAAGCGTTAAGAATCGCCGTGTTCCACTCGCTGTCCGTAACCTCAACCACTTCAATTCCGTCGGGAATATAGGTGTAAGCCTTGTCCGTGTAAACGACTACCTGCGCGTAAGGGTTTTCCTGCAACATTTCCTCGCTAAGTTCAAGCGAGCCGTCAATGTCACCCGAGCCGTAAGTACAAGCGTCCTCGTCCACTAACTCTTCGAGCTGACCGATAAGCTCGGTGGATTTTTCTTTCGTAGCGCGTTGAATAAGGTAACTGGGGTTATTGTCTGCAAAAATAACGGATACGATACCGTCGTTTTCAAACACCTCGTTGATTTTTTCAATAGACTTTTCAACCGCACGCTCGAATCTACTCTCTTCCTCCTCGTTAACCGCTCTCATACTGGAGGACGCATCCAAAATAATGATTACTTCGGACTCGTCAAGCTGAGTCTTAATAAGCGTGGAGGGTTTCGTGAGAATAAACGCACAAATCGTAAGAATGAGCACCTGACACAAAATAAGTAACAGGTTACGCAAAGTACTGGTGGGCAGTTTTCTCTTTTTGTATTTCAAGCTCAATTTCCAGATGAACGTACTGGAAATGGCTTTTTGTTGATAATTGGGCTTAATTATGTAGATTATGATAAGCGCAACGACGCCTAACAAACCCAACAAACCCAAGGGGATTAATAGCGTCATTAGTCCATTATACCTACCTTTAACAATTCTCCAAATAGCATTTTTTCAATTTCTACGTCCGTGCGTACGCTGATATAATCAACGCCACGCTTGTTACAGAACGTTTTCATATCGTTTTTGAAATCACGAAGAGCCTCTTCGTACGCCATTTGCATACTACGCGTAATACGAATCTTCATATTACGGGGATCTTCAATATCCTCTGCCTCGAGGTCGATAAGGTTTACTCTGCCGTCGTAAGTGGGCTCGTCCTCCTCGGGAGTCATAATCTGAACGAGCAATACCTGTCTGTTCTTATAAAGGAGGTAGTCAACCGCCTTTTTCCAGTCGCTATCCGTGAAGAAGTCGGAAATAATAACGGAAAGTCCGTTGCTCGATCCACCCTCGGGACAGTTGGTAATGCAGGACGCGATATCCGTATCGCCCTCAAATTCAACCTCTTCAAGCTGGCTTATACTTCTGAAAAAGGAGTTTTTACCTACGATCGTTCCAAACGGGTTGTTCGCGCGATCGCCTTTCATTATATTAAAGGAAACCTTGTCCATATTATGGATAGCAAGATAGCCTATCGCCGCCGCAGAGGCTACTGCGTACGCCGACTTTTTGGGGTTATCCTTGCCCATCGAACCCGAGCAGTCCAGAAAAATCTGGATTTGCATTTGTCTTTCGTCCGTGAACAGCTTAAGGAAAAATTTCTCAAAACGGCTGTAAAGGTTCCAGTCGATTCTACGGATATCGTCTCCAAGCTGATATTCGCGATAATCGGCAAATTCCACCGTTTGTCCGTAAGTCTTGACAAGGTGTTTGCCTCCGAAATATCCGCGAAGGTCGGCTCTTAGATTTAACGATAACGTTTCTAATCTATTGAAAAATTGACCGTTGAGATAAGACTCTTTCATCTCTACTACACTCCATTTCTTTAAGTATGTGGCGCAACGTGCGCCTTACGACGAGAAAATAAACTTTTTCTCTGATTTCTATATTAACTCTAACCGTTTTGGCTATGGAATAATATGTGTTGATTAGCAATTTATTGCGTTTTGATGATAAAATCACAAGAAAGACGTTTCTTTTGCGAGGGCGCGTACACGGAGCGTACGTAACCGAACGAAATAAATAGGATTTCGTAGGGATTTTGCATCAAAAATCAACTAAATATTATGACATAGACAATTATTTATTCTTCTTGCTGATTTCTTCGATAATCATCGAGATTACTTCGTCAGCGGATACGCGCTCTGCAATCGCCTCGAACGTCATCTTCATTCTGTGACGAAGTACGGGGTATGCTAACTCGTTTACGTCGCTGTACGATACGTTAAATCTGCCCTTCATAAGCGCTTTTACCTTTGCTGCGGAGATAAGTGCCTGTCCTGCACGGGGAGACGCACCAAGTCGTACGTACTTCTTCGCCGCCTCGCTTGCACACTCGCTATCAGGATGCGTTGCCGAGCAAAGCGTCATTGCGTATCTCATTACCTCGTCCGCTACGAGTATCTGGTTCGCTGTCGCTCTCATCTGAAGGAGATCCTCTCCGCTACATGCTGCGTCTGCTACCTCCGCCATCGTCTTTTGCGTAAGGTTTACGATATCCATAAGCTCGTCAAGCGACGGATTCTTTACGATAAGCTTGAACATAAAGCGGTCCATCTGTGCCTCGGGAAGAGGATAAGTACCGTCTTGCTCAATGGGGTTTTGCGTTGCAAGCACGAAGAAAGGTTCGTTAAGCTTTCTCGATACGCCCATTACCGTTACGGTATGCTCCTGCATCGCCTCAAGTAACGCCGACTGCGTCTTGGGCGTTGCACGGTTGATTTCGTCCGCCAAAATAATGTTACTGAAAATAGGACCGGGCTGGAAGCTGAACGACGAGTTGCCTTCTTCGTCCTTTACGATAATGTTAGTACCGGTTACGTCCGCAGGCATCAAGTCGGGCGTGAACTGAATACGCGAGAAAGGAAGATTGAATACGCGACCAAGCGTTCTTAC
>JAGAPD010000028.1 GCA_017623435.1 Clostridia bacterium
CATGACGCTTGCTGCAAAGGGTCTTTCTCAGAAGATGCGTTACGACGAAATCGATAAGGCACCCGAAGAGAAGGCAAGAGGTATTACCATTAACACTTCTCACGTTGAGTATGAGACCGCTAACCGTCACTACGCACACGTTGACTGCCCCGGACACGCAGACTATGTAAAGAACATGATTACCGGTGCTGCTCAGATGGACGGCGCAATCCTCGTTGTTGCAGGTACTGATGGTCCCATGCCCCAGACTCGTGAGCACATCCTTCTTGCTCGTCAGGTAGGCGTTCCCAAGATCGTAGTATTCATTAACAAGACTGACCAGGTTGACGACGAAGAGCTTCTCGACCTCGTTGAAATGGAAATCCGTGAGCTCCTTGACGAATACGGCTTCCCCGGTGACGATACCCCCATCATTAGAGGTTCCGCTTTCAAGGCTCTTGAAGCAGCATCTGCTGATCACGCTGATGATCCTGCTTGCCAGGCAATTTTCGATCTTATGGACGCTGTTGACTCCTTCATTCCCGCACCCGACCGTGACACCGACAAGCCCTTCCTTATGCCTGTCGAGGACGTATTCACCATCACCGGTCGTGGTACCGTTGCTACTGGTAGAGTAGAGCGTGGTACCATTAAGATTCAGGAACCCGTTGAAATCGTTGGTATCAAACCTACCAGCACTTCCGTTGTTACCGTTATCGAAATGTTCCGTAAGTCCCTTGACTTCGCTCAAGCAGGCGACAACGCTGGTATCCTTCTTCGTGGTGTAGACCGTAAGGACATCGAGCGCGGACAGGTTATCGCTAAACCCGGCACGATTAAACCCCACACGAAGTTCACCGCTTCCGTATACGTTCTTAAGAAGGAAGAGGGTGGCCGTCATACGCCTTTCTTCAACAACTATCGTCCCCAGTTCTATTTCAGAACGACTGACGTTACCGGACAAATTACCCTTCCCGCTGGCACCGAAATGGTTATGCCTGGCGATAACGTTGCAATCACCGTTGAGCTTATCGCTCCCATTGCAATTGAGCAGGGTCTCCGTTTCGCTATCCGTGAAGGCGGCAGAACGGTTGGTTCGGGTGTCGTTTCCACCATTATCGAATAATTTCGGTATTAACGAAACATATAAAAAGAGTGTATCAATCGATACACTCTTTTTTTTGTGGGCTCGCTCACGACGCCTCGTTGACTTTTACCGTCAAAGACGGTTTCGTAGGCACGGAATATGGTGTATGGGTAGTTGACCTGCGCCCACCCGTTTGACCGTATAATCTGGTCGTATTACGAAACAGGCTTTGCCTGCTTATGATTTTGCGACTAAACCGCTACGCTATTCAACGATTCGTCGTTCGCTCGCCCTTTGGTCTCTCTCACTCCGCCTCGTTGCCTTTTACCACCGAAGGTGGTTTACTATAAACGGGCGGATACTATCCGCCCCTACAAAACCGTACGGCTTATACACCTACTTGTCATTGCGAGGAGCAACGCGCGCTGTTATTCTCGAGCAAAGCGAAGAATCTCGCGTGCAGGCACAGTCTGATCCGTAGGCTCGGAACAAGCGCTACAACTTTAATACCTTTGCTGATAGGGTTGACCAAATTCTAACGGGCGATTCGTGAATCGCCCCTACGGTACGACCAAAGCAAGTGGAAGCATAAACAACGGCGGGAGCAAGCCCCCGCCCTACGGTAGGGGCAAAAGAATTTGCTATCCAAAAGCCTCCCTCCGAGAGGGAGGGGGACCGCGTTAGCGGTGGAAGGAGCGTACTGATACAAACGATGCTCACGCGTTAATTGTGCGACCAAACAACAAACGGGCGATTCGTCCACCTAAGGTTTTATAATTCCACTAAAAAAGCACTTGCTTATTTATAAAGGGCAAGTGCTTTTGCTGTAATGTCTTTAACGAAATCAGTTTTTGCTTGGGTATAAGCGTCGCGGTCGTATTTGAAACGCCGAGCGAGCGACAGCTTTAACTGCTGATATTTTAGTGCGTCGGACGGATGCTCGTTTAGATAGCGCGCAAAATATATTTCGTCGTTATCGCCTTCGTAACGTAGGTGCAAATGAAAAACTTTGTCTGCAAAGCCGTCGGGCGTGTATCCCTTGTTCAGCGAAATGCGAGCAGGGGAAACGCTCATGCAAATATACCCCGAGCGCACGAGAGTGTCGCAAGCGCTTTTTAGGTCGCAGTCTTTGGGTACTTCCACGAGCATATCCACGATATTTTTGGCGCAAATTCCGTCTATCGCCGTACTGCCGATATGCGAAATCTTGACGTTAAATAGAGGAGAGAGTGCGTTTTCGACGAATATTTTTTCTTCGTTAAACTGTTCTTTCCACTCGTTTTTGTGGTCGACTAACGATATGGGGAACAAATGGAACAATTCTTTTAGCGACATTTCAGATAATTTTTTACTCATAACAAAAACTCATTTTTTTGGTTAATTTTGAAAACGGGCATATACGTATACGCCCGTTTTGTGTTTTATTCGTCCCAAAGTAACATATTTTTCTTTTTCTCGTACTCTTCGGGAGTGATTATGCCCTCGTCCATTAACTTTTTATACTTGGGTAAAAGTTCCAAAATTGCCTGTTCTTTTTGCAGTTCTGAAAGATTTTCGGTGTTTTTTTCAGGGGTTACGGGTGCTTGCGTGGAAGTAGGCATAGGTGTTTCGCCTGCTTTTTTATCCTTGGTTTGCGTTTGAATAGGTGTGTTTTGAGGTGCGGTAGGTGTAGGAGCAACCGCCGTAACGGGCGCGGATGGCGAAGAAGTGACGGGTACGTACGCTTGTTTTTGTGACACAACTACCGTTTTTAAGGGTTTTAGCGTTTCAAAAAGCACTTGCGCGATAAAGAAAAGCGACACGATTATCATCACCCAAAACGTCGCGGTGTTGAATTTGATTACGGATAGGGCGTTCGTAATATCTGCTTGCGTTTGAGCGTTTGCGCTTGGGTACTTGCTGTCAAATAACATTTTAAGCGCCTCGTTAAGATAGCCCGAAGAAATAAGTCCTGCCGTAAAGACGAACAGAGCGCCGGTGAGGGCGAGTGCGCTTGAAATCCAAGCAAGAATTTTAGAAACTTTATCATTAACGAACAAGGACGCGACCGAGCAACCTACGCAACCGACGGCGAGAACGAGGGCAAGGAGCGAAACGTTCGACATAAGCGTTGCGAGCCATTGTACCGTCTCGTAAGCGGTAGCGTTTTCACCGTACAGGGCGAGGAGCGCGGTGCTTTTGCCGTCCAGCATAGAAAAGCCGTTTTCGTGAAGAAGAGGCTCGATAACGGCAAGGTCGAAGTTGATGGGGCTACCGTTAATCAGCACGCCTGCGGACGAGCCTGATAGGTAGAAGTAGTTAAAAAATAGTCCTAAAAGTAGCGCTAATCCTGCTAAAAGGTTTATTGCCGATAATATAATTTTTCTGATAGAAAGGTTCATTTTTTCTCCAAAGCGAAAAATTTAGTTTACGCAAGTAAAGCTACACTATAAATAATACAGTAGAAAGTAAAAAAAGTCAATAAAATACGCAAAAAAGTTGATTTTCACGCGCGTTTGAGCTATAATATTTTGCGGTGAAGCTTATGAGCAAAAGATACTTGATAAAATCCTTTATAAAAAATAACGTCGTACTGTTGATTGCGACGGTGTGTGCGATAATTTCTTGCTTTTTCGTCACACCCGACGCGCAGTATATCGAGTATTTTGACTTTTCTACGCTCGTGTGTCTGCTTGGAATGTCCGTGGTCATTTCGGCGCTTAAAAACATCAAGTTTTTTCGCATACTTGCTCGTAAAATCATAGGACTATTTAAGACTACGCGCTCGGCAATCACCGCCCTCGTCGTGATAACCTACGTCGCGTCAATGCTTATCGCTAACGATATGGCGCTCATAACCTTCCTGCCCCTTGGTTACTTCGTACTTCATAGCGCGCAAAAAGAAGAGTATATGGCGTACACCTTCACGATGCAAACCATTTCCGCTAACCTTGGCGGAATGCTCACGCCCTTTGGCAATCCGCAAAACCTATACTTATACAATTATTTCTCTATCGCGCCCAGCGAATTTTTCGCGATAATGATCCTTCCCACGCTGTTTGCCGTAGCGCTGATAGCCGTCTGTTGCATCGTAATCCGCTCCGAAAAAATCACGGCGGTAGAGGATATGGAAGAAACGCTCAATAAGCCACGCGCGATTATCTATTTTATACTGTTCGCGTATATGATCGTGCTCGTTTTCCGCCTTGTTCCATACTGGACGGGCCTATTCGTGATTCCCGTAATCTTGGTAATGGATAGAAAAGCGTTGCTCAAAGTAGATTACGCGTTGCTTTTGACCTTTTGTGCGTTCTTCGTTTTCACGGGCAACCTCGCCCGAATACCCGAAGTAGACGCCTTTTTCCGTTCGCTACTTGAATGGAACGTGATGCTCACGGGCGTGCTTTCCTGCCAAATTATAAGCAACGTGCCCTCCGCCGCGCTCCTGTCTGGCTTTACTCAAAACTATTCCGCGCTCTTAGTCGCCGTCAATATCGGCGGATGCGGAACGCTGATTTCGTCTATGGCGAGCCTTATTTCTTACAAAAGCTTTTCGCTGTATCGACCAAAAGAAAAGTTAAAATATCTTCTTCTAAACGGTGCGCTCAACTTCGGATTTTTAATTATTTTAACGCTGTTGTGCCTATTCGTTTTATAGCGTAAAATTAAAAACGGACTACCACGTGGTAGCCCGTTTTTATGGTCGTATTACGAAACAGGCTTTGCCTGCTTGTGATTTTGCGACTAAACCGCTACGCTAGACAACGATACGTTGTTCGCTCGCCCTGTGATGCTCGTAGTACCTTATTTTTTACTTAAAAAGGCGCAAACGTTTTTCGGGTGGAACGTTTTTGTTCCATTTTTTCGTCCAGGAAATTTGCAGTAAAATATATATTCCTGCGCACCCGTATAAAGAAATCAAATATGCAATAATTAGCGGTAGCGTTAATCCTAATACGGGAACAAGACTCGTGATTATTTCGTGCGGAAGAGATATTGCCAAATATTTAATGGCGATAAATACTTTTGCTTGCGGATTTGCCGTTTCTATAGCCGTCATGTGCATAATATCAATGAAAGCGCGTATTGCTGCAATATACGCACCCACGATAGGGATAAGCAAAAGTTTCAGATTGCTTTTAACGCTTGATACGCGAAGGCAATCTTTTTCTTTAATTTCCTCGACTTCTTCATTTTCTTCAGTCTTTTGCGGTTGCTGTGGTGCGCGTCTTTTTTTAGCCTTATTGTAAATGATAACGCTTACCGTCGCTAAAATCAAGCCCGAAAGGTGCATGGAAAGCGCGCCGAAAAGAAAGAATAGCGGAGAAAGTTGTAACGTTTTAGTAACGAAACCGATTGAAAAAATGGAAAGCGCTACGACGATAGGGATGCAACAAAGGACGTATATCGCTATGCATAGCAAAACCTTTCTCTTAACGCTATAAGCGTAAGCGGATAGCGAGGCGAATATGCTTTTTATAGACGAAATAACCGAGAAGATAACGCCGATTACGGGCAGTATCAACCACAAAAATCTTTTTACCGTGCCTTTTTCCATTTTCTACTCCTCAAAAGCTATATTATCATTATACATGGCTCGTGCGCGTTTGTCAACGGAGGGGGTAGAAAATCAAAATTTTTCAAAAAATAGTTGACAAAATAGTTGACAAAAGGGGAATAGGGTGGTATACTGTGTATATACAATATGCACAGTTAAGGAGCAAAAAATGTTCGAAGTAGAGAATTTAACCAAAAAATACGACGGCTTTACGCTGGACGGGGTTAGCTTTAAGATAGAGCGCGGATACATTACGGGCTTTATCGGGGCTAACGGCGCGGGCAAAAGCACGACATTACGCTCAATGCTTGGCGTTATAAAGCCTGATAGTGGAAAGGTGCGCGCGTTTGGACTTGATTTTGAGAAAAACGAGCAAGAAATTAAGAACAGAATTGCCTTCTCGTCGGGCGCGTTTGACTATTATTCGCACGAGCGTGCGGACAGGGTGGCAAAGTATTATAGTAACTTTTTCGCTAAATGGGATAACGAGAAGTACGAGCATTATAAGAAGGTTTTTTCGCTGGACGGAAAGAAAAAAGTGCGCGATTTTTCGGCAGGAATGAAGGTCAAATTTTCGCTCGCACTTGCCCTTTCTCACGGTGCGGAATTGTTCGTTTTTGACGAGCCGACGAGCGGACTTGATCCGATAGCGCGTGACGAAATGCTTACCATTTTTCAAGATATCGTGGCTGACGGACAAAAGAGTGTTTTGTATTCGACGCATATAACCTCCGACCTTGACAAATGCGCGGATTATATTCTGTTCATTCACGAGGGTAAAATTATTCTCGACGGCACGAAAGAGGATATTATCAGCGAGCATACTATCGTTTACGGCGAAAAGGAGCAGGCGGCAACGGTAAAGGAAAAAGCAATCGGTATTAAAGAAAACGCCTATTCGTTTAGTGCGCTTATGAAAAAAAGTGACGCGCATTCGCTATCGCTTACGCAGGAAATTCCTAACCTTGAGGATATTATGGTGTATTACAGTAAAGGAGGCAAAAGATGAGTAAAAATTTAAAACGACGTGGTACGTTGTGTGCGATTTTGAAAAAAGAGTTGTTTTTAGCAACGCCATTACCCTTCTATTTGTTCGCGTTACTTGGACTTATGACTGCAATTCCGTCCTATCCTATAATCGTAGGCATAGGCTACGTAGCGCTTGCAATCTTTAATTCGGACGGATTCCGTCGCAGTAACCGTGACGTGGAATTTACTTGTACCTTGCCCGTTGAGCGTAAAGACGTAGTGACCAGCAAAACCATTTTCGTGGTGGTTATTGAACTTCTTACCCTCGTTTTTGGAGTGGTGGGTGCACTACTTTCCGTGTTTTTGTCCTCGCCTAATGGTAACGTGGTAGGTCTTGATCCTAACTTAACCTTCTTTGGCGTAGCGTTTTCGTGCTTTGGCGTGTTCAATATCTGCTATATCCCCGGCTATTTTAAGACGGGATATAAGAGCGGTATTCCCGTGCTAAAAGGTACGATTGCGCTCCTTTTAGTGTACTCGTTAGTCGAAACGGCGGTGAACGTAGTGCCTCGTTTTAACGTTATCTTCGATTCGCTGTGGGGAGATTTCGTATTCGCGAGGGCAATAGTTTTGGTAGTAGGCGTGATCGCGTATATTATTTTGACCGTCGTTGCAAACCGCATTGCTCAAAAAAGATTTGAGAAGGTGAGCTTGTGAGGTTAATCGTACTCAGAAAAAGTGAAGTGCCTTTAACTCAACAGCTTTACGACGAGATTAAGGCGCAAATACTGTCGGGTGAAATTCGTGGTGGCGAGTGCTTACCGTCTATTCGAAAGGTGGCTAAGGAGCTTACCGTCAGTGTCATCACGGTCAAAAACGCCTATCAGCGCCTTGAAGACGAAGGGTACATCTACACCCGTCAGGGAAGTGGTTGTTTCGTGAGCGAAAATCTGGCGGTAAACGGGCGGATTGACGCGCTGAAAAAGGCGAAAGAGAGCATAAAATACTGCAAAAAATGCGGATGCGAGAGAGAGGAAATTCTTTCGCTAATAAACGAAATATTTGATTAGAGCAGGTCACCTCACTTTTTCGGGGTGATTTTTGCTTGTTTTTTAACTGTTTCGTAAAAATTATTGCCTTTTTACGTAGTTGGTGTTATAATATAAATATGTATTTATCGCACGTGACACTAAATAATTACCGCAATTATTCTTCGCTCGGGCTTGACCTTTCGCCCGGGCTAAACGTGTTTACGGGGAAAAACGCGCAAGGCAAGACCAACTTTTTGGAGGCGGTGTACTTCACGAGCATCGGCAGAAGTATGCGTACGCCTCGAGATAAAGAGCTTATCGCGTGGGGAAGCGAAAAGGCGCGTATTCGCTCGGACGTAGTGGGACGCGGTGGAAAGTCGCGCGTAGAAATCGTGCTGGATAAAAACGAAAAAAAACGCGTTGCTATCGGCGGAGCGCAGGTTAGTAAGATGGGCGAGCTTATGGGTGTAATTATGACCGTGCTGTTTTCGCCCGACGAGATTGCAATAATCAAGCAAGGCCCGGGCGAGAGAAGACGTTTTATGGATATTGCCATTTGTCAGCTTTCGCGTGCGTACTTTTACCTGCTTACGCGCTATAATAAGATTTTATCGCAACGCAACAGCCTGCTTAAAAGCAAGGCGGACGCGTCAACCTTAGACGTGTGGGATATCCAGCTCGCGCAGACGGGCGCAAAGGTTATTAAAACGAGGCGTGGATTTATCGCAAGACTTAACGAACTTGCAAATAAAAATCACGAATTTTTGACTAACGGCAAAGAGAGCTTGTCGCTTTGTTACGAGGGTATTGATGGAAACAGCGAGGAGGAAATCACGCAAAATTTCCTAAATAGCTTAAAGAAAGTTAGGGACAAAGATTTACTTCACGGTTACACTCACGTGGGCGCTCAAACGGACGATTTTGGCGCAATGGTGGGGGACGTGGACGTGCGTAAGTTTGGCTCGCAAGGTCAGCAAAGGACGGTAGCGTTGTCGCTTAAACTTGCCCAACTCGACCTTTTTTACGAGGAAACGGGCGAATATCCCGTGCTACTTCTCGACGACGTTTTTTCCGAGCTCGACGTATCCCGTCAGCAAAAGCTCGTTCAAAAAATTGACGGATTTCAAACGATAATTACTTGCACGCACGTTGAAGAAGTGCTGCAAGAGTATTTTAAGGACGCTAAATTTTTCTCGGTTACGAGTGGACAAATAACTGAAAAAGGTGGAAAATAATATGAAGATTAAACAACTTTTTGCTAATAAGCAAGACAATTTAGTAGGACAAAAGCCAGTAACTATTGCTTTTTTGGGTGATAGCGTTACACAGGGTTGCTATGAGTGTTATCTTACTTCTCCGACATCGCTACAAACGATTTTTGACTACAAGAGCGCGTATTCGACAAGAGTAAAAGAGATACTTAATATCCTCTATCCCAACGTTCAAATTAACGTTATAAATAGTGGTATAAGTGGGGATAGTGCGCGCGTTGGATTGAGTAGAATTGAGCGTGACATATTGTCTTATAATCCCGATTTGGTGGTTGTATCTTACGGGCTTAACGACGCGGTAATAGGCGATAAGATTACCTATCTTTCTTCGCTTGAAACCATTTTCGCCACGCTTAAGAAAAGAAATATTGAAGTGATTTTCCTTACGCAAAACTTTATGAATACCAACGTTAGCGTGCATCTTCGCGACGAACTTTTTATTAAACTCGCTAACGATTTTGGCAAGATTCAAAACGAAGGAAGATTAAAGGAATATTTCGAGGACGCAAAAGCGTTGTGTGAAAATTGTGGTGTTGAAGTAGTTGATCTTTATTCCGTTTGGGAAAAGTTGTACGACGCAAAAGTCAACGTTACCGAACTTCTTTCGAATAAACTCAATCATCCTATTCGCGAATTCCACTATTATATGGCGATGAAAATCGTGGAAAAAATCTTGCTTGACTAGGAGAAAAAGTAATGGATAAGAAAATTTTAAAAAGTATAATAGATGCGGACGTAAGCGAGTACCGTGCGCTCCCCTTTTGGAGCTGGAACGACGAGCTTAAAACGGACGAGCTCGTTTGGCAAATTAAGTGGATGAAAGAAAACGGCTTTGGCGGTTATTTTATGCACGCGCGTGGCGGACTTACGACCGAGTATTTGGGTGACGACTGGTTCGACTGCGTTCTTGCGTGTCTTGACGCTGGCGAAGAGTGTAAAATGGAAAGCTGGGCTTACGACGAAAACGGCTGGCCGAGCGGTTTTGCAGGCGGTAAGCTTCTTTCCGATCCTCAAAACTGCGACAAGTACCTGACCACGAGCGTGGGCGAGTACGACGAAAATGCGCTCGTGTCCTATCTTATGAGTGAGGAAAAGCTTATTCGCACCACCACGGGCGGACGTGGCGAGTATCTTAACGTTTACGAGCATACCTCTAATTCGACGGCGGATATTCTCAACCCCGAGGTTATGGATAAGTTTATCGACCTCACGCACGCCGAGTACAAAAAGCGCGTGGGGGATAAGTGGAACACGGTAAAAGGCTTTTTCACGGACGAACCGCAGTATTTTAGATGGGCGCATCCCTATACCGATATGATTAAAAAGCACTTCGCCCAAAAGTACGGCGAGGACATTTTGGACGGACTTGGACTTATGTTCGTTGAAAAGGAAGGGTACAAGCAATTTAGATACAGATACTGGCTGGGAATGCAGTCGCTTATGGTCGAGAATTTTGGCAAAAAGATTTACGACTGGTGCGAAGAAAACGGCACGGCGCTCACCGGCCACTACGTTGAGGAGTGTAATTTGTGGGCGCAGTTAATGTGTAACGGCGGAATTATGCCCTACTACGAGTATATGCATATTCCCGGAATGGACCATCTTGGCGCGGTAGTGGGTACGCCGGTTGCACCCAAGCAGCTTTCGTCCGTTGCCCGTCAGCTTGGTAAAAAGCGCGTTTTGACCGAAACCTTCGCTTGTTGCGGTTGGAACGCTACGCCAAGACTTGGTAAGCGCATTGCCGAATGGCAGTTCGTAAACGGAGTGAATCTTATGTGTCAACACCTTCTTCCGTACTCCGAGCACGGACAAAGAAAGCGTGATTACCCTGCGCATTATTCGTGGTCGAATCCGTGGGTGAGAGAAGATTACCGCACCTTTAACGACTACTTTGCACGCCTTGGCAGACTGCTTGCCGAGAGCGACGAGAAGGTAAAGGTTGCGCTTTTCTGTCCTATCCGCAGTATGTATTTCGACTATAAGCGTGGCGAGGAAAAGGAGCTTCCGGTCGACGGATCGTACGTACGTAGTGCCGTAATGCTGTCCAAATACAATATTCCTTACCATATTATCGACGAAACGATTATGGAAAAACACGCCGTAGTTGACAGCAACAAGCTCAATATCGGCAACTGCGAATACGACTACGTTATATTCCCCTTGACCTATACGATGGGCGAGTTTAGCGCGGATTTATTCGAGAAATATTACGAAAACGGTGGCAAGATGCTTTTCCTTGACGAGTTGCCTTCTTATAAGGAAGGTCAACCCTATAAGTACGCTTTTGCGAGCAACACCGATATGGAAAGCATTTTCAGCGCGCAGGAGTACACGATCAGCGACCGCGAAACTGAAATTCAGTCCACGCACCGCGTTTACGAGGGTAAAGAGTATATCTACGCCGTAAATTTAAGTGAGGATAAGGACTATACCGTCACCTTCAACGGCAATTTCAAGGGCTTTGACTATATCGACCTTGAAACCTTTGAGCTTAAAAAGGTAAGCTCGACCTTGCACTTCGACGCAGGTCAGTCGTATATTTTGTTCTTTAGCGACGAGCAAAAAGAGTACGAAAGTCCCAAGCCCGAGTTTACGCTTTGCGCTCCCTTTGAGGTGGTAAGCGCCAGCGATAACTACTTGCTCCTTGACAAGCTTTGCTATTCGCTTGACGGGCAAAATTATTCGCCCTCACTTCGCTATATGGGCGTATTTGACGAGCTTATTAAAAAGCGCCACAGCGGTGACGTTTACCTCAAATATACCTTTATCGTGAGGGACGTACCCCGTCGTTTGTCACTTTTGGCGGAAGATCTGCACAATATTTGGTGCAAGGTCAACGGCAAGGAAGTGGTCTTTGACGGCGTGTCCGATTTTGAAAAACAGATTTACCGCGCGGATATTTCTTCGTGCGCTGTCGAGGGCGAAAACGAGATTATCTTTAAGATAAACTTCTACGAAAGCGACGAGGTTTACGACGTGTTATTCGGTACGGGTACGGAAGGACTTAAAAACAAGCTTGCTTACGATACCACTATCGAGGCGTGTTATTTGCAGGGCGACTTCGGCGTATACTCTGACAAGCCTTTTATTAAGGGCGAGACGAAAAACGTTTTCCTCGCGGACGAATTCTATATCGCGCAAAGAAAAGATACGGTTAGCAACACACTCAGCGACGGCTACCCCTTCTTTGCAGGCAATATGACGCTCCGCTCAATCGTGGAAAACCCCCAAAGTAAAGTACTGCGTCTTGACGGCGAGTGGTGCTTATCCACCGTTACCGTCAACGGCAAGAAGGTGGAAAAATCCTATTTTGCGAACAAGGTTGATTTGACCGACTACTTGACCGACGGCAAAAACGAGATTTTGGTAACGCTTTTCTCGGGCAATCGCAACCTTCTTGGTCCTCACCATTGCGCGTGGGATGAAGAGCCCCTTTGGGTTGGTCCGCACACCTGGGAGCTCGTTGATACTTGGACGGACGGCGTGAGCAGTCAGGAATTGCCCCGTTACGCCTTCATCCGTTTTGGTTTATTTGATAAGGAATAATCAATGAAAAACAAAAAACCGACCACTACGTAGTGGTCGGTTTTTATTATTTAACGATTTAATTACTTCGTGCCGAAAAGTCTATCGCCTGCGTCGCCAAGGCCGGGAAGGATATAGCCGTTCTCGTTAAGGCATCTATCAAGCGTAGAAACGTAAACGTCCACGTCGGGATGCGTTTCAGCGAGCTTGGTCACGCCCTCGGGAGCGCCGATAATCGCCATAACCTTAATTTTCGTGCAACCGCGTTTTTTAAGAAGGTCAATCGCGTCGCAAGCACTACCGCCCGTCGCGAGCATGGGATCAACGACGATAACGAATTTATCCGCAATTCCCTCGGGGAGCTTGCAGTAATATTCGCAGGGCTCGAGCGTTTCTTCGTTTCGATACATTCCGATATGACCAACGCGAGCGCTGGGGAAAAGCACGTGAACGCCGTTTACCATGCCAAGACCGGCACGGAGAATGGGCACGATAACTACGCTATTATCCACGATAACCTGTTGTACGCAGGTTTCAAGCGGAGTAGTTACCGTTTTTTCCTCGGTAGGAACGTCCTTAAAGCTTTCGTAAGTCATAAGCGTAGTAATTTCTTCGATAAGCTCACGAAACTCTTTCATACTCGTTTCTTTGTCGCGCAAAATGGCGATTTTGTGCTTAATGAGCGGATGATTGAAAATGGTAACGTTAGGATAATCTTTCATTTTACTTCCTCAAAAATTATTCAGCGTCCGTGGTGGATGCAACTTCTTCGGTTGCTTCTGCGGTTTCTTCAGTAGCAGTTTCTTCAGTAGTTTCAGCGGTTTGAGCAGCAGCCTTCTTTGCAGCCTTGGAGCCCAAGAGGTTAACCAAGATGCCAAGGATAAGAGCGCAAGCAACGGCGGTAAGCGTTACTTTGCCAAGGCCAAGTGCAAGTCCGCCAACGCCAGCGATAAGGATAACCGAAACGGTGAAGAGGTTGTAGTTCTCGTTAAGGTCAACCTTCTGGATCATCTTAAGACCGGATACTGCGATGAATCCGTAAAGCGTAAAGCATACGCCACCCATTACGCAGGAAGGAATAGTAGCAAGCAAGGTTACGAAGGGAGCGAAGAACGCAGCAAGGATACAAATGATAGCAGCGGTGAAGATGGTTACAACGGATGCGTTGCGGGAAATTGCTACGCAACCAACCGATTCACCGTAAGTGGTGTTGGGGCAACCACCGAAGAACGCGCCCACCATCGAGCCTACACCGTCGCCAAGAAGAGTGCGGTGAAGACCGGGATCTTGGGTAAGGTCGTTGCCGATAATGGAAGAAATGTTCTTGTGGTCAGCAAGGTGCTCAGCGAATACTACGAACGCTACGGGAACGTAAGCAACGATTACGGTTGCGAAATATTCGCCGTTAAGTCCACCAAAGCCTTGGAAAGCCTCAATAAAGGTGAACGAGGGGAGCCATTGCATATTCTCAAAGAGAGAGAAGTTGATTACGATAAGCTCGGGTACGGATGCAACGTGACCGATTACGGTGAAGATGGTAGCTACGAGATAGCCTGCGCAAATACCGATAATGAAGGGAATAATCTTCATCATCTTCTTGCCGTAAACGGAGCAAACGATAACGGTTGCAAGCGTTACCAAACCGCAAATCAAGGAGATAAAGCCGGTGGTGTTCATAACGTATACACCGTCGGTTAATACAGCGCCTTTTACGAGGTCGCCTACTGCGTTGCCTGCGAGCGAAAGACCGATAACAGCAACCGTAGGTCCGATAACTGCAGCGGGCATAAGCTTGTTGATCCACTTAACGCCTGCAAACTTAACGATAAGCGCGATTACTACGTAAACAAGACCAGCGAAGATAGCGCCGATGATGAGTCCGAGGTAGCCTGCTTGAGCGCTGGTTGCGCCTGCGAAGGCTGCGCACATCGAGCCGATAAATGCAAACGACGAGCCAAGGACCACGGGGCTTTTGAACTTCGTGAAAAGTAAGTACACGATAGTTCCTACGCCTGCGCCGAGAAGGGCTGCCGACTGCGAAAGTTGAGCACCAGTTGCACCGTTAATGATTACGGGAACAACGATGGTTGCTGCCAAGATGGCAAGTACTTGTTGGAGTGCGAAAACGATGGTTTTCCAAAAACCAGGCTTGTCGCTGACTCCGTAAACGAGTCCGTTTTTGTTCATAAATATATGTCCTCCATATAAAAAATTACCTAAGTTATGGGCACAAAAAAAGGAAGTCAATAAAAAACTTCCTGCGCTAAAAGATAGAAAAGGGAATAGTGATGCCATAATAAGAATAATAACTATTTTGAGCAATCACAATTTTTTCCATAGTATCCCTCCGTGCTATCTTTCTCATTATATCATACATCTAACTCTGAGGCAAGTGTTTTTTGCACTTTTTCGACAATTATTTCACGAGTTTGTCACAATTTGTAACGGCGCGTTATAATAAGGAATATAAAAGAGTATGATTATTACCGTTTATGCAATTTCAAAAAACGAGGAGAAATTCGTTTCTCGCTGGGCTGAGAGTATGCGTGAGGCGGATCACGTCGTAGTGCTTGATACGGGCTCAAGCGACGATACCGTAAACGCACTTATTAAAGAGGGAGTTAAGGTAGAGTGCGCGAGTATAAATCCGTGGCGATTCGACGTGGCGCGTAACGAGTCGTTAAAGCTCGTTCCTGACGAAACGGACGTATGCGTATGCACCGATTTGGATGAAATCTTCGAAAAAGGCTGGCGAAAAAAGCTGGAAAAATCGTGGGTAGCGGACGCTACGCAGGGGAGGTATAAATACGTCTGGTCACACGAGGGAAAGCGCGAGGGCGTGCAGTTTTTGGGCGAAAAAATACACGTTAAGCAAGGGTTTAGCTGGGAAAAGCCCGTGCACGAGGTTTTGCGCTACGACGGAGAAAAGCCACAAAAACAAGTTATGCTTGAGGGCGTAGTTTTGCATCATTACCCCGACGAGAGCAAGTCGCGCGGTAGTTATCTTGCTTTGTTAGAGCTTGCCGTTGCCGAAAATCCTAAGTGCGACAGGAGTATGCATTACCTTGGTAGGGAATATATGTTCAGGGGCGAATATCAAAAGGCGATTACCACGCTACTTCGCCACCTCTCTTTACCTACTGCTACTTGGAGTGACGAGCGAAGTGCGTCTATGCGCTATATCGCGCGTTGCTACGTGGCTCTTGATAAAAGGGCGGATGCGGAAAAATGGTTTCTTCGCGCCGTTGCTCAAACGCCCGATCTTCGAGAGGGCTACGTTGAATACGCGCAGTTTTTATTCGCGAAAAAGGACTATCACGGCGTTTTGTTTTTGCTCAAAAAAGCGCTTGAAATTACCAAACGGCCACTAACGTACGTGTCCGATCCGCTTTCTTGGGGTGCGCTTCCGTACGATTTGATGGCGCTGGCGAGCTATTACGTCAAGGACTACGAAAGCGCAGTTGAGTACGGTGAAAAAGCGGTCCGCCTTGACGACGAACCGCGACTTAAAAACAATCTTGAATTTTATAAAAGCAGTATTTTGCTTACTTAAATAGCGCACGAAAAGCACGGGGCGAGTAGCCCGTTATCGAGCGGAAAAGTCGTGAAAAATAGGACGCGTCAAGTATTCCCACGCGCTCCATAATTTCCGTGATGGAAAGGGAAGTATCGCGCAAAAGCTCCTTTGCCTTTTCAATGCGTAGCGCGTTAGCGTATTTTAGTGGCGAAGTGCCCGTTGACTGATGGAATTTTCTCACTAAATAGTTGGGCGAAAGATGAACGATGCTTGCAAGATCGCTTAGCGTTAGGGGCGAGGATAAATTTTCCTTTATGTAATTGATCGCATCGTCTACAACGTTGACGGAGGTAAACCTTTCGGTTGCTCCGCTTTTGCGTAGATAAAAGGCGCATAGCGACAGTATCGCGGAGTTTTGCTCTAACAATCCCTCGGGCGTACTTACGGGCACGTTTATGCGTTTTAGCAGGGTACGTACCTGCTCGTTTTGTCCGATTGATATCATTTTTGGCATATCGAATCGCGCGAAAAAATCCTCGCCCTTACTGCGCAGGGTAAAGTGACACCAGTACTTTTTGGCGTACTGCGATTGCGATAAAAAGAACGAGTGAGTAGTCTTTTCGGGGATAAGGATAAGATCGCCCGGCTTTCCTACTATCGTTTCCTGATCCGTCTGGACGATAATTTCTCCGCCCTCAATATAGTAAAACTTGCTTTCGGGAATGCAGATGTTGTAGCCGTGCCACGAATTGCTCGTCGTTTCAAACAGTCCACCCAAAATGTGTTTTACGCTAACGTCGTATTGATCAAAGTCCATTTTACTTGCTCCTTAACTCAATTATACTCTCAAAAAGCCCTATTTGTCAATTATATAGATAATATCGTTACAATTTTGCGCAAAATTGAAAGGTCAAGAAAAGGGAAAAGGGCTAAAACGGGTTATAAATAAAAGAAAATAGAAAAAATTGCGGAAAAAGGGTAAAAATCCTTGCATTTAATTTTTCGTTGTGCTATAATAAACTTCCGAAGTGAGGAAATCGCTTCGTAACTGGGTGTAGCGCAGTTCGGTAGCGCGCTTGAATGGGGTTCAAGAGGTCGGAAGTTCAAATCTTCTCACTCAGACCAAAAAAAGTCGGCAAGTAATAACTTGTCGATTTTTTGTTATAAACGCTTTTTATTTTCAAGAAAATATAGTATAATTAGTTTAGAAAAATTTTTTGGCGACGAAAAAAAGGGGATAAAGATGACCAAGGTTTTAGCAATAGAATTAGGATCGACCAGAATTAAGTCCGTGCTCGTGGATGAGAACGCTCGCGTTTTGGCGCAGGGCGCGTACGAGTGGGAAAACAGCCTCGTGGATGGGCTGTGGTCCTATTCGCTTGACGAGGCGGAAGTGGGATTGAGGACGAGTTACGCGAAGCTGGTGGAAAACTACGGACGTGAAATTACTTCTTTGGACGGCATAGGTATTTCGGGCATGATGCACGGATACTTGGCGTTTGACGAACAGGATAATTTGCTCGCGCCCTTTAGGACGTGGCGTAACAATAACGCCGAAGCCCCAGCGAAGGAGCTGACCGAGCTTTTTAAATTCCATATTCCTATTCGCTGGTCAGTCTCGCAGTACTACTATTCCGTGGTTAAGGAAATGGAGCACGTGAAAAAAATTAAGCATCTTAACACTTTGGCAGGGTACGTACACTACCGTTTGACTGGAGAAAGGGTGCTGGGCGTCAACGACGCGTCGGGAATGTTTCCCGTTTTAGATAATGATTACGACGGCGAAAAAATTCAAAAGTTTAACGCGCTACTTAAAGAAAAAGGAGTGTCTGTCAACTTTAAGGATTTACTTCCCGTCGTTAAAGTGGCGGGCGAAAACGCAGGCTATTTGACGGAAGAGGGCGCGAGGTGGCTGGACGAGAGCGGAAAGCTTAGCGCCGGAATTCCCCTTTGTCCGCCCGAGGGCGATATGGGCACGGGAATGGTGGCAACTAACTGTATTTCGCCACGCACGGCGAATATCTCGTCAGGCACGAGCGTAAACGTCACCGCGGTTTTGGAAAAGCCCCTTAGCGATTATTACGACGAGCTTGACGTTGCGGCGACTCCGTGCGGAGACGTTGCCGTAATCGTGCACGGTAACAACTGTACCACCGAAATTAACGAGTGGGTGAGCACGTTTGACGAGGTTTTGCGCCTGTTTGGCGTAGAGAAAAGCAAGGGCGAAGTGTACGAAAAGCTTTTTCGCGTTGCATTAAATAGCGACGAGCAGGTAGGAAAAATGCTGACCTATAATTTCCTCGCGAGCGAGCCTCTGGCAGGCGTTAGCAAGGGCACGCCTATCGTGATGCGCGCGCCCGACGGAGTGATGAATTTAGCCAACTTTATGCAGGCGCAAATTTATTCCGCCGTGGCAACGATGGCGCTTGGAGTGGGCATTTTGGAAAAAGAAGGGCTAAAGCTGGAAAAAGTTTTAGCACACGGAGGCTTTTACAAAACGGATTTCGTAGGTCAAAGCGCGACCTCCGCCGTTCTTAACGCGCCCGTAACGGTAATGCAAACGGCAAGCGAGGGCGGAGCATGGGGAATGGCGCTACTTGCGCTATATATGCTAAATAACGAGGGTACGTTATCCTCTTTTCTTGACCAAATCTTCAAAGACGCGCCCAAAACGACGGTTATGGCGGACGAAAAAGAAAAGCAAAAATGGAATAATTTCTTCGCGTTTTACCGCCGTGGACTTGATGCGGAAAGAAAAGCAAGCGATACTTGGCAGGAGTAATTATGGACTATAAAGTTTTAATCGCGTCGTGCGCAAAATACGGCGGAATTTATACCTACGAAGTAAAAGAAGATAAAATCCGTCCTCTCACCGTCAACCGTATGGCTTTCCCTATGTATATGCAGGTGCGCGAGGGCGGAGTGCATATAATTTTTAACGGAAAAATGGGCACTTACGCGCGATACGTTTTTACGAAGGACGGGCTGGAAAGAGAAGGGCAAATTTACGAAACGAAGGGGGACGAACCCTGTCATTTGGACGAAAACGGCGATATCTTCGTGGTAAATTACGGCTCGGGAAATATAGTAAAACTACCCGAGGGCAAGGTCGTTACGCACGAGGGTAAAGGAATAAATCCCGCTCGTCAAGAGAGTGCGCACACGCATGCGTGCTTGCTTTCGCCCCAAAAGGATAAAATTTTCGTTACTGATCTTGGTACGGATGAAATTTACGTTTACGATACCTTCCTTAACGAACTAAATAAGGTCAAAGTACCCGACGGTTACGGACCTCGCCACCTCGCTTTTTCTGAAAACGGCAAAATTTTGTACTGCGTCAACGAGCTTATTTCTTCTATTAGCGTTTTTGAAGTGGACGGGAATGACTTAAAATATATTGATACGATGCTTTGTCCGCTTGACTACGACGGGGAAAACACGGCGAGTGCTATAAGGGTGGTAAAAGACGGACTGTATATTGCTAACCGTGGCGAAAATACGCTCAACTTGTTCAGAACTAAGGGTAAAAACTTGGAATTCGTGCAGAAGGTGGATTGCCGTGGCAATTTTCCGCGCGACTTTGACCTCTCGCCCGACGGTAAAACGCTGTTTTGCTGTAATCAGTTCACAAGCGACGTTACCGTTTTTACTGTAAACGAGGACGGAACGCTCGTTTATAGCCAAACGATTACGGGTATAGAAAACCCGCTTTGCGTGGCGTTCGTGTGAAAAAATTTTATAAGAAGAAAAGACGTAATTTAATTCAAAATTTCAAAACGACAGGGCACGTACCTTGTCGTTTTTGCATTTTCACACTAAAAACGGTTAAAAAACACTATTTGACATATTTTGAAAAATGAGTATAATATATTATACTCATACGCAAGGAGAAGGCTATGTTGCGCAAAAAAGGAATCGTATGTGACTGTATTGCAGGCGCTAACCCGATTGACACGCTTGAAATTATTAAGGAAGTGGGCTTTGACACTTTTTTTACGGGCGTTATTGAAGAAGAAAAAGTTCTTGAGATCGTAAACAGGGGCAAGGCGCTTGGGCTTGAGTGCGAGTTTTTGCACGCGCCTTTCACGGGCATCAACGAGATGTGGAGGGAGGGCGACGGCTACTTACCTATCTACGAAGGAATGATAAAAACGATAAATTCCGCCTCAGCCACGGGAGTGAAAAAGGTTATTTTGCATCTATCCAGCGGATGGAACGCGCCCGAAATTACCGACTTAGGACAAAAACGCTTTGACGAGATCGTTGCTCACGCGACGAAAAAAGGCGTTACGGTGGCTTTTGAAAACTTGCGCGTCGTAGGAAACGTTTCTTACTTTGCGGACAAATACCGCCACAACGACGGCGTGCGCTTTTGCTACGACTGCGGTCACGAGCATTGCTATACCAAGTACGTAAGCTTTTTGGATATCTTCCGCGAAAGAACGGTTGCGACGCATATCCACGACAATTTTGGCAAAAGTAGCGAGTGGGAGGAAAAAACGGATTTGCACCTTCTTCCCTACGACGGCGATATAGATTACCGCAAAATGATGAAAAAACTGGACGAGTATGGCTACGAAGGCTCGCTTATGCTGGAAGTTTTCAATTCTTCTTGCCCCGAGTACGCAAAAATGACCGCTCGCGAGTTTATAAAGTCGGCTTACGAGCGACTTGAACGCATTTTGCGCGAGAATTAAAATAACATTAAACTTTGTTTTGGCGCGCCAAAAAGTTTTGCGCAAAAAATAAACTATGTTATAATATACTTATAGTACAACTACTACTAAGGCAAAAGAAAAAAGGACGAAGAAATGAAGAGTATTTACACGCATTACAAGGACAGATTAGTAGAAATCAGCGGACGAAACCGCAGTATTTATACCAGAACGTTTTCCAAAAAAACGGGATACGATCTTGGTAGACTTTTCCGTGCGGACGCGAGCGGAGAAGAGGAGTTCATTAACTTTTTGTGGACGGGCAAGCCGTCGACTTTTGAGCTTCTTTCCTCTGAAAACGAGACCGCAAAAAAGGCGCACTCTTCAATTATGAAAGCGAAAGCGCAGGGAGACAGTAGCGCAAGGACGGAAAAGCGTACCTTCCCGGCGTGGCTTGAAAACGAAGTAAACGACTTTACCACGCTTTTGCGTGAAACGGAAGAAATGGAGCGCGAGACGGGCAGATACGAATTGTACGTAGGCTATCCCTTCGTGACGGGACAGGTGCGTGACCTCGTGTTCCGCGCGCCCCTCGTTCTCTTCCCCGTTGAGCTTGAAATCGACGGAACTTTCGTCACGCTCAGAAGAAAAAAGGGCGACCTTGTAACGCTTAACAAAGCGCTTTTGTACGCCTACGCGCAAACGAGAAAACTCAGCGTGGAAAGCTTGGAAACCGAGTACGAGAGCTTGAGCGGAGCGGGCTTTAAATCGGTAAGTGACGTCTTAGAGTATCTCAATAAATTCGGGTTCAGATTTACGGGAACTGAAACCAAGCGCTTAGTACCCCTGTCCGCCGTGCCCGAGCCGGACGGTAAAGCGCCCTCGCGTATTTACCGCGCGTGCGTGCTCGCCCGTTACGTTCAGGCGAACGCTATTTACAGCGACTATAACGAGCTTGAAAGAAAAAATATCGTCAACGAGGCGACGCTTGGTCTGCTTAGCCCAGCCAAGGTAAAGGAGAAGAAAAAACGCGCTAAAAAGAGCGTTAGTTATATCGTAAGTGACCTTGACTTCGCGCAAAAAAGCGTGGTAGACAAGGTGTCTGATTCGGGCAATATGGTCATTTACGGTCCGCCCGGTACGGGTAAATCGCAAACCATCGTAAACATCATAAGCGACGCTATCGCTAACGGCAAGCGCGTTTTGGTTGTTTCGCAGAAAAAAGCGGCGCTCGACGTCGTGTATAATAGACTGGGCAATCTTAACGATAAGGCTATGTTCGTCGTGGACGCGGTGCAGGACCGCCACGCGTTTTACGACCGCTGTCATTTCCAGCACGAAAAGGTGCTTGCGAGCAAAACGAGTGAGGACGTACACCGCCGTTTTGATATCGTTGGTCAAAAATTACAGGACGAAACGGAAAGATTACAGCTAATTTCCTCCGTTTTGACGAAGAAAACCGAGTTCGGACTTAACCTGATTGAAATGTACGCAAATTCGTACATTTTGCCCAAGTCCGGAATAGAGAGAAACGTTTACAATAAAATCCTTAAAGACGAGCTTATAATGTCGTATAAGTACGACGAGCTTATGCAAGCAATCAACGGCATTTTGGGTGGAAAGCTTGACATTTATTACGAGTACATCGAGGCGCGAAAGAAAAATCCTTTCGTTCAGGCGCTTAGACGCAACGTGCCTACCGATACGCTTTTGCAGGCAAGAGGCAGAATCAAGGATTTACTTTCCTCGCGACTTCCCGTGTTCGACGTAAATTCCAGCAAGTACGCCCGTCACATTCTCGCGCACTACAATTCGCTGGACGATAAGGCGAGCGAGAAGTTTTTAATCAAAACTCTCACGGTGCAAGAGCATCACAAAAGTCAGAAATTTTTAAGCACGTCAAAAGTGCTTTTCCCCCTTTACCCCGTGGCGAAAATCAATATGCTGGGCAAAGAGAAGAGGACGCGCGCCGAGTACGAAAATACTATGAAGGCGCTTAACCGTTTTATTAGCGACTACACGTTCTTAAAGGGCGTTTTGACGACGGATGGATACTATATGGCGCTTGCCGCCCTTCTTGACGGCAATCAGTCCGCGCTTATCAATTTGCGCGCGGCACTTGACGAGTACGTTAAGATGAGCGACCTTCACACGAGCTTTGAAAAATTCTCGGATATCGAGCGCGAGCTTATGAATCTTGCGTACGGAATGACGTCAAATTACGACGCGTGCGTAAACGTTATCAAAAAGCTTATTCCCGTGCGCGTGTACCACGAAATCGTCGTTTACGAGGACGCGATGAAGAACGAGCTTTCCTTGTCCGTTGAGTTTGAAAGCATCAAAACGCGTATTCTCTCGCTCCTTAAAGAGCAAAAGGAAATCGCAAAGCTCATAGCAGCGCAGGGATTTGTCTCGCAGTACCGCTCGCTGTACGAGTCGCGAAAGGACAAAAAGGACTATTTGTATCAGATAGGCAAAAAGCAGGACTTTTGGCCTATACGAAAGACTGTCGAGCAGTTTGGCGACTATCTTTTCACGCTTTTCCCCTGCTGGTTGCTTTCGCCCGAAAACGTGTCTTCGCTCCTTCCGTTGAAGAAAAACTTGTTCGACGTAGTAATCTTTGACGAGGCGAGTCAGGTGTTTATCGAAAACACCATTCCCTCGGTCGTAAGAGGTAAAAATATCGTGGTAGCGGGCGACGCGAAACAGCTCCGTCCTACCGCAACCTTTATGCGTAGATACATGGGCGGTGGAGAAGAGGAGGATTTGAGTACGCAAGCAGCGCTTGAAGTAGAAAGTCTGCTCGACCTTGCCGTAGCGCGATACGATAGCGCGCACATCAACTACCATTACCGTAGTGAGAGAAGCGAGCTTATCGAGTTTTCTAACAAGGCGTTTTACGAAAGTAGATTACATATCGCACCCAACGTGTCTAACTTTGGCAAAAATACGGCTATTGAGCGCATAAAAGTGGACGGCGTTTGGGCGGATAGCAAAAACGAGGTTGAGGCGAAGGCGGTCGTTACGCTTATTGATAAAATTCTCCGCACCAGAAAAGAGGGTGAGACTATCGGCGTAATTACCTTTGGTATTCAACAGCAAAATTGCATTGAAAGCGTGATGGAAAAGCATGCCCGTCAGCATCACGAATTCCGCACCCGTCTTGCGCGCGAAACTAACCGCAAGGAAGACGGTCAGGACGTAAGCTTGTTTATCAAAAACATTGAAAACGTGCAGGGCGACGAGCGCGATATCATTATTTTCGCGGTGGGATACGCCCCGAGCGCTAACGGAAAAGTGTACGCGCACTTTGGCTCGCTTTCTATGGACGGGGGCGAAAACAGACTTAACGTTGCAATCACGCGCGCAAAAAAGAAGGTGTACGTGGTGACCAGTATTGAGCCGGAAGAGCTTAACGTGGATTCGTCCAAAAATAACGGACCTAAGCTTTTCCGTAGCTACCTTGCTTACGCGAGAGCCGTTTCGGCTAACAAAAAGGAAGAGGCGGACGCGATACTGGCGAGCGTTGGCAATATCGTGAGAAAGAAAAAGGAAAATCTTATCACGCCTATCGACCAGCAAATCGCAACCAAATTGACGGCTATGGGCTACAAAACCGAAACGCAGATAGGCGAGGGCTTGGATAAAATTTCCGTTGCCGTGTTTGATAAAAACACTAACCGCTACGTGCTGGGTATTCAGGTGGATAGCGACCTTTTCGACGAGGAGCATAGCGCGCTTGAGCGTGACGTTTTCTCGGCAAAATTCCTTTCCAGCCGTGGTTGGAGAATTATGCGCGTGTGGAGCAGGGATTGGTGGCACGACAGTAAGGGCGTTATTTCCGCTATCGTAGAAACGTTGCGTGACGCTGGTATTTCGCCTGAGCCCAAAGCGAGAAAAAAGAAAACTCAAGACGAATAAAAAATCAAAAACGGACTACCACGTAGTAGCCCGTTTTTGTGTTTTTTGATATTTAGCACGCCTTATATACGCACATTTTTAGTGATTGCGATATAATAAAAACAAATAAGTTTATATTAAAACAGTTGCATTAAAGGGCAAAGGGGTGCTATAATTAAGCGGTAAAGTGAGGAAAAAGATATGAAATTATCGAAATTATTACAATCAGGCAAACTTTCGCTTTCGTTTGAAGTGTTTCCACCTAAAACTTCGGATTCTTTTGACAGCGTAAAAAAAGCAACGGAGGAGATAGCGAAACTTTCGCCTTCGTTCGTGAGCGTTACTTACGGGGCAGGCGGCGGAACGAGCAAATACACGCTTGATATTGCAAAAAACATAAAAGATCAATACGGGGTGTCCACGCTAGCGCATTTTACCTGCGTGTCGTCCACGCGTGAAACCGTACGCGAGCGTATCAAGGATATGGTAGACGCCGGTATTGAAAACGTGATGGCGCTTAGGGGCGATATTCCTAGCGACAAAATGAACGAAGATAGAAGTAAGTGGGATTATCGTTACGCTATTGACCTGGTACGCGAATTGAAAGAAAGCGACGTTGATTTTTGCATAGGCGGAGCGTGTTATCCCGAAGTGCATCCTGAAAGCGCGAATCAAAGCGACGACATTAAGTATCTAAAAGAAAAAGTGGACGCAGGATGTGATTTTTTAACCACGCAAATGTTCTTTGACAATAACCTTTTGTATAATTTCTTGTATAAGATACGTGAAAAAGGAGTTACCGTGCCTGTTATTGCGGGAATTATGCCTATAACAAAGGCAAATCAAGTGGAGCGCGCCGTAAAATTATCGGGTTCGTTTATGCCCAACAGATTTAAGAGTTTAGTGGATAAGTTTGGACATGATCCCGACGCTATGAAACAAGCGGGTATAGCGTATGCAACCGACCAAATAATCGACTTGTTTGCGAACAATATTAACCACGTTCACGTCTATTCAATGAACAATCCCGACGTGGCGCAAAAGATTATGAGTAATCTTTCGGACATTCTTGGAAAATAAGGAAATAAGAAGTGGATTTTAGAGAATTTTTAAAAAATAATATAGTCTTTCTTGACGGGGCAACGGGCACTATTTTGCAAGAGAGCGGATTGCCGTCAGGCGAAAAACCAGAAAAATGGGGAGTGACGCACCCTGCCGTTTTGCAAAAAGTACATCAATCCTATTACAATAGCGGTAGTAACGTGGTTTGCACGAACACTTTTGGCGCGAACTCGTTGAATTACGACGACAACGAACTTAGACAAATAGTTTTTTGCGCGGTAGAAAACGCTAAAAAGGCGAGGGAAAGCAGTAGCGGTAAACAAGAAAAGTTTATTGCGCTTGATATCGGGCCTACGGGGAAAATGCTTGCGCCGTACGGTGACCTTGAGTTTGAAAAAGCAGTAGAGATTTTTGCTAAAACCGTACGCTTAGGTGTAGAAGCAGGCGTTGATTTAGTGCTGATTGAAACAATGAACGATTGTTACGAAACGAAAGCGGCGCTTTTGGCGGTCAAAGAAAATTGTGATTTGCCCGTAATCGTAAGTAACGCGTATAACGAAGATGGTAAACTTATGACGGGGGCGTCCCCTTCAGTTATGGTCGCAACGTGTGAGGCAATGGGTGTAGACGCGATAGGCGCAAACTGTTCGTTTGGTCCTAATGCGCTTATGGGCGTAATTAAAGAGATGCTATCCGTTGCGTCCGTACCCGTCGTGTTAAAGCCTAACGCAGGACTTCCAAAAGTAAAAAATGGAAAAACCGAATACGACGTATGTGCCCGTTCGTTTGCGATTGACGTATCAAACGCCGTGAAAGAAGGCGCAAGAGTAGTGGGTGGATGTTGTGGAACGACTCCTGAATATATTAGACGTCTTACGGACGAATGCTCGCACTTAACCCCAGTGGAAATTACTGACAAAAAGATTACTTGCATTACTTCGGGTTCTAATTGCGTTAAATTTGGCGACGAGCCGTTGCTTATAGGCGAGCGAATTAATCCTACGGGCAAAAAGAAGTTTAAGGAAGCGCTTAGAAATAACGACGAAGATTACGTGTTAAACGAAGCAATTAAGCAGGTCGAACGCGGAGCAAAAGCGTTGGACGTAAACGTGGGACTTCCTGAAATCGACGAAGTAACCGTATTGAGTGAAATTGTTAAAAAATTGCAAACGGTCACTAACGTACCCCTTCAAATTGACACGACTAACGTAATTGCGCTTGAAAAAGCGTTGCGCGTTTATAACGGAAAAGCGTTAATAAATTCGGTAAACGGTAAAAAACAAAGCATGGACGAAGTTTTTCCGCTTGTTAAAAAATACGGCGGTGTTGTCGTTGCGCTTACGCTAGACGAGAAGGGGATTCCTTCTACTGCTGACGAGCGAGTACAGATTGCGCTTAAAATTGCGAACGAGGCTAAAAAATACGGAATAGACAAAAAAGATATCGTTTTCGATACGCTTACGATGGCAGTTAGCGCAGATAAAACTAGCGCGCACGTTACTTTGGACGCGCTTTCGCAGTTAAACGAACTAGGGTACAAAACAATTTTGGGCGTATCTAATATATCGTTTGGTTTGCCCAACCGAGATTTTATCAATTCTACCTTTTTTGCGCTTGCGCTTGAACGCGGTCTTTCTTCGGCAATTATGAATCCGTACTCGGCCGAGATGATGAAAGTTTACTATTCTTACTGCGCGCTAAAAGGGATTGACGAAAATTGTGCGAAATATATAGATTTTGCTACTGGAGTGCAAATTGAAACGCTTGCGCCTACGAAAAGCACAACTTCTATTTCGCATAACTCGCTTTCAGAACTTGCTAACGCGATAATTAAAGGGCTACGAAAAGCAACGGTAGAGCAAACTAAAAAGTTGCTTGACGAAAAATCGGCAATGCAAATCGTAAACGACGATATTATCCCGGCTTTAGACGAAGTGGGAAAAGCGTACGAGCGAAACGAAGTTTTTCTTCCCGGTCTTTTGATGAGCGCAGAGTGCGCGAAAAACGCATTTGACTTGATTAAGCAAAGAACTAAAAAGCAAGGCGCGAATAAATGCGCTTTCGTAATTGCTACGGTGAAAGGGGACGTGCACGATATAGGCAAAAATATCGTAAAACTTTTGTTAGAAAATTACGGCTTTGAAGTCACCGATTTGGGCAAAGACGTTGCGCCCGAAATAATAGTGGACGAAGTAGTGAGACAAAATGCGCCCTTGGTGGGGCTTAGCGCGCTTATGACGACGACCGTGCCAGCAATGGAGCAAACGATAAAACTTATTCGCGAGCGAGCGCCTTGGTGTAAAGTTGTGGTTGGTGGAGCAGTTTTGACGGAAGAATACGCGCAACGGATAGGTGCGGATAGGTATTGCAAAGACGCTATGGAAACGGTGCGTTTCGCCGAAAGCGTTTGGGCAATGAAAGCATAATACCTTCCCGTAGGGAAGGGGCGCAAAAAAAATTGAATAATTTGGTCGAATAGTGGCAAATGTCAGTTGACAAATATCCCTTATCTATGTTATTATATTTAAGTCAAATTAGCGAAGGGTTCGTGACTGACGGAAATAGTGGTTTACCACGTGGGAGCGAAACCCGAGGGAGAATGGTCTCCGTTTTTTTGCCGACCGTCTGGGCGTACTTAATCTTAAACGGAATAAGTACGCCTATCTTTTTTGGAGGTTATTATGAAAAAAGTTGGAATTTTAATGGGTAGTGACAGCGATTTACCTATCGTAAAAAAAGCGATTGATACGTTAGACGCGCTCGCTATCCCCTACGAAGTACACGTTTATTCTGCACACCGCACTCCGCTCGAGGCGGCGCAGTTTGCTAAAAGCGCGAGAGAAAACGGCTTTGGCGCGATTATCGCTGCGGCAGGAATGGCGGCGCACCTTGCCGGCGCAGTTGCGGCGCAAACGACCTTGCCCGTGATCGGAATTCCCTGCGCGTCAGCTTATCTTGACGGCCTGGACGCGCTTTTGTCCACCGTGCAGATGCCGGGCGGAATTCCCGTTGCTACCGTCGCAATCAACGGCGCGGTAAACGCAGCGCTTTTGTGCGCACAAATCTTCGCGGTAGAAGATAGTGATCTTGCGAAAAAATTAGACGATAAACGAGCGTCCGACGCTAAAAAGGTGCTTGAAAAAGATAACGCTGTAGCACAGCAATTTAACAAAAATTAATTTTCTTAACAAGGAGATAAAATATTATGGAAAAGAAACTTGTTTACACTGGTAAAACCAAGGACGTATTTGCGCTTGACAACGGAAATTACCTTCTTAAATTCAAGGACGATTGCACGGGAAAAGACGGCGTTTTTGATCCGGGCGAAAACTCCGTAGGACTTACCATTGACGGCGTAGGCGACGTAAACCTTCGTATGTCCATCTATTTCTTTGAAAAAGTAAACGCGGCTGGCATCAAGACGCACTACGTAAGCGCTAACCTTGACGACACCACGATGGAGGTTCTTCCCGCCAAAGTGTTTGGTAAGGGCCTCGAAGTAATCTGCCGTCACAAGGCAGTAGGTAGCTTCTACCGCCGTTACAGCGACTATATCGAAGAGGGTGCTGACCTTCCTGCGTACGTAGAGATGACCTTCAAAAACGACGCTAAGGGCGATCCCCTCGTAACCAAGGACGGTCTTATCGATCTTGGCGTTATGACGGACGAGCAGTACGAGGATATGAAGGTTATGACGCAGAAGATCACCCAGATCGTTGCCGACGACCTCAAAGAAAAGGGCCTCGTTCTTTACGACATTAAGTTTGAGTTTGGATACGACAAGGACGGCAAGGTAATGCTTATCGACGAAATCGCGTCGGGCAATATGCGCGTTTATAAGGACGGTCAATATATCGATCCTATGACTCTTTCTAAACTTTTCTTTGCTTAAAGGATTTTGATATGGGTGGTTTTTTAGGAATAACATCAAAAAAAGATTGCATTCTCGACGTGTTTTTTGGCGTTGACTATCATTCGCACCTCGGCACTCGCAGGGGAGGAATGGCGGCGTATAGCCAAGAGAGTGGACTGCAAAGAGAAATTCATAATATAGAAAATTCGCCCTTCCGTACGAAGTTTGCAAAAGTTTTCGACGAAATGAACGGAAATAGCGCAATCGGCTGTATAAGCGATTACGATCCCCAGCCCTTGCTCATCCGTTCTAACCTTGGAAACTACGCGATTTGCACGGTAGGTACGATAAACAACTACGAGCAGCTCGTTAATCAGTTCCTCTCGTTTAGCGGTGGACATTTTTGCACGATGACGGGCGGAAATATCAATATGACCGAGCTCGTTGCGGCAATGATCAACCAAAAGAGTAGCTTTACCGAGGGTATTAAGTTCGCTCAAAAAATGATTGACGGTACGGCGAATATCCTTATTCTTCGCGACGACGGCTCGATTATCGCCGCTCGCGACCGACTGGGCAGAATTCCCGTCATTATAGGCAGAAACGAGAACGGATATTGCGTAACCTTTGAGTCATTTGCTTACAAAAAGTTAGGCTACTGGGACGAAAAGGAGCTTGGTCCGGGCGAAATCGTTCAGCTCACTCCCGACTCGCTCACCGTTTTATCCGGACCGGGCAAGAAGATGAGAATGTGCGCTTTTCTTTGGTCGTATTACGGCTATCCCACCTCTAACTACGAGGGCGTGAACGTAGAGGTTATGCGCGCCAGAAACGGTGCGATTATGGCGGAAGCGGATAAGTCGAAGGGATTCCACGACGATCTTGACTACGTAAGCGGCGTACCCGATTCAGGTACTCCCCACGCGATAGGCTACGCTAACGCGTGTAAAGTACCCTTTGCACGTCCGTATATAAAATACACGCCTACTTGGATGCGTAGCTTTATGCCTACGAATCAAGCGGATCGAAACAAGATTGCTAAAATGAAACAAATTCCCGTGCACGAGCTTATCGAAGGCAAGCGACTTTTGTTCGTAGACGATTCGATAGTTCGCGGAACGCAATTAAAAGAAACGGTTGAGTTCTTGTATCAGCACGGCGCGAAATCAGTACATATGCGCTCGGCGTGTCCGCCCATTATGTACGGCTGTAAGTATCTTAACTTTTCGCGCGCAACCAGCGATATGGATTTAATCGCGCGCAAGGTGGTAATGGAGCTTGAGGGCGACGAGGGAATGAAGTACCTTCACGAGTATAGCGACGGCAAAACCGAGAGAGGTAAAAAGCTTCGCGAAACTATTTGTAAGAAATTTAATTTTGCGTCCCTTGACTTCCAGTCCATCGAAGGACTTATGGAGGCAATCGGAGTAGAGCCTTGTAAGCTTTGCACCTATTGCTGGACGGGTAAAGAATAAGAAAAACTTTTAAGGAGTAAGAAATGAATAAACAATCCAAATCAGACAGTTATGCAGCAGCAGGCGTAGATATTACGGCTGGATACAAAGCGGTTGAGCTTATGAAAAAGCATATCGCCCGTACTATGACGGGCGGAAACGCTGACGATATAGGCGGTTTCGGCGGACTTTTCGCGCTTGACCTTACTGGATATAGCAAGCCCGTTCTCGTTTCGGGTACTGACGGCGTTGGTACGAAGCTCAAAATTGCCTTTTTGATGGACAAGCACGACACCGTAGGTATCGACTGCGTTGCAATGTGCGTAAACGACGTTATTTGTTGCGGAGCAAAGCCCTTGTTCTTCCTCGACTATATCGCTTGCGGTAAGAACTTCCCTGAAAAGATTGCTGACATCGTTGGCGGTATTGCAGAGGGCTGCGTTCAGTCGGGTAGTGAGCTTATCGGTGGCGAAACGGCGGAAATGCCCGGATTCTATCCTATCGACGAATACGACCTTGCAGGCTTCTCGGTTGGTATCGTAGACAGAGATAAGGTAGTGGACAAAACGAGTATGAAAGAGGGCGATATTATGATCGCTATTCCTTCGTCGGGCGTTCACTCCAACGGATTCTCGCTCGTTAGAAAGGTTTTCGATATCGAGAACTGCGACCTCAAAACGCCTATGGCTGAGCTTGGCGGAAAATCGCTTGGCGAGACCTTGCTTACTCCTACTAAAATTTACGTAAAGCCTATGCTTGCGCTCTTTGAAAAAGTAAAGGTTAAGGGCGTTTCGCACATCACGGGCGGTGGATTTTACGAGAATATGCCCCGTTCTATCCCTGAGAGCTTGGGCGTAAAAATCAATAAATCGGCGGTACGCGTGTTGCCTATCTTCAAACTCATTCAGTCCGTTGGCAACATTTCCGAGCACGATATGTATAACACCTTCAATATGGGCGTTGGTATGAGCGTAGTCGTTGCAAAAGAGGACGTCGACACCACGCTTGAGGTGCTTAAATCCTTTGGCGAGGACGCTTACGTGGTGGGCGAAATCGTTAAGAGCGACGAAAGGGTTATCTTATGAGCAAGGTAAGAATTGCCGTTTTCGTTTCGGGCGGTGGTACTAACCTTGGCGCGCTTATTAAGGCGCAAAATAGAGGTATCCTTACTAGCGGAGAAATCGCGCTCGTGCTGTCTAACAAGCGTAGCGCGTACGCGCTTACCCGCGCGAAAAACGCAGGTATCCCCACCGAAGTAATTATCCGCGCCGAAGAGGGCGGACAAGAGGGCTTTGAGAACAAAATCAAGTCCTTACTTGATCAGTATAAAATTGATATAATCGTGCTTGCCGGCTTTATGACCATTTTGTCCGAGCAGTTTACTTCCGCTTATCCCGAGCGCATCATCAACGTGCATCCCTCCCTTATCCCTGCATTTTGCGGAAAGGGCTATTACGGGCTTAAAGTGCACGAGGAGGCGCTTGCCCGTGGCGTAAAGGTGACGGGCGCAACCGTGCATTTTGTAAACGAGATTCCCGACGGTGGAAAAATCATTATGCAAAAAGCGGTAGCGGTAAAAGAGGGCGACACGGCGGAAATTTTGCAACAACGCGTAATGCGACTTGCCGAGTGGGTAATTTTGCCCCGAGCAGTCCAAGAAGTATGTAAAAATATCAAAGGAGAATAAAAAATGAAGGTTTCAACCATAGCAAACGAACTTAATTCCCTCGCTTATCACGGCAGAGGAATCATCATAGGAAAGAGCGCTGACGGTAAAAAGGCGGTAACCGCTTACTTTATTATGGGCAGAAGCGTTAACAGCCGTAACCGCGTATTCGTAGCGGAAGGCGAGGCAATGAGAACCAAGGCTTTCGACGAATCCAAAATGGTCGATCCGCACCTTATTATTTATTATCCCGTAAGAGTGCTTGGCAACAAAACTATCGTTACTAACGGCGATCAAACGGACACCATCTACAACCTTATGGACAAGCAGATGACCTTTGAGCAGGCACTTCGCACCCGTGAGTTTGAGGACGACAAGCCCAACTTCACGCCCAGAATTTCGGGTATTATTCACCGCGAAAACGGGGATATCAACTACGCTATGTCTATCTTAAAGAGTGCAGAGGGCGACGATAGTAGCTGCGAGCGATTTACCTACGCTTACTCTAACCCCCTTGCCGGCAGAGCGAAGTTTATTCACACCTACAACGGTGATGGCAACCCCCTTCCTTCCTTTGAGGGCGAGCCTAAAACGCTTGAGCTTCCCGACGTAGAAATCGACGAGCTTACCGATTTGATTTGGAAAAACCTTAACGAAGACAACAAGGTTTCGCTTTTCGTAAGATATATTGATATCGCAACGGGCGAAACGCAGACCAGAATTGTAAATAAAAACGAATAGGGAGAGAAAAAATGAAAGAATACGAACTTAAATATGGTTGTAACCCCAACCAAAAACCTGCAAAGATTTACCTTGCTAACGGCGAAGAGCTTCCCGTTGAAATTCTTAACGGCAGACCCGGATATATCAACTTCCTTGACGCGCTTAACGGCTGGCAACTCGTTCGCGAGCTTAAAAATGCGCTTGGTCTTCCTGCCGCAACTTCTTTCAAGCACGTTTCTCCCACTTCCGCAGCAGTAGGCGTAAAGCTTTCGGACAAGCTTAAAAAGGCTTGCTTCGTGGACGACGTACCCGGTCTTGACGAGTCGCCCTTGGCGTGCGCTTACGCTCGTGCGCGTGGCGCGGACAGAATGTGCTCGTTTGGCGACTGGGTATCCCTTTCCGACGAGTGCGACGTAACGACTGCAAAGCTTATTGCTCGCGAGGTATCCGACGGCGTTATCGCGCCCGGCTACACTCCCGAGGCACTTGAAATCCTCAAAGCAAAGAGAAAGGGCACTTACAACGTAGTTAAAATTGATCCTTCTTACGTTCCCCAGCCTATCGAAACCAAGCAAGTTTTCGGCGTGACCTTCGAGCAGGGCAGAAACGAATACAAGGTAAACGAAGAAGTGCTTGCTAACGTCGTTACCGAAAATAAAGTTTTCCCCTCCGAGGCAAAACGCGACCTTATTATCGCGCTCATCACGCTTAAATACACGCAGTCCAACTCCGTTTGCTACGCGGTTGACGGACAGGCAATCGGCGTAGGCGCAGGTCAGCAGAGTAGAATTCATTGCACCCGTCTTGCCGGCACGAAGGCGGACACTTGGTTCTTGCGCCAGCACGACAAGGTGCTTAATCTTCCTTTCCGTAGTGATATCAAGCGCCCCGACCGTGACAACGTAATCGACGGCTATATCAATAAAAACGAAGAGGACGTTTGCGCTGACGGAATTTGGCAAAAGTACTTTACCGAGCAGCCCGCGCCCTTTACCGCTGAGGAAATGCGTGAGTACCTCGACACTATCGACGGTGTCGCTCTCGGCTCTGACGCTTTCTTCCCCTTCTTCGATAATATCGAACGCGCTAAAAAGAGTGGCGTAAAATACATCGCCGAGCCCGGTGGCTCTATCCGTGACGACCTCGTTATCGACTGCTGTAACCGTTACGGAATGGTGATGGCGTTTACGGGCATGCGCCTCTTCCATCACTAATTTGGCTTGAAAAATCGGCGCAATACTTCATTTTTGCTCGGTCACGTACTCCCAGGTACGCTCCCTCGCAAGAAATTCGTCTTGCTTGAATTTAATTACGCCAAGGGTAGAGGGTGACACAATACTTCATTTTTGCTCAGTCACGAACGCCTTAGTACGCTCCCTCACAAAATAGCGTTTGGTCAAATAGGTTGGTGTAGGTCGTAAATAGTAAAGTCTATTCCGTGCCTACTAAACCGTCTTTGACGGCATTTTATCCTAAACACCGTGGTACGTACCCACGCAAAACAATAAAAATAACATCTAAATCGTAGGGGCGATTCACGAATCGCCCGCTAACGAAATCCCCATAGGAGAAAATAATGCGCATACTCGTAATAGGTGGCGGTGGAAGAGAACACGCCGTCATCAAAGCTATCAAGAAAAATAACGAAGTAAAAGAAATTTACGCTTTGCCCGGTAACGGCGGTATTGCCGAGGACGCGATTTGCGTTAATATCGGGGCAAAGGACGTGGATAAAATCGTACAGTTTGCCGTAGAAAACAAAATCGACTACGCTATCGTAACGCCTGACGATCCGCTCGTTTTAGGCACGGTAGACGCGCTCGAAGACAAGGGAATTCCTTGCTTTGGACCGCAGGCAAAAGCAGCGATTATCGAGGGTAGTAAGGCTTTTTCCAAAGACCTTATGAAAAAATACGGTATCCCCACCGCCAGTTACGAAATCTTCAACGACGAAGACAAGGCGATAGAGTATCTTAAAACCCAAGATATGCCTATCGTAATTAAAGCCGACGGACTTGCGCTTGGCAAAGGCGTAATTATCGCCCAAACGCTTGACGAGGCGATAGACGCCGTTCACTCAATGATGAGCGATAAGGTTTTCGGCGCGAGCGGTGACAATATCGTTATCGAGGAATTTTTGACCGGCCCTGAAATTTCCGTGCTTGCCTTTACGGACGGAAAGTGCGTTAAACCTATGGTGTCCTCCATGGACCATAAGCGCGCTCACGACGGCGACGAGGGACTTAACACGGGCGGAATGGGTACTATTGCACCCAACCCCTATTACACCGACGCCGTTGCGAAAGAGTGTATGGAAAAAATATTCTTGCCCACGATTAACGCAATGAATAACGAGAACAGAACCTTTAAGGGATGTCTTTACTTTGGACTTATGCTCACGCCCAAGGGGCCGAAGGTTATCGAGTACAACTGCCGTTTTGGCGATCCCGAAACGCAGGTCGTACTTCCCTTGCTTGAAAGCGACCTTCTTACCGTAATGCGCGCGGTAACGGATGGAAAGCTTGCTGAAACGGAAGTCAAATTCGCTGATAAAAGCGCTTGTTGCGTGGTTATGGCGTCTGACGGCTATCCCCAGCACTACGAAAAGGGCTTTGAAATCACTATTCCTAACGAGCAGAAACCTTACGTTTACGTAGCAGGCGCTACGCAAAAAGAGGGCAAGCTCGTGACGAGCGGTGGAAGAGTGCTTAACGTAACCGCTACTGCTCCTACCTTAAAGGACGCTATTGAGAAGGCGTACGAAAGAGTAGAGAAAATTCATTTTGACAACGCGTATTGCCGTCGTGATATCGGCAAAAGAGCGCTTGACGCGATTAAGGAGAACAAATAATGGTTTACAGAATTTTCGTTGAAAAAAGAGAAGAACTTGCTTACGAGGCTAAATCGCTATATAGCGAGCTTACGTCCCTTCTTGGAATTACTAATCTTACGGGCGTGCGCGTTCTTAACCGCTACGACGTAGAAAATATTTCGCCCGAGCTTTTTAACGACTGCATCAGCACGGTGTTTTCCGAGCCTCAGCTCGATATCGTAACGGAAACGCTTGACAGCCGTGGCGGTAAGGTTTTTGCGGTGGAATATCTTCCCGGTCAGTTCGACCAGCGCGCTGACTCTGCGGCGCAATGCGTGCAGATTATCTCGCAGGGCGAGCGTCCCACTATCCGCACGGCGCGCGTTTACGTCCTTGACGGCGATATAACTGATGCGCAGGTAGCGGAAATCAAAAAGTTCGTAATCAACCCCGTAGAAGCGCGTGAGGCGTCGCTTGAAAAGCCCCAAACGCTTGCGGTGAATTACGAAATTCCTACTTCCGTAGCAACTATCGACGGCTTTATCACTATGGGTGACGACGAGCTTGCAAAAATGGTAAAGGACCTTGGTCTTGCGATGGATATCGACGACATCAAATTCTGTCGCGAATATTTTGCGAGCGAGAAGAGAAACCCCACCATTACGGAAATCAGAATGATTGATACCTACTGGTCGGACCATTGCCGTCATACTACCTTCCTTACGACTATCGATAGCGTAAAGTTTGAAGACGAGCTTTTGGAAAAAACTTATCAGGAATATCTCGCAACTCGTGCTAAGCTTGGTCGCACAAAGCCCCAAAACCTTATGGATATCGGCACGCTTGCAGGAAAATACCTCAAATCCACCGGTCAACTCCGTAAGCTCGACGAGAGCGAGGAAATTAACGCTTGTACCGTAAAAATGAAGGTAACGGTAGACGGCGTTGACGAGGATTGGCTACTTTTGTTTAAGAACGAAACGCACAATCACCCCACGGAAATCGAGCCGTTTGGGGGAGCGGCAACCTGTATCGGTGGTGCAATCCGCGATCCCCTTTCGGGCAGATCTTACGTTTACGCGGCTATGCGCGTAACGGGCGCGGCTGATCCTACCGTACCCGTCAACCAAACGCTTACGGGTAAGCTTCCTCAAAGAAAAATCGTTCAGACCGCAGCGGCAGGTTATTCGTCCTACGGTAACCAGATCGGCCTTGCGACTGGTATGGTTGACGAGCTTTATCACCCCGGTTACGCGGCAAAGCGTATGGAAATCGGCGCGGTTATTGCAGCCGCTCCTGCTAAAAACGTACGCCGTGAAGTACCTTGTGACGGTGACGTGGTTATCCTTCTCGGCGGTCGTACGGGCCGTGACGGCGTAGGTGGCGCAACGGGCTCTTCCAAGGCGCACGACTCTCACTCGGTTGAGACTTGCGGTGCGGAGGTTCAGAAGGGTAACGCACCTGAAGAAAGAAAACTCCAACGTCTTTTCAGAAACGAAGAGGCTTGTAGAATGATAAAAAGATGTAACGACTTTGGCGCGGGCGGCGTGTCCGTTGCCATTGGCGAGCTTGCTGACGGTCTTGATATCGACCTTAACAAAGTTCCCAAAAAGTACGAAGGACTTGACGGCACGGAGCTTGCTATTTCCGAATCGCAGGAAAGAATGGCAGTCGTTATTGAAAAAGAAAACGTTGACCGCTTTATGGCGCTTGCCGGTAGCGAAAACCTTGAGGCGACGGTGGTTGCAAGAGTCACCGCTGAGCCCAGACTCCGCGTACATTGGAACGGCAAAACCATCATTGATATTTCGCGTGAATTCCTTAACTCTAACGGCGCTGAAAAGCATATCGATATTACTCCGGCAGCGGCAGTTTGCGACTACGAAAAGGAAGAGGTTAAGGATTTCGTCGAGGGTTATAAAGCGCTCGTATCCGACCTTAACGTATGCTCGAAGCGTGGTCTTAGCGAGAGATTCGACTCCACGATCGGCGCAGGCACGGTAGTAATGCCCTTTGGCGGAAAGTATCAAAAAACGCCCATTCAAGCAATGGTGCACAAGGTTTCGGTTGAGCAAAAGCACACCGATACTTGCTCGTATATGTCCTGGGGCTATAACCCCTATATCGCTGAAAAATCGCCTTATCACTCTGCGTACTTGGCAGTAGTGGAAAGCGCAAGTAAGCTTATCGCGTCGGGCGCATCCTACGAGGACGTATACCTTACTTTCCAAGAATATTTTGAAAAGCCCCTTAAAGACGGCAAGCGTTGGGGCAAGCCCTTCGCAGCACTCCTCGGTGCGTTCAGAGCGCAGGTTGAATTGGGTATCGCGGCAATCGGCGGTAAGGACTCTATGAGTGGATCGTTTGAAAAGCTTGACGTTCCGCCCACCCTTGTTTCCTTCGCAGTTACTACGGGTAAAACGGACGAGGTTATTACCAACGACGCGAAAAAGGCAGGACATAAGCTTATTTGCCTTGCTCCCAAGTACGGCGAAGATAATCTTCCCGTTGCTAGCTCGCTTATCGAAACCTTTAACAAGGTTACCGCGCTTATGCGTGCGGGCAAAGTATACTCCGCTTACACTCCCACTATGGGCGGTATTGCAGAGGCAGTTTATAAAATGTGTATCGGCAACGGACTGGGCGTTAAGTTCGACCAGTCTATGTGCAACAAGGCAATCTTTGGCTACTGCTACGGCGGTTTCGTGCTTGAAGTTGACGAGGACGTTGAAGGTATGCTCGTAGGTCACTTCACGAACGACGGCGTAATTTCTCGCGGAGAAGAAAAAGTATGTCTTTGCTCGCTCAATTCGCTTTACGAAAGCAAGCTCGAGGGAGTGTTCCCCACGCTTGAAAAGAGCGAAGAGGGAAAGAAGTACGAAAACTTCGCCTTCTCGGCAAGTGAAAGAGTAGCGCCTGCTATTAAGGTTGCTAAACCCAAAGTGCTTATTCCCGTGTTCCCCGGTACGAACTGTGAGTTCGACACCGCAAAGGTTATGCGCGACGCTGGCGCTGACGCGGAAATCTTCGTTATCAACAACCTTACCTCTGCTGGTATCGCGCGTAGCGTTGACGAGTTTGCAAGCAAGCTCAAAACGGCTCAAATGGTATTCGTTCCCGGCGGATTCTCGGGTGGCGACGAACCTGACGGCTCGGGTAAATTCATTATGGCGTTCTTCCGTGGCGACGCGGTAAAAGAGCAGGTACACGCGCTCCTTAACGAGCGTGACGGTCTTATGTGCGGTATCTGTAACGGATTCCAAGCGCTTGTAAAACTCGGTCTCGTTCCCTATGGCAAAATCGTAGACGCAACCGCTGATTCGCCCACGCTTACCTTTAATACTATCGCGCGTCACCAGTCTAAGCTCGTACGCGTACGTATCGCGTCCAACAAATCGCCTTGGCTTGCAAAAACGCAGGTTGGCGACGTATATACCGGTCCCATTTCTCACGGCGAGGGCAGATTCCTTTGCTCGGACGAATGGGTGCGTAAGCTTGCTGATAACGGTCAGATCGCTACGCAGTACGTTGACCTTGACGGTAACGCAACGGACGATATCCGCTTTAACCCCAACGGCTCGATTTGCGCTATCGAAGGTATCACTTCGCCCGACGGCAGAGTGTTCGGTAAGATGGGACACAGCGAGCGTATAGGCAACGGATTGTATAAGAACGTTCCCGGTTCGTTCGATATGAAGATGTTCGAATCGGCAGTAGAATATTTCAAAAAGTAATAGGAGAAAAGCGAAATGGCTTATTTGACGGATATTGAAATCGCACAGGCTAACGAGATGCAACCCATTACCGAGGTTGCTAAAAGCGCAGGCGTAGACGAAAAGTACCTTGAACAGTACGGAAAATATAAGGCTAAGATTGACTACAAGCTTCTCGACGATAGCGATAGAGCAGACGGAAAACTTATTCTCGTTACCGCAATCACCCCCACGCCCGCAGGCGAGGGCAAGACGACCACGACCATCGGTCTTGCGGACGGACTTAAAAGAATAGGCAAAAACGTTATGGTTGCTCTTCGTGAGCCTTCTCTTGGTCCTGTGTTCGGCGTTAAGGGCGGAGCGGCAGGTGGCGGATACGCGCAGGTCGTTCCTATGGAAGATATCAACCTTCACTTTACGGGTGACTTCCACGCAATCGGCGCGGCGAATAACCTTTTAGCCGCAATGCTTGACAATCATATCCATCAGGGCAATAAACTGGGCATCGACACCAGAAAAATCACTTGGAAAAGATGCGTCGATATGAACGACCGTCAGCTCCGTTTCGTAGTGGACGGACTGGGCGGAAAGGCAAACGGCGTACCACGTGAGGACGGGTTTGATATTACCGTAGCCTCCGAGATCATGGCTGTGTTCTGCTTGGCAAGCTCGATAACCGACCTTAAGGCAAGACTTTCGCGTATCGTAGTAGCGTATACCTACGACGACAAGCCCGTAACGGCAGGCGACCTTAACGCAGTAGGCGCTATGGCGGCGCTCCTTAAAGACGCGCTTAAGCCCAACCTCGTTCAGACGCTTGAACATACCCCTGCTTTCGTGCACGGTGGACCGTTTGCAAACATTGCTCACGGCTGTAACTCCGTAATCGCTACGAAGATGGCAATGAAGCTTGGCGACTACGCCGTAACCGAGGCGGGCTTTGGTGCGGACCTTGGCGCAGAGAAATTCTTGGATATCAAGTGCCGCTACGCAGGACTTAACCCCAGCGCAGTAGTTATGGTAGCAACCGTGCGCGCGCTCAAAATGCACGGCGGACTTGCAAAGACCGAACTTGGCAACGAGGATTTGGGTGCGCTTGAAAAGGGTATTCCCAACCTTCTCCGTCACGTTTCTAATATCGTTAACGTGTACAAGCTTCCTTGCGTAGTTGCAGTTAACCGTTTCCCCACGGACACGGACGCTGAAATTGCGCTCGTTATTGAAAAGTGCAAAACGCTGGGCGTAAACGTAGTTCTTTCTACCGTTTGGGCGGACGGCGGTAAGGGTGGCGAGGAGCTCGCGAAAGAGGTCGTTCGCCTTTGCGAAGAGAAAAACGACTTCTCGTTTAGCTACGACCTTGACTGCACTATCGAAGAAAAAATCGAAAAAATCGTTAAACGCGTTTACGGCGGAGAGGGCGTTGCGTTTACTCCTGCAGCTAAAAAGGAAATTGCTCGCTTGACTGCGCTTGGCTACGACAAGATTCCCGTTTGTATGGCAAAAACGCAGTACAGTTTTTCGGATAACCCCTCCCTTTTGGGTGCGCCCGACGGCTTTACCGTTACCGTGCGCAACGTAAAAGTATCCGCAGGCGCAGGCTTTATCGTAGCGCTTACGGGCGAGATTATGACTATGCCCGGTCTTCCCAAAGTACCTGCTGCGGAAAGAATTGACGTGGACGAGAGCGGAAAGATCAGCGGACTTTTCTAAAAGGCGATTTTTATTGACGAAATAAAGGAGTAGTTATGAGAAAAACGGAACTTAAAAATTTAAGCACCCAATACTTCAAGGCGGTAGGAAACCCTTCCGCTAATTACTCCTTTTCTCTTATTGACTCTCTCGACTTAACGGGGGATAATTACGTGGTTTTACCCGGCTTTTGCGACGTGCACGTGCATTTTCGCGAGCCGGGATTTTCCTATAAGGAAACTATAAAAAGCGGTAGCCAAAGCGCTGCGCGGGGCGGATACACGGCGGTGTGCACTATGCCTAACCTCAGTCCCGTCCCTGACAGCGTAGAGCATATCGCGATTCAGCAAGATATTATTGATCGTGACGCGGTAATTTCGGTGTATCCGTACGGCTCGATTACCGTGGAGCAAAAGGGCGAACAACTGGTCGATTTTGACAAAACGGCAGGGTACGTCATAGCCTATTCTGACGACGGCAAGGGAATTCAGAGCGAAGAAACGATGCTTGAGGCGATGACGAGAGCCAAGAAAAACGATAAAATGATAGTGGCGCATTGTGAGGATAACAGCTTGCTTTTCGGCGGTTATATCCACGACGGGCAGTACGCAAAAGCGCACGGACATAGGGGTATTTGCTCGAAGAGTGAATACGGTCAGATTGAGCGCGATTTGGCGCTTGCAAAAAAGACGGGAGTCAAGTATCACGTGTGCCATATTTCCACAAAAGAGAGCGTCGCGCTTATTCGTAGAGCAAAGAGCGAGGGCGTGGACGTAACGTGCGAAACTGCACCTCACTACTTAACGATGGACGATAGCTATTTATTCGAGGACGGAAAAATGAAAATGAATCCGCCCCTTCGAGGTCAAGAGGACAGGCTCGCACTTATCGAGGGAATCGTGGACGGCACTATTGATATGATTGCAACCGACCACGCGCCCCACTCAAAAGAAGAAAAGAGCAGAGGCTTGGAAAAAAGCGCGTTTGGCGTAGTAGGGCTGGAAACGGCTTTCCCTGCGCTTTACACGCATTTAGTAAAGACGGGTATAATAAGTATGGAAAAGTTAATTGACCTACTCGTGATTAGCCCAAGAAAGAGATTTAATATTCCCTTTGACGACGATTTCAGCGTGTGGGATTTGTCGCGCGAATTCGTAGTCAATCCCGAGGAATTTTTGAGTAAGGGAAGAGCCACGCCCTACGACGGACAAACGCTGTTTGGCGAAAACTTACTCACCGTAAAATCGGGCAAAATCGTATACAAGCGTTAAAATTCGTAGAAAGTGAACATAGAAGTAAAACAGGAGAAAAATTTATGGCAAAGAGAAAAGACTTAAAGAAAATTCTTATAATCGGCTCTGGCCCTATCGTAATCGGACAGGCGGCGGAGTTTGACTATGCCGGCACGCAGGCGTGCTTGGCGCTAAAAGAAGAGGGCTACGAAGTAGTGCTCGTTAACTCCAACCCTGCAACGATAATGACGGACACGACTATTGCAGACAAGGTGTATATGGAACCGCTTACGCTTGAATACGTGGCGAAAATTCTCCGTTACGAGCGTCCCGACGCTATCGTGCCCGGTATCGGCGGACAAACCGGACTTAACCTTGCAATGCAACTTGAAAAGAAAGGCGTCTTAAAGGAGTGCCGTACTAAGTTGCTTGGAACGAGTAGCGAAAGTATCGAGCGAGCAGAGGACAGAGAGCTTTTCAAAGAGCTTTGTCAAATCATAGGCGAGCCCGTAATCCCCTCCGAACTCACCTATTCTATTGAAGAGGCGAAAGAGGCGGCGAAGAAAATCGGCTACCCCGTAGTGCTCCGTCCTGCGTTTACGCTTGGCGGAACGGGCGGTGGCTTTGCCGATAACGAAGAAGAGCTTATCGAGATCGGTAACAACGCCTTCAAGCTTTCTCCCGTTCATCAGGTTCTTATCGAAAAGTCGGTTAAGGGCTATAAAGAAATCGAGTTCGAGGTAATGCGTGACTCGGCGGACAACGCCATCACCATTTGCGGTATGGAAAATATCGATCCCGTTGGCGTACACACGGGCGACTCTATCGTCGTTGCTCCCATTATGACGCTTAACGACCACGACCTTAAAATGCTTAACGACAGCGCGATCAAGATTATTCGCGAGCTTAAAATCGAGGGTGGCTGTAACGTTCAGTTTGCGCTCAACCCCGATAGCAGCGAATATTACCTTATCGAAGTAAATCCCCGCGTATCCCGTTCGTCCGCGCTTGCATCCAAGGCGAGTGGATATCCCATCGCGCGCGTTACGGCAAAGATTGCAGTGGGTATGACGCTTGACGAAATTCCCCTTGCAGGCGGTACGGCTATTATCGAGCCTCGCCTCGACTACGTCGTTGCTAAATTTCCCCGTTTCCCCTTTGATAAATTCACTTCCGCGTCCAACAAGCTGGGCACGCAAATGAAGGCAACGGGTGAAGTAATGGGTATCGGCTCGACGCTTAGCGAATGTATGCTCAAATCCGTTCGTTCGCTTGAAATCGGCGTATGTCACTTCTATATGCCCAAGTTCGACAACATGAGCAACGAAGAACTTGAAAACTATCTCTACGAATTTAAGGACGACAACATTTTCGCCGTGACCGAGCTTCTCCGTCGTGGTTACACGGTTGAAAAGTTGCACGAAATCACGAAAATCACCGCACTTTTCCTCGAAACGCTCCGTACCATAACCGAAATGGAAAAAATCCTCGTGGAAAAGACGATGGATATTAAGACGCTTGAGGACGCTAAACGACTTGGCTTTGCGGATAAATATATTGCAAAGCTTTGGGGCGTAAACGAAATCGAGGTTTATAACCTCCGTCGCGCAAACGGCATCACGCCCGTGTTCAGAATGGTTGATACGCTCCATACGGGCGCGTACATTCCCTATCTTTACTCGTCCTATACCGGCGAAAACGAATCGCGCTTGACTGGAAAGAAAAAGGCAGTCGTTTTGGGCGCAGGTCCTATCCGTATCGGACAGGGCGTTGAGTTCGACTACTCGACCGTGCACGCCGTAACCACTATAAAGAAATCGGGTTACGAGGCTATCATTATCAACAATAACCCCGAAACCGTTTCGACCGACTACACCACGAGCGACAAATTGTATTTTGAACCCCTTACGCCCGAGGACGTAATGAGCATTCTTGATTACGAACAGCCCGAAGGCGTTATCGCCTCGCTTGGCGGACAAACGGCAATCAACCTTGCCGAACCGCTCCGTAGTCGCGGAATTAAGATTATCGGTACTGACTGCGACGCTATCGAGCGCGCTGAAAACCGTGACAGCTTTGAAAAAGTGCTTAAAAGCTTGGATATTCCTCAGCCCGAGGGCTACGCCGTTACCAAGATTGAGGACGGCGTAAAGGCGGCTAATAAAATCGGCTATCCCGTACTCGTTCGTCCCAGCTTCGTTTTGGGCGGTAGAGCAATGCAAATCGTCGCTAACGAGGATCAGCTTCGCAGATACCTTAAAACTGCGGTTGAGATTGACGAGGACAAGCCCGTTTTGGTTGATAAGTACATTATCGGCAAGGAAGTTGAGGTTGACGCTATTTGCGACGGCCGTGACGTGTTCGTACCCGGTATTATGGAGCTGGTTGAGCGAACGGGTATTCACTCGGGCGACTCGATAAGCGTATATCCCTCGTTCAGTATTTCTAATAAGGTAAAAGGCACGATTTTGCAGTACGCTAAAAAGTTAGGTCTTGGCATCGGCATTATCGGACTTTATAACATTCAGTTTATCGTTGACAACAACGACAAGGTTTACATTATCGAGGTTAACCCCCGTTCGTCGCGTACCGTACCCTTCCTTTCCAAGGCGACTGGATATAGCCTTGCGGATATCGCGACCGAGGTTATTATGGGTAAGAGTTTAAAGGAGCAGGGAATTTTCGATATTTACCCCGAAGAGAAGAAGAGATGGTACGTAAAAGTTCCCGTGTTCTCGTTTAATAAAATCAGAGGACTTGACGCGTACCTTTCGCCCGAAATGAAGTCAACGGGCGAGGCAATCGGTTACGACGACAAGCTTAACCGTGCGCTTTATAAGGCGTTGCAAGCGTCGGGAATGCACCTTCAAAACTACGGAACGGTGTTCGCGACCATTGCGGACAAGGATAAGCAAGAGGCGTTGCCCCTCCTTCGCCGCTTCTACGATCTTGGCTTTAATATCGTAGCGACCGCAGGTACTGCTAAATTCCTTAAAAAGAACGATATCAGAACGCACGCCGTTAAGAAGATTAGTGACGGTAGCGACGAGATTCGTGAAACCATTTTGGGCGGAAACGTGGCTTACATTATCAACACCAGCGAGGTTGGCGCTATCGGAAAGATGAGCGACGGCTACGAAATCAGAAAGTACGCTACTGAAAATAATATCAATATCTTTACCTCGCTTGATACCGTAAAGGTACTCCTTAACGTACTTGACGAGATCACGCTCCGTATTTCTACTATCGACGCTTAAGGAGAGGAAATGAAGCAGTCAATTTTTACGATAAAAACTAATACGCCTCTTACCGATAACGTTTACGAAATGACGCTTACGGGCGATACGAGTGATATCACCGCGCCCGGTCAATTCGTTAATATCCTTATCGAAGGGCTTTTTCTGCGCCGTCCCATTTCCGTGTGCGACTGCGAGGGCGATACGCTCACGCTCGTATACAAGGTAGTGGGCAAGGGTACGGAAAAAATGGCAAGCATGCAGGAGGGCCAAGCGCTTGACGTTTTGACCGGTCTTGGCAACGGCTACGACCTATCTAAAGCAGGAAAGCACGCGCTTTTGCTTGGTGGTGGCGTTGGCGTACCTCCCCTTTATATGCTCGCAAAAAAGCTGATTGAAAACGAAACGACGGTAGACGTGGTGCTTGGTTTTAACACGAAGAGCGAAATTTTCTACGAAGAACAGTTCAAAAAGCTGGGCGCAAACGTAACCGTTACGACCGTTGACGGCAGTTATGGAGAAAAGGGCTTCGTTACCAGCGTAATTGATAATATCGACTACACGCACTTCTATACTTGCGGTCCTGAGCCTATGCTTAAAGCGGTACATAAGGCTACTAAAACGAGCGGTCAGCTTTCGTTTGAGGAGCGTATGGGCTGTGGCTTTGGCGCTTGTATGGGTTGCTCGTGCAAGACGCTTACGGGCAACAAGAGAATATGCAAGGAAGGTCCGGTGCTTAGCAAGGAGGAAATCTTATGGAAAGATTAAAAGTCAATCTTTGCGGAATTGAGCTTGATAATCCCGTAATTCCTGCGAGCGGTACTTTTGGCTTTGGCTACGAATTTGCCGAGCTTTACGATATCAACCTTTTGGGTACTTTTTCCTTTAAGGGGACTACGCGTGACGCACGCTTTGGTAACCCCACGCCCCGAATTGCAGAGTGCTACGCAGGTATGATCAACGCGGTAGGCTTGCAAAACCCGGGAGTAGATAAGGTTATTGAAGAGGAATTGCCCAAGCTTAAAAAATGCTTTAACAAAAAGGTTATGGCAAACGTGAGCGGATTTTCTATTGAGGACTACGCTTACACCTGCGAAAGACTGGACGCAATCGATCAGGTAGGCTGGCTTGAGGTCAACGTCAGCTGTCCTAACGTACACGGTGGCGGAATGAGCTTTGGTACTAACCCTTCCGCCGCGGCAGAGGTCACGAAAGCGGTAAAAGCAGTGACGAAAAAGCCCGTCATCGTAAAGCTTTCGCCCAACGTTACGGATATCGTTTCTATCGCGAAAGCGTGCGAGCAAGCAGGCGCGGACGGAATCAGCCTTATCAACACTATGCTTGGAATGAGAATAAACCTTCGCACGCGCAAGCCCGTTATTGCTAATAAAATGGGCGGATTTTCCGGCCCTGCCATTTTCCCCGTAGCGGTGCGAATGGTTTATCAGGTAGCAAACGCAGTTTCCGTGCCCGTAGTAGGTATGGGTGGCGTTTCGACGGCAGAGGACGTTATTGAAATGATGCTTGCAGGTGCTACGGCGGTTGAGGTAGGCGCGGCGAATTTGGTTAATCCTTACGCTTGCCGTGATATTATCGCTGATCTTCCTGCAGTTATGGACAAATACGGAATTAAGAATTTAAGTGAAATCATAGGAGGAGTAAAATAAAATGGGAAAGGACGTCATTATCGCTTGTGACTTTGACAGCGCGCAAAAAACCTTTGACTTTTTGGATAAGTTCACGGGCAAAAAACCTTTTGTAAAAATCGGAATGGAGCTTTTTTACGCCGAAGGACCGAGTATCGTTCGCGAGATTAAAAAACGCGGTCACAAGATTTTTCTTGATCTTAAGCTTCACGATATTCCCAACACGGTTAAAAAGTCGATGGCAGTTTTATCCCGTCTTGACGTAGATATGACCAACCTTCACGCAGGCGGTACGAAGAGAATGATGGAGGCGGCTATCGAAGGACTTACCCGTCCCGACGGCACTCGTCCTATTCTTATTGCCGTAACCCAGCTTACTTCTACTGACGAAGAGAGCATGAAAAAAGACTTGCTTATCGATCAGCCCATTGACAAGGTGGTTATGCATTACGCTAAAAACGCGGCTGACGCAGGTCTTGACGGCGTAGTTTGCTCGCCCCTTGAGGCAGGTAAGGTTCACGCAACTTGTGGCAATAACTTCGTTACGGTTACCCCCGGCGTGCGCTTTGCCGACGGTGACGTAGGTGACCAAAAGCGCGTTATGACGCCTGCGCAGGCAAAAGAAATCGGCTCGGATTATATCGTAGTAGGCAGACCGATTACGGCGGCGGAAGATCCCGTTGCGGCGTACGAGCGTTGCGTAAATGAATTCGTAGGTTAATAAGGAGATATATTATGAAAAATATTGAAAAAATTATTGCAAAAGATTTATTGTCTATTAAAGCAGTTTTCTTCCGCCCCGAAGAGCCCTTTACCTGGGCAAGCGGAATCAAAAGCCCCGTTTACTGTGATAACCGCCTTACCCTTACCGCGCCCAGCGTTAGATGCGACGTTGAAAACGGTCTTGCCGAGGTTATCAAGGAAAATTACCCTGACGTAGAAGTACTTATGGGTACGTCCACCGCAGGTATTGCACACGCGGCAATCACCGCTCATATTATGGACCTTCCTATGGGCTACGTTCGTTCGGGCGCAAAGGACCACGGAAGACAAAACCAGATTGAGGGCAAGCTTGAAAAAGGTCAAAAAGTCGTCGTAGTTGAGGACCTTATCTCGACTGGCGGTAGCGTTTTGGAGGTAGTAAACGTTCTTCGTGAGGCAGGAGCGGAAGTTCTTGGTATCGCAAGTATCTTTACCTACGGAATGAAGAAGGGTATTGATCGCCTTAACGAGGCAAACGTTAAAAACGTTTCGCTCACTAACTTCGACTGCATTGCCGAGGTTGCGGCTGAAGAGGGCTACATTAAGCCCGAGGACGTAGCGCGCCTTATTAAGTTCAGAAACAACCCCTCCGACGAGAGCTGGATTAAGTAATATGAGAAGTTTAATTGACATCACCGATTTTACGACGGCTGAGCTTGACGAGCTGATCAGCGTTGCGCTCGATATTATCGCACGCCCCGACGAGTACGCGAATAAATGCCGTGGCAAAAAGCTTGCTACGCTTTTCTTCGAGCCGAGCACGCGCACGAGGCTTAGCTTTGAGGCGGCTATGTACGAGCTTGGCGGTAACGTTATCGGCTTTTCCGAGGCAAGCAGTTCGTCCGCGGCAAAGGGCGAGAGCGTAGCGGACACGGCGAAAATTATCAGTCAGTACGCTGATATTATCGCTATGCGCCACCCCAAAGAGGGCGCACCCTACGTTGCGGCTAAAAACGCGACTATCCCCGTAATCAACGCAGGCGACGGCGGGCATTGTCACCCCACGCAAACGCTTGCCGACCTACTTACTATCGTTCGCGAAAAGGGTAGACTTAACAACCTCACGGTAGGTATGTGTGGAGATTTGAAGTACGGAAGGACGGTACATTCGCTTATCGCGGCGCTTGCACGCTACGAAAATATCAACGTCGTACTTATTTCGCCCGACGAGCTTCGTATTCCCGATTACGTTAAGGACGATATTATCGTTAAAAATAAAATGAGTTACAGCGAAACGGCGTCGCTTGAAGAGGCAATTCCTTCGCTTGACGTATTGTATATGACCAGAATTCAGCGTGAGCGTTTTGCGGATAAGGACGAGTACGAGAGATTAAAGGATAGTTACGTGCTTACGCCCGAAAAGCTTACGACGGCAAAGGAAGATATGTGTATTCTTCATCCGTTACCGCGCGTAAACGAAATCAGCGTGCGCGTGGATGAAGACAAGAGAGCAAGTTATTTCCGTCAGGCACTTAACGGAAAGTATATGCGTATGGCGCTTATTCTCAAGCTTTTGGGTGAGGCAAACACCCCCAAGGAGCAAAGAGAGGGCGAAGGGCTGGTTTACGACGAGATCAAATGCGAAAATCCGCGTTGCATCACCTCAACCGAGCAAGAGCTTACGCATATTTTCCGCAAGGACGGAAATGGAGAAATGCGTTGCATTTATTGCGAAGCATTGAAGAAGTAATACACTTTTTATAAGGAGATATATATTATGAATAACAAACGTCCTGAAAACATGGAACGCATCACGACGCAAGCGCTTGCTAACGCTTTTATCGACGAGCAAGTAAAAGAGCTTCGCGCGCAAATCGGAAACAAAAAAGTTTTGCTTGCGCTTTCCGGCGGAGTGGATTCGTCCGTCGTTGCCGCACTTTTGATTAAGGCGGTAGGTAAGCAACTCGTTTCCGTACACGTAAACCACGGACTTTTGCGTAAAGGCGAGCCCGAGCAAGTCGTTGAAGTGTTTAGAAATCAGCTCAACGCTAACCTCGTTTACGTTGACGCAGTTGATCGCTTTTTAACTAAACTCGAAGGCGTAGCAGAGCCCGAAAAGAAGAGAAAGATTATCGGCGCAGAATTTATCCGCGTGTTTGAAGAAGAGGCGCGCAAGCTCGAGGGCATTGAGTTTTTGGCGCAGGGTACGATTTACCCCGATATTTTGGAAAGCGGTCCGGTTAAGGCGCACCACAACGTTGGCGGACTTCCCGACGACCTTCAATTCGAGCTCGTTGAGCCCCTTCGCTTTCTTTTTAAGGACGAGGTAAGAGTAGTAGGTAAGGCACTTGGTCTTCCCGACGGTATGGTATACCGTCAGCCCTTCCCCGGTCCCGGTCTTGGCGTAAGATGCTTGGGCGCGATTACTCGCGACAGACTTGAAGCGGTGCGTGAATCGGATGCAATCCTTCGTGAAGAATTTGCTAAAAACGGTCTTGAAGGACAGGTTTGGCAGTACTTCACCGCAGTACCCGATTTTAAGAGCGTTGGTGTAAACAACGACGTACGTACCTACGCGTTTCCCGTTATTATCCGCGCGGTAAACACCGTTGACGCTATGACGGCAACCGTCGCTCCTATCCCGTTTGAGCTCCTTCAGCACATCACCGACCGCATCACCAAAGAGGTCGCTAACGTTAACCGCGTGCTCTTCGACCTCACGCCTAAGCCCACGGGCACGATTGAGTGGGAGTAAGATTTTTGCTTTGCAAAAATCAACTATGATTGCCTACGGCAAGTTATGAGTTATGGTATGCTACGCATAGTTATGATGCACCTGCGGTGCAGTTGCAAAGATAAAGGCAATCATATCATAACGTTTGGCGCAGCCAAACTCATAACTGAAAACTCATAACTGAAAACTTATAAAGTAGATATGCTTGTGGTTCAATGGGGACTGATATGACAGACAGTATTTTAAGGACAAAAGCAAAAGAGTTTGCAAAAGAAATAGTTGTTTTGTGTCGTAATCTTAAAAAAGCAGGTGTTGAAAGTGCTTTGCTTAATCAACTTTTGAGATGTGGAACTTCTATCGGTGCTAACGTTCACGAGGCACAGTACGCACAAGGAACAAAGGATTTTATTTCAAAACTGGAAATTGCATTAAAAGAGTGTAATGAAAGTGAATACTGGCTCGAGCTTTTGTCAGAAACGGACGGTTTGTCTAGTCAAGAGTTCAATGCTTTTCAGTATCGTTGTATTGAGCTCCGCCGAATGCTTGTTTCATCGGTAATGACGTTAAAGAAAAAGAACTCAAATCAACTATGATTGCCTACGGCAAGTTATATGTATAAGTTTTGGTGAGTGAATGGAAAAAAAGAAGAAAGAGAAAAAGGGAAGAAAGTTTAAATTACCAAAAAGAAAACAGCCTGTTTTCAATTTTTTCAAGAAAATATTTTTTGGACCTATTTACCGTGCGAAGGTAGAAAGTGAAATTAAAGTTTTGCCCGATAAGGCGGTAATAGCGTCTATACACTCAGCAAAGAGTGGGCCTATGTCCATTGCCGTCAGTTACCCGAAGTTTTGCGCTATCTGGGGACACGGTGCTATGCTGGGGAGCTATCGCGACCGATTCAAGTATCTTCGCAACGTTCTTTATATCCAAAAAATGCACAAAAATAAGTTCGTAGCCACCTTTAAGGCGCTTTACGAGGCGGTTTTTTCCATTTGGGTTTATAAAGGAATGAAGATGGTGGGCACTTATACGGATATGCGTATGCTCACGACCATAAAAAACAGCGTGGAAATACTGGACGATAACGCGAGCATCGTAATTTTTCCCGAGGACTCGTCAAAAGGTTATTTCGAGAAAATCCAAAGCGCGTATTCAGGATTCGTGGTGCTTGCGTCGCAATACTACAAAAAGCGCGGTGAGGACGTGCCCGTTTTGCCCATGTACGTTTCGCCTAAAGCCAAACGACTTATCGTAGGAAAGCCCAGATACGTTCACGAGCTTGAGCTTGCTGGGCATAGTAAAGAGCAAATTGCCGAAATTTTCAAAAACGACGTAAACGAGCTATACGATAAGTATATAGCGACGGGCGAAGAAGTAAAAGAGTGCGTAGACGACGCTCCCGTAAGGGATAGGGCGTACTACGGCGAAAATTAAAAGTGCGACGCCACATTTTTGTGGCGTTGCTTGTTTAAGGAGAAAAAGATGAAAAATTGCATTTCGTTAGACGGCGAATGGCGCTTGTCGTGGAGAGGAAGCGAGGGCGACGAGGTATGCGTTTTAGGCGAAACGCCGGGGTGCGTACATACCGATTTAATTGATAACGGTATAATCGGCGACATTTTTTACCGTGATAATCCCCAAAAAATTCAATGGATCGAAAACGTTGATTTTACTTATAAAAAGACGATTTTAGTGGACGAAATTCAGCCCAACGCGTTTCTTGAATTTGACGGACTGGACACCTACTGCGACGTTTTCCTTAACGGGCAAAAGGTGGGTAGCGCGGACGATATGTTCGTGACCTACGCGTTCAGCGTTGACGGGGTAGTGAAAGAGGGCGAAAACGAAATCGAGGTGCGTTTTTACTCGCCTATAAAAAAGGTTGAGGGCTTGCCTATTCGCAGCGGCGCGTTTACGTGTGAGAGAATGAACACCCGTCGCGTGCAATGCACGTACGGCTGGGACTGGGTGGACAGGTTCGTTACTATGGGCATTTACCGTAGTAGTAGACTGACGTTTAGACGAAGTAACGAAATTGATAATATCTACCTTTACACCAGCGACGTGAATAAGTATTGCGCTATCGTTCATCTCGACGTGACGTTGCGCGACTTCGTTTTTGACAAGTCTACGGTTAATATTAGCGTGACTTCGCCTGAGGGTAAAGTAGTTTTTGAAAAGACGAGAGTGGCGCTTACCTCTTCTCTTAGCGAAAACGTTTATATCACTTCGCCTCAGCTTTGGTATCCCGCAGGCTACGGAGAGCAACCCCTTTACACCGTAAAAGTGTGGACGGAAAATTCGTGCGTGGAGCAAAAGCTGGGCATACGTACCCTCGTAATCTTGCAAATTGAAGACGAAGAGGGTAGTGACGACCGTGAAAAAGCAAAATATATTCAGTCGCTTGACGAGTTCAAGCATAGCGACTTAAACGAAAAAACGGCTTGCTTTACCGTGCTCGTTAACGGCGTAAAAATTATGTGTAAGGGCGGTAACTGGGTTCCGTGCGAGCCCTTTCCCTCCGCTGAGAGTAAAGAAAAAATCACGCGCCTTTTATCGCTTGGCGTAAACGCCGGCGTAAATATGCTACGCGTTTGGGGCGGTGGAATTTTTGAACGGGACCATTTCTACGACGAGTGCGACAGATTAGGTATTTTGGTGTCGCAGGACTTCTTGATGGCGTGCGGAACATACCCCGAGGAGGAGCAATGGTTTATCGACGCGTTAAAGAGTGAGGCGCGTTGTGCTACGCTAAGACTTCGCAATCACGCTTGCCTTGCTTTTTGGAGTGGCGATAACGAAAACGCCGTTCGTGGTAGCGAAAATCGTGACGATTTCCCCGGATATCGCTCCGCAACCTACGGAATCGAGCCCGTCGTAAAAGAGCTTGATCCCCGTCGCGAGTTTTTCCCATCCTCTCCCTACGGCGGAGATAATTACAGTAGCCATACGCGTGGCACGACGCACAATACCTTCTGTCTTGGACCTATCTTTGAATATATTAAGGATAGCGATATGAGTAACTACCGCGAGCGCTTCGATAGATTTTTGGCGCGTTTTTGCGCAGAACAAGCGGCGTTTGGCGCGTCGTTTGCATCCAGCATCAAAAAGTATATGACGGACGAGGACGTCTACGGCGAAAGTAGCGCTATGCTCGAATACCATACCAAAAACAACCCCGGACTTCCGCTGACGTTGTACGGATACACCGAGGTTATGGCGCAAAAAATATTCGGACCGTTTCAGAATGGTGCGGATAGACTGCTTAAAATGCAAATGCTCCATTGCGAGTGGATAAGAATTTCGCTCGAGCTTTACCGCAGAAATAAGGGCTACGCGTGGGGTATAATTTACTGGATGTATAACGACTGCTGGCCGGCGGCGAGCGGATGGTCCATCGTGGACTATTACGCGTGCCCCAAGCCTGCGTACTATTCTTTCGCCCGTCAAGCAAAGCCCGTTATGAATAGTGTAATTTGTGAAAACGGCAAAACGACGGTATACGTATGCAACGATTCGCTCAAAAAAGTGAACGGCAAGGGCGTCGTTTACGTTTACGATACCGCTAAAAAACGGAAAACGAACGAAGTCAAGTTCGATTTTACCGTAGAAGAAAACGGGGTAACGAAAGCGTACGAGGGCGATATCAGCTTTATAGATAGCAATAGCGTGATTATTTGCGATATTACCTCTGACGGCGGTGACGACAGAGCAACGGCTATTCAAAACAGATATTGTGACTTGCCTATCCGTTACGACGACTACGAAGTGGTGGAAAGCGAGGACGAAATTACCGTTACGGCTAATTCGTTCACGCCCTTCGTAATGCTCGACACACCCTATTTATTGAGTGAAAACTGTTTTGCGTTGCTTGCAGGAGAAAGCAAAACGGTCAAGAAAGTGCAAAAGCTTTAATCGTAAAAATAACGAAACGGACACCCACGTAGGTGCCCGTTTTTCGTTTATTCCTTATAATAAGCGTTGATATATTTGTTCGTTTTGATGATCGCGGCGTGCTGAGAGGGGGTAAGTCCCGTAATCTTTTTGAACTGCGCTGAAAAATATTGAACGGAATCGTATTCCATATATTCGCTAATCTCTTTCAGCGAAAGCTTGCTTTCGGCAATCAATTGCTTAGCCTTTTTTACGCGCAGGTTTATGAAGTGCTGCATGATAGATGTGCCCGTATTTTTCTTAAACACCGTGCAAAGATGGGATACGGAATAGCCTATATTGTTGGCAATTTCTTCCAGCGAAAGCTTTTTGCAAACGTTTTCTTTCATATAAGTGGTCGCCATTTGAAGTATAGTCTTTTCACTTTGGAGCGTTTCGCTTTTAATCGTGACGGCAGGCGTGTCAAACTGTGCGCGAATGGTTTGGATAAGGAAAGTTTCCAGCAAAACCTTGGTAAGCTGGCCGGACGCAAAGCCCGGTTTTTCGTTTTCAGCGAGCGGAGGAATGAAGTGCTTGTTGGCAAGAAAAACCATACCTTCCGAAACGATGTTGTTGATCAAGCTTATTTGGTTGGCGGAGGCGTAAAGAATTTTGTCCGCAACGACGTCCATTTCCGTGCAGTCGCAGTCAAAGGAGAAAACGTACACGCTACACGCGATATCGTTGGCGTGAAGCTTGTGAAATTCGTAGGGCTTTATTATCAAAAACTGCTCCTTGCCCAAAACGTAAGTGCCCGATTCCATTTCTACCGTGACCTCGCCAAAGTTGACGTAGTACACTTCCCACGCACCGTGGTATTCGCCTTTAAAAACGTAAGAAGGCGCGTAGTAGTAGGAATACGCGGTGTAAACGTTGGTTACGCGCAATTCCTCGGTGGGCACGGTGGGCTCGAGATTTTTAAAATGTTCCTTTCTTTTTTCCATAATAATAATGTACCACGCGCGCGTGAGAAAGTCAAACGTATTTATAAAAAATAACTGTAAATTTTTGTTTTACTGTAATATTTTGTAAATAAAATGAAAAATTTTGTTAAAAACGTCCTATAAGTGTAAGATTTTGTAAAAATGGCGTAAGATTTAACTAACACAATCTATATATATTTTGGTAAAATAACTATATAGAATGCAAATAATTGCAAAAAGAGGAAAAGGAGAGTAAGAATGAAAAAAGCATTATCTTTAATGCTCGCTTTGTTTTTGGGCGTAAGCTGCTTTGCTTGCACGAGCACGCCACCTACAACCCCGACTGAAAGCTACGGGGATTTGTCGAGCGCCGTGCTTTGGGGCGCGCCTGCGACCGAAAAGGTGCTTCAGGACGTTCACGGCATTTACGACGAGATAAAAACTGACGCGAGTGTAAACCTTACCGTTGCTAAAAACGAGAAGGAAGGTCATCAAATTATTATTACGGCAGGCGACAAAAAGCTTCGCTATACCGTGACCTTATCTGACTTGACCGCAAGCGACGGCACGGTTTTTGATAAAGAAAACGTAAAACTTTTTCACGAAAAGTATATCGCGGTAAGCGAAGACTTTGCAGGCACGGGCGTTCCCTTGGGAATGTACGCTGACGCAATCGTTCCTTACGAAAATATCGTGGAAGTGGGCGAAAACGTGATTGAGCCTCACTGCAATCAGGGACTTTACTTCCGTTTCGATATTCCCTCCACGCAAAAGGCAGGCGTATATACGGGAAGCGCAAAGCTTACTATCGGCGGAAAGAGTCAGGATATTCCCATTTCGCTTAACGTTTTGGATATCACGGTCAGCGAAGTCAACCATGCCAAGAGTATTTTCAATAACCACGGTCAACTCGTCAAGGGCGAAATTGACACCACTCAACGCATGATGGATCTTTATAACGAGGCGTTAATTGAATACCGCCTTTGCCCGACTCATATCCTCAATCAAAACGGACATACGGATGAAGATATTATTACTTGGGTAGATATGGCGTACGAGTATATGCAAAATCCGTTATGCTCGACCGTGTGCGTGCCTTATAAGGACAAATCGGTTTCGGGACAAAGCTCGATTGACGGCGAGGTGCTTAAAAAATATCTTTTTGCAATAGCAAATAAGTGCTTTGAGACGGGCTACAATATGTTTGATAAGCTCGCTTGTTATATGTCGGTTATTGACGAGCCCGGTTTCCAAGGCACTTGGGCGCGCGTAGAGGTTACGATTCCCATTTATAGAGACGCGCTCAAAACCGTTTCTGAAAAGATTGCAAGCGACGCGAGCATTACCTCGCCCATCAAGGCGCAGGTAGCTGAGGGAATTAAAAACCTTCCTAACGTCGTTACCAACGAATACGACGAAAAGTACGCGCACTTGATTGATACCTGGTGTCCTAAGTTCAATTATTACGATAGCGAGTACGACAGAGCAAACTACGACGAGCAGGTATTAAAGTGGTGGTACGGTTGTACGGGTCCTAAAAATCCGCATCCTGCGTATATGATTGACAGTACTTTCTACGGAATGAGAGTAGAAAGCTGGATGAAAGCGGAATACAACGTGACGGGTAATCTTTACTGGTCCACCTGCGTTTCGGCAAAGTACGACGGTTACAACAAGGTTTATTCCGATATCGAGGACTATTACGCAACGGCTGACCGCTATCCCTATTCGTACGGCGACGGATTCTTATGGTATCCCGGTAAAAGGTACGGTGTCGACGGTCCCGTGGCAACGCTCAGACTTGAAGCGATCCGCGACGGACTTGAAGAGTACGAGCTTTTCTACGAGCTTAAAAACAATTACGCTGACGTCAGCGAAAGCGTTTCGGCAATTAGTCCCGACAGCGCGTTTACCTTTGATAAAATGATGCGTGCCATTGCTACTCAGGTTTATTTGGGTACGAAGGTTACGGCAACTAACCAGTCCTTTGCTACGGCAAGAAACGCTTTGTTCTCGCTATACTCGATGAACAAGGGCGCGGATTTGTGCTTGACCGACTTCGTAGACGACGGCTACGGCAAGAACACCTACACCTTCGTTGCAAGTGCAGACGCGGTTGTTAAGCAGGACGGAGCTGCTCTTACCCCCACGCAAACGATAGGCGCGTATAAGCAGTACGTAGCGTCCGTCGTTAGCGACAAGGAAGAAAACAGCCTTTCGCTTACCGTTCAAAAGGGCGATAAGGAATATTCGCTTACGCAGTTTATTGGCGGAAAGGTTACTCTTACGGACGCTGAAAGCATAGGTGCAAACAGCTTTAGCAAAGAGGGCGTAAGCGTCAGCGCAAGCGTCGTAGACGAGGCGTTTGGTAAAGCGGTCAAAGTGGACGCATCCGAGGCAGGCGCAAACACTTCGCAGTCCTTCAGACTTAGCGGTAGCTTCGTTAGCGCGTTCGCTCAGGACGTAAAGAAGGTTCTTATCCACGTTTACTACGACGGCGAGGACGAAGTACCCTTCGTCGTTGCGGCAAAGCATAAAAAATCCATGCTTTATATGGATCTCGTAAGCACGAAACTCGTTAAGGGTATGAACGTCGTTGAGGTCGAGCTTACCTCCAAAAACTGGGAAAAGCTGGGCGCGATTGATTACGTAATATTCTATCTCGGTGGCAAGAAGGGTGAGCCAAGCCGTACGGTTTATCTCGTGGACACCGTAGCGTACGCAAAGTAAGGAGGACAAAAAAATGAAAAAGATTCTTTCATTAATTCTTTCGGTAGCGTTCGTTTTATCGGCGTTCGTTGGTTGCGCTCCTACCGAGCAAGCCCCGACGGTAAGCAACAAAATTTCACTTTGTAATTTCGAGCAGTTCGAGCCTGATTTTCAGCTCATTCGCGTCGTTGACGGCTTTGGCTCGGTCAGCGTTAATAAGGATGAGCAGTTCGTAAAAGAGGGCAACGTATCCGCCAAATTGCAACCGTTAGGCGATTACAGCGCAAAAACTCGTCCTGTTATGTATATTCCGCTTGAAAGCAAGCGCTTTGATTACGATTATAAAAACTTACTTAATTACGAATCCATTTCTATGTGGGTTTACAATACCGAGGACGATTACAAATCTATGGAAATGGGCTTCGTAACGGGACAAAACGACCTTTATAGCGTGACCAAAACCTTTGGTAAAAACGTCTCGCTTAAGCCCGGCTGGAACAGAGTAGTGTACTATCCCGATCATTCGCTCCTCAACATTTCTTCGGACGTAACCAGTTATTTGGGCTTTTACCTTTCCTTTGACCACGTGCATTCGCGCGACGTTGACGACGCGCCCGTGTATTACGTGGACGATATAGTGCTCAGCAAAGCGGAAAAGACGGTAGAGGTAGAAAATATCGTTACCTTTGACGAAGGCGAAATCGTAGATTGGGAAAAGGATTATCAGCTGAACGTTTTCAATTTAACGCCCACTAATCCCGCGCTTTTGCCCGAGGTTCAGGTGGTAAACGGCGTTGACGTAGGCGTAACTCCCTCGTCGGGCGAGAGAATGCTTAAAGTCGTTACTAAGCCGGGAGAAAAGCTTAACGGTAGTTATCCGGGCTTCGTTATCGTTGACAAGGTTATGCAAATGAGTGGCTTTAAGAATATCACGATGGGCGACTGGGCAAACTGGGAAATTTGCTTCGACGTGTACGCTGAAAACACGGATATTACTTTGTTTGCCGAATTCTACGGTAGCAGTAACCTGTTCCAGACGAGAAAAGTACATGGCGTAACGGCGAAGAAGGGTAAATGGGTAACGCTTAGAAAGAGCTTTACGGATTTCTTGACGGTTAATATCGAGGATCCCGGTCGATTCGTTCTTTGCTACGCAGAAGATCCTTCGCCTATTCAAAAAGTATTCTATTTCGACAACTTCCGTTTTGAAAAAGTAGCGTAACGGAAAAGGAGAATAAAATGAAAAAGAAAAGAAGTTTAAATCTTTTGCTGATCGTGGCACTCGTAGCGTGCATGCTGTTTGCCTGTCAGCCTGCGGTTGATCCCGTAAGCTTGGTGGACTTTGCCGACGAAACCGTTTCGATAGGATTGGGAGAAACGTACACGCTCCCCTCCGATAGCGTAACGGACACCCAAAGCAACGATTACCGCGTGTATTATACGGTTAAGACGAGCGAGGGCAAGGACGTTGCCGTAGCGCGTCAGCAGTTTATTGCAAACAACGAAAGCGGATACCGCATTACCGCAACGACGGAAACGCTCCCCGACGGTAGCGTAAAAACGCGTACCATTACCTTGAACGTTGTGGACGAAAACGCGCCTAATATCGTTATCGGTAGCACGAGCGTTGGTTACGAGGGCAAGCAATACACCCTCCCTGAAATTGACGTTACCGATTCGTCCAGCGGAAAAGTCGAAGTGGTTACGAAGGTTTATTTCGTGGACGGAAATAACGAAACGGAGGTGGACGTCACCGACGGAAAGTTTATTCCGACTACTCGCGGTATTTACAGAATTAAGGTTACGGCAACTGATAGCTCGCAAAACGTAGCGGAAAAGAGCGCGGATATTTATATTCGTAGCGCGCTTAAGGATTTCACCTTCGAGGACTTTGACGACGAGCTTGGAATGGGTGCGCTTACCCTTTACGAGAACGGACACATGAGTCAGGCGGAAACGTGGCATTCCGTATTCGATCCCACGCCCGAGACGAGCGATAACGGCGACGAAAGAGTGGGCGTTGCAGAAGGTACTTCTACGACCAACTCTTACGGACCGCACCTTTATATGCAGTTCCCCTCTGCGCTTAACGACACCGATTTTGAGTACGTATACACGCGTATCTATATCAAGAGCGCGATCGCGCAGTATAAGGCTCAAGTCAATATTTACAGTTTCAACTACCACCTCGGCACTTTCCCCGTAAACGAATGGGTGGAGGTACGTATGGACGTAGACGACATCAACAATCCCGAGGCGAACTTTGATAAGTACAAAGACGAGGGAGAAACGGGCGTCGACGCGTTCAAAAAGGTTATGTCGGCTAACGGCGGTAACGTATTGTTCTGGATTCAAATGGGTACTTACACGGGCGAAGGCGGACAAACGACCTCCGACGTACCCGGCAATTACGTTCTTTATATTGACGAAATCGGCTACAAGCCCTATATTCAGCCTTCGCTTGACGTAGAGGAAAGCTACGGGCTTGGCGAGTATATCACGCTTAACGCAACTCTTGACGGATCAATCAATATAGATAATTACGAATTTGATTATACCGTTTCTGCTCCAAGCGGACAAACCGTAACGCTTGACGGCGACAATAAGTTCCGCGCGGTTGAAGAGGGCGAATACACCGTTACCGTTAACTTCGTTCACTCCTCGTTTACGGGTAGCAAAACCTTTACCTTCGTAGTCGTTAGTGACAAGCAAATCGCGGTTGACGATATCACGGGTAGCTACAGCGCAGGCGATACCGTAACGCTTCCCGTAGCTACGATTGAAGGCGGAACGGTAAACGTAAGGGTTTGCCTTGGCGAAAAAGAAATTACGATTAACGAAAACGCGTTCGTTGCAAAACAACCGGGTACGTATACCGTCGTTTATACTTCTGAAATTGACGGCTTGACGTACAAAAAGGAAATTGAAGTAAGCGTAGAAGATATCGTTTTCGAAAACGAGGTGCTTGGCTTTGATAGCGAAGACGATTTGCAAAAAATTGGTATCGGTCTTAATATCAACAGTCCTCAGCTTACTTGGCTTAGCGAGTACGAGGGTGAATTGGGCGTGGTAAAAGCGTCCTGGGCAAGCGGTAGAGAGTGGCCCTTCGTTTACTTCGTGCCCACGCAGGAGATGAGCGCGTACGCTGATTACGACTATATCGTATTCCGTATCTTCGTACCTGATCACGCAGGCGCGGCGCAATACTTTAAGCTGTTCAACGATCAGGGCGCGTTAAGCCCCGTTAACGGTGCTGAAATCGTTTTAGGCGAGTGGAAGGATTACGTGTTCGACGCGACTCGCTTTAAAGAAGAATGGTCCACGCGAATGGACGGCTACAACGCTGATTTGCACAGATTGTGGACGAAGGTTTCAAAAGATAGTAGCGGTGCGTTCTATATTGCAGATATCTCGATGGCGAAAGCGATTAACGAAGACGACTTCTCAATCACCGTAACGGGAGATAAGACGGAAGGAGAAACGCTTTCCCTTACCTATACCGCGATTGCAGGCGCAAGCGTAACGCTCACCGATCCCGAGGGCGATAAGGTATCCGACCTTAATTCGTTCACGGCAATCGCAGGTGAGTACACGGTAACGTTCACGGCGGACGGATATTTTGGAAAAGTGGTAAAAACCTTTATCGTGTCTAATACGCCCACGAGCGTAACCGTTATTACCGAGGCTGAAAACGCGACGGTAGTTTACGGACAGGAAAGCTACGAAATAGGCGAGACGGTAACCTTTACGGTAAGCGTTCTTGACGGTCGTGAAATCGTATCGGTAAGCGTTGACGAAACGCCCCTTACTGCAACGAATGGAGAATATTCGTTCACGGCGACTGCTAACGTTCATATTATAACCGTAGTCGTAAAGATCAATATAACCGCTAACGAAGTAATTTCCTTTGATAGAAGTGCTGACATTGACAACTTGCTCACGCCTGCGCTCAATCTTACTTATTCTAAGGCTTGGCTTTCCGAGTACGAAGGCGCGAACGGCGTAGCAAAGATTACTTATAAGGGCTCAAACCAGTATCCTCAGTTTACGTTTACGCCCTTGCAATCGCTTGATAAATACGCAGATTACGACTATATCGTATTCCGTATGTACGTAAGCGGAACGAGCAACGGTAAGCCTGTTTCGTTTGCAATGTACTCGGATACGGCGGTTACTCTTACCGGTAGCGTAACCAGCATGGTTTATGACAAGTGGACTGACTACGTATTTGACGCAACGAGATTTAAATCAGAATGGGATAGCAATAGCGTTCAACCTTATCAAGTTTGGTTCAGAACGGCGGCAAGCAGTTCGTCTGACGAAGGTACGGTATATGTCGACAATATTTATATGGCGAATGCGTCCGATATCAGCACTCAGCCCGAAAATCCCGAAAACCCTGAAAAGCCCGACCTTCCCGAGGTTACGGAAGCAAGCGAGGTAATCAGCTTTGATAGCGAAAGTGATATTAGCCGTCTTTATATGGGCGTAAACGTAACTGGTCCGCAAATTACTTGGCTTGAAAGTTACGAAGGCGAAACGGGTGTTGCGAAAATGAGTTGGACGGCAAAGCAATGGCCTTACCTTTACTTCTTGCCTAAGCAAGAAATGAGCGCGTACGCAGATTACGACAAAATCGTGTTCAGAATGTACGTTCCCGACACGGGCAATAAGCTGTTGTTTATGAAGCTCTTTAACGACCTTAACGCGGATAGTCCCGAGGGCTACTTCGAGGCAATGGAGTACAATAAGTGGGTTGATTTCACCTTTGACGCAACGCGCTTTAAGAACGAATGGACGACGGGTAACGACTTCACGAATTATCCCGACCTTAATAGATTCTGGTTTAAGTCAAGTTCGTCTTCGGGCGCAGGCGAGTTCTATATCGCAAGCATTCATATGACTAAATCGGCGTAACCCGTATTTAGATATTTGCCTTTCTTAAATGGAAACGACGTACCACGTGGTACGTCGTTTCCATTTTTTTATAGGTTTTTCGTTGATAAATCATTGTCGTAAGAGAATTTTCGCGGATAACGGGCGACCACAGGGCATTCCTACGACCGTATAGCGTGACGAAAGCGAGCCGTCATTTAAACGATAATGTACTTTTTTGTTTTGATGATGGTGGCGTATTGAGAGGGAGTGATACCCGTAGTTTTCTTAAATTGCGTGGAAAAATACTGTAGCGTATCAAAGTCCATATGCTCGCTTATCTCTTTTAGCGTCATATTGCCTTCAGCGATAAGCTCCTTTGCTTTTTTAATGCGCAAATCAATAAAATACTGAATGACGGACATGCCCGTGTTTTTCTTGAAAACGGCGCAAAGGTGGGGTACGGAGTAGCCGATATTATTAGAAATCTCCTCCAAAGTAAGCTTTCTGCATACGTTTTCCTGCATAAAGTTTTTGGCAAACTGTAGTAGCGTTTTCTCGCTGTTGAGCGTTTCGTTGCGAAGCTGAGTGTCGCCGTTGCACTCCTGAGTGCGAATAGCCTCGATAAGAAAGGTTTCGAGCAGTAGTTTCGTAAGCTGACCGCAAGCAAACTCCGTTTTTTCGTTTTCGCTCAGCGCAGGGATTTCGTTAGTGCCGGCAAGGAAAAGCATGCCCTCGTCTACGATATCCATAATCATACGACTCTGCTTAGTCGTGGCGCTTATGCACTTGTCGGTGAGAAGCGTTAGCTTTTCGCAGTCGCAGTCGAACGAGAAGACGTAAACGCTACACGAAACGTTGTTTGCGTGAACGCGGTGGAATTCGTAGGGCTTGTGCACCAAAAATTGCCCCTTACTAAGAACGTAAGTGGTGACGTCCGTTTCCACGGTAACTTCCCCTGCGTTGACGTAATACACTTCCCAAGCTGAGTGGTGTTCGCCCTTAAAGACGAAGGAGGGCGCGTAGTAGTACGCATAAGCGGAATACAGCTTGCTGACGCGTAATTCCTCCTGTGGTACTGACGCTTGAAGCGTTACTAATCCTTTTCCCAAATCTTTCATAAAGTAATTTTAACATAAAAAAACGACAAATGTCAACTTTTTTTTGAAAGTAATAAAATTTTATAACAACGCAATAAGATTTTGTTACTGTAATAGTAAACGGAGCGAAAACGAAGTAAAATCATAATATTTTATAACATTTCTATAAAATTTAACTAACACCTTAGTTTAGCGATTTGATAAAATATATATATAATAATGTAAACGTGGGATTTTTTTCATAAATAAAGGGAAAAGATGAAAAAAAGCTTTAGGAGTTAGCAATGAGAAAACAAAGGCTTGTTATTTTGGGTTACGGACAAAGAGGTAGCATTTACGCGCGCTACGCAATTGACAACCCTACTGAATTTGAAGTGGTTGCAATCGTTGAAAACAGCGAAAAGAATTTGGTGCGTGCAAGACAAAACCACAAGTGTCCTATTTTTACCGATTATCGCGATTTTTTGAAAGCGAATATCGAGGCGGATATCGTAGCGGTTGCTACGCAGGACGCGGATCATCGCGAGCACGCAATAGCGTGTATGGAAAAGGGCTACGACCTTTTGCTTGAAAAACCTATCGCGAACAATATTGAGGATTGCGAGGCTATTTACGAGGCGAGCGTTAAGTACGGCAGGAAGGTTATTATTTGTCACGTGCTTCGCTATACGCCTTTTTACCGTAAAATCAAAAGCATTATTCAGTCCGGACTTTTGGGCGATATCGTAACCGTTACCGCAAGCGAGAACGTAGGATATTATCATCAGTCGCATTCCTTCGTGCGCGGACCTTGGAGAAATAAGGAGATTGCTTGTCCGATGATCGTGGCGAAGTGCTGTCACTACCTCGACATTTTGCGTTGGCTTATAGGCGAGAAGTGCCAAAAGGTTTCCTCGATGGGAACGCTTTCGCATTTTACTGAGAAGAACGCGCCCGAGGGTAGCACGCAGTATTGTACGGATTGCAAGGTGGAAAACTGTATTTACCGCGCGAAGAACGTTTATCAGGAATGGAAGTGGATGCGCGGATATTTCTGCACGGACGTTTATGACGACGAGCAGGCTAACGAATTGTTACGCTATTCGCAGTACGACAAATGCGTATACCGTACGGACAATAACGTAGTCGACCATCAGGTAACGACCTTCCAGTTTGATAAAAACATCACGGCAATGCACTCGATGACCGCGTTTTCTAAGGAAGTTTACCGCGATATCAAAATTCACGGCACGAAAGCAGAGCTCGTGGGTAGCGATATGGGTAAGCCCGTTTTGGAAGTACGCGTTTTCGGTGGTGAAACGATTACCTACGATTTCTCGGACGCTAATTTGAGCGGAAATCACGGCGGTGGCGACGTGGGACTTATGCACGCGCTTTACCTTGAGCGTAACGGAGTAGCCGTTGACGGACTTACCTACATAGACGTGTCTATCGATTCTCACCGTATGGCGTTTGGTGCGGAGCAGTCCAGATTAGAAGGGAAGGTTATTGATATTAAATAGGACTTTATTAACTTCGTCTAAATAGATTAGAACGATAAGGAGCGAAAAAATGGGAGAGGCTAACGTAGTAAAAATCGGCGTTTTCGGCGGTGGCAGAGGAATGGCAATGGTGCAGTTTTGCACCGTTTACGAACAGGCTCAGCTCGTTGCTATCTGCGACAAGGACGAGGAAGTTTTATTTAAGGTAAGAAGATATCTCAAAAAGAACGGACTGGAAGATAAAGTTACGCTCTATAAAAGCTTCGACGACTTTATCAAGCACGATATGGACGCAGTAGTGCTTGCTAACTACGCGCACCAGCACGCGCCCTTTGCAATCAGATGTCTTGACGCAGGACTGCACGTGCTTAGTGATATTTCGCCCGTTCAATGTATGAGCGAGGCGGTTGAGCTTGTTGAGGCGGTGGAGAGAAGTGGAAAGGTGTACGCTTTTGGCGAAAACTGTTGTTATTTCCCCGGCGTTATGCAGATGCGCGAAAATTACCGCAAGGGTAAGTACGGACAAGTCCTCTACGCGGAGGGTGAATACGTGCACGACTGTGCGTCTATCTGGCACAAGATAACTTACGGCGAGCGCGAGCATTGGCGCAACAAAATGTACGCGACCTTTTATTGCACGCATTCAATCGGACCTATCATTCACGTCACGGGCGAAAAACCCGTATCGGTAGTGGGGTACGAGCTTCCTCTCAGCCAAAGGCTTTTAGATTTAGGATATCTGAAGGGCACGGCAGGGATAGAAATGATTACCACGGCGAGCGGAGCGGTTATTCGCTCACTTCACGGCGACTTACATAAATACGGACTGTGGTTTTCACTTTACGGCACGGAAGGTGCGGTTGAGACGGACCGCAAGGGCGATACCTACAAAGTAGTCAACGAGTGGTTTGACGAAAAACTGACCACGACGCATGCGACGCATTTTATCGAAGACGCTGAAAAGATGATAAAAATGCACGGCGGAGCGGACTTTTACGAAATGCACTACTTTATCCAAAAGATTTTGGGTAACGACGACGATGGACAACTCATCGACGTGTACGAGGCGCTTGATATGTTTCTTCCCGGACTTCTCGCGTACAAATCGGTGTTCGAGGGTAACAAGCCTATCGAAGTGCCCGATTTTCGTGATAAGAGCGTCAGAGAGCGTTACCGTAACGATAGATGGTGTGTAGACCCCGAGGTTGCAGGGGATCAGGTAGTACCTTCGTACTCTAAGGGAAACCCCGAAATTGACGACAGCGTGTACGAGCGCGTGGCGGAAATGTGGAGAGAAGAGTGCGAGAGAATTAGACGAGAAGAAGAGTAAACGGACGTATACGTTATACGGCGTTTATTAAAAAATAGGTTTTGATTGCTTTCAAAACGAAAGTTTCATAATAAAATATTTATTAGGAGGAACAAATGGAAAACGATAAGACATTGTTGACCGCACCGGCGCCAAAGCCTAAGCATACGGCGAAGAAGAGAAAAGAAACGCTTTTCCTTATTTGTATGCTTGCTTTACCCGTTTTGCAATGGCTGGTATTCTGGTTATACGTCAACTTCAGCTCGATTATGTTAGCGTTCCAGGATCAAAGAACGGGCGAATTTACGTTCACCAACTTCGCTATGTTTTGGGACAGCTTGATTTCGCCTTACGGTGAGATTAGAATCGCGCTTAAAAACACGCTGATTTACTTCTGTACTTCGCTGTTCGTAATAATGCCTATTGCGTTGGTAATCAGCTACTTCCTTTACAAAAGAGTTATCTTTTATAAGGGCTTCCGCGTAATTTTCTACTTGCCCGCGATTATTTCGGGCGTAGCGATGGTAGCGGTGTTTACCAACTTTATCGACCCCACGGGCCCGCTTGGTACTATCGTAAAGCTTTTCGGTGGAGAAATTCCGCCCGAGGGCTTACTGGGTAGACCTACGACGGCAACATGGACGATCGTTGCGTACTGTATATGGACGGGCTTTTGCGGTAACATATTGCTGTTCAGCGGTGCGATGGCGAGAGTGCCTATCGACGTGCTTGAGTCCGCTAAGCTTGAAGGTATCAGTCCTACGCGTGAGCTTTTAAGCATCGTTTTCCCGCTTATCTGGCCTACCGTATCTACGCAAATTATCTTCGTGTTTACGGGCTTGTTCACGTCCAGCGGTCCTATTCTTTTGTTTACCAACGGCAATAACGATACGACCACCATTTCGTTCTGGATATTCTCGCAAGTATACGGTAACGGCGCAGTAGGTGGTTCGGGCTCGTATAACCTCGTATCCGCAACCGGACTTTGCTTTACCGTAGTCGGCGTACCCATTATCTTGTTCGTACGCTGGTTGATGGAAAAGATTCCTGCGGTGGAATATTAATAGGAGGTGCGTTATGGAAAAAGTACGTGAATTTAATGATACTATCCTTCAAAACGAGCAAAAGATGAAAATTGCAAAAGAAGGCTCTATCCTTTCCAAGCGCGGAAGGGGCGCGAAAATTCTTTTCGGAATAATTTTCGTCGTTTTCCTTTTGTACGCAATCTCGCTTTTGCTCCCGTTCGTATTCCTTATTACCAACTCGCTCAAGGGCTCGCTTGAATACCTTGAGGACTCCATTGCAGGCAAGACGATGGAAATGCCCGACAAGTGGTTGTTTACCAACTACATTGACGCGTTCCAAGAGATGAAAATGGTAAACTCAAGGGGACAGTACGTTTACCTTCCTGCGATGCTCCTTAACAGCGTTTGGTATTCTATCGTTTGCGTATTCTGTGGCGTTGCCGCAAGTACGCTTACGGCGTATTGCTTGGCAAAATATCGCTTTAAGCTTCGTGGCGTGCTGTACGGAATCGCGATCTTCTCGATGACGATACCCATTATCGGCTCGTCGGGTGCAGCGTTCAAGCTTATGTATGAGCTGGGCATTTATAACTCGCCCATACTTCCGTTCCTGACAAACTTCGGCGGATTCGGATTTAACTTCCTGATTTTGTACGGATTCTTCAGTAATATCTCGTGGAGTTACGCCGAGGCGGTGTTCATAGACGGTGGCGGACACGGAACGGTATTCTTTAAAATAATGCTACCGCAGGCTTGGCCCCCTATGCTTACGCTTGCAATTATGGCTTGGATTGGCGCGTGGAACGACTATATGACTTGCTTGTTGTATCTTCCCGACTATCCTACGCTTGCATCGGGCTTGTACCGCATTAAGCAGTCCATTACCCGTGGCGGTAACTATCCGCAATACTTTGCAGGTCTCGTAATCTCTATTATTCCCGTAGTAGCAATCTTCATTGCTTTCTCGGATACTATTATGCAGAACTTCACCGTTGGTGGACTTAAGGGTTAATATTGGGGAAATCAACGAATGGTTTTACGACAATATTTATTTCGTGGAACCATTTGTGATATAAGATAAATTTACTATTTAAGGAGGTAAAAATGAAAAAAATCTTATCGGCAATGCTTGCCGTGTTGCTTTCGCTGGGTTGTTTCGCTTGCGATACGCCTGACGGCGGTGGCGGTACGGTTAGCTACGGCACGCTGGCTGACGCGACGCTTTGGGGCGCGCCCGGCTACGAAAAGGTTTTGCAAGACGTACATACGGGTTACGACGACTTCAAAACCGACGCTGAAATCGATCTCACCGTGGCAAAGGGCGAGAAAGAGGCACAGCACGTAATCATCACGGCAAAGGATAAACACCTTCGCTACACGGTCGAGCTTAGCGACCTTAAAGCGAGCGACGGCACCGTTTTTCCTAAGGAAAAGATTGAGCTTTTCCACGAAAAGTACATTGAGGTAAAGGTAAACTATTCGGGTACGGACGCGCCTACGGGTTGGTATCCCGACGCACTCGTTCCTTACGAAAATATCGTAAACGTAGGCGAGAACGTGGTTGAGCCTAACTCGAATCAAGGACTTTACTTCCGTTTCGATATTCCCCTTGATCAAAAGGCAGGAGTTTATACGGGAACG
>JAGAPD010000029.1 GCA_017623435.1 Clostridia bacterium
ATCTTCCCATACAGTATGATTCAATGTTGTATATTCCATCTTAATTTCATAAAATCCATTAGCTTGTATTATCTCTATAAAATTCTGATAATCTTTCTTTTCTACAAAAATATCAATATCGTTATGGCTTCTTGACTGATGTCCAAGAAGTGCATCTACACCCAGCCGCCATCAAGAAAGACTTTAATCTCCGCATCTATTGCGAATTGAAGAATCTGTCTTACATCTGTTATATTGACCATCTTATCATCCTCACAAATTCTTATTTATCGGTGAGTTTATTATAAACTAAAATCAACTTTAATGCAATCTTTTTTGCACATAAAAAGAAAACTCGACTTGAAAAAGCCGAGTTTTTTAATAATTTAACCTGTTTTTTAATAAAAGATATCTTTTTTAGTTATTGTTTATTCTTTTTGTTGAACTCTTTGATTTTGTCGTACTGGTCAGACTTGAACAGGTCGGCAAGTTCTTTGAGTTTTGCTTTTTGGTCTTTGCTGAGTTTTTTAGGAAGGTCGACGAGTACGGTTACGTACATATCGCCCGTACCGCGTTTGGTCGTAATACCGTGACCTTTTAGTTTAAGTACCGTACCGCTTGCGATTCCCTCACTAAGCGAGAATTGAAGTTCAGTTCCTTTCAACGTAGGGATTGCTACCTTTTCGCCAAGCGTAGCTTGAATAAACGTTACGGGAAGATCGACGTAAAGGTCCGCTCCCACGCGCTTGAAGATAGGATGGTTAGTAACCTCAATAACGAGCTGAAGGTTACCCGCTCTGCCGTTAGCGACTTTTTCGCCCTCGCCACGAACGGTCATAACCTGTCCCGTTTCAACGCCGGCAGGAATATTGACTTTTAGCTTTACGGTACGACGGTTGATGCCTTTTCCATTACAGTCGGGGCAATTTTCTTCAATAATCTTACCTTTTCCGCGACAAGTCGAGCAAACGCGCTCGCTTACGATTCTACCAAAAGGCGTTTCTTGAGTATACTTCACTCTGCCCGTGCCACCGCACGTTCCGCAGGTTTTAAACTTCGTGCCGTCCTTTGCGCCCGTGCCGTTGCAGGTCGTGCAAGGCTCGTCACGCGTAAAGGTTACTTCCTTTTGTACGCCAAAAGCCGCCTCTTCGAAAGTGAGCTTAAGGTCAAGCGTGATGTCCTCGCCTACGCTTTCACGGCGAGAGGACGAAGAACTTCTTCCTCCACCACCGCCGAACATATCAAAGATGCTGTCGAAGATAGAGCCTCCGCCACCACCGAATCCACCACCAAAACCGCTAAAGCCCTCGAATCCACCGCCACCGCCAAAGGGACTGGGATTGTCGTAAGCCTCGCGTTTTTGAGGATCGGAAAGCGTTTCGTATGCCTCGCTTACTTCCTTAAATTTATTTGCCGCCTCCTCGTCGCCGGGATGCAGGTCGGGGTGGTACTGACGCGCCAGTTTACGGTACGCAGACTTTATCTCGTCCGCTGACGCGTCTTTACTTACTCCGAGTACGTCATAAAATGATTTAGCCATTTTTTCTCCGATAATGGATTAGATTTCTTCAGCGTCAACTACGTTGTCACCACCGTTGTTGTCGTCGCCACCGTTGGGATTTCCGTTAGCGGCTGCCGCCTGATACATCTTGGTGAAAACTTCGTTGGAAACCTTTTGAAGTTCCTCTGCCTCTTTCTTATAAGCGTCAACGTCGTCGCCCTTAAGCGTTTCTTTTGCCTTGTTTATAGCCGACTCAAGCTTTGCCTTATCGTCAGCGTCGAGTTTGTCACCGCTCTCATTAAGAACTTTTTCAATCTGGAATACGAGCGCGTCAAGATTGTTCTTCGCGTCAACGCTTTCCTTTCTCTTGTTGTCTTCCTCGGCGAACTTTTCAGCCTCGTCGATTGCTTTTTGGATATCCTCTTCGGACAAATTAGAGGATGCGGTAATGGTTACGCTTTGTTCCTTGCCCGTGCCCTTATCCTTTGCGGATACGTGAACGATACCGTTTGCGTCAATATCAAAGGTAACTTCGATCTGAGGGATTCCACGGGGCGCGGGAGCAATTCCGCTAAGCTCGAAGCGAGCAAGCGTTTTGTTGTCTGCTGCCATAGGACGCTCGCCTTGGAGCACGTGGATATCTACAGCGGGCTGATTGTCAGCAGCGGTAGAGAAAATCTGCGATTTTTTGGTAGGAATGGTGGTGTTTCTCTCGATAAGACGAGTGCATACGCCACCCATAGTTTCGATACCGAGCGAAAGGGGCGTTACGTCCAAAAGAAGAACGTCCTTAACCTCGCCACCAAGTACACCGCCTTGGATAGCCGCGCCGATAGCTACGCATTCGTCGGGGTTGATTCCCTTGAAGGGTTCTTTGCCCGTAACCTTTCTAACAGCCTCTACTACGCTGGGAACACGGGTAGATCCACCTACGAGGATAACCTTGTCAATCTGGTCAGCACCAAAGCCAGCGTCGCTCATAGCGCGCTTGGTAAGGTCAACGGTTTGCTGAACAAGGTCAGCAATAAGCGTTTCGAATTTTGCACGGCTGATGTCGCAGTCCATATGAACGGGACCGCTCTCGCCCATCGAGATGAAGGGAAGGCTGATTTTGGTATTGTTAAGCGTGGAAAGCTCGATCTTTGCCTTTTCAGCAGCTTCTTTAAGTCTTTGCATAGCCATACGGTCTTTGCTTAAATCAATGCCGTGTTCTTTCTTAAAGTTATCTACGAGATAGTCCATAATTCTCTGGTCGAAGTCGTCGCCACCAAGACGGTTGTTACCTGCGGTTGCAAGTACTTCGAACACGCCGTCGCCGATTTCGAGGATAGAAATATCGAAAGTACCGCCACCAAGGTCGTAAATGAATACCTTTTGGTTAGCGTTCTTGCCCTTGTCAAGTCCGTAAGCAAGTGCTGCTGCGGTGGGCTCGTTGATAATTCTCTTTACTTCAAGACCTGCAATTCTACCTGCGTCCTTGGTTGCCTGACGCTGAGAGTCGGTAAAGTAAGCAGGAACGGTGATTACCGCCTCGGTTACTTTACTGCCCAAATAACTTTCCGCGTCCGATTTAAGCTTAGAAAGAATCATTGCGCTAAGCTCTTGGGGCGAGAACTGCTTGTCGTCAATTTTTACCTTGCGGTCCGTACCCATATCACGCTTAATAGAGATAACCGTTCTGTCGGGGTTAGCAACCGCCTGATGTTTTGCTACTTGACCTACGAGTCTTTCGCCGTCCTTTGCAAAGCCTATAACCGAAGGAGTCGTTCTTGAACCTTCGCTATTGGGGATAACTACGGGTTCACCGCCTTCGAGAACGGCTACGCACGAGTTAGTAGTACCCAAGTCAATTCCGATAATTTTTCCCATAATATTTATGCCTCCTTAAAAAGATGTTTTTTACTTTATAGGTGATGTCACAATAGATGACTGATTAGTAACTCGTTACGGTTGACGAGATAAATACAAGAAAGATTCTTCTTTTTCGATGGCGCATACCTGGAAGGTCTGTAACTGAGAAAAATAAGTAAGATTTCGCAGTATTTAGCCGTCAAAATCAGTCAAATGTTGGGACTGAGCCTATTTATTAATTATTACTTTAGATGCGCGTATTACTTTGTCGCCCATCTTATAGCCTTTTTGATATACCTGATTTACGGTGTCCTTTTCCTCTTCCGTTTTTGCAGGTACTTGCATTATTGCCTCGTGAAGTCTTGGATCAAAGGGTTGCCCCTCTGCCTCAATTTCCACTACGCCGTAATTAGAGAGGATTTTGGTAATTTCGTCCTGAATCATTACCACGCCTTTTTTGACGTTTTCATCACTGATCATCGTAAGCGCCTGCGCAATTACGTCGGTAAGCGGTAAAAACCTCGTAAGCACTTCTACCGTCGCGTCCTCACGGATTCGCTTAGTTAAATCAAGATTGCGTTTTCTGTAATTGTCAAACTCGGCTTGAAGTCGTTGAGCAAGCGCAGTCATTTCGTCCGCTCTTTTTTTATCGGGAGATTCAACCTCTTCCGTCTCGTCGTCCGCACTTACGCACACGCCCTCGTCAACGGCTTCCTCTTCCATCTCGTCGCACTCGTTTACCAAAGTTTCGTCTTGTTTTTTCTCGTCCATGTTATTCCTCGTCGTTATTATTGTCGTCTACGCTTTTGCCTTCGGGGAGAAGGTTGAGCGTTTTACCTATATAGTCAAGAACGGAAACGACCTTTGAGTAGTCCATTCTTATCGGTCCGATTACGCCTGCGTTGCCTATCGTTACTCCGCCTACGCGATAATTTGCCGTAACGATTGCACACTCGGGCATTCCTTCCGCTATCTCGTTGTCCTTACCGATTTTGATATTTAAGCTTACGTCGTTAGAGCCTTGGAGCATAGGAGCAAGCTGTTCCTTTGCCTCCAACATTTCGAGCATCGCTCTCGCCTTTCTTACGTTCGCATATTCGGGATGATCAAGGATTTTGGTGCTTCCTTCAAGCACGATATCACCTACGCCACCGTTTTCTACGTAATCGGTGATTATGCTGATGATCGCACGGAAAAGTTGCTCGTACTCGGCAAGAAGTTCGTTGATCATATCGTCGGGATTCATAATCTCTTCTATCGTCCTATTATGGAAAGCGGTCGATATGAAGTTACTTGCAGTAATGAAGTATTGCTCGTTAAGATCCTCGGCAATTTCCACGGTAGCGTCTTTAAGAATGCCTAAGTTAGTGACGATTACAACTAGCGCCGTTTTGTCGTTAAGCTTTACGATCTTAATGCTGTCCACTACTGCGCTCTTTACGTTAGGCACCATAGCAACGGAAGTAAGCGAGGTGATTTCCGTAATGACCTTTGCGGTGTTACGCAGGATTTCGTCAATCTCGGTTATCTTGTGATCAAAGTAACTGTTGATTACTTTAAGCTCGCTTTTGCTTAACTTTCTCTTGGGCATAAGCTTGTCAACGTACAGCCTGTACGCCTCGGCAGTAGGTACTCTGCCTGCTGACGTGTGGGGCTGCTCTAAATATCCCATTTCTTCAAGCGCTGCAAGCTCGTTTCTAATCGTGGCGGAGCTGAGGTCAGGCAAGAAATTTTGCTTGATTTCCGCGCTGGAAATAGGCTCACAGCTGACTATGTAGCTGTCAACTACCGCTTGGATTATTTTTTCTTTTCTTTCGGATATCCCCATTTGAGCGTTTCTCCTTACGTTCTTGGCAGTCGGGCGCTGAGAGAAGTAACAGTTAATTGCTTTGGCTGTTAGCACTCATTAACTTCAACTGCTAATTTATTATAACGCTATTTTATGCGATTGTCAAGAGTTTTATTACTTTTTTTAAAAGAAAAAAAGAAGTCGTTTACAGACTTCTCTTTTACGCTCATTCTTGTGCGTTCATTCTTGATTTATCATTATCTTTATTTAATTTCGGTCAGTCCTGGGGGAAAGGACATTTGCTTGCCGTCGACGGTGGCATAGACGGTCGTGGCGGTGGGATTATACACGCTGTTGCCGTTAAGGTCCACGCGGAGCGCGCGCATTGCGGTAAAGTAGTCGTAAATTTCGCCGTTAGTAGCGTACCAGATATCGTCCGATTCGCTCAAAACGGTAAGAATTTCTTCCATTTCTTCCCAGTTGTCGTTGTCGTTGAACTCGTACGAATGTCCCCAGATATACAAAACGGGCAGGTTGTCGTAGCGGTAGCAAAGGAAGTTTTTAGCGCACTCTACTCCGTTTTTGTGATGACAAGTCGGGTGCCATTCCAAAAAATTATTGGGCACGGAGTAATTAAAAGTCGCGTTAGTCGTACGGCAAAATTTAATTCCAAGCGCGTCAAGCGTTTTTACCACTTCGCTATTATAAGTGCCGTAGGGATACGCACCGCCAATAATAGGCTTTTTGATAACGCTTTCCAAAAATTTCTTGTCCTCGTAAATATCGGCTACGAGTTGGTCGTGGTTGCATTTTTCCCAAAACGGATGGTTAAAGCCGTGGATTGCAATCTCGTGACGCGTGGAAAGCTCGCGCATAAAATCTGCGGAAATAGTGTCTTCTCTGTCGATACGGTTTGAGTTAAGATTGTAGGTGCATTTTGCGCCGAATCTATCGAAAATCTCCGTCAGAATATAGTCGTAAACAGGGCCGTCGTCGTAACTAAAAGTTACGCATTTTTTCTTTCCGCCCGGGAAAAGATTGAATCTAATTTTTGCGTTTACCATTTTACCAGTCCTCTCTGTGGCTAATTTTAATATCGTCGTAGTACGCAAAATAACGGCGCTTAAACTCTGCCATTTCGCGTTCCTTCTTTAACTTCTCAAATTTCTCTTTTTCCGCTTTAGTACGCTCCGCTTGCGTAGGTTTAGTCGGTTGAGTTTTCTTTTCTTCCATTATATCAACTCCGTTATTATCGCGCTGAGAAGGTAAAATCCCTCGTCCGTGGCGCGCAAAAATCCGTCCTTAATTTCCACTACTTTAAGCGCGCAAAGTTTATCTAACTGCTCTTTCTTTTGCTCGCGCAAGTCTTCCCAAGACGATGCAAAATCGTTTAGGTCCAGTCCACGCGCGGTGCGCATTGCAAGCATAATTTTTTCTTCTTTTTTATCTTCGTCCGTTAAAGCTATTGCCGTTTTTTTCGCGCCCTCAATATAGCCGGTAACGCTATCAATATTAGCGTAGCGCACGCCGTCAACGAGCGAGTGCGCGGACACGCCAAAGCCGTAATAGTTAGCACCCGTCCAGTATTTATAGTTATGCAAGCTTATTTTGTTATCACGTGCAAAATTGCTGACTTCGTATCGCTCGTAGCCCTTTTGCTTTAACAGTTTCACGACTCTTTCGTAAGCGTCCGCCTGCGCGTCGTCGTCCACGGTATAACCGCTCGCCTTTAACGGAGTGCCCTCCTCAACGGTCAACGCGTAAGAGGATATATGCGTAATACCAAGCTCGCAAAATAATTCTACGGCTTTTTCGATATCGCCTTCCTTTTCGTTAGGCAAGCCCAAAATAATATCTGAGGAAATATTGTCAAAATACTTCCTTATGCTCTTAACTGCGCTTATAAATTTACTTACGTCGTGCGCCCTGCCGATTGCTTTTAGACACTCGTCGCTTGCTGACTGAAGTCCTACGCTGATTCGCGTCACTCCCATATCCTTGCACTCACGCAAAAACTCTTCGTCTACGCTATCAGGGTTACACTCAACCGTGAATTCCACCACTTCGCTGGTGTCAAAATAGCGGTCGATAGCTTGCTTAATTTGGGCAAGATATCCTCGCTCCATTACGGACGGAGTACCACCGCCAAAATAAATGGTGTTAATTTTGGGTTTATTACTCGTTTGGGCTATTTCCGTTTTAAGACGCTCTATATACTTACTTTGCGTGCTAAAATCGGGCGAAGAAGTAAAGGCGCAGTAGGCGCACTTACTCCTGCAATACGGGAAATGCACGTACACTCCCCCACCGTTTAGACGACTATTAGTTATCAAGCTTAAGCACCGACATAAACGCCTCGCTGGGCACTTCGACCGAGCCGACTTGGCGCATACGTTTTTTACCTTCCTTCTGCTTTTCGAGAAGTTTTTTCTTTCTGGTGATATCGCCGCCGTAGCACTTTGCAAGCACGTCTTTTCTAAGCGCTTTTACGGTTTCACGGGCGATAATTTTCGAGCCGATTGCCGCCTGAATAGGAATTTCAAACATCTGGCGCGGAATAACTTCCTTTAACTTTTCGGCAATAGAACGACCGCGCGCGTAAGCTTTGTCGCGGTGTACGATAATGGACAGCGCGTCGCAAATTTCGTTGTTAAGCATAATATCAAGCTTTACGAGGTCGCTGGGCTTGTAGCCCTTAATTTCGTAATCAAGGCTTGCGTAACCGCGCGTACGCGATTTAAGTCCGTCAAAAAAGTCGTAAACGATTTCGTTAAGGGGAATTTCGTAGTGAATTTTTACACGCGTTTTGTCAATATACACCATATCGAGATACTCACCGCGCTTTTCCTGACAAAGCTCCATAATAGGTCCGATATATTCAGGGGGAGTATAAATGTAAGCGGTAACTACCGGCTCTTCGATATGGTCCACTTCGCTTAAATTAGGTAAGTTGCTGGGGTTAGTTACGGTAACGATTTCCTCGTTAGTCTTAACCACCTTATAGTTTACGCCCGGGGCGGTAGTTATAAGGTCAAGATTGAATTCGCGTTCAAGGCGCTCTTCGATAATTTCCATGTGAAGAAGTCCCAAGAATCCGCATCTAAAACCAAAGCCAAGCGCTGCGGAAACCTCGGGCTCGTAGAAAAGCGCTGCGTCGTTGAGCTTTAAGCGCTCGAGCGCGTCTTTAAGGTCGTTGTACTTCGAGCCGTCAACGGGATAAATTCCGCAGTAAACTACGGGCTGAACGGGTTTATAGCCGGGGCAAGGCTCTTTTGCTGGCTTGCTTGCATCGGTAATAGTATCGCCCGGGGCGGTATCCGCTACGTTTTTGATGCTTGCGCAAATATAACCTACCTCGCCCGCACTCAAGCTATCCGTTGCACTCATTTTGGGATTGAACACGCCCACTTCTACGGTATCAAACTCCTTACCCGTGTTCATAAGGCGAATTCTCATACCTGCTTTTACCGTGCCGTCCATAATGCGCACTAAACATACTGCGCCCTTATAGTTGTCATAGAAGGAGTCGAAAATAAGCGCTTTAAGGGGTGCGGTTTCGTCGCCGACCGGAGGGGGCACGAGAGCCACTACTTGCTCTAAAACCTTGTCAATGCCCACGCCTTCTTTTGCGCTAACGAGGGGCGCGTCGTGTCCGTCAATACCGATAACGTCCTCGATTTCCGCAATAACCTCGTCAGGTCGCGCGCTGGGAAGGTCGATTTTATTTATAACGGGGAGTATTTCAAGGTCGTTATCCACCGCTAAATATACGTTAGCGAGCGTTTGTGCCTCAACGCCTTGCGACGCGTCAACGACCAAAATCGCTCCTTCGCAAGCAGCAAGGGAACGGGATACTTCGTTAGTGAAGTCAACGTGACCGGGAGTGTCGATAAGGTTAAGGATATACTCTTCGCCGTCGTAAGTATAATTCATTTTTACGGGCGTAAGCTTTATGGTAATACCGCGCTCGCGCTCTATGTCCATAGAGTCAAGAAGTTGATCTTCCATATCACGCTTTGCAAGCGTGCCCGTTTCTTCGATAAGACGGTCAGCAAGCGTGGACTTTCCGTGGTCAATATGTGCTATAATACAAAAATTTCTGATATGCGTCTGTTTACTCATAGCATTATTATACTTCAAAGCGCCAAAAAACGCAAATGCTTTTTTATATTTTTTAAATATAAAACGCCATAACTCTCGTTATAGCGTTTTTATCCGTTATTCCACTTCTCTAAAAACGATTAAAGTGTTTTTTTCTTCCGGCCAGAAAAACGGTGTCGTCGTACCTTCACTACTAATTACTTGAATACGTCTTCCCGTTACGTACCCCCACGAGCTTCTATAATTAAGTACGTGTGAATTAGAGATATCTCTATTCGTATAATTCCACAAACTACAACCATTCATTTCCCGATCAAGCATATCGGACGGATCGTATATTTTTTTACTTGTTATCTTTCCGTTTACTTGCTCGTATTTTTTGTACGGGCTTGCTGTATTAGGCGAAAAATCCTTTAGCACGGGATTAGATCCACTAACGTCAAAAATCATATACCCGTCGTCCTCAAACTCCACGAGCTTATATATTTGATTACCTTTTTTATCGTATAAATCGTCAATTATATACGGTCTATCACTCAATCTTCTTTTCTCTAAATACTGCTCGATAGTATCAACGGTCAAAGAATAATCAACCATAGGCGAAAAGAAAAGCGGTTCTTCTCGTGGCTTAATTGAACTACAATATTTAACTAATTCTTCCTCCTTGATAAACAATAAACGATCTGATGTTTGCATATAAAGCAATTTATTTATCATATCTTCACTTATTACTTTATTTTCAAGTTCGCCACATATACCTATAATTTCACCGTTTACTTCAACTGCACATATCCCTTCGTGCGCGTAACCAGGATTATATTTTGACGCTTTATATTTACCAAAATATTTTTTATTATTTATAAACCCTTTTTTGCGAAAACAACTCAAATCGCGAGTAATATAATCGTCCTCACTTATTAAATAGTAGTTATCGTCAATAATGCACCCCATTGCCGTATGATTAACGTTTGAGTTTGATAGTGCATATCCATGTTCCACAAGAAAGAATTCAGGCTTATTTCTAAATGAATATACAATATCTACATAAAAATAATCGAAATATTTTGAATTTTCTTGTTCTGCAAACACACGAGTAATTCTCTCTTTGTGTTGTTCTATCGTATATCTCGTACTGAATTTGGGTTTATCAGGAAAAAAATAACCACCACTATTACTACTATCGTGAGATGTAGATGAGCAACCAACAAATGAACCACATACTATCACTAGCACAAAAACTATGCTTACTATGGTTTTTATTGCTTTTTTCATCTCTCCAAATCCCCGCACAAAAGACAATATCCCTCTCGTTTTAAGACGTGAGGTTCATCCTGTATTTATATTATTTTATCATAGATTATAGCAGTTGTCAATACCCATATTGTAAATAAGTATTTATCTTTTTCAAGTTAAGAATGGCGCAAAAGTAGCATAAACTTAATAAAGGGCAAAAATTATGCTTGAATTTAGGCGCGTTTTCGTTGCTCAGTCTATCAATTTGTGATATAATGATAGGTGGAAATTGACTTAAGAGGTAGTTATGGATATTAAAAATTCTTGGCTTTGCAGTACTCCTATTGCACACAGGGGGCTACACAGCGCAACCGTTCCTGAAAATTCTATTCTTGCGTACGAGCTTGCTATAAACGCAGGCTACGCTATCGAACTTGACGTGCGCCCTATCGACGACGGCACGGTAGTCGTTTTTCACGACCACACCTTAAAGCGTATGACTGACCGCGACGGGTACGTTTGCAACCTTTCGCGCGCCGATTTAGAGGAGATTACTTTGGCTAATTCCGACCAAAAAATCCCTACTTTTAAACAAGTTCTTGACTTCGTGGACGGCAGAGTGCCTATCCTTATCGAGATCAAAAACGAAGGCACTATCGGAGGCTTGGAAAAAAGCGTGCTTGAGCTTTTGTCTTCTTATAAGGGCGAATACGCCGTGCAGTCCTTTAACCCCTATTCTATGGAGTATTTTAAGAAAAACGCTCCGCATATTCTTCGCGGTCAACTGGCGAGCTGGTTTAGAAAGGAGGAGCTTTCTTTTATTAAGCGCACGGTGCTAAAACGCTTGTGGCTGAATAAAGTGTCCTCGCCCGACTTCATTTCCTACCGCGGTAGCGATCTTCCGAATAAGTACGTTACCAAAACTAAACTGCCCACTCTTGCCTGGACGATTCGCTCGAATGCGGAAATGGAAAAGGTTTTGCCCTACTGCGACAATATCATTTTTGAAAACTTCACTCCCGTGATTGAAAAGTAATTTTTAACCCCCTCTCCGTTTTGGAAAGGGGGTGTTGTTTTAGTCGTTGTTATCCAGTAAAAGCTGGCCTACGACGTAGCCCTTTGCGACGGCGTAAGGTAAATGCTCACGGCAGTAGTCGAAAATGGTTTTTCCTTTTCCTGCGCCCAAAGCGTCCTTGAAGTTTAAAAGCGTTATCAAAATTTTAGCTAATTCCTTTTTGCAAATACCTTTGCGCAATTCTTCCGCTTTCTCTTCGTCCATTTTGACTTCGTCACGGCAAAACGCAATGAACTGCTCCTGAAAAACTAATCTTCCGTCCGTTTCGCTGAAAATTTCGTACGGGAGCGATTTATAACCAAACCGCGTACTATCGCCGAACAGCGCAATTGCTTTGTCGTGGATTTCACGCTCGGTAAATTGTTTTTCCGCAATAGGACGCTTTATTTCGCGTTGATCCATAAAGAAAACGAACATATTTTTATCAATCGCATCCTTGTAAGAGATAGTTTTTTCACCGCTACCCTGCTCAAAATAGTCGTCCTTTGCGATAGCGTAACCGTCACGCTCGTTAGAGAGCGCAAAGACTTTATTTTCGCCGAAAGTTTCGTAGAAATACGCGAGCGCCTTGTCCGCTCCGCCCGTTTGCGTGGTCAGATAAAAGTAAGGCAAGCGCGTACTATTTGAGCGGAAATATCTGCTAAACGCGAGGTCATAAGTTACCGAGTTTACTTTCGTAACGCCCAGTACGTAGCACAAAAACGAGTTGTTGATTATGCCGTTACTAAACACTTTCATTTGTTTTTCAAGCGCGCGCATCGTTTCGTAGAAAAAGATAAATACTCTCGCCACGCCCGTGTCCTTGACTATGCCCAGCTCGTAGTCAAGCCTGTCAATTTCTTTCGCCGAAAAATGCTTGTCCTTGATGCATTCAAGCACGATTCGTTCAAGCTTTTCGTAGCCGTCGTCGTCACCGAAAACCATAAGTTGTTCGCTTAATACTTTGTTCATAAAAATAACACCGTCCTTTTTTTAGTACGGTGTTATTATATCATTTGTTATGTACCACATTTGGGACGTTAGTTTTCTAATTCTCAAATTTTTTCGCCTATCTTCCAAAAAACTATATCCACTATTTTCATAAACGTGTAAATTTTATTGTTTGGTGCACATACGTAATTGAAATTAATTTTTGTATTTTCTATAGCATTTATAAATCCATTATAATTCCTCAGAGCATTTAATAAACTCTTAACTCCTCGAATACTAAAAGTTTTTTGGATACCGTAATACCCCATTGCTTTCATAAAATAATCATCATAAGCAGGAATACAGCCAAAAACACCAAGCAGAATTTTTGTAATAAGTGTGTTAGAAAAATCATCACTCTTCGTTTTTTTAAATACACCACGATAAGCGGTATAGTAATCTTTTAACTCCTTTACGATTCCAGGAATATTCTTACTCAGAATATTCTTACCACCAAACAACAACTCTAAATATTCATCACTTTGTGTTAACGGATCTATAATAAACAATTTTTCATATTTCTTATTCAACAAAATATCCCTGATAGGAACGATATGTACGCTGTAATCACATTGTAATAAAAAAGAAGAGCCACGCAACATACCCCAACTTGCAAGATACCAAGCTAAATTCAAAGCAAGATTTCCGTAATTAGGATTATTAATATTTCTATTAATAAATGCATTACTAAATGCATTACGGCAACGCTCCCACGACTTATAACGATTGTAAAAAACATTATTACTAACGGAATAAGGTCTATCAAACAATTCAATATAATGCGTAGTTATTTTGAAATGCGGAGTTCTTTTGATACGCACTTCTAACTCGCTATAATTATTTTTAAATGTTATACCTTGAATAGCCATCTTTCTTACTCCTTATTCTTTAGTAAAGACAAACATTTTCGGGGTTGGTGAAAAGGACGGTTTTGAAACCGCTGGCGTGGGCGTAACTCAGCATCGCAGGAATATCAACTCCGTTGGTGTCAATCGTGTTTAAGCCCAAAATCAAAAGCGCAGGCTTTTCTCTATCCTTTAATGCGTAGCGCAAAATCGTGACGAAACAGTAATAGTTGAAAATATATTTCTCCCTCGTCGACAATCCGTCGTAGTCGCTCACTTTTCCGTCGCGGATACAGGCGTAGTTAAAGCACGCATCATCGTCCACTACGAAGTACAAGTCCTTATCTTCTGATAAACAAAATTGCAATTTCTTGATTTCTTCAAAATACTTTTCAAAACGCTTACCGCTCAATTTGAAGTAATCGCATACAGAGTCCTGACCGTAAAAGGCGAAGTCGTATTTCTCTAAATCCACCTCTTCCCCGTCCACGAAAATGATTTTATCGCGCACGGGAAAATCAACCACGGTGACTAACTCCGTGGTTTTGTACTCACAACTTTCCGCATTATTCGTATTAACGATTTTAATAATATTTTCCATTTTAGTACGATATTATTTTACGAATTTTGCCAACTGCTTGGAATATTTAGGGTTACGAATTACGCGCAAAAAGCTATTGATACTGCTCTTCACTACTTCTTCGCCAACGGACAACTGCGTAGCAATTTCGCTTACGCTTTTACCATACTTATAATGAAGTTCGCCCACTACTGCGCATTCGTTTTTTGGGAGCTGTACGGCTCTGAATTCTTCGCCGTCCTCGTCCACTTCGTTTTTGATCTGCGCAATAACGCCGTCCAAAACGGTCGTAGCCTCGCTATCGTTTACTTTGACTTCTTCGCCAAAGATAGCACTAAGAAGTGTAGCCGTGTACGATTCAACAATTTTCATCTCTTCCATTTTCTTTTCTCCTTTCGTTTTTCTCAATTATACCGCTCATTACGTACCACATTTGGGACTTAAGCGTTGTTTGTAATTTTAATTTTGTAAATATTAGTTTGAACCGGGGGATCACTTCCAAAGGGACGATAATTAAGTTTTATTGCGTAATCGCCTGCCTCACTCGCGCGGAGCGTATACACACAATAAACGCCTGCGCCTAAAATATCTGGATCCATAGTTCTTGGGATTCTTTCATACTTAACAAACTCTAATCCTTCGCGATTACAAACTACCACTTTATCCCATTTAAAATAAGACTTCTCTTCAACCGTTATTTCAAAGGTTTCATCCACCGCAACATTAGGCAAAGTATAATAATAGATTCTTCGCTCGTCGCTATCGCTTTGTTCGCATCCGACCGCGCAAAACAACAGCATTACGGAAAATAAAACGGATAAAATTTTTAGTATTTTTTTCATAAGCCGTTCTCCTAAAATAGGTTTATCTGCTAATAGTCACGATTTTGGTAATACGGTGGCGTGCTATCGTCGTTATTTATAAAAGTGGGTTTTGATATACTCTAAAAATTCTTTGATTTGTTTTTCGTCGCCGTTGTCGCTAGGAGAATAGAATTTTGCGCCTACGAGTTCGTCGGGCAGGTACTGCTGTTTTGCGTAACCGCCAAACTCGTGCGGATAGATATAGGGCACGTCACTTTTGTCAAGCGTAGAGAAATCGGTGTTACGGAGATGGAGCGGAACGTAATACGCGCCGTTCTCCTCTACTGCCTGACGCACGCTATCCATAGCGCAAACGACGGAGTTAGACTTAGGCGAAGTGCAAATGCAAATAATAGCGTGAGTGAGCGCCAAAAAGCCTTCGGGCGGACCTACTTTTTCGTAAGCGTTCATAGCGCTGACCGTAAGGATGAGCGCCTGATTGTTCGCAAGACCTACGTCCTCGCTGGCGTGCGCGATCATTCTGCGGAAGATAATCAACGGATCAAGCCCCGACGCGATAAGACGGAACGCCCAGTAAAGCGCGGCGTCACTATCCGAGCCACGGAGCGATTTGCAAAACGCGGAAAGCATATCAAAATAGGTGCTCTCGTCAACGGACACCGTTTTCTTTTGGATAGACTGCTCGGCTACCTGCTTATCAACGACGATATTGCCTTCGCTATCGGGCGGAGTGGTAAGCACGGCAAGCTCAAGTCCGTTAAGCGCGTTACGAAGGTCGCCTGACGCTCCCCAAGCAAAATGCGCGTACGCCTCGTCCGTCACGGTAAGTTTCATTCTACCAAAGCCGTTTTCCTTGTCCTCGACCGCGCGTTTAAGTCCACGCTTAACGTCGTCGTCTTTGAGGCTTTTAAGCTCGAAAACTCTACAACGCGAAACGATAGCGCGCGTCATTGAGATATACGGGTTTTCGGTGGTTGAGCCGATAAAGATAATACTACCGTCCTCGATAGCTGAAAGCACGCAGTCGGACTGCGCTTTATTCCAGCGGTGGCACTCGTCCAAAAGAAGATAAGTCTTTTTGCCGTACAGCTTTAATCTCTCTTTTGCCTCTTCAATGACTTTTTTTGCGTCCGCTACTCCGCTTGACACGGCGTTGAGTTTTACGAACGCTCCGCTCGTGGTGTGCGCGATAAGCGACGCGAGCGTGGTTTTGCCCGTACCCGGTGGGCCAAAGAAAATACAACTACCCAGTTTGTCCGCTTTTATGGCGCGTTCAAGCAATGAGCCTGGGTAAATGAGGTGGCTCTGTCCGATAAAGTCGGAAAGTTTTTGGGGGCGCATCTTGTCGGCAAGGGGCGCGGAAATGCTTTTATTGTTCGTTAAATCAAATAAGTCCATATATTCATTATACAATAAACGGACTTTTATAGCAAGTAAAAACTAAAAAATATATATATTTTTTCAGTCTGTGTGGCGTAATTTGATTTCCCTGCCGTTTAGCGAGGGCGAAAGGCGAAGGAAATTGACGTTATAGCCCACTCCGTCCACTACGAATTGCCATTTTTTACCCTTGCTTTCGTTGTCGATAGTAATTTTTGCGTGGCAGTCGCCCTGGTTTATAGTGAGGGTGACTTCTTTATAGTCAGACGAGAGGTTGGGCGCGAGGGTGAGCTTGTCGCCCTCAATATTCACGCCCATCATATATTCGGTGATGCACTTGTAAGTCCAGGACGCCGAGCCGGTGTACCAAGTCCATCCGCCCTCGCCCACCCTTTCGCCCGAATAAATATCCGCGCTCATAACGAAGGGCTCGACTTTATAACGGTTTACGCTCTCTTCGTCGCGAGCGTGGTTTATGGGGTTAAGCATTTCCATTACCTTGCACGCTTTTTCTTTTTCGCCCACGGTAAACAGCGCGATAGCATACCAAACGGCAGCGTGGGTGTACTGTCCGCCGTTTTCGCGCACGCCCTCTGGGTAGCGAGTGATATAGCCTATATTTTTTTGCTCGCTCGTAAAGGGTGGCTCAAAAAGCTTAACTATACCGTATTTTTCGTCGATAAGCTTTTGAGCACTATAAAGGGCAGTTTTAATTTTGTCGCTTTCTGCGATTTCACTTCTCGCGCTAAAAGCCTGCGTTAGTAGATCAATTCTGCAATCGTCCGATTGCTTACTTCCCAGCACTTTTCCGCTGTCCGTTATTGCGCGGATAAACCATTCCCCGTCCCAAGCATTTTCGACGGCAGAAGAAATTTCCGACATAATTTGCACCCAACGGTTACGCTCCTTTTCGCTCGCATAGGGCAAGATTTTTTTGATGCAAAGGTAAAGTAGCATAGTCGCAAAAATAGACTTGCCTTTACCTTCTTTGCCCACCTCGTCCATAGCGTCGTTCCAGTCACCGCCTTTCATTAAAACGAGTCCGTCGCAAATAGCGGTACTATCAATTGCGCGTACTATATGCTCGTAAAGGGAATAATTTTCCTCTGTTTGTTGCGCGGTGTGGTATACCGATTTTTG
>JAGAPD010000030.1 GCA_017623435.1 Clostridia bacterium
AAAGCCCAAATTATGTACGAGCGCTGTATCGGATGCGGTGAGTGCGTTCGTCATTGCGCAACCCACGCTAAAAAGGAGTTTTACGATCCGCTTGATATTATCAAAAATTTCAAGTACAAGGTCGCAGTACCCAGCCCGTCGCTGTACGCACAGTTCAATAATATTTTCGACACTAACTACGTTTTGACCGCACTCAAAAATTTGGGCTTTGACGACGTAGTGGAGGCAGCGGCAGGCGCGGAATACGTTTCAGCCGCAACCGCCGAATACATAAAAGAAGTTCGTTACGAAAACAAGCCCGTTATAAGCTCGGCTTGTCCTGCGGTAGTCAATCTCATTTTGATGCGCTACGAAAACCTTATCGATAATCTTTCGCCTATGCAACAGCCCGAAGAAGTTGCAGCGAATATGGCGAGGGCGAAGGCGCAAATGGAAACGGGATTGCCCGCTGACGAGATAGGCGTATTCGTAATAACGCAATGCGCCGCAAACGTAATGAGCCTCAAAAAAAGCCAGAACACGAAAGTAGACGGAGTTTTGTCCGTAAAAGAAGTTTACTTTCCGCTTCTTGAAGAGCTTAATAAGCTCACCGATAAATCCGCAACGATCGAGGATCTTGCGCTTGCAGGAAAGTTAGGCGTAAGCTGGGGCGCGTCGAGTGGTGAGGCTAACGGATTAAAAACGGACAATTACTTGTCGGCTGACGGCATTGAGAACGTAATCAGCGTGCTCAACGACCTCGAACACGACAGACTTATGGGACTTGATTTCGTTGAGCTTTACGCTTGTAACCTCGGTTGCGTAGGCGGATCAATGAATATCGAAAGCCCCTTCCTTGCGCGAACGAGACTTCGCAAACTGCGTAACGCAATGAAAGAAAGACCTATGGCAGTTACCGATTTTTCGGCTTATAAGCGCAAAGAACCTTACGAGAGCAATAACGTTTTCCGTCTTGACGAAAACAGGATGGAGGCGATGCGTAAAACCATGCGAGTAAAGGAAATCGCGTCGGCGCTACCCGGAATTAATTGCGGTAGCTGCGGTGCGCCCAACTGTATAGCGCTTGCTGAGGACCTCGTGCGTGGAATTAAGGCTAAATGCCGTTATATGGAGAGTAAGAAATGACCGTAAGCGAAATCGCAAACAGACTTAACGGAAAGGTGAGAAACGACGCAGGGAAAGATGCGCTCGCTTTTTACGCAGGCGATTTTTTGAGCAGAGTTATGGGCAAAGCACCCGAAAAATGCTGTTGGCTGACGGTTATGAACAACGTCAACGTAGCAGGCGTAGCGACGCTTGCGGACGTTAGCGTAGTCGTTTTGTGCGAGGGCGTAACCCCCGACGAGCGACTCGTTGAAAAATGCGCGCAGGAAAGCGTTTCGCTTATCCTTACGGATATGGACGTATTTTCCTCTGCCGTGGCGCTAAGCAAGTGAAGGCTTGGTACGACCTACATATCCATTCCGCCCTCTCGCCCTGCGGTGACGAGGAAATGACGCCTAATAACGTCGTTATGATGGCGAAATTAGTGGGACTGGACGTGATTGCCGTGACCGACCATAACGCTTGTGATAACTGTGAGGCGTTTGAAAAAGTGGCGAAAGAGCAGGGCGTAACCCTTCTTTGCGGAATGGAGCTTGAGACGAGCGAGGAAGTTCACGTCGTATTCCTTTTTCCCGACGCTAAAAGCGCGAAGAAATTCGCTGATTACGTAGATACTAGACGGTTTAAGTTTGCTAACGACGCCGATATCTACGGACGCCAACTCGTTCTTAACGAGAACGACGAAATAGTTGGTGAAGAGCCCAACCTACTTATTACCGCTACCGACATAGGCATTTACGAAACGGTGGCGCTTGCGACTGAGTACGGAGGCGTGGCTTTCCCGGCGCATATAGACCGTCCCTCGCACGGAGCAATTCAGATGCTGGGCGACGTTCACGAGGATATGGGCTTTACGGCGGTGGAAATCAGTACGCTTGCTAGCGACGAGTTCGTGCAAAGCTATCGCGACCGCGGATATATAATCTTGCGTAATTCCGACGCGCATTATTTAGAAAACCTAAACGAACAAACTTGTAATTTTGTCGAGCTTGAAAAAGTAACCGCAAGGGCGGTATTGGACAAGCTTGCTAAAAGATAAAAATATTGCAAAAGGAGATCAATATGAGCAAAGAAATTATCGGCACTCCTCAACAATGGGAGCAACTTGAGAAAGAACTTGAAGTACTCAAGAACGAACCCGGCCCCGTTATGAAGGCAATGCAGGCTGCACAGGCAATTTACGGCTATCTTCCCATCGAAGTACAGTCCAAGATTGCAAGCACTTTCGGAGTATCTTTGGAAGAAGTATACGGAATTGCAACTTTCTACGCGCAGTTTAACCTTAAACCGAAGGGAAAGTACACTATCGGTATTTGCCTTGGTACGGCTTGCTACGTAAAGGGCTCTGGACTTGTTATCGACAAGTTCAAGGAGAGATTAGGCATTGAGGCAGGAGAAACTACTGCTGATCAGAAGTTTACTCTTGATGCAACCCGTTGTATCGGTTGTTGCGGACTTGCGCCCGTACTTACCGTAAACGACGAAGTTTACGGCAATCTTACTACCGACGACGTAGATAAGATTTTGGCAAAGTATAATGACTGAGCTCGCTCTTCATATACTTGATATAGCGAATAACTCTACGAGGGCAAATGCGACGGAAATTAAAATTTCGGTCGTTGCAGATAGCCGTGAGGATTTATTGACCATATCCGTTGCGGATAACGGTTGCGGTATGAGTGAGGAATTGCTTGCTCGCGTTACCGATCCGTTCGCAACGACGCGCACGACCAGAAAAGTGGGACTGGGCATACCGTTGTTTAAGCAGGCAGCGGAAAGCACGGGCGGAGCGCTTACTATCACAAGCAAAGTGGGAGTGGGCACGACGACGACTGCGACTTTTACTCTCTCACATATCGACCGCGTGCCTATGGGCGATCTTACTGCGACTATGACCACTTTAATAGGTGGCGCGCCCGAAACGGACTTCGTACTTCATTACGAAGTGGACGGTAGAGCTTACGAGTTTGACACTTCGCCCGTTCGTGAGATTATGGAAGGAATTCCTCTCTCAGAGCCCGAAGTACTTGGCTATATCGGAGAAATGATAGCGGAAAACATCGAAAATATCAATGGAGGAATAATTATATGAAAACTTTGGAGGAATTGCAAGCAATCCGCGAGCGTATGAAGGCTAAGGTTAACAACCGTGGCGTAGCAGACGCAAGCGACTTCCGTATCGTAGTAGGTATGGCAACCTGCGGTATCGCTGCAGGCGCGCGTAACACCTTGGCTGCGCTTACTGCGGAAGTAGAAGAAAAGCACCTTGATAACGTAATCGTATCGCAGACCGGATGTATCGGTATTTGCAGATTCGAGCCCGTCGTAGAAGTGTTTGAACCCGGTAAAGAAAAGGTTACTTACGTTCACGTTGACGCAGAGCGCGCTAGACAAATCGTAGCAAGCCACATCATGAACGGCAATCCCATCAACGAATATACGTACAGCTACGCTGTAAAGGAGAACTAAATGCTGGAAAGAGCACATATACTTGTTTGCGGTGGTACGGGATGTACCTCCGGTAATAGTAAGAAGATTTACGATGAATTTACTAAACTTCTTAAAGAAAACAACCTTGATAAAGAAGTAAAACTCATTATGACCGGTTGCTTCGGCCTTTGCGCACGCGGACCTATCGTAGTAGTTTATCCCGACGGTGCTTTCTATCAGCACGTTAAGGTGGAGGACGTTCAGGAAATCGTTCTTGAACACATTCTTAAAGGTAGAATTGTTGAAAGACTTCTCAGCAAAGAGAGAGAGGCTGACGGTTCGGTTAAGCCCTTCAACGAAACTCCTTTCTATAAGAGCCAACACCGTCTCGTTCTTCGTAACTGCGGTGTTATAAATCCTGAAAATATTGACGAATATTTAGCATACGACGGATACCTTGCTTATCAAAAGGTAGTTACCGAAATGACTCCTCAGGAAGTTATCGACGTAATTAAGGCGTCTGGACTTCGTGGCCGTGGCGGCGGTGGATTCCCCACGGGTATGAAGTGGCAGTTTGCTCATAACTCCGTTGCTGACCAAAAGTACGTTGTATGTAACGCCGACGAGGGTGACCCCGGTGCGTTCATGGACCGTTCGCTTTTGGAAGGCGATCCCCACTCGGTAATCGAGGCAATGATGATCGCAGGTTACGCAATCGGCGCTACCAAGGGTTATATCTACGTTCGTGCAGAGTACCCCATTGCAGTAAACCGTTTGCAAATCGCTATTCAGCAGGCTCTTGATTACGGTATCTTGGGTTCTAACGCTATGGGCCTTGGTCACGAGTTCAATATCGAGCTTCGTCTTGGCGCAGGCGCATTCGTTTGCGGTGAGGAAACCGCGCTCCTTAACTCCGCTGAGGGTAAGAGAGGCGAGCCCCGTCAACGTCCGCCTTTCCCCGCAGTAAAGGGATTGTTCGGAAAGCCCACGCTTATCAACAACGTAGAAACCTACGGTAACATCACCGCTATTATCCTTAACGGCGCAGAGTGGTTCACTCAGCTTGGTACGGAAAAGAGCAAGGGTACGAAGGTATTCGCGCTTGGTGGTAAGATTACCAACACCGGCCTCGTTGAAATTCCTATGGGTATGACGCTCCGCACCATTATCGAAGAAATCGGTGGCGGTATTCCCAACGGCAAGAAGTTCAAGGCTGCTCAGACCGGCGGTCCTTCGGGCGGATGTATTCCCGCGTCGCTTATTGATACGCCTATCGACTACGACAACCTTATTGCAATCGGCTCGATGATGGGCTCGGGCGGACTTATCGTAATGGACGAAGACACCTGTATGGTTGACATTGCGAAGTTCTTCCTTGAATTCACCGTTGACGAATCGTGTGGTAAGTGTACTCCCTGCCGTATCGGTAACAAGCGTCTTTACGAGATGCTCGACAAGATCACGCAGGGCAAGGGTACGATGGAAGACCTTGACAAGATGGAAAAGCTTTGCTACTACATCAAAGAAAACTCGCTTTGCGGACTTGGTCAGACCGCTCCTAACCCCGTACTTTCTACGCTCCGTTACTTCCGTGACGAGTACGTAGCACACGTACGTGACAAGAAGTGTCCTGCAGGCGTATGTAAAGCGCTCGTATCTTACGAAATTATCGCTGATAAGTGCGTAGGATGCGGACTTTGTAAGCGTGGTTGCCCCGTAAACGCTATTACGGGTGAAATCCGTCAGCCCCATGTAATCGATCCTGATAAATGTATTAAGTGCGGTGCGTGCATAGCAGCTTGCCGTAAGAATGCAATCAAGAAGTAAGAGGTGAACGATAATGAAAGAAGTTACTTTAAAGATAAATGATATATCCGTAACCGTGCCCGAAGGTACTCGTATTTTGGACGCGGCTCGTCAGGCAGGCTTTAACGTTCCTACGCTTTGCTACTACAAGGACCTTTGTAACGAAGGTAGTTGCCGTATCTGCGTAGTTGAAGTTAAGGGCGCAAGAAGCCTCGTTGCAAGCTGCTCGGCAGTAGTTGCAGAGGGCATGGAAGTTTACACCAAAACGCCCAAGGTTATCAACGCTCGTAAAACCACGCTTGAACTTATCCTTTCTAACCATAACAGAAGTTGCTTGTCCTGCGTAAGAAGTGGCAATTGCGAACTTCAAAAGCTTTCTCAAGAGTACGGCTGTGATGACGTTGCTTACACGGGCGACAAGACCGCAGTTGTACCCGAGCTTCCCAACGCATATCTCGTTCGCGACAACAGCAAGTGTATTCTTTGCCGTCGTTGCGTAGCAATGTGTGAAAAAGTTCAGTCCGTTGGCGTAATCGGCGCTAACTTCCGTGGCTTTAACACCACCATCGGTTGCGCGTTCGAGCGTCCTCTTGGCGCAGTTGACTGTGTAGCGTGCGGACAATGTATCAACGTTTGCCCCGTAGGCGCACTCACCGAAAAGGACGACACCGATATCGTAGTAGAGGCTCTTAACAACCCCGAAAAGACGGTTATCGTTGGTACTGCTCCTTCCGTGCGCGTTGCTCTTGGCGAAGAGTTTGGCAACGCTATCGGTACGGATACCGAAGGCAAGATGGTAACGGCACTTCGCCGTATCGGCTTTGACAAGGTATTCGACGTTAATATGACCGCAGACCTTACCATTATGGAAGAGGGTACTGAGTTCCTTTCTAGACTTCAGGACAAGAACGCAGCCCTTCCTATGATCACCAGTTGTTCGCCCGGTTGGATTCGCTTTATCGAGTTTAACTATCCCGAACTTCTTCCTCATCTTTCCTCCTGTAAGTCGCCCCAGCAGATGTTTGGCGCTGTAATCAAGACTTACTACGCTGAAAAGATGCACCTTGATCCCAAGAATATCGTAGTAGTTTCCGTAATGCCCTGTACCGCAAAGAAGACCGAAATCTTCCGTGAGGACCAGAACGCAAGCGGTTATCCCGATATCGACGTAGTTCTTACCACGCGTGAGCTTGCACGTCTTATCAAGAGATACGGTATTGATTACAACTCCCTTGCTAACGGCGAGTTCGACGATCCCCTTGGAAAGTCTTCTACCGCAGGTTACTTGTTCGGCGCAACGGGTGGCGTAATGGAGGCTGCACTTCGTACCGTTTACGAAAAGGTAGTAGGCGAGCCTGCACCTTCGCTTGACTTCAAGGCAGTTCGCGGAACGAAAGGCATTAAGAGCGCAACCGTTGACCTTAAGGGAACTAAGGTTAAGGTAGGCGTTGCTCATTCGCTTTCTAACGCTCGTCAAATCCTTGAGGATATCAAGGCTGGTAAATGCGATTATCAGTTCATCGAGATTATGACCTGCCCCGGCGGTTGTGTAAACGGCGGTGGTCAGCCCATCGTTTCGTCTGAAAAGATCAACGCAGGCGTTGACGTAAAGGCACTTCGCGCAGGCGCTATCTACAAGGCTGATAAGAAGAGTGCACTTCGTACTTCGCACGAGAATCCCGTCGTTAAGACGCTTTACGCTGAATACTTCGGCGAGCCCAACAGCCATAAGGCTCATAAGATTCTCCATACGACTTATCATAAGCGCGATAAAATGTAATCACCCTTTACCCGTGGCGTGCGCGTCACGGCGAAGCGGAAAAACAGCTTAAATAAAGAAAGAGTAGGCAGTTTTGCTTACTCTTTTTTTGTGCAAAAATCGAAAATCTATTTTAAGTCAAAAATCAAAACGGGCATATACGTACCACGTCGTTTTGCTGATTTTTTTCAAAAATGCCGTATTCTATGAATCGTGTAGCCCGATCGCTTGACGCGGGGGGGACGTGCTATTATAATGATATTACTTAAAAGGAGAAGACGAGATGAAAAAGAAAGTGTTGTTAATAATAGCCGTTTTAGCGGTGTGTTTGCTTTTCGTTGCGTGCAAGGGCGAACAGGGCTTGCGTGGTGAACAAGGACTGCAAGGCGTTCAGGGTGAGCAAGGTTTGCCCGGGCGCGACGGTGTTGACGGAAAAGACGGCAAGGACGGCGTAACCCCGACGATTAGTATAAATTCTGACGGCTACTGGGTAATCAACGGAAACGTACTTCCCATTTTGGCGGTCGGTCAGGACGGAGCGGACGGCGTTACACCCACTATCAGCATAAGTGACGACGGCTACTGGGTGTTGAATAATCAAAAAACGCAGTATAAAGCAGTAGCGACTGACGGCGAAAACGGGCGCGGAATAAAAAGTATGTCCTACGATAGCGACGGAAATTTGGTAGTTAAATACACGGACGGAAGTAGCGAAACGCTAATTCTTCCACAAAAAGAAGAGCATAAGTGTGACTACGGCGAGCCTATTTTATTTACTGATAAAAACGAAAACTGTGAGCGTGCGCTTACTTATAAATCGTGTAAGGAGTGTGGCAACGTCGTTTGGCAAACGGGCACGAGTGATAGCCACGACTGGCAAAGTCAGTTGTCGTTTGACGGGAAATATCACTACTATAAGTGCAATAACTGTATTCAGGTAAAGGATATCCAAAAGCACATGCTTGACGAAAACGACAACTGTGAAGTGTGCAAGCAGTTTATCGGCAAAGTTGAGTACGAGGTTTGCGAGGACGGTCAGGGCGGTAAATACGCAAGGGTAATTAAGTGCACGAGCATTGCTGATTACGTCGCGGTTGATAGCGAATACGAGGGCGTTCCCGTAACGGAGATTTACGACTGGGGTATGGATAACAACGTCCGTAGCGTGCGCTTGCCTGACAGCATAACTGTAATAGGCGAGGGTGCTTTTATGATGACCAAGGTGGAGGAAATCAACCTTCCCGACGGCTTAAAAACGATAGGCGCGTGGGCGTTTTTGGATTCGGAATTGTCCAGCTTGCATATCCCTGCGTCCGTAGAAAGCATCGGCGAAGATGCCTTTAACGAGATTGAAAACTTCACGCTTACGGTGGATGAGGACAGTCAATATTTTAAGGTGGTGGACGACAATTTGTATTCGGCGGATTTGACTACGCTATACTGGTATAACGGCAATAACGTTAGGACTAAATTCGTTATTCCCGACACCGTAACCACCATTAAGGGCTACGCTTTCTGTAAGCCTAAATATTTAAAGGAAATAGTTATTCCTCGTTCGGTAACATTTATTTCACAAGGCGCGTTTTCAGGTCACGGATCTGAGGGTGCGTTAGAAAGTATCGTGTTCGAAGTGCCTACGGGCTGGATCATCTACGAAAAAGACGATATGTCCGACGCAAAAGAAAAGACGTTCGCTGATGAAATTTCAAACAACGCGTTACATATCGTTATGAACTGCAATTCCTATAACATAAAAAGAATAATTGTGTAATCAAAGAAGAAAGAGTAGGCAACCTTGCTTACTCTTTTTTGTGCGAAAACGGCGACAGCAAGCCCTCGCCCTACGGGGTTACCGTAAAGAGTAAATGTATAAATAGCCCCCCTTGTGTAATGAGATAGCACGCACGTTATAATTTTAAAAGCCTCCCTTGTGTAAAGGGAGGTGGCGCGTAGCGACGGAGGGATTGCAGGCAAAGCCTGTTTAGTAGCAGGCAAAGCCTGTTCAGTAGGCTTGAAATTAGGTGTACGGACGGTAGACCTACACCTACCCATTTGACCAAACGGTATGATCGTAGTTGCCTCCATCTGACGAGGGAGGTGGCAGCCGCAGGCTGACGGAGGGAGAGACCACCAGAGGTGGTTTAGTAGGCTTGGTATGGTCTTTACGGCTTGTAGACCTATACCAACGCTTTTGACCGAGTGGTAAACATCTCTCCTTCAGTCACTCGGCTCGCTACGCTTACACTCGTGACAGCTCCCTCGTCAGAGGGCGCCTTCCGTATGTTAAGTATTATGTTTAACAAACGATACGAGAAAACAATAGCCTCCCTCCGAGAGGGAGGGGGACCGCGTTAGCGGTGGAAGGAGATTGCGACGAACGAATATGTATTCGTGAAAAATATGCGTCCAAATAATAAACGGGCGACTGATAGTCACCCGTACAAAGAATATTATCATTATCGCTTGGTCATATATCTCAGTGTAGGTCTTAAACCAGTAGCGCCCAGTATAAGCCTACGAAACATCCTTTGGGTGTTAGTCCTTAACAATATTGCCTTTAATCTTATTGATGGCACGCGACAAAGCGTCGTTGTTTCCGTGCGCAACCTTGTCGGTGCTACGGTAATCAAACCTACGGGTAAAGCGTTCAAGCTCGTTAGTAAGCTTTCTCATACCGTCCGTTTGACGACGGCAAAGCGATTTTACATACGCCTCCGCCTTCTTGCCGGCGTGACTAACGTAGCGGAGTAGAAGGATGAAGTGTGGTAAGCAAAAGCCGTTAGTCTTGTCAAAAAGCGCAGGGAATTCAGGCTCGTTAGCGTACATTTCAGCGATAGTGTAAGCGTAACGCTCCATAACCTCGTCCGCCTCGTCGCAAATAACGCAGGTTTCCAAACCTTTTTCTAATTTATCGGCAAGGCGTTTTGCGGCGCGCGCGTTAGAAACGGTGGGAATATGCGCGATAATATTGTCCGTACGCGTATGCACTTGGAGTGCCAAACCCAGCTTGTTTCCGCCCGTGTAAAGCTTGCGAAGGTGGTTGCTACAAAAACCGCGCTTGTTTACTTTAACGCGGTAATCGGGCTCCATAACCGCCTCTTCAAGATACTGTTTAAGAAGTCTGTTTTCCACGCGCTCGTAAAGCTTACAAACGGGGCAGTCGCACGGCTCTTTGAATGCGTCCCAAATGGGTGTGGTCTGAATATGATATTGCATATTTCACTCTCCAAAAGAATATATAAAAGCGTAATGGCAATAATTACCTTACCATACTATTTTACAGGATTGGAGAGAAAAATGCAACAATATTACGGTGATAACGTGCATATTATTCAAAAAAATAAAAATCGTAAAAAGAGCAAAAACGCTAATCCACCACGAAAAAAAGCCTTTTGTTTTTTGGTAATTTTACTGTCGCTGATTGCCTTGTTTTGCGCCGTTTTTTACCCCTTTAATAGTAGCGCAAAAACGCACCTAAAATCAAAAACGTGGCACTACGTTACCGTCCGTTTTAGCACGGAGCACCTCGAAAGCGAGCTTGCGAGCGAGAACGTAAAGGAAAAGGGCGGAGGGGGATTTATACTCAACGACGGCACTTTCGTAATCACCGCTACCGTGTTTGAAAACGAGAGCGACGCAAAATCGGTAGCGAGTAAAATAGAAAACGGTAAGGTGTATTCGCTCACCGTTCCGCAAATCAGCGTTAGCGAACAAAAGGATACGAAAGAGATAAGAAACGCGCTTTCCGTTTATCAGAAAGTTTACCGCGAGCTGACCGCCGTCGTGACTGACTACGACGAGGGGAAAAGTACGGATAGCGTGGCTATGCTCGTGCTTGGAAAAATGCGCGATTTAGTGGTGTCCGCGCGTGAGGGGATTGAGAACGACGACGAAAAGCTTTACGAGGCGACGCGCGACTTTTTGGTGGAGACTGAAAAGACGCTGTCTTTCGCTATTTCCGACGAAGAACACACCATACCTGCGCGCATAAGATACGCCGTAAGTAAGATGGTTTACGATCGTTATAGATTGGCAAAAAGCCTGATTTGAGGTTACCGCGTTCCACGAAAATGGGGCGCGGTTATATATTATATATATTATTTGCAAGATTTTCCTATAAACTTTGTCGAAAAATGAGGCGAAAACAGTTGAAAAAAAAGCGCAAGTATGTTACAATAAGTTTGTATGCTAATAGCAGGGAGGTTAAAATATGACCGTCAAAGAGATTGCCGACATACTCGGCGCGGAAATATTGTGCTGCGGTGAACTTGCAGACCAAACCCAAGTACATTCGGCTTGTGGCTCGGATATGATGAGTGACGTGCTTGCGTTCGTAAAAGACCAAGGCGTTTTGCTTACGGGCCTCGTTAACCCACAGGTCGTACGCACCGCGGAGATGATGGATATACTTTGCGTTGTGTTCGTGCGCGGTAAAAAGCCGGATCAAATGATGATTAATTTGGCAACTGCGAAAGGCATAATCCTTCTTTCTACGGAAGAGAGAATGTACCCTGCGTGCGGTAAGCTTTACGCAGCAGGGCTTGAATCGGGTAAGACCGTATGAGCGAGCCTATTATACTGCGCTACCAAGTGGACGGCGACGATTTCGTGTCGTGCGGTCACGCGAGCGAGGACGTAAAGCGTACTTTAAAAAATATCGGATTTCCTGCCAGCGTAATTCGTAACGTATCCATTGCGATGTACGAGGGCGAAATCAATATGGTAATTCACGCTAACGGCGGAGTTGCCGAAGTGGTCATTTACGAGGACCGCATAGTAATCACCCTGACGGACACGGGCAAGGGAATAGCGGACATAGAACAAGCAATGCAAGAGGGCTTTTCTACGGCAACGGACGCTATTCGCGAGCTTGGGTTTGGGGCAGGAATGGGACTGCCGAATATGAAGAAGTATTCGGACAATATGAAGATTGAAAGTGAAGTAGGCAAAGGCACCGTCGTAACTCTTGAATTTCTGCTGAACGATTAAGAACAGAATGGGAGCGAGAATGAGCAACGAATTTAGACCCGTATATCTTGATACTGACAGATGCAACGGCTGTGTGGGCTGTATGAAGCGATGCCCCACGGAAGCTATCCGTGTGCGCGGAGGTAAAGCCCAAATTATGTACGAGCGCTGTATCGGATGCGGTGAGTGCGTTCGTCATTGCGCAACCCACGCTAAAAAGGAGTTTTACGATCCGCTTGATATTATCAAAAATTTCAAGTACAAGGTCGCAGTACCCAGCCCGTCG
>JAGAPD010000031.1 GCA_017623435.1 Clostridia bacterium
AACTTAGTACTCTTTTCTGACTAATTTGTTCGTAAATTGACTTTGTGTTCAAATTCGCTTTTTATTGTTACACTTTTTCTATTCTATTGTCAATGTTCCCTGTCCCTCGCGAGACAGCCTACATATAATACCATATAGGAAAAAGTTTGTCAACGATTTTTCACAACTTTTTTAAAAAATTTTTTGATATTTTGCAAAAATTTTTGTTTCTCTATTTTTTCTACTTTTTTTGCGATTTATATATATAGAATAAGCGTTTGACAAATATTTCATAATGATATAGAATATATTAAAGGGGATAAACCTTAAAAAAATACAGGATTTTTTGCTATGACTGATCAAATTATTCAATTTATGCTGGAACTACTCCAAAGCGTTTTCGTTTTGCCTGAAATCGTAGTCGTGCTGATTGCTATTCTTCCTATCGTTGAGGCGCGTTTGGCAGTACCTATCGCTATGGGATACGGAATCGAGCCCGTCTTTTCGTGGTTGCTCGCTTTCGTTGGCTCGTCGCTGATAGCACCGTTACTGCTACTCGTGCTTATTCCTTTTATTAAGTGGTTGTCTAAAACCAAGCTTTTCCGCAAAATCGGATCAGCGCTAATGGATAAGTTCGAGCAAAAGGCAAACACGGTAAAAGGCGCTAACGAGAGTGCAGACGACGAGCAAAAACGAAGAAAACTTGAGTGGAAAAAAGTGCTGGGAGTGTTTATCTTCGTTGCGATCCCTTTGCCCCTTACGGGCGTGTGGACGGGGTGCGCGGTTGCGTCCATTCTCAAAATAAAATACCCCAAAGCGTTACTTGCCGTTATAGCCGGAAACTTCGTAGCCAGCGGAATAATCTTTCTCCTGTGTCTATTCTTCTCCGCGTATATCAATACGATAATAACCGTTCTGGGCGTAATTGCGCTTGTAGTCGTGGTAATCCTTTTAATCAAGATATTCACGCACAAGCCCAAAGCTAACGACGAAAACAACGAACAAAAACAGTAAATAACGACGAAACGACAAGGTACGTACCCTGTCGTTTTTATTTTTTACACATTTAGCCTCGTCACGATAGACACCTTTTTTGAGTAAAAAAGGACTAAATGAATTTTTCGTTAACGAACGAAAAAAACTTTACAAACGCGCGCGTATAATGTTATAATATATAGTAAGTATTTATACGCAAAGGAAACGAGATGAAATTAGACAATATAAACGGCTTTAAGCGAATCAACGATTATATCAACGACAAAATTCATCGATTTGAAAAAGAGCAGAAAAATTGCGAAAGCTTGTTTCGGTATATGTTTTCCGAGCGCGACAACGTGATGAGCGAGCGCACGGAGGGCTACTCTATCGTAAAAACGACTTACGGTCAATGCTACGACGAAATTCTTTCTCTTATTCCCCGTTTTAAGTGTGCTTTGTCTTCCGTTCCAAAGAACGGTATCGTGGGATTAGATATGGCAAACTCGCTTGACTGGATTATTGCGTTTTGGTGCATCCTTGCGAGCGGTTACCGTCCACTTCTCGTCAACTCTCGCCTCGGCAAAAGCGCGATTGAAAAAGTCTTGGTTACTTACAATATCACGGCGGTAATAAGCGACGGTCAGTCATATAGCGTGAATACGCTTTTTTACGAGGATATTTGTACGAGCAAAAGCACTCAAACGGACGAAAGCGTTTTTGCGGACGAGGTTTTGTTTATGTCGTCGGGCACGAGTGACAACGTTAAACTGTGTGTTTTTACAGGTGAAAACCTATTCTATCAAGTACGCGACAGCGCTAATATCATCAAGGCGTGCCCTAAGATGAAGGAGCATTACGAAGGTCAGCTAAAGCATATCGTTTTACTGCCCCTATACCACGTATTTGGATTTATCGCCATATACGTATGGTTCGGTTTTTTCTCGCGCACCTTCGTATTCCCCGAAAATCACATCCCTTCGACCGTACTTACGACGGTAAGAAAGCACAAGGTAACGCATATTTTTGCCGTACCTCTCGTATGGGATACGGTACACCGCAACGCGTTAGCCAAAATCAAAGCGCACGGTCAAAAAACTTACGAAAAGTTTTGCAAGGGCGTAAAGCTCGCGTCCACTCCGCTTGGAAGGTCGCTAACGAAAAACGCGTTTTCACAAGTGCGTGACAATTTGTTTGGCAACAGCGTTCGCTTTATGATTTCGGGCGGAAGTCATATAAAGAGCGAAACGCTTGAATTTTTCAACGCCATAGGATACCATATCGCAAACGGCTTTGGAATGACGGAAATAGGCATAACTTCGGTGGAAACCTCGGATAAAGCAAAGGTGCTTAACGGCGCGTCCATCGGCTCGCCCTTTGCTTACACGCAGTACAGCGTAGCCGACGACGGCGAGCTTTTGGTAAAAGGCAAGACGCGCGCCAGCGCAATTATGAAGGAGGGCAGAATTTTCCCCAGCGACTACGAGCAATGGTTTCACACTAACGACCTCGTTAAAGTGGTGGACGGAAGATACTATATCGTTGGACGAAAGGATGATTTGATCGCGTGCGAAAACGGAGAAAATCTCAATCCCACTTTGCGCGAAAGCGAGCTTAATATCACGGGTGCGGACGGCGTGTGCATCTTCTCTTGCGACGGCGCGCCTACCCTACTGATTTCCGCGCCCCGTTGCTATACGAGCGAAAACTTAACCGCTATTTTTAACAGCACAAACGACGAGCTGACGAGATTAAATCTTAACGGCACGATTAAAAAAATCGTAGTTACGAGCGATTCCTTACTCGCTCACGACGAGTTCAAAATCAGTCGCAAAAGGATAGCGGACAGATACAAAGCGAACAAGTACAATATTCTCACGCTTGACGCTAACAGCAACGAAATGTTAGGCACTTGGCCGCAATTAGAGGGCGACGTACGCGCCTGTTTTGCACAAGCACTTAATATTAACGAGAACGAAATCAAACTGAACGACAACTTTTTTACCGATTTAGGAGGCAATAGCTTAAGCTATTTTACGCTGTGCGATTTGATAAAGGAAAAGATGGACGTCGCACTTCCTATGACCGACGGAAAAAGTTACGCAACCGTTTCTGACGTTTGCGCGTATATCAAAAACTTATAGAGGAAGGAAAACTAATAAAGGTTGAAACGTTAAGTAACAAATGGAAAGAATTTTTATTTGCATTCTCGGGCTTTGGACCAAACTTTTTGATGGTACTTATGGGCGCGTACTTTACGGATGCAATCAATCCCGCCGCGCTTGGCACGGGGCAAACTTTTCAGGCAATCGCAAGCGGAACTTGCTTTATCCTGCCTGCCATTTTCCCCATTCTGTACGCAATCGCAAAAGCGTTCGACGGACTAATCGACGTACCCTTTGCGCATATTACGGACACGCTTTCTACTAAATGGGGTCGTCGCCGTCCTGCAATTTTGGTATGCTTGCCGCCTATGATTATTTCGTTTGCGATGTGCTGGTTTCCTATCGGCGGAGCGGAAAATCAACTGCTTAACACTATTTGGATAACGCTTTGGGCGCTCGTGTTCTTCGCAACTTATACGATGTGTCTGATCTCTTTCTACGGCTCGCTTTCCACCGTTTGCAAGGACGAGCAACAACAACTGCGCGTATCAAGTTACAAGTCCTTTTTCGACACCATTTCGTACTGTTTGGTTTACGCGCTCGTGCCTCTACTTTTAGGCGTGATGCAAATAAATATCGACAAATTCGTATTTTTGTGTCTTCCCCTGATGCTCACGATGATTATCCCGCTCGTGATGATTAAGGAGGGCGAAAAATACGGTTACCCCGAAAACGAGGGACTTAAACCTGAAAAAGTGACTTTTAAGGAAAGCATTGCTCTTACCTTAAAAAACAAGACCTTTATGCGCTGGACGGCGGTAAACTGCTGTACCTTCTTCGGACTTCAGATGTTCCTCGTGGGAATGAACGCAATGATTATCGGCGGTATGGGCTTTAACGGCGCGGAAATGGCGCTTATAAACACCTGTGCGTTCGCGCCCGTCCCCGTTATGCTGTACCTGTTCAATAAGTTAAAAGCAAAAAAAGGCATTCGTTTCACTTATCAGACTTGCCTCATTTCCTTCGCTATTTCCATCCTTTCATTCTTCTTCGGCTCGACCTACTTTTTAGGCACAGATAACAAAACGCTGCAGTACGTTATAGGCTGTTTGGGTGGCGTGATGGGTAGTTGGGCAATCGGATCGTTCTTTATGATGCCCTATATGATCACCGCGCAGGTGTCCGCAGTCGAGGAAAAAATCATCAAGAAAAATCACTCAGCAATGTACTTTGCAGCCAACGCAGTCTTCACTTCTATCGTGGGCGCAATTTCGGGCTCTCTCATTTATGAAAGCGTTAAAATGCTCTTTATCAGCAAGGAAGTAGGCGGTATCGTTTGGGCGGAGAACGCCACGCAGGCGTCCTTACTTTTGGGCGCGAGCGAGGCAAGCGTGTTCAACTTCGGCACGCTGATAATCCCCTTTATCGTATGTCTCGTGTGCATTATCGGCGCAATTCTCGCGTGCAAAATGCCTTACGACTATACGCCGGCAATAGTTGCGAAAGAGCTTAAAGCAAACGACCCGTCGCTTGACATCAGCGAGATTGAAAACGACGACGATATTCCCGCCCCTGAAAAGGGAGAGATTATGTTCGTTCAAATCGGACTTTCCGTTTTGTCCGGCTTTATCTTCGGCTTTATCTGGACGGCGTTCCTATTTAAATCCTTGCGTGAAATTACGGGCAAATGGAAAACGGTGCTTTCGTGGGCGCTATGCTGCTTCGTGCCCTTTGCCGGTCTTTACTTCGTGCTGAAAGCGCACTCTGCGCTTAAGCAAAAAACGGACGAGCTAGGAATGAAGGACTATATGAAACAGCCGTGGTACACCATTCAAAAAGTGCTTCACATAATTTTCTGCATTATCCTGCCCATTCTCCCGCTCAACCTCTACTCTCTCTGCTTTATTCAGCGCACGGTAAATAAAATTTACGCACTCGAAAGCAACGAGGCGAAGGAAAAGTAATGTTGTACGCTTTGTTTCAATGGCTTATTAAACTGACCGCGTGGCCCGTGTATTACCTGTGCATGCGCACGAAAATTCACTACGAGGACAAAAAAGTGCAAGGGCGCACAATTAAGGGCAAGGCGATCGTTGCGAGCAATCACCGCTCTGTTTACGACGTCGGACAAATGATGTTTCTGTTCTTTACGCGCACGCTCCGTCCCGTCGTTGCGGAAATTCTTTACACGAAAAATTTTATCTTTACGGCGTTTTTGAAACTGCTTGGTTGCATCAAAGTCGACCGCAACGCTTACGACGTTTCGTTTATAAACAAAAGCGCTTCCCTTATTCAAAAGGGAAAGGTCATTGAAATTTATCCCGAGGCTCGCCTTGCAAAAGAGGGCGAAGAGCGTCCGCTTCCCTTTACTACCAGCACGGTTTATCTTGCCTTAGAAACGGACGCGCCCATTATTCCCGTATACACGGAGGGCAGTTATTTCGTTAAAACGCGCAACCACGTTATAGTCGGAAAGCCTTTTTACGCACGCGACTTTTACGATAGCAGTTTGTCACACAGCGAGAACGTAGATAAAATTACTACGCTTTTGAGAAATAAAATTGTGGAGTTAGGCAAAGAACTTGAAAGACGAAAAGCAAAAAGTAAAAAAGCGTAAGCAGTCCAACCTGTTTTACGATTTCGTCAAGGTGACGGGAGCAATTCCGGCACTACTTTGGATGCGCCCAAAAGTTATCGTCAAAGGCTCTACCAAGCCTCAAAAAACCAAGGGCGGAGTGCTTATCTGCTCCAACCACTACGGCTTATCCGATCCCGTAATGCTACTTTGCGTATTTTGGCGCAGACGACTGAATAGTTTGATGGCAAAGGAAATGTTCGCTAACAAGCTACTCACCTTTTTCTTTACGCACGTGCATTGCATACCCGTTGACCGCGACAACTTTGGCGTGGGTACTTTCAGGACAGTGTGCGAGCGACTAAACGAGGAAAAGGCGGTGCTTATCTTCCCTGAGGGCAAAATCAACGATTCACAAGAGGCTTTACTCGGCTTTAAAACGGGCGCTATCCGTATGGCTTACCGCACGGGAAAACCTATCGTGCCCGTGTGCTTAATTAAGCCTACGAGCAAGTGGCGTAGGCGCGTGGCGGTGCTTGGCGACGCTATCGACGTGCGCGCGCTGTGCGGAGAAAAGCCAACGCCCGACGACTACCGCAGGGCAAGTGAATATTTACATCAAAAAGAGTTAGAGCTTCTCGAATACTACAACGAGAAAAAGTATAAGAAAAATAAAAACAAGGCGTAACGCACCCTATCGTTTATGGAAAAAAAGACAAAAAAAAGTTTATATAATACCACGGTTGACGTCTTCGTCGCCCCCATTCCCGACGGCGAAATAGGAGTCGTTTTTCCGCCACTTCGTAACGAGGAAATATGCGCGTGCAAAAACAAAAAAGTCAAGCGTCAAAAGTATTTCGTGTGGAAACTGCTTGAATACGCGATAGAAAATTCGTTAGGGCTAAAAATGGACGAACTGACGTTTGACAAGACTTCATCAGGCAAATGGGTAACTAACGCGTGTGAAATTTCGCTGACGCATAGCGACGAGGTGGTGGCAGTTGCGCTATCGCTAAATCCCGTGGGAATTGATATAGAAGGCGTGCGTCCTATTCGCTCCTCTCTTGCTAAAAAAACGCTGTGCGAGCGTGAGTATCAGCAGTTTTGCGCGCTGGATAAAGAGAATCAATCCGATTACTTCATTAAAAAATGGACGCAAAAGGAAAGCTTATTCAAGCAAAGCCATTTAGATAACTTCGTTCCAAAAAATATCTTGGCGGACGAGAGCAAGGTTTATTCTCAAAAAACGATCATTGACGGCAAAGAATACTACTTATCCGTCGCAACTGACACGCCTGACAAAGTGTGCGTTTACCCTATCGTAAACCTTAACGCGCCCGTAAAATCTACGCCCGTAAATAAAAAACGGGCAAGGACGGTAGCCGTCGTTTTGTCTGCGCTGACGGGAGTGAGCGCAATGTTCGTAGCGTCGAATATAATCGCTTACGACTCGTTTTTCGCCCGTTTCCCTCGTCCTGATTACGAAGTCACTCCCGGGCTGATTTCTTACGAACGAATCCGTCACGCTCTACCGCGCGAAACGCTTACTTTTCGCTCTGGCGACAACGACTTATGCGCCTACTACTACCCTGCAAAAAGCTCAAAAGGCTTGGTTATGGTAGCGCACGGGTTCAGGGCAGGCGCTGACGACTATCTACCTATTATTAAGAAGTTCGTGGATAGCGGTTTTAGCGTGTTTGCGCACGATAACACGGGTACGTACGGCTCTGACGGTGACACGATGATAGGAATGTGCCAGCCCCTCGTAGACTTAGATAACGCTATAAAGTTCGTAAAATCCTCGCCCAAGTTTAGCGGTCAACCACTATTTTTGTGGGGACACAGCCTTGGCGGATACGCGGTAAATTCCGTACTTGCTCTTCACGACGGCATAAACGCTTGCGCGACGGTAGCGTCGGTAAACAGCGGCTACAACATTATGTCGCAAAAGGCAACTCAGTACGCAGGCGCGATTGCACAAATGGGCAAGCCCGTTTTTAACGCTTATCAGCGCGTACTTTTTGGCGATTACGTCAATTACGACGCACTCAAGGGCATAAATTCCACCTCAATCCCCGTGGTTATCGCTCACGGCAAGACGGATAGCATCATTACTTACGGCGAGCAGTCCGCCATAAGCAAGCGTGCGCTCATTACTAATCCTAACGTAATATATTACGAAACGGAGGGCGAGCAAGGCGGTCATAACGAGATTATGCACTCACTTTCCGCTCTAAATTACCGCAAGGAAATTCAAGCCCGTCTAACGCAGTTAAAGGAGCAAAACGGCGGAGAACTGACGCGCGAACAAATGATAGAATTTAACGAAACGGTGGACCACGTCCTATACAGTTTTGTAAACGACGAGCTTATGGACCTGATAATCAAAACTTTTAATTCAACCTTAAAATAACGACTTTGGAGTGGCTTATGTATTGTAAAAAATGTGGAAAATATATAATCGGCAGACGCGAAATTTGCGACGCTTGCCGTGAAGAGATGAAAAACGGTGGCGTAGTAAAAAACGACGTTGTGACCTTTCACGGCACGGTGGCAACGGGAATTTGGCAATCACTTATCTCGCTTGCTCTCGCTATCGTGGCAATGGGCGTGCTTATCGGCGCAAAGGCGTACTACGCCTACACCTGCGAGGTGTGTCAAATGGTAGACGGTAAAGTGCTGGACGTTTACATTCAGTCTTATATGAAAATGTCGTCGGACGCTAAAACCCTGGTTGCGCTTACCTTCCTGTTGTCACTTATCGGCGTAGGCTTTGGCGTGGCGGCGGTAAGAATGATTTTTAACGCAAAACGAAACAACTACGTCTTCCCTACCGCGACCGTAATTTCAGGCTCAATCGCACTCATTTACTCACTCGTTATTCTGATTCTAAGCGTTATTACCTTTAACGCTATGCCGTTTTTTTAATAAAACAAGTGGCAACGTACCATCTCGTTTTGATAATTCTTCAAACTGTAGAAAAAATTTTTGCGTAACCTATTGACAAGCGTTATCGCATAATATATAATAATCGTATCTTTATTTGGAGGAAAAAAATATGTATTGCAAACATTGCGGAAAATATTTGTTAGGCGAGCGCGATATTTGTGACGATTGCTTAGCGAAACAAAACCAAGCGCAGTCTGCACAATCGCAGTCCGCGCCCCCTCAGCCTATTGCTCGCGTTATCAGCGTCCAGCAAATCAATCAGAGCGCGCCCACCCAAAACGCACAAGCCCCCACTACCACCAAAGAAGGCTGGGGCAAAGCGCTTATCTCTGCTATTTTAAGCGAGGTCGGAGCAGTCTTTTGGGCAATTTCGCTCGTACTCATTTCAATGGCGGTCGTAGCAATTTCGCCCGAAGGCGGTACGATTACGGTAAACGGTGTTGTACAGCCTATCGACCCTGCTATCGGCCCTCCCCTTTATACCACGGGCATAATCTTCACGCTTATTACTATAGCAGCAGGCGTTATCGCGCTGATTTTTGGTATTCAAGCGGTTAAAAAATTCGCTTACGCAAAGAAAAACAACCTTCCTAAACCAGTCCTCGCGTTCGTTTTCGGTCTTATCGGACTTATCGGCGCGGCGTTCGTGCTGGCAATGACCTTGCTCGTTAACGGAATTATGATTTTAGGTTACCTCGTAATATAGGAGCAGATTATGTACTGTAAATATTGCGGAAAATACGTCCTTGGCAATCGCGATATTTGTGACGATTGCCTCGCAAAACAAAACCAAGCGCAGCCCGTTTTCGCTCAATACGCGCCACCCAAGCCCACCACCACGAAAAAAGGCTTTGGCAAGGGACTGACGGCAACGATTTTAAGCGAATCGTCCATAATCACCTGGTATATTTCAATTATATTGATTGCAATGGCTATGAACTTGCTCTCTCCTCCAACAACTGGCGGAACGCAACCCGTTGACCAAACGACGGGAACGGTTTTCTTCGTCTTTGCCGTTTTGCTCACGCTGATCACTATTGCGGCAAACGTTATTGCTATCGTATTTGGCGCGCAAACGATCCAAAGCTTTACTTACGCTAAGAGAAATAATCTCCCAAAGCCCGTCCTTGCGTTCGTTTTTGGTCTAATCGGACTTATTGGGGCTTGCTTGATTCTAACCTACACCCTGCTTTTTAACGGCATAATCATCACGGGGTTTTTGTCCGCCCTGTAAAATCAGGCGCGTAGGAAAACCTATGCGCTTTTCTTTTGCCGAAAAGTTGACAACTACCGCTTTGGCGTGATATTATATATCGGTAAGGAGTAAATTATGTACTGTAAATATTGTGGAAAATACGTCCTTGGCGAGCGCGATATTTGTGACGAGTGCCTCGCAAAACAAAACCAGGCACATAGGAAATTTATGCAATACGATAACTGTGAAAAACAAACTGAACTAAAAAACGAAGTTGAGGATTGCAAAGAAAAACAGTCCCAGCAAAACGGCAACGACCAAACGCCAGCAAAAAAACGAAATTTATTTTGGATAAAAGGTCCTTTGTCCGTCCTATCAGCTTTGCTTGCTAATTTCTTATCTATGCTTTGCATTGATCTTATATTTTTAGGCAAGTCAAACGAAATAGCGATTTTGGGAATCTTTTTGTTCTTTATTATGGTAGCACTTGGCATACTTGCACTGATACTTGCGTGCAATTCGATGAGTGATTTTTCCAGCAATAAAAATATAAATAAAACGGGCGCAATAATTTCACTCGTATTTGGAATAATTGGCTTTGCTATTTTAATTTACCCTTTCGTTAATGTGTTTATCATATTCCCATTATTTGAGATATTCCTACACGCCTAACTGCGCAGATTGAAAGGTCTGCGCTTTTCTTTTGCCGAAAAGTTGACAACTACCGCTTTGCCGTGATATTATGTATTGGTAAGGAGTAAATTATGTATCCGCAAATTATTATTGATAGCTACTGGCTGATGCTCGTTTTAGGAGTGCTATCCGCCATTTTCGTATTCAGGTTTTTAAGCGCAAAAACTAAACTGCCCGACAAAGCGTACGACTACTACGCCTTTGCCGCCGTAGCGTCCATCGCGGCAGGGCTGGTGTTTGCAATGCTCTTTCAGTCCTTTTATAACTTCGTTGAAACGGGCGTTTTCAAGCTCCAAGGTCTTACCTTTATGGGCGGACTTATTGGAGGCGCAGCGACCTTTATCGTGTTTGCGCTGTCCACTAAAAACGGAATGATCAGAAAATGCTTTTTCCCCGTTGCCGAAATTGCCGTGCCCTGCATTTGCGTAGCGCATTGCTTGGGCAGAATAGGTTGCTTTTTGGCAGGGTGTTGCTACGGCGTAGAAAGTGAATTCGGCTTATTCTTCCCCACGCTTGGCAAAAAGGTTATTCCCACTCAGCTTATCGAGGCGATTTTCCTCGCTCTTCTTTTTGCGCTCCTTTTGTTCTTTACCCTCAAAAACAAGCTTAAAGGCTTTAACCTTCCCTTCTACTGTATCGGCTACGCAATTTTCAGATTTATTATCGAATTTTTCCGCGCAGACCCCCGTGGCGCTTTCCTTGGATTTTTATCCCCCTCGCAAGTACAGTCAATCGTGTTCTTACTAATAGGAATTGCCCTGTTCGTCCTACGAATTAAAAAGCCTTCCCTTTATGAAATGCCCCAAGAAGAAAAGGAATAATTCCGATCAAAAATCATTAAAATATAGCAAAACGGACTACCACGTGGTAGCCCGTTTTCGTTTTTAAAAATCAATAACTGTCAATCTTTGATTTCATTTACCGATACACAAAACTTTTGACCGTTGTTAAACTTGATAATGATACCGTTTCCATTTTGCGTATAAAAACCTACGTAATACTGTCGCATAAAAAACTTAATATCGCTTAAAACGTCACTTTCATCACAAACCCAAGTAGCGTTACCAAGTTCGGTATCGGTAACGACACTCTTTTCCATTGTTTCAATTCTTTCCATAAATAATACTCCTTTTAATTTTTAGTTTTGCAAAACTTACATCCATATTATACCATCTCTGATACGGAATTGCAAGATTTTTGTCCGCAGTTTAGAGGATAATAATTATAGGCGTAAGTAGAATTTTCGTTCACTTTCGTCGAATTATTTCCGTTGGAGTAGAAATATGGATTTATCGGTATTTTCGGAGCGTTTATCCGAGTTGATTTTTGATAGCAAAAAGGTTGCCCGTGACGTAGCAAAAGATATCGGCATAGGCAAAACGACGATTTACGAATATTTGTCTGGCAATAAAATGCCCTCGTTACAAAACCTGATTAAGATTGCTGATTATTTCAACTGCTCTACCGACTATATTTTAGGTTTAGAAAATGAAATATACGATACGACGTTTAACGAATGCAAGTCTTTTCACGAACGCTTTGACGAGGTGTTAAAAGCTTACGGCGTTACCAGATACAAACTGGAAAAGCAAACGGGTATTGCTGAATCAGCGTTATACTACTGGGCTAAAGGCAAGAAACTGCCAACCGTTGAAAGTCTTATAGCGGTATGTAAAACGCTGGATTGTCGCTTTGATTATCTTATAGGAAGAACGCGAACAAACTAACAAATATAGCAAAACGGACTACCACGTGGTAGCCCGTTTTTGTTTTTCGTCGGATTTTGTCGAATTGTAAATATATCTGTTTTTCGCTATTTTTCTCTCTTCTTTTCCGCTTAAAAACGCGTAGAAAACTTTGTCGAAAAGGGCGTAGTACTACGCTGTTTTAGCGCGCGCAAATGGTGGTGCAAGGCACTTTGCCGGCGATAATATCTTCCATATCGTAGCGTGACGAGGCGATAATAACGCGAGTACCGTTTTCAATACAAGGCTTGATATATTCAAGCTTTGCCCCTGCTCCGTTAGCGCCTTCGCGCGACGCGCCCACGCAGTTTTTCTTTGCGATATCAATGTTTTGGATCACCTCGTAAGCGTCCTTACCGCTGATCTCACGAATGAGCGAATCGGGATTACTTATATCGCTATAAATGCCGTCAAGGTTAGTTAAGATTACGAGCAAGCGCGACTTCACAAGACACGCCACCTGTGAGGCAGTTTCGTCGTTATCAACGAGCTCTACGACATGCTCGTTACCCGAGCTTTTCAGCTTTTCAATCTCCCACTTTCTGTTCTCCTCGGCAGACACGCAGTCGTTATAATTGATAATAGGAATAGCGTTCTGACCGGCGCAACGAACGAGCAAATTTTTGATATGCTCGCGCTTTACGGGATCGTTAAAGTGGTTGTGTTCAAGCAGTACCTGTCGCACGGAATACTTGCTGTCGATAAAGTTGCGATAAGTTTGCATAAGTATCGCCTGACCTTGCGACGCGTAATCCGCCTTTGCCTCGTCAGCATCGCCCACGATTTCGTGACCGTTGCGTCTAATGTAATCAAGCCTACCGATAACGGTCGCACCGCTAGACACCCAAATCATGCCCGGGCGCAAAAAACGCGATATGCGCACGAACTTATTATAGTCGATTTCGCCGTGAGCGCGATCCACGAGCGCCATCGAGCCTATTTTTCCTACGAGTTCTACGTCAAAATTCATAGTCAAAATCTCCACCGTTGATTTATGCTTATTTTATCAATTTATGCTAATAAAGTCAATAATTTTACTCATATTACACGCTTTTTATTGCAAAAAATGACAAAAAGCGCTATAATAGGGGAAAAATCAGTCAAGGATACCGCTATGAAAAAAATTACTTCCTTTACAATCGACCACCTTACCCACCCAGTCGGCGTGCATCTTTCGCGCGTGGACGGGGACATTTTCACCTACGACGTGCGTTTTTGCCGTCCGTACCGCGACGAACTGCTTACCAACGGCGAACTGCACTCGCTCGAGCATATTTTCGCAACGATGCTACGAAACGGCAAGTACGCTGACAAGGTTATTTACGTAGGCCCGATGGGATGCCAGACGGGATTTTACGTGCTTTACCGCGACGTAGAAAAAGAGCAAGCGAGCGAGGATATTATTTCTACGCTCCGTTCGGTGCTCTCGTACGAAGGCGAAATGCCCGGAAACAGCGAAAAAGAGTGCGGATATTGCTATTCGCTAAATATGGACAGCGCAAAAAACGCCGTTCGCCTTTTCTTTGAAAGACTGGAAAAGAAAGACTAATCACTTAAAAACGAGCGTGATTTTACCTGATTTTCGGTAAAATTGCGCTTTTATAATTTTAAATGGATTATATATTTATATATAATATGCTATTTTTCGTTGACTAAACGGACAAAAAGTTCTATAATAAATAAGGTTAGGCTTTTATAAGCCACCAACTAAATTTCGTTAATAATTATTTTTTTGGAGGACAGTTATGAAAAAAATGACTATCGACGGTAATACCGCCGCTTCGCACGTAGCGTACGCTTTCAGCGAAGTTGCCGCTATTTACCCCATCACTCCTTCTTCCCCCATGGCAGAAGTAGCCGACGAATGGGCTACCCAGGGAAGAGTTAATATGTGGGGACAACCTGTTAGAATTGCAGAACTTCAATCCGAAGCAGGTGCTGCGGGCGCTGTTCACGGCTCGCTTTGCGCAGGCGCACTTACCACCACCTACACCGCAAGCCAAGGCTTGCTCCTTATGATTCCCAATATGTATAAGATTGCAGGCGAAGTTATGCCTATGGTAATGCACGTATCTGCTCGTGCGCTCGCTGCTCACTCTCATAACATTTTTGGTGACCACGCAGACGTTATGGCTTGCCGTCAGACCGGCTTTGCTATGATGGCAGACGGCGGAGTACAGGAAGTTATGGACCTTGCTCTCGTTGCTCATCTTGCAACTCTTAAGTCCAGCGTTCCCTTCATCAACTTCTTCGACGGTTTCAGAACGTCGCACGAAGTTTCCAAGATCGACGGCTGGGACGAGGCTGACAACTACAAAGAAATTCGCGAAATTTGCGAACAGGTAGGCATTGAAAAGTACGTTGCTGACTTCAAAAAGCGCGCGCTTAACCCCGAGCACCCCATCCAGAAGGGTACTGCTCAGAACTCCGACACCTACTTCCAGAACCGCGAAACTGCTAACAGCTACTACGAGGCAGTTCCCGCAATCGTTCAGGAAATGATGGACGTAGTTTCTGCTAAGTGCGGAAGAAGTTATCACCTCTTCGACTACGTTGGTGCTCCCGACGCAGAAGAAGTTATCGTTATTATGGGCTCTGGCTCTGACGCAGTTGAAGAATCCATCAACAAGCTCAACGCTATGGGTCACAAGTTCGGTATGATTAAGGTACGTCTTTATCGTCCCTTCGCTACCGACGCTTTCATCAAGGCTATCCCCGCTACCTGCAAGAAGTTGGCTGTTCTTGACAGAACCAAAGAGGCAGGCTCGCTCGGTGAGCCCTTGTACCTTGACGTATACTCCGCGCTTTTGGAAAAGGGCGTTACGGGCATCAAAGTCGTAGGCGGTAGATACGGTCTTGGCTCGAAAGAGTTCAACCCCTCCATGATTCTTTCCGTTTACAAAAACCTTATGCTTGACCAACCCAAGAACCACTTCACCGTTGGTATTTACGAAGACGTTACCAACTCTTCGCTTGACTTTAGCGAGAAGTTCGACGCCGCTCCCGCTGGCTCGACCTCTTGTAAGTTCTACGGTCTTGGCTCTGACGGTACGGTAGGCGCTAACAAGAACTCCATTAAGATTATCGGTGACCATACCGATATGTACGCGCAAGCATATTTCTTCTACGACTCCAAAAAGTCGGGTGGTATTACCGTTTCTCACCTTCGTTTCGGTGAAAAGCCCATCCAGTCCACCTACCTTATCGACGCTGCTGACTTCGTACAATGCTCGAATCCTTCCTACATTACCCGTTACGATATGACCAGCGACCTTAAAGAAGGCGGTACGTTCGTCCTTAACGCACCCTGGACCACCGTTGAAGAGCTTAACGCAAACCTTCCTGCATCCGTAAAGAACACGCTTGCTAACAAGAAGATTAACTTCTACGTAATCGACGCTATTAAGATTGCAGCGTCCCTTGGTCTTCGCGGAAGAACCAACACCATTTTGCAGTCTGCATTCTTCAAGGTTAACCCCCAAATCATGCCTTACGAAAAGGCAGTTGAGTACATGAAGTACATGGCTAAGAAGTCCTTCGCAAGAAAGGGCGACGCAGTAGTACAGATGAACTACGACGCTATTGATTCGGCTAACGACAACCTCGTTAAGATTGACGTTCCTGCCGCTTGGGCAACCACCACCGAAGGCGCTGAAATGGCTAAGGGTGTTGACAACAAGTACTATCAGGAAATCATTAAACCCATCCTTACTCTTAAGGGTGACCAGCTTCCCTCCTCTGCATTTAACGCAGACGGTTCCGTTCCCGTAGGTACTACCAAGTACGAAAAGCGCGGTGTTGCAGTTACCGTTCCCGACGTTGACGTTGCTAAGTGTATCCAATGCGGTAGATGCTCGTTCGTTTGCCCCCACGCTGCACTTCGTCCCGCGGTTATCCCCGTAGGCGCTGATAAGCCTGCTACCCTTACCACCAAGGCTGCAACCGGTCTTGCTGGTTACGAGTACAAGATGCAGGTTTCTCCCCTCGACTGTATGGGCTGTGGCGTGTGCGCTACCGTGTGCCCCGTAAAAGACGGCGGCGCTATCAAGATGATTCCTCTTGCAGATTCGCTTGCTAACGGCGAAGCTGAAAACTGGGAATACACCATTTCCGCTCCCGAGGTTGACACCTCTAAGTTTAAGAAGTCGACCGTTAAGGGTTGCCAGTTCTCCACTCCCTTGTTCGAATTCTCGGGCGCTTGCGCAGGCTGTGGCGAAACCCCCTATATCAAAGTTCTTACCCAGCAGTTTGGTGACAGAATGATCGTTGCTAACGCAACGGGTTGCTCCTCCATCTACGGCGGTTCTTCCCCCACCTGTCCCTACACCACCAACCGCGAAGGTCACGGTCCTGCTTGGGCTAACAGCTTGTTCGAGGACAACGCTGAATTCGGTTACGGTATGAACCTTGCTTACAAGGCTCGTCGTGCTGCTCTTAAAGACAAGGTTGCTGCTCTTATCGAAGGCGACTGGGCTGGTTGCGAGACCTGCAAGGCTGCTGCTAACGAGTGGATTGAGAACATCAACAACGCTGAAGGTAGCAAGACCGCTTCCGCTAAGCTCGTTGAGTGCCTTGAAAAGAGCGACAGCGCTCTTGCAAAAGAAATCCTTGCTGATAAGGATTGCCTCGTTAAGAAGTCCTTCTGGATTATCGGTGGCGACGGCTGGGCGTACGATATCGGTTACGGCGGACTTGACCACGTTCTTGCATCGGGCGAAGACGTAAACATCCTCGTTCTTGATACCGAAGTTTACTCCAACACCGGTGGTCAGGCATCTAAGTCCACCAACATCGGCGCAGTTGCTAAGTTCGCTGCTGCTGGTAAGAGAGTTAAGAAGAAGGACCTTGGTATGATTGCTGCAACCTACGGTTACGTTTACGTTGCACAATGCGCTATGGGCTCTGATCCTCAGCAGTTCCTTAACGCTATCACCGAGGCAGAGGCTTATAACGGTCCTTCCATTATCATCTGCTACGCTCCCTGTATCAACCACGGTATCAACATGACCAAATCTCAGCTTGAAGAAAAGGCAGCTGTTGATTGCGGTTACTGGCACCTTTACAGATACAACCCCACCAAGGCTGAAAAGGGCGAGAATCCCTTCACGCTTGATAGTAAAGATCCTACTGGAAACTATCAGGAATTCATTCTTGGCGAGACGCGTTACGCTTCGCTTAAGAAGACTCAGCCTGCTCTTGCAGACGAGCTCTTCGCAAAGACTGAAGAGTCCGCAAAAGAAAGACTTGCCGGCTACAAGAAGATGGCTGACAAGTAATCCAAAAATTAATTATACGAATGGCAAGGGGTGCATTTATGCGCCCCTTTGCTGAAATCGGTGTACGCATCGGTTGGCAAAGCAGTAAGCGACGTACGCGTCGTATTTACTTTCCTTAAAACCCATATTATTAGAAATTTATATTATATAGGCGATTGTAAATGAGCCTAAAAGGAAAGTATTTATTATGAACGAAGAAGATAAAATTATCGAAACGACGGGGGACGTCCCCCCTCAAAATGAAAAATACGAGGTTTCGAACACTACGGACGGAAATCCGTTCGGAATGCAGATTGAAAAGAAAAAGAACGAAAAAAAGCCGTTTGGCAAGACCGTGCTTTATATCCTTAATTATATCTTTATCGACGGATTATCGGGTATGGCAATGGGCTTGTTCGCGACGCTGATTATCGGCACTATCATCTCCACTATCGGCGGTTATATCCCGGGCGATATAGGAAAATTCATCGTTGCTATGGGCACTTTTGCAAAGGCAATGATGGGCGCAGGCATCGGAATAGGTATGGCGTATAAGCTCAAAAAAGCGCCTATGGTTTCTATCTCGGCAGGCGTTGCAGGTATGATTGGCGCGTTCGCGAGCAATATCTTAAAGGGTAACACCACTATCGTGGGCGTTGGCGAACCGCTTGGCGCGTTCGTTGCGGCGTTCGTTGCGCTTGAAGTAGGCTCGCTCGTGTCGGGAAAGACGAAGGTTGACATTATCGTTACTCCGCTCGTTGGAATTCTTTCGGGCGCGACGGTTGGACTTTTGGTAGGACCGCCCATTTCCGCGTTTATGGCGTTTATCGGCGAGATTATCAATACCTCTGCCCAACAACAGCCCGTGCTTATGGGTATACTCGTAGCCGTGCTTATGGGTATCGCGCTCACGCTCCCCATCTCCTCCGCTGCTATCGGCGTTTCGCTGGGACTTAGCGGAATCGCGGCAGGCGCTGCCGTTACGGGATGCTGTTGTCAAATGGTTGGCTTTGCGGTGATGAGTTTCCGTGAAAATAAATGGAGCGGAATCGTAGCGCAAGGCGTTGGCACGAGTATGCTACAAATGCCTAACATTATTCGCCGTCCTATCGTGTGGTTACCGCCCATTATCGCAAGCGCAATTCTCGGTCCTATCTCCTCAGCAGTACTCGGTATGACCGCTACGAAAGTAGGCGCAGGCATGGGCACGAGCGGACTTGTTGGTTGCATCGACACCTTCACTACTATGACCGCAGGTGGCATAGACGCGTGGATCGTTCTTTTGGAAATCGTAGGTATTCAAATTATTCTTCCCGCGCTTATTTGCTTGGGAATAAGCGAGCTTATGCGTAAGCTTGGCGCGATCCGTCAAGGCGACTTAAAACTCGATTTATAAAAAGTAAATTTAAATTTAACGCAAAAAAATCAGATTCTTCATACGGAGAGTCTGATTTTTTATTATATAATAATAAATTTTAACGAAAACTTACGCTCACATATTGCTTTTTTTGAAAAATGATGTTATAATGATAATGCTAAACTAACTGAATATCGAAAAAATGACTCGCAAAATTTTTTGGGGGTTTTATACCCTTTTTTTACGTCCCAATATGAATTTGTTAAAAACGCAGATTCCTCCAATTGGGATGTAGTCATTTTTTCATTTCGATTTTGGTTAGTTTAGCGACAATCGGAGTTTGCGTTTTTTGTGCGTCAACTTCGGTTGGCGCATTTTTTATTTTTTGCGCTACTTTTGCGCAAACAGGAGGTTTCTATGAAAAAGTTGTTAACTTTTTTCCTCGTGGTAAGCATCGCCGTATTTGGGGTTATGAGTATTACTGCCTGCAATAGCGCTCCTTCGCCTGCCTCTCCTCAAAAATTATCTACTCCCGTAGTTACTTTAACTGAAAATACTGCCACTTGGAATGCGGACACAAACGCAGACAAGTTTGAAATCAGTCTAAACGGCAACTTGTCCTACGTTGAAAACACTATCACAAGTCGCACGCTTGAAAACGGTCAAACGCTTAAGGTGCGCGCTATCGGTAACGGCACGACTTACTCAAACAGCGATTGGAGCAACAGCGTTACTTTCACGCAAAGCACTCCTCAGCCTCAGCCGTCCAAATTAGCTACGCCTACGGTCACTATTTCCAGCGAGGGCGTTGCGTCCTGGCAAGCCGTTGCTAACGCGAGCCGTTACGCGTACAAAATCAACGGCGGAGCGGAATCGAGTACCACGTCCACCTCCGTTCAGCTCCAAAACGGTCAATCCATTGCCGTCAAAGCAGTAGGCGACGGCACGGCATTTACGGACAGCGACTACTCGCTCGCGCAGACCTACACGCAAAATACTCCCCAGCCTCAGCCCTCCAAATTAGCTACGCCTACGGTCACTATTTCCAGCGAAGGCGTTGCGTCCTGGCAAGCGGTTACTAACGCGAGCCGTTACGCGTACAAAATCAACGGTGGAGCGGAATTGAGTACCACGTCCACCTCCGTTCAGCTCCAAAACGGTCAATCTATTACCGTCAAAGCGGTAGGCGACGGCACGTCATTTACGGACAGCGACTACTCG
>JAGAPD010000032.1 GCA_017623435.1 Clostridia bacterium
TATACCGCAGAGATTTTTGACCATATAGTGGTATTTCGTTTAACCATAATATTGTGTTGGACATAACCTTTTGCGGATTTGTGCAAATCGAACTTGAACGCTGGAGCAGATAAAGAAATCGGTGGTTTAACATATTCGGATACAATTTTATATTGCAAAGCAATAGCCTTGATTTTTCTACCACATGATGTATGCCATAAAGCATCATATCCTACAGATTTTTCTTTTCGTTGAGATGGCATATAAATCATATATCCTTTAGATAAAAGTTCGTGATTAACAAATGCTTCATACGCTTTTTCAGGAAATTCTGATCTTTTCATAAAGCTCCTTTCTTTATCAAAAAAGCCCCGAAAATCGGGGCTTTATGGCGGAGGCTGAGGGATTCGAACCCCCGTGCCCTCTCAGGCAAACGGTTTTCAAGACCGCCTCGTTATGACCGCTTCGATAAGCCTCCGTACTATTTATTAACTTTTTTTTGTTGGTAAATGACCGCTAACTTGCAAGCCACTTGTCTACGACAAGATGCTGTCGCATTTGCATTTTTTCAAAATGCGTTTGCTCGTGAATACCGTCGCAAAAACACCCTTGCAAGCAAGTATTTTTACTCGGCATTGACGATAAGCCTCCGTATAAAGTATTAAATTTTAGGTTGACAATGACCGCTAACTCGCAAGCCACTTGTCTACGTAGCGTTTAGCGTGAAATAAATATATCACATTTTTGGTGAGAAGTCAAGCGAATGAAGATAATAATAAATAAAGTGTAAAATCACGCAAAAAGAAAAACGGCGGGCTACGTTACCCGTCGTTTTTCATAAATAGGAGTGGAGAGAGTTGAATAGGCTTAGATATTTTCGAGCATCATTTTGTCGGCTACGAGGGCGATAAACTCGCCGTTGGTGGGTTTTTCGTTGCTCGAATACACTTTCACGCCGAACAAAGAGTTGATATTTTCGATTTTTCCCTTATTCCAGGCGACCTCGATAGCGTGTCGAATAGCGCGCTCGACCTTCGAGGGGCTAGTTTCAAAGCGTTGAGCGACGTCGGGATACAGGCGTTTCGTGATGCTATTGATAATTTCGGGCGAGTCGATAGCCATTTTGATAGCCTCGCGCAAAAACTGGTAACCTTTTATATGCGCGGGTATTCCTACGGTCATAAAAATTTCCGTAATGCGCTGTTCAAGTCCCGTGCGCTTTATGGCGTTGTACGATTTAACGGGGGTACGTAGGCGCGTATTTTTGACCTTTTGGTCAAGTTCCGTCATCAAAAAGGGTTTTAAAAGGAAGTAATCAGCGCCACCCGAGAGCGCGGATTGTGCGTAGCGTTCCTCGCTTACTCCGCTGATAGCAATGATTTTTGCAGGAATTTTGTCAATGCCGTTTAGCACCGTCAGTCCGTCGCCGTAGGGCATCAGCATATCCAAAATCATAGCGTCGGGGTGGAGCGAGTTAAAAAGCGCAATCGCGTCTTTGCCCGTGCTGGCTCGTCCTACCACCTCGTAGTCGGGCGAAGAAGTAAAATAATCGTTCATCTCGCGAAGTAAAATCGCGTCGTCGTCGGCAAGTAAAATACGTGTTTTCATAATGCGTTCCTCCATACATTAGTTATGTTTTCATTATAACTCGAAAAAGGGAAAAGACAAACGAAAAGGGGTATATCGTCACTAAAATTTCCGTCTTAAAAGGTCGCAATTTCGCGCAAAAAAGCGAAAAGCATAGTGATAGAAAGTAAAACGCCGTTTAACATAAAATTAAGCAATTTTTTAAAAGAAAGCATAAAAAAACCGACGACTTTATAAGATGTCGTCGGCTTATATACAATGCTGTTTTATTCGATAAAAGTGAATTTTTCCCACGGGATATCAACGGGCTTTTTGTTGATCAAAATATCGTTGACGTGCATAAGAAGGGGGAAGTCGCTAAGGTTAAGCTTGCCCAGCGCGGACGCCTTAATGACTGCGCGCGCAACGCGTTCTGCCACTACTAACGATTCGAGCGTAACGCCCTTAAGCTCTTCTTTTGCCTCGTCGATAGTGTAGCCACGGCCCAAAAGTATGCCAACGAGACGCGTTCTGCCACCGTAAACGGTAACGTACAGATCGCCTGCGCCTACCGTGAGGTTATTAAGAGTGCCGGCGTTCTGATAGCAAAGCAGTTTATACATCTCCTTGGTTGCCTGACCGAAAACTGCGGCTTGCGAATTGAAGTGAAGTTCGCTATCAAGTCCAAAATTCTTTTGGTTTACGCCGATAGTGAGCGCAATGCCGAGAGCATAGCCGTTTTTGAGCGCAACAGCGCTTTCGATACCCGTCACGTCGGTGGACAGGCTGATATGGTAGTAGTCAGTCGCCATAACGGACTTTAAGAATTTAAGCGTTTCAAGATCTTTTCCGCAAAAAGCAACTTCCGTCTGGTCGTGCGCTACGAGTTCGTAGCTGGTGCAAGGTCCGCCGATAGCGTTGAGTGAAAGCTTTTTGCCCATTTTATCAAGCACGGACTGCCAGTAATCGGGGTAGGTGATAAGCGTGCCGTCGTCCTGGTCCATAAGCCCCTTGGTAACGGTAATGAGCGGAACGTTTTCGGGGATAAGAGGGAGGATTTTTTCACCAAACCATTCTACGCCAAAACTGCTCACGCCACCGATAATCATATCTGCGCCTTTGATTGCGCTTTCTACCTCTTCGATTTGGTAGTATTTCACGCCGTCGGGAAAGTCCTTCGTGAACTTGGGGTGACGGTTGGTCTTTTTGCATTCCTCGATAATCTCGCGGTCAAGATGCGTACCCACGAGGCGTACCTCGTTGCCGTTTTCTCTTGCGGGGAAGGCGAGCGCCGAGCCCATCATTCCCGAGCCGATAATAGTAACTATTGCCATATTATTTCTCCTTAAAAGAAACGATTTCTTTCTTTATTTATATAATAGATTTTAGTAGTTGTCAACCCTTTTTCGCGTGGTTGATTGATATGAACGAAAGTTGCCCAGTTTTTGTCCGAGTTTTTAATCAAACGAGCAAAAAAGTTGACTGAAATTAAAAACGGCGCATAACGTTATGCCCCGTTTTTGCGTTTTTGATTATAAAATTTCCTTAATCCAACCCTTGGGAGCAGGGATTTCGCACATCTGGATAGCGCGCAAGGTTTCGTAAAGGCGCTTGATGACGGGGCCCATTTCGTTTTTGCCCTCGTTGAAGGTAATGATTTTGCCGTGGTCGTCGATAGTGCCAACGGGCGAGATAACTGCCGCCGTTCCGCAAAGACCGCATTCGGTAAAGGAGGAAATTTCGTCGATGGAAATTTCACGCTCTTCCGCCTTGATTCCAAGATAGTCGGTTGCAACTTGTAGGAGCGAACGACGGGTGATGGAGGGGAGAATGGTGTCTGATTTGGGCGTTACGATATTGCCTTCTTTGGTGACGAAGATAATGTTAGCGCCTCCAGTTTCCTCAATATGAGTGCGCGTTGCCGAGTCAAGATAAACGTTCTCGTCGTAGCCCTTTTCGTGAGCGTCCACGATAGCGTACAAGCTCATCGCGTAGTTAAGACCTGCCTTAATATGTCCCGTGCCACGAGGAGCAGCGCGGTCGTAATCGCTTATGCGAAGGTGAAGGGGCTTGACTCCGCCCTTAAAGTAAGGACCTACGGGCGAGCAGAACACGCGGAACTGGAATTCGTTAGCAGGTTTTACGCCCAAAATAGCGTCCGCGCCAAACATATAGGGGCGGATATAAAGGGACGCGCCCGTGCCGTAAGGGGGTACGAACTGTGCGTTCGCTTTTACCGTTTCAACGACCGCCTCAACGAACTTTTCCTCGGGGAAAACGGGCATTTTCATACGCCTGCACGAGTCCGCCATACGGGTTGCGTTAAGGTCAGGACGGAAACAAACGATTTTGCCGTCCGCGGTGGAGTAGGCTTTAAGTCCCTCAAAACAGGTTTGGGCGTACTGCAAAACGCAAGCGCATTCGCCCAAAACGATATTTGCGTCGGTAGAAAGCCCACCTTCGTCCCACGCGCCGTTTTTGTAATTAGAAACGTAGCGGTAGTCCGTTTGAGTGTAGCCAAAGCCGATATTTTTCCAATCTAAATCTTTTTTCTGCATAATTGCTCCTTGCGGAAAAGTTTTTCCGATTGCAATAATTTTACCACCACAAAGCGAAAGTGTCAACAATATAAAGGGTTTTTGCGCCTTTTTTGCAAAAAAGTGGTAAAAATTGCTTAATTTTGGGCAAAGAATTGACAATATTTTCGTTTTGCTATAAAATAGAAAAAAAGAAACGAAGGAGTCGCCGTGAAAACTTTTGCACCACGTTACTATAATAGATTCAAATGCCGTGCGGACAAGTGCGCGCATACCTGTTGCGCAGGCTGGGAAATCGACGTGGATGGCGTTACGCTAAGCAAGTATAATTCCGTAGGCGGAGAGATGGGCGAGCGCATCAAAAAAAGCCTAACGGAGGGGGACGGGGCGCTTTGTTTTGCATTAAACGAGGATAAATGTCCCTTTCTAAACGATAGCGGATTGTGTGATATTATCACCCTTTTGGGCGAAGATTACCTTTCGCAGGTGTGCGCTGACCATCCGCGTTTTCGCAACTTTTTATCTGATAGAATCGAAGTGGGCGTAGGACTGACGTGTGAGGAGGCTTGCTCGCTCGTGCTTAATAGCGACGATAATTTTTTGGTGGAAATTGACGACGACGGCGCGGTAAACGAGAAAAATAGCGAGTGGGAAGAGTGGCTACTTAAAAAGAGAAACGAGCTTTTGGATATTGCGAGTAGCGAACGAAAGATTGAAGATAAGTGCGAACGAATCTTAAAAAGCGTGGGCGAAAAAACGGCAAGCGTGAGCGCAGAAGTCTGGCGTGAAATTTACCTCTCGCTTGAGCGAATGGACGAAAGCTGGACGGACGTAGTCGCGAAAATCGTACCAAACGGCAAAATAAGGGACGAAAAAATCTATTCGCGCGTGCTTTCGTATATGATATTCCGTCATATTTTAGATGCGGAAAACGAAAGCGATTTGCGCGCAAGGACTTCCTTTTGCGTACACGCGACCTATTTTATCAGCGCAGTCGCCGATATTTTAGAAAAAGAGGGCGAAAAAAACGCTGACGAGGAGGGCGCAAGGCTGTATTCGTCTGAAATAGAATATAGTGACGACAATCTTTATTCGCTTATTGATTTGTTTGCCACAGAAGAATAAAAAAGAAACGGCATACCACGTGGTACGCCGTTTTCGTTATTTTAGTTAGTTTTCAGGTCGTAAACGATAAGGTTTGCGTCCGTTTTTTTGCTATGCGCAAGCACGATTTTTTGCACCTTTTTATCAGGATAGGGGTTGACGAAGGGGAGGGTTAGCAAAGTATAGTCGCCACCGTCGTCGTCCTTACCGCAAATAGGCTTTGAATAGTAGGTGGCGGTGTAGCCCTCGTGACGAAACAAGAACGAGGGGATAGGCTGGCCGTAAATATGCGAGTAATAGTACAAATTTTCTCCGTAGTTAGCGCTCTCGCTTGCGGTAGTGCCGTCCTCGTAAACGAAGGTATATTCGCCTACCGTGAGGGCAGGTTTCCACATAATTCTTTGCGCGGTGCGATCGGTACTATGCGTGATAAACGCGCAGTTTACGAAATCGCCCACGGCAATTTCCACTTGCTCGCTATTTGGCGTAAGAGTAATTGCGCTCTCGTAAGGGATTTTCCACAAAAGCGAAGAGGGTACGTTTTTTATTGACGCGGAGGGAAGTGTGCGAGTAACCAAATCGCTTTCGCCAAATCCGCCTATTTTCTTTCTTATATTCCAAACGATAGGGTTAACGATTTTCGCGTAAGCTCGGCGGTACTCTTGCTGATAACTTTCGCTCCACATAGTACCGGCGGAGTAAACGAGGTCGTAAATTTTGCCCTCGTACGCGTATGAATGCTCGCTACACTCTACCCAAGTGGAAACTTCCGCGCCTATCATACCTTTTTTTCTTGCTCGCTCGCAGTAACGCGTGTAGTGGCTTGAATACATATTGCCCATTACTACCTCGTAGCCCTCGGATAAAAGCCTGTCCTCAATGTCGCTTTCGGGGTGGAAATACCAGGTGAAGTCGAGCATAATAATATCTTTGGGCACGAGTCCGCGCGCGTCGGGCACGGAGTAGTGTTCGTTTTGGAGCATATCCGACCAGATCATCATAGTCAGGTTTTTGGACTTTGCGTAGTTATTAAGGTGCGTTACCTCGTCTACGAAAACGGCAGTTGCACCCTTTTCGCGACACTTTTTGCACTTGCCTAATATATAGACTTCGTCGTGACCAAAGTGGATATAACGCTCTGGCTTGACGACGGACAAAACCTCGTCCGCTACGCCGAAAATATAGTCGTAATACTGCGGATGTGAGGGGCAAAGATTGTGGTAGTAAAATTCCGCCGGGCGCTCGTCCGCCTCGTAAAGGTTGGTCTCTCCCGTCTGTTTGTCCTCGATTTCAGCAAGGAAGGGGTAGGCGGTGGATATGTATTGCGAGTGGCTTAAGCTTTGCACCTCGGGGATGATCTCAATGCCGAACGAGCGGATATATTCGCACAGCGACGCTACCTCGTCCTTTTCCCAAATATCGCGACTGATAAAGCCGTAATGCGCCGGCTGGGGCCATTCGCCCTTTTCAAAGCGCTCGCACGACTCAAGCCATTTTTCGTTGATTTCGGGGTAGTTGTCGTAACGCATTGCGCCCGAAATTTGCAAAATGATTGCGTTATAGCGCATAGGCACGAGAACTTCTTTAACTAATTTTTCAAAGAACCCGCGCTCGCGCTTGTGCGGAAGAGCAAGGTGGAATCCGCGCAAATCCATAAACGGCTCGTCCACGATTTTGCCCGTTTTAAGTCCTTCGTTCGTAGCCGTTTGAATTAGCGTGCTAACCGCGTAAAAAAGCGCGCGCTTGCTGTTAGCCGTCACGGTGCAATCACTGTTAGTAGTGGTGATTTCGTAGCCGTCGTTGTTCTTTTCCAAAAGCTCGAATTTTAGACTGCCACCACTAAACGCGATAGGACGTACCCCGTGATTTTGCTCGAAAAGGTCGCACAGGTAAGTGAAAAGAACGTCGCTGACGACGGGCGAAAAATCCACCGAAACCTTTTCCCACGGCAAAAATCCACCGTCAAAGCTTACACTTTTGGGGATAGGGTAGATGACGTTTTCCATATTCGTCGCGCCGTAAATTTCCACGGATTTTAGTCCGATATCTTTGTAAGCGCAGCAAAGCCGAATTATAAGGTTGTCACAGTCCTCGCCCACGGAAATAGTTAAATCGCGCTCGGATATCACTCCGTTTTGAGCAGGAGTGATACTGCCTATTTTTTTGTTTTCGCCCTTTGTGCTCGTCCAGATTTCCACACCGCCTAACTGCGAATAATCGGTCTGCGACAGAGTAATATGATCAATAAAATATTGATTGTTCAGGCTAACGCAAATATCCACACAGCCGTTAACCAGCACGTAGCCTTTCCACGACACGGGTTTTCCTAAAAAAAGATTGCCCGTCGTGGCTGAGTACACGGGCGCGTTTACGCTTTCTTTCTCTCCGTCGGGCGGACAGGGAGTCGCGCCGTTGCGCTTTACGTAGTAGTAAGTCGCGTTCGTTTTGTTACCAAAGATTTTCGTCAGTTCCATAATTTTCCCTTTGTGGCAAAAGCCGTATTTTAGAATGATAACAATATTATATAATTTTTCGCGCCCTTTGTCAACAGGCAGAGCCTGATTTAGCAGGCACGGAATAGGGTGTACGGGTTGTAGACCTACGCGTAATCTTTTGACCGTGCGGTAATGGTCGTATTACTAATCAAGCTTTGCTTGTAGGCACGGAATAGGGTGTACGGGTTTGTGACCTACGCCGATAGGTTTGACCGAGCGGTAATGGTCGTCTTACTAATCAAGCTTTGCTTGTAGGCACGGAATAGGCGGTAATGGTTTGTGACCTACGCCGATAGGTTTGACTGAGCAGAAAGCGGGCGACTAATAGTCGCCCCTACGATAAACCGTACGGGTTACATAAAAGCCTCCCTCTCGGAGGGAGGCTATAAATACGACGTAAACTTTTGTTCAACCCCGTAGGGCGGGGGCTTGCTCCCGCCGTTATTTGCAAAAGAAAAAGACCATACCGAAAGGTCAAAAAGTCGGTATGGTCTTAAAGTTGTTCACTCAATTCCAAGCCTACGAAACAGGCTTTGCCTGCAGTTTGATGGCACTATTGAAAATACCAAAAGTGCTGGCGAGCATAGTGGCGATTGCGTAAACGATCGTGCCTTCCCCGAATCTACAATTCCCGTAAAACGCAGAAAAAGTATATTCTGACGAGCCATATAGAAACGACGGAGCGGAAAGAATAGCAGTGCCGTCTGCCGAAATAGAGAAAATGAGCAAGCTTGAAACGGCTATACAAATTGAGCCGACAAGTTCGAATTTAGTTTTTTTGCTAAAAAGCGAAAAGACGATAAAACCCATTCCTACAACGAGAAGAATAAAGGAAAGTAGTCCAAAGTACGACGCACCACCATCAACCTGTAACTTTTCGTAGCTAAAGCCAACTATTCTACCATCAAAATGATGACGAGTTGCGAAAATAGTATGTGCGTTTCCGAATATTACGCCTAACATATTGACAGAAAAAGTATATAATGGAGCATAATCTGTATGCCCATACTCGTTTTTAACTAATCCAGGCAGGAAAAACAGGGCAACGATTGCAAGCGCGCTGGCAAAAAGTGGAATAAGAGAGGACAATTTTATTTTCGCAAAAAAACTTTTGAATTTATACAGAATCGCAAACGTTCCGCCCACGATAGTAAATATTCCGTAAAGTATTGCGCCACTACTTAAAGTGTAATAAAAATAGGTGTAAAAGAAAGAGGGTGAATATTTTTCCGTAATATTCGTACCGCTTTCGAGCAGGAAGAAAATAAAAATACCAGATATGATTGTAAAAAATGCGCTTATTAGATCAAAGTATTTGATTTTCGTGCAAAAGTAAACGACGAGAAGTACGATAGCGACACATAGCAAGATAAACGAGATAAATCCAAAAGTGGACATACCGCCCGTGCCCGTTTTTTCACTATACACGGGAATTTGCTCACCTGCAGGTAATTTCGTAGTGACGATATGCACGTACCCCAGCATCAGGCTGAAAACGCTTGCCGTAGAAGTATAGACGCCGTCTACGCTTATTATACCGGGCAATATAAGCGCTGATAAAAGCGCGAAGATTATTGCCCCACATAAAACAAGCGAGGATATATTGTTTTTTAGAAATTTTAACATATATTCCCCCAGAGAAAATTATATTATAATCATACACTATCTTTTTAATTTTGTCAACACCCGAAGGGTGTTTAGTAGGCAGGCAAAGCCTGTTTCGTAGGCTTGGGCAAGGCTTTACGGGTTTGTGACCTACGCAGAGAGATATGACCGAGCGGTAATGGTTTGTGACCTATGCCGTGATGTTTGACCGTGCGGAAAGCGGGCGACTAATAGTCGCCCCTACAAAACGACCGTGGGTTATCAAAATTTTGGTTGGGTTCGACCTCGACAGTCCGCAGGCAAAAAATGAACAAACGGCGTATAACGTATGGTGCGGTTTTTACGAATCGCCTGTTATTATTTGGTCGTATTGTAGGGGCGGATAGTATCCGCCCGTTAACGCGTAGTCGTATGATTTACACGAAAACATCTTTGTTCATGGTAGGCTCCTTCCACCGCAAGCGGTCCCCCTCCCTCTCGGAGGGAGGCTGTTTATACGGTTGCTTTTTACTATAACCTCGTAGGGTGGGGGCTTGCTCCCGCCGTTATTTGCAAAAGAAAAAGACCATACCGAAAGGTCAAAAAGTCGGTATGGTCTTATGTTTGTAAAAATTATTTTAAGCTTACAGGCAAAGCCTGATTAGTAAGACGACCAAGTCGCGTGGTCAAACCTATCAGCGCAGGTCTTAAAGTTATACACCCCGTTTCCCAAACAAAAGAAAAAGACCATACCGAAAGGTCAAAAAATCGGTATGGTCTTAAAGTTGTTCACTCGATTCCAAGCCTACGAAACAGCCTTTGGCTGCCCACGAAACTACCTTCGGTAGTTAGGCCTGATAGATGATTTTGCCTTCGCGAACGGTAAGGATTACGTCGTAAGCGGAGTTAAGCACGGTGAAGTCAGCGGTCTTGTTTTCGCTGATGCTACCAACGCTCTCGTAAATGCCCAGCGCCTTTGCGGGGTTAGCGGTTGCGTAGTCAACGGCGGTAAGGAAGGGCACGCCCACCTTTTCAACCATGTTCTGAATAGCGCGGTTCATCAAAAGCACGCTACCAGCCAAAGTGCCGTCCTCAAGACGAGCCTCGCCGTTTTTAACGATAACCGTCTGACCGCCAAGCTCGCTCACGCCCTCGCCCAAGCCTTTTGCGCGCATTGCGTCGGTGATAAGGATAAGTTTATCAGCAGGCTTGCACTTTGCAAGGAGTTGGAGCGCGGGAACGGAAACGTGGATGGTGTCGGCAATAACTTCGGATCTAAGATCGTCGTAAAGCATTGCGCTACCAACTACGCCGATTTCACGGTGATGAAGGGGGGATTGCGCGTTATAGGTATGAGTGGTGTGTCTTGCGCCGTTTCTGATAGCGCGTCTTACGTCAGCAGAGGTTGCCTTCGTGTGACCGATAGAAACGATAACGCCGATACTGTCAAGGTAGGTAATGAAATCGTCCGAGCCCTCGATTTCGGGAGCAAGCGTTACGATATGAATGTTTTGTCCGCTTGCCTCGTCGTAAGTGGAGAAAACGTCCGCGTCGGGAGTAGCGATATACTCGCCGGGCTGTGCGCCCTTAAAAGCTGCGTTAATGAACGGGCCTTCGAGGTGTACGCCCAAGATACGCGCGCCTTCAAGACGGTCGGATTCGATATACTCCTTAACCGCGGTGAGCGCCTTGGTGATGTTTTCGGGGCTTTGCGTCATCGTGGTAGCAAGGAAAGTAGTCGTACCTTCTTTTGCAACGGTGTCAGCAATAGTCGCGAGAGCCTCAACCGTGCCGTCCATAGCGTCGCATCCGCCTGCGCCGTGGATATGCTCGTCGATAAAGCCGGGGAGAACTACCGCGTCGTCGGGAAGAGTAATAACTTCCGCTTCAGCGTCGCTCGCGCCGATAGAGGTAATGTATTCGTCGAAGTACACGTCGGTTTTTACTAAACCTTCGCCCTCAACATAAACCTTTGCGTTTTTAAATGCTTTCATAATTTTATCTCCTTATTTGATAAGAGCAGCAGCCGCCTCGTCGCAGATAACGGTGCAATCGGGGTGGAGCTGAAGAATGGACGCAGGAACTTGCTCGGTTACCTCGCCCTTAACGAGTCCGTAAACGGCTTTTGCTTTGTTTGCGCCGTTAGCGAGGATAACGATCTTCTTCGCGTTCATAATGTTTTTAAGACCCATCGTAAATGCGCGCTTAGGAACTTCGTCAATGCTGGCGAACATTCTCGAATTGTCCTTAATGGTGCTTTCAGCGAGCTGAACTACGTGCGTTACGCTACCAAAGGCCGTGCCCGGCTCGTTGAACGCGATATGTCCGTTAGAGCCGATACCAAGAATCTGGATATCTTGTTGGAGCGTTTCAAGAAGGGCGTTGTAACGCTCGCATTCCTTTTCAGCGTCGGAAGCCTTGCCGTTTTCAATGTTGGTGTTAGCCAAATCAATATCGATATGGTCGAAAAGATTGTCGCGCATAAAGTAAACGTAGCTTTGGTCGGACGAGTAATCAAGACCTTCGTATTCGTCGAGGTTTACGGTCTTAATCGCCTTGTACGACGTGCCGTTTTCCTTGTGGTCGGCAATCATATTTTTATATAGACCAATAGGAGTAGAGCCGGTTGCAAGACCAAGAACAGCCTCGGGGTTGGACTTAACTACGCCTGCCATAATTTCGAACGCCTTTGCGCTCATTTCTTCATAGTCTTTCGCAATAATAACTTTCATAGTAAACTCCTTGTTGTTTTAACTTCGTTAAAAAATTTATTCTACGTCAGCAGGAAGGGATGCTGCTGCAATGGACTGACCTACGCGACGGCTGCTTTCGTCGGGAAGGGAAATGTCGAGGTTCTTGAACTGGGGATATTCGCTGTCAAGAACTTTACGGCAAGTATCGAGAACGATGTTACCGCCCTTACCACCCATAACGCGGCCGAGAAGAAGAACGTGCTTCATATCGTAGAACTTTGCGTAGAAGGGAAGAGTGTACGCAAGGTATACGCCGATATCCTCGTAAATCTGCGTAGCAAGCTCGTCGTCCTTTTCCATAAGACCTTGGATAACCTTAAGCTTTTGAGCAGGGGTAAGACCTTCTTCGAACTTATATCCGCCTGCCTCGGCAAGCTTGATAACTGCGTCTTGCGAGAAGTACTTACAGCCTACGCCGTAGTCGCCAGACCACTCGTCTTGCATAGCGCCTTCAGCAAAGTCAACGGGAGCAAACGCAAGCTCGCTGAGCCAGCCGTTGATACCGCCGTTTGCGTTGATGTAACCTACTGCCTCGCTCGTACCCATAGCAATACCAAGCACTTGGTTGTCGTTAAGGTCGATACTGCCTGCAAGCGCGGTTACGTCGCCGTCGTTAGCAACCTCGATGGGCTTGTCCCCCATTTCCTTTGCAATGTTGATATACATATTCTTTACGTAGTCGCCGTACTTAGTCTTGTCAACCTTGATGAAAAGGGAGGCAACCATAATCTTGTTATCTACGTAAACGCCTGCGCTCGAAACGCCGATGCAGTCAACTCTGGGCATCTTGCTTGCGGCAGTTTTCATAGCGGTAAGGATTTCGTTGTAGTGGTAGGTGGGATCGGAGGTCGTCTTGGGATTCCATACGACTTCTTCGCTGTATACGACTTCACCGTCGATTACCGCGCTTACCTTTCTGTCACTTCCGCCTGCGTCGAAACCGATTCTGCAGCCCTTCAAGAAACCGCCTACCTTTACGGACGCGTTTTTCTGCTCGGGGATTTCGTTCTCTTCAAGCCAGACTACTTCAAAGGGCTTTTCGTATACGCCACTCATAAAGTCCTCGTCGAATGCACGAGCGCCTTCTTTAGCGTAAGCTGCTTTGAGGTTTTCGTAAATATATTTGCTACCTGCAATGCTGATCTTGTAACCACCGCATACCCACAAAATAGTCTTTGCGATACGCTCTGCCATACGGTAGTTAAGCGCGTCGTTTACGCCGTCGCGGAAGCCTTCGTAAGCGTATACGTAGTTGTATCCGCCGTTGCGGTCTACTACGATGGTAATCTTCGCTCTGTTTTCGGGCTTTTCGCTCGCTACCTTTGCTTCAAAATCTTCTATCGCTTTAATCATAGGATAGAAATTTGGGTCGAGTTTAGGTCTAATCATTGTTTTTCCTCCGTTTTTGTTTCGTACGCTTGCGCGTACCGTATATTTTTAATTCGTGCCTTAATTATACTACGCGCGCGCGAAAATGGCAATACCTATTTACATAATGATTATTTTTTGCCCAAAAAAGTGTCCTTTTGTGCAACAACCGTAGGTTGATTAGCCGTCAAAGACTACGAAACACCCTTCGGGTGTTGACAAATGAGAGAACATATAGTATAATAAAATCAGCAGTTGTGCTATGAAAAATTAATCGAGGGGGATAGGCAAATGGCAAAAAACAAATTTTTTATCGTTATTGCGCTATTTATGTGCTTGCTTTGTGCGAGCATATTATCGGCGTGTCAAGATCCCGTTCCCACGGCGACGCCCGGCGTTAAGTACGAAATAACGGGAGAGTATGCAAAAGTCGTTGGATACGAAGGCGTGTCTGCGACGGTAAACATAGCGGACGTTTACGAAGGTAAACCCGTGCGAGAAATTGATAAAGAGGCTTTTGCTTTTTGCAATAGAATCAAAAGCATAACTATTCCCTCGTCCGTAACGACGATCAGCGATTACGCGTTTAAGTATTGCATTGAACTGGAAAAAATCGTTATTCCGCATAGCGTTTCATTTATCGGCTACGAAATATTTTTAGGGTGCGGTCAGTTAAAGATTATAACGGTGGATTCAAATAACGACCATTTCAAAAGTGAGGATGACGTTTTATACACGAAAGACGGAACGACCTTATTAAAATACGCGCCTCAAAATAAGCGTTATCATTTTGTGATTCCCTCGACGGTAACGGCGATTGCTCAAAAATCTTTTACGGATAACGAATACTTGCGTAGCGTAGTAATTCCCTCGTCGGTGACAAGCATCAGCATAAGTGCTTTTTCTAATTACCCCAAGGTAGAGTTTTATTGCGAAACGGAGAGTCAACCGAGTGGTTGGGAAGAGGGTTGGGCGAAAGAAAAGCAAGTGTATTTATATAGCGAAACGGAGCGCGGACACGAAGGTTATTTTTGGCATTACGAAGAAGGAAAAGTCGTCATTTGGCCACGACTAACTTTTGAGTTGTTTGACGATAAAGACGAATATTTCGTTTCGGGTTATATAGGCAAAATAGTTACAGTCACTATACCGTTGTCGTATATGGAATTACCCGTAACTGCTATCGGTGATTATGCGTTTGCGTACAGTGAAAGTCTAAAAACGGTAAATATACCTGATTGTATAACGAAAATTGGCTACGATGCGTTTGACAGGTGCAAAAATCTTGCTACCATAAATATTCCCGAAAGTGTAACGAGCATAGACAGCGGTGCGTTTTACGGGTGCGAGAGTTTAACTCAAATACGCTTGCCTTCCGGATTGAACAAAATTGAAAATTTTTTGTTAACTCAATGCGAAAGTCTTACCACCGTGAATATTCCCGACGGAGTAACGAGTATCGGTATGAACGCGTTTCGTGGATGTACAAGTTTAACGAGCATTACTATTCCGTCATCCGTAACGAGTATAGGGCAAACGGCGTTTGCGTACTGTAATAAATTAAAAAACGTGGATATGCAAGCGCAAATAACGAAAATTGAAGACAGCACTTTTTCGTCGTCCGCAATCGAGAATATTATTATTCCCGACGGAGTAACGAGTATAGGGCAAATGGCGTTTGCGCACTGTAATAAATTAAAAAGCATAACTATTCCCTCGTCTGTAACGAGAGTTGGAAAAGATGCGTTCAGTATGACGAAAGAGTTGTCAGATATAACCGTATCTGTTGACAACGAGAAATTTCACGCAATCGACGGCAACTTATACACGAAAGACAATACGAGATTGATTAGGTACGCATCCAAGACGAAAACTCCCGTTACCTTGCCAGAAACGTTAACTACTATTGATACTGGAGCGTTCTATTATAACAAAAACCTAACAAGCATTATTATTCCCGATAGCGTAACTGCTATTAGTGACTACGCCTTTTATAACTGTGAAAACTTAATTAGCGTTACTCTTCCCGATACCTTAACGAGCATAGGGTGTAGCGCGTTTACTTTGTGTAAAAGTTTGAGTAGCATAGTTATTCCCGACGGAGTGAAGAAAATTGAATCAGATACTTTTGGAGAATGCGAAAGTTTAACCAGCGTAAAGCTCCCTTCGTCGCTTATCTGTGTAAAAGACTTCGCGTTTAATCGTTGTGGAAAACTTACGAGCATTGAACTTCCAGATACCGTAACGACGATAGAAAAGTATGCTTTTGCGTGGATAAATAGCGTGAATAGCGTGTTTATCCCTGCGTCGGTAACGACTATGGAGGAATGTGCTTTTTTATCGGCAAACGATTTGGTTATTTATTGTGAAGTGGATAGTAAGCCCAAGGGTTGGAGCAGTAGATGGAACGGTAACGATACGAGAGTGCGGTGGAACAGCAAAAGAGAGCAAACGGAATAAAACTGTTTAAAAACGAACGAAGAAAAAACCCTTGGCGTTATGTCCAAGGGTTTTTTGATGGCAATGCCACGATATACGACTGATTAGTAATCAGTTAAGTGTTATGACACAGCCTCTTAAAAGGAAGAATAATTATTTTGTGGATAATTATTTAACAGGTTATTTTGGTTGGTGGTCGCTGTGGTGACAGCACGAGCATTTCGTACAGTCGCCGTGGCAACCGCCACTTTTTTTCTTCTTAAAAAA
>JAGAPD010000033.1 GCA_017623435.1 Clostridia bacterium
AGACCTATGTCAACGCATTTGACCACACGGTAATCGGGCGATTCGTGAATCGCCCCTACTAAAATAGCCAAAGTTAGCGATAGCATAGACGACGGCAGGAGCAAGCCCCTGCCCTACGGTAAAACTGTACGGCTTATACCCCCCCTGATGTCATTCACAGCGAAGTGACCGTCAACGACGGTTTCGTAGCAGGCAAAGCCTGTTTCGTGGGCTTGAAATCGTGTGTACGGACATAAGACCTATGTCAACGCCTTTGACCACACGGTAAACGGGCGATTCGTGAATCGCCCCTACAAAAATAGCCAAAGTTAGCGATAGCATAGACGACGGCAGGAGCAAGCCCCTGCCCTACGGGTTATCGTAAAGCAGGTGACGTGGTTGCCTCCATCTGTCGAGGGAGGTGGCACGCGTCAGCGTGACGGAGGGAGAGCCACCAACGACTGTTTCGTAGGCTTGGAATAAAGTGTACGGGTTGTAGACCTACGCTAACACATTTGACCACACGGTAAGCGGGCGATTCGTGAATCGCCCCTACAAAACGTCCGTACTATTTAGTCATATTACAAAACAAACTTTATGTGTCATTGCAAGGAGCAACGCGCGTTGTCATTCTTGAGCGGAGCGAAGAATCTAAACGGCAAATAAACGCAATCGGTTTATTAAACACCGATTATGCCTATAAGCCCGTTAGATCCAAACGGCGTCGCCGTTTGCCCTTCGGGTTTCGACTGCGTTCACTACGCTCACTCCGCTCAAGATGACAACCAAGCTTTTGTTCTTTGCACTTGGTATAATGGTAATAACGGGCGACTAATAGTCGCCCCTACATAGACTGTATACTACTCTCCCTCAGTCGCCTACGGCGCCAGCTTCCTCGACAGAGGGCGCATACCATACGTTAGCAGTTAGGAGTAAAATAAGCGTTTTCGTTGTGCGTTATTTAAATAAGGCGGTAGCAAGTCACACCGTAATTATAGTTGACATTTGCAATCGGGCGGACTATAATCTTATTAATATAGAAAATGGAGAAAGAAATGGCTACGAACAAGAACAATTCGCTTACTAAACATTACGTATCGCTGTTTTTCGTTGTGATCGCGTGGGGATTAAGTCCGCTGTTTACGAAATACATGTATCAGTACAACTCGGCGTCCATTCACACGGCTTTCAGTCAAGCCGTAGCCGTACTTTCGCTACTTATAATCAACGCGAAAAAACTTAAATTCATAAATAAAGACTTACTAAAAACGGCAGAGCTTACGGGATTCGTGCTGGGGCTTGCGAACATATTGCAAAAGATAGGATTTCAGTACACGACGCCTTCTAACTACGCGTTTTTGGAAAACTTATCCGTGGTGGTCGTGCCCGTTTTGGCGTTCGTTATTTACAAAAAGCGCCCCACGATTATGACGGTTATCGCGTGCGTAGCCTGTTTAGTCGGATGCGCGGTGCTATGCAATCTTTTCAGCGGTTTTGCTATCAAATCTGGCGATATTTTGTGCGCGATTGCAGGCGCGCTGTACGGCGTAAACATTGCCGTGACGGGCGCAAAGGCGAAGAAATTCCGCCCCGGTCTTTACATACTCGTTCAGCTTACGGTGGGTGCTATCATCTCGCTAATAACGGCGCTCGCACTTAACTTCATTACCGTAAACGGTGCACCGCTTGAACGAATGAAATTTACTTTTGAGTGGCATTTGATTTTAATGAGCATAGGCGTAGTACTGATAACGAACACGCTTTGTTGGGTATTGCGAACGAACGCGTTAAAGCACGTTAACTCCACTATCGTCGCAGTTACTATGCCTCTGTCCGCCGTAATTACGAGCGTGCTTTCAGTAGCGCTCGGGCAAGATAAATTTTCGTTGTCGCTTGGGCTGGGCGCTGGACTAATTTTTATTGCCGTAATACTTTCAGGAGTTAACGACGCACGCGATAAACGAACGCAAAATTACACGTTTGAAATAGCTGATAAGCAAAAACTAACGGGTACGTTACCCGCCGTTTTTGAAATAACGTATGAAAATATGACTGCAATCATCCCCAGTGATAACGACAAAGAAAGCGATTATTTACTGTGGAAAGAAAGCGTTATCAAAAATATTGAAAGCGGAAATACGCGCTACGTTTTATTTTATCGTGGCGAAAAAATTATAGGCTATTTTCAGTACCGCGTTGAGAACGAATTTTTCTGTATGGACGAAATGCAGATTATAAAAGACGAGCAAGGAAGTGGCGTATTTAGGAAAGTTTTTGCTTTTCTACTACCTACTCTTCCCGATAGCGTTACGACGGCGGTGGCGTACGCGAATAAGCGCAACGAAAAGTCGCGAAATATTCTTCTTCATTTAGGCTTTAGCGCCGTGGGTGAAAGCGCGAGCGGTAACTCTATTCGCTACGAGGGCGATTATAGTAATTTAAAAGAGAAATATTGTAAATTTTCTTGATTTTTTACGCTCAGTATGTTGACAAAAAGAATTTAAAGTATTAGAATTGTTAAGGTTTAAATTTTTAAAACGATTGAGGTAAAAAACAATGCACATTTTGTTAAGTTTGGCAATAGCCCTTTTCGTGGGACTTATGCTATCACGACTTGCTAAACTTGCTCAGCTCCCTGCCGTTACGGCATACCTTGTTGCAGGTATTTTGATTGGCCCGTTCTGCTTGGGCGCGTTTGGCGTTCACGGTCTTGGATTTACGAGCATGGAAGAAATTGAAACTTATTCCATCATTTCGGACGTGGCGCTTGGCTTTATCGCCTTTTCTATCGGCAACGAATTCCGTTTGGCGCAAATCAAGAAAATTGGCAAGCAAGCTACGGTTATTGGAATTTTTCAGGCGGTCGTAGCCACTCTTTTCGTGGACGCCGCGCTTATCGTAACGCACTTTATTATGCCTGACGTGTTGCCCCTGCCGGCTGCTATCGTTTTGGGCGCAATCGCATCTGCTACCGCGCCTGCGGCTACGCTTATGGTAGTGCGCCAGTACAAGGCAAAAGGCCCTGTGACAGACACCCTTCTTCCCGTCGTTGCAATCGACGACGCAGTAGGTTTAGTTCTTTTCGCGATCTCGTTCGGAATCGCAAAGGCGCTACTTGCAGGTCAAGTGGACGTGCTTTCCATTATCGTTGAGCCACTACTCGAGGTTTTTCTTTCACTCGTGCTTGGCGCAATTATGGGCTTACTTATCACGCTATTTGAAAAGTTTTTCCATTCGCGCTCCAAAAGACTGTCTATGTCGGTAGCGTTCGTGCTTTTTACCGTAGCACTCTCCTCGCTCACCTTCAATATCGGCGGAATACATATCGCATTTTCGCCCCTTCTGACCTGTATGATGCTGGGCACTATGTTCTGTAATATCTGCGATTTTTCCGAAGAGCTTATGGACAGACTGGACCGCTGGACTGCGCCCCTGTTTATTCTCTTCTTCGTTATTAGTGGCGCAGAGCTTGACCTCGCGATCTTTGCGGATGGTCTTATCGTGCTCGTAGGCGTTATTTACATCCTTTTCCGTTCGCTCGGAAAATACATCGGCGCAGGCGTAAGCGCGTCGCTTATGCATAGTCCGCCTACCGTAAAGAAATACCTTGGTATCACGCTTTTGCCCCAAGCAGGCGTAGCGCTTGGTATGGCATTAAAGGCGTACGCGTTAGGTCCTGCGGGAGCAATCGTTGCTAACATCACGCTTTTCTCCGTGCTTATCTACGAACTCGTTGGTCCGTTCTTTACGAAGATTGCACTTCAAAAAGCAGGCGAAATCAACCCCGAAGGAAAAATCAGCGCGCGTGGCAAAAAGGAAATTCATCCCTAATTTTTATTACAATAAAACGAAAACGGAGCATAACGTTATGCTCCGTTTTTTATTTTATCGTTTGTTTTTAAGTTTTTTATTAACCAACTGATACACGATAATTCCTACTGAAATGAGAATTATGCTCGCGCCTATCAGCACCGCACAGCTTAGGAAAAATTCTTGTGGCAAAGCCAAAATTATTTCGTCGTAATGCGGATTAAAAGTCCAGTTATCTTTGCCCGGGAAGAACAAATGATGGAAGGTGGTAAACGCGCTGTCAAAGTCAATCGCTATCACCAGCCCCAAAATCGCGCCTATTACGAAAATAGAAACTGCGGAAATAAACGCAGGCGAAAGCCCAAAAGGACGTGCAAGCGTTACCACTTTGCACTTTTGCAAAATGAGGATAGTAGCGATTATCACGGTAGAGATAATAAGCACGGTTACGTTGAGGTCAAACAAGACTTTACAGTCAACGAAGTGCTCCATTCCGCTTTGCGAATACTTGAATACGCCCGTTCCAAACTCGCGATTCGGGAGCGTCAAAAAGTCAAGCACTTGATCGTAAGCAAACTTTATTTGGCTATACTCGTACCCCGTCGTTTCGGGAATTCCAAGAGGCTCGATCTGCATATAGTAAAAGAACCTGCAGTAGATAGGAAGTCCGATTGAGAAGGTAATTATGAACAGCAAAACCGCCGTGCCAAATGTTACCGATAAAATTACGGGTAAGGCTTTTTTCATATTACAAGTCGTAACCGCCGTTACGGAAGGTATAGGTTGCGTTATAGAAAGCAATCAACGCCTTAACCATTTCGTTCACGTCGCTAACGCACATCGTTTCTACGGCGGAGTGCATAGCAAGCTGCGGAGCGCCGATATCCACGCTACGAACGGAAAGATGCGAGGAGGAAATTGCGCCCAAGGTCGATCCGCAACGAAGGTCGGATCTCATATAAAAATCCTGCGTTTTAACGTCAGCGTCCTTTGCGATTTGCTTAAAGAGCGCGGACGAGAGCGCGTCGGTCGTATAATTACGGTTTGCGTGGTACTTGATTACCACTCCTCCGCCCATAAGCACCTTGTTAGTGGGATCGGAAAGCTCGGGGTGGTTGGGATGAACGGCGTGCGCGTTGTCAGCGGACACCAAGAACGAACGGGCGAGCGCCTTATCAAGCGCTACGCAGTCGTACCCAAGCGATTTATTGATACGCTTAACCGTCTTTTGCAAAAAGTCGGAGTCCGCGCCCTCGGGCGTACGGCTACCTATTTCTTCGCTATCCGCTAAAAACGCAACGTTGATTCCGTCCGTCGTGGAATTTACAATCGCGTCGAGCGAGGCGAACGCGCACACGAGGTTGTCAAGACGGGGCGAACAAATAAATTCGTCGTTCGTGCCGGCAAAGAAAGGTACGGCGTCGTGCACTACGTAGAGGTCGTAGCCAAGCACTTCTTCGCCATCAATATTTTTGAAAAACTCGTTGCCTGCGCTCATAGAGAACAAGGGGCAAAGATCGGTCTGCGCGTTATAAACGAAACCGTCGTTGATTTTGCGGTTCATATGGATTGCGACGTTGGGAATAACGACGTTGTGGTCGTCCGTGTAAACCACGCGTTCCACTCTGTCGTCGCGCTTTACCACGATTCTGCCTGCAATTTTGAGGGGTACGTCCGTAAAGGTCGACCAAATTCCACCGCCGTAAGTTTCCACGTTGAGTTTTTTAACTCCCGCGCTGTCCATAACGGGATTTGCTTTGAGCTTAAGCGCGGGCGAATCGAGATGCGAAGTTACGATTTTATAGTCGTACTCGTTAAGCTCGCCAACGCTGAACGCGATAATAGTGCTACCGCCACGCTCAACGAAATACTTTCCGCCACGCTCAACCGTCCAGTCCTGCTCCTCGTGAAGGGGCGTAAAGCCGTTCGCCATAAGGTATTTTTTTGCGTATTCAACTGCGTGGTAAGCGGTATACGAACGTTTAAGTCCGTTAAATACAGTTTTATTCATAATTTTCTCCTATTTTTTAAGCGCTTTTGCGTAGGCGTTTGCGAACGCGTTTACGCTATCTTTCTTATCACGGTAGCCCGTGGTTTTATTCTCTTTGGGAAGTCTGCGAACAGCAGGGGCGTTGAGATTTACCGCAGGGATAGGCGCGCTTTCAAGTTGTTCTACGCTTTCAAACCCTAACTTTTTAATAAGTTCTTCAAGCGTAACGAACTGAATTTTTTTGCCCTTCTCTGCGTACTCTCTTGCCTCTTTTTCGCGCAAACACTCCTTTCTTTTTTTGTAATAGGTCATAAAGATATCGGCGTCTTTACCCTCTTTGCAGTAAATTCCGCCGTGGCTCAATATTCTTTCGATAAGCTTTAACAGGTTGGGAAAATGACCGTTTTCGTAAAGGTAACTGATTACCACCTTTTTGCCCTTTAGCGCGTTATCTACGGGAATAACGCTGATACGCTCCAAAAAGCGTTTAAGAAGTCCGCGGTTTTTACCGCTCATTTCGCCGTGGCCAAAGTTTTCGTCGGCAATCATTCGGGCAGGCTTGTCCACCGTGACGACGCCTTTTCTCAGTCCTCCCGTGCAGTATCCACAAGATTTGATAAAGTCCGTCACGCTCTTTCCACTACGCTTTACCATTTCGCTAAACGCGTGCATAGTTTCTACTGCGTCTGCGTCGCTACGGTGAATATCCTCGGAATAAACCTGTAAATCAAGTAGCGTGGTCATCGTGTCAAGTCCTACGTCCTCGTTAGGATTTTGCTCGATAGCGTTTTCTTTTGCAAAAGCCTTGAACATAGATTGCGTATCGCAAAACTCGAACTCGGGGCAAGCAAGCGCATATCGGTCACAAGCGGTTTTTATAAATCCTGCGTCGTTATATACGGCGTGTCCGATATTGATCTGGTCGGGCGCGGTCAAAAGGTTTTTAATAAATTCGTAGCGCTGTGGAAATGCGGGCGCTTTCTTCATTTGCGCTTCGGTGTAAGCAAGCGAGAAACCTGCGTGCTTACGCATGCCACGAAAATATTCCGCCTCGGGATTTATTAGTATATCATCGGACTTGATTATATTGAATTTTTCGTCGCACAAAGCGTAACCAAAGCTACACATATGCGTGCCGTCGCAACATTCTATATCAAAAAATAAATAGTTCATCTTCTTTCCTTTCGTTATGCTTCTTTTCATTATATCATTTTTTATCAATTATGTAAACTGTATAAGTTGACTTTTTGTCGCTCAAAGAGTAAAATATTACTTATGAAAGGCGTAATTTTAACAAATGCATATTCTTCATTCCCTGAAGCGGATTATCAGCCCTTTAGACTTAAGGAAGAATTTTCCAAATTAGGCGTGACGGTGGATATCCTCAAAAACGATTTCTTCCCCGTCAGCGTACAAAATAACGATATCCAAAATAAGCTGAGTGGATACGATTTTTGTATTTATCTTGACAAGGATAAATACGTTTTGCACGCGCTCCAAAAAAGCAAAATGCGCGTTTTTAATAGCTATGACGCGATTGAAACTTGCGACGACAAGATGACTACTTATCTTGCCTTGGCTGGTCACGGTATCCCACTCGTAAAAACCTTACCCGGGCTACTGTGCTACGACAAATCTCTCCCCTTAAAGCAAAGCGCGCTTGACGAAGTGGAAAAGGTTTTGGGCTATCCCGTGATAGTAAAGGAGTCGTACGGCTCGCTGGGCAAGGGTGTTTATTTAGCGAAAGACCGCGAGGAGCTGAACGAGATTGCTGAAAAGCTTAAATGCGTACCTCACCTGTTTCAGCAGTTTATCAGCGAAAGCGCAGGTCGCGACGTGCGCGTTATCGTGGTGGGTGACAAAGTACTTGGCGCAATGCTCCGTCAAGGTAAAGACGATTTCCGCTCGAATATCGGCGCAGGCGGAAGTGGTAGCGTGTTTTCTCTCGATCAAAACACGAGCGATCTTGCCCTAAAAATTGCAAGAGTGCTTGATTTAAAATACTGCGGAATTGACTTTTTATTAACGAGCGACGGACCACTCGTATGCGAAGTAAACTCCAACGCTTTCTTCTCCTCTTTTGAACGCGTGACTGGCATAAACGTAGCAAAAGCATACGCGCAATTTATCTTAAAAAACATCTAAAACGATTAAAACGACAAGGTACGTACCCTGTCGTTTTTGTTTTACTTGTTTTTCTTATACAGTTTTTTGGGGATATTGTCGTAGGGGACTACGTAATGGACGGGCAGTTCTTTTGCCATAGCGGTTATTTGCTCTTTTAAGTAATCGCAGATAACTTTGCGTTGCTCGTCAATATTCATTTTAGGATCGTATTTTATGGGATTTCCCATAACGACCTTTTTGAGCTTACCTGCGTTATAGACGGGCACGAAGGAAACGCACTTTTTATACTTGGCGTAATAAAGTCGCGCTACGTCAATAAACTTGTCCTGAAATTCGTTGACGACGTCGTTAAACGGCTCGGGCTTTTCAGGGGCAAGCACGACGTTGTAGCCCTCGTCAAGCACGCGCATCGTCTCGCGGTAAGTACCAAGCATTCGCGTGTCCTTATACACCGCTATAGTGTCGGCGTTTGACATTAAATAGGCTGCCGGGTGCGCGATAAGGTGCGAAAGCATTTTGAAAAACCACTTCGTCCATTTGGGCTTGTGCGACCAAAAGTCCTTATAGGTATAAGCAGGCACTTCCTTTGCCTTCATCATCTCGCCTATGCACCAGATATACTTCTTAGTCGGGAAGTAAAACTCCGTTGAAAACGGCATGTGATACTGCGCGTGGTTGGTTACGTAAATGGACGCCTCCTCGGGCATATTTTCCTGTCCTAAATGCTCGCGCTTTCTGTAAAACAGCTTTATCCAAAAAATTATAAATCTATAAAAACGCGGTTTCTTTTTCGATTGATTATCCACTTTCTTCTCTTTTGCCATGTCTTCACCTTTGCTTTATTATAACATATTTCGTCAAATTTTGCAATGAATTAAAATAGAAAACGAAAGAATATATGTAAAAGTATTGTAAAAAAAGTCCTTGCTCTATTTCGCAAAGACTTTTTTGTTTTTTAGTTAAATCAGGGCATTTTTACCCTGTTTTATGCGTTTTTTTGGGCGTTTTTCTGCATTAACAAACAATTGAATATATGTTCAATCGTTTGTTTTGGTCTTTTTACACGCCGCTGTACGCGTTAAAGCCACCGTCAACGGGGATAACTACGCCGGTTACGAAGCCACTCGCCTCGTCACTCGCGAGCCACAAAAGAGTTCCGATAAGGTCACTTACGTCGCCAAAACGCTTTTGGGGAGTTGCTGCCAAAATCTTGCCCGTTCTTACCGTAGGCTGACCGTCTGCGGTGAACAGAAGTCCACGGTTTTGGTTGGTTACGAAAAAGCCGGGAGCGATTGCGTTACATCTGATATTGCAGGGCGCGAAGTGAACTGCGAGCCATTCGGTAAAGTTGCTGATACCTGCTTTCGCTGCGGAGTACGCAGGAATTTTCGTAAGAGGACGGAAAGCGTTCATCGAGGAAATGTTGATGATATTTCCACCCGTCTTAATCATATCTACCGCGAACACTTGGGTTACCAAGAACGCGGAAGTAATGTTGAGGTCAAACACGAATTTAAGTCCACTCTCTTCTAAAGCGAAGAAATCTTTTGCTCCTTCGAGGTCGGGCGTCATATACTCGTTATCACAGGTCGCGCGCGGATTATTTCCGCCTGCGCCGTTGATAAGGAAGTTTACTGCGCCAAATTTTTCGTTGACCGTCTTTTTCGCGTTCTGAATATCAGCCTTATCCAAGCAGTTGCACTTAACTGCCAAAGCGTTTTCGCCCATTTCCTTTGCAACGGCTTCAACTGCGTCGCCGTTGATATCAAGGAGCGCAACCTTTGCTCCGCACGCGCAAAGCGCTTTTGCAAACTCACTCATAAGCACGCCACCTGCGCCCGTTACTACCGCCACTTTATCTTTTAAATCTACGCTAAAAGGTAATTTCATAATTTTCTCCTTATTTTAAGTCTTTTTCGACTGCCTCAAAAAGTCCGCTCAAATAGCAAGCGCCCATTGCTCTATCGAACAATCCGTAACCGGGCTTGCCCGTCTCCCCCCACACGTTGCGTCCGTGATCGGGGCGTACGTACCCGTCAAATCCGTTCTTAACCAGCTCTTTTACAATACCGTACATATCCACGTTGCCCATTTCGGTAAGGTGACCGTTCTCGTAGAAATCAGTATCGGAGGTAAAGCAAAGTTGACGAAGATGAGCAAAGTAAATTCTATCAGCGTACTTTCCAGCCATTTCAACGAGGTCGTTGAATTTGCCCGCGCCCAAGCTACCCGTACAGAAGGTAATGCCGTTATGCTTGTTGGGAACGGCGCTGAACATTCTGTCGTAATCTTCCGCGCGAGAAATAATGCGGGGAAGTCCAAACACGTCGAAGGGAGGATCGTCGGGATGAATAGCCATATTCACGTCCGCCTCGTCGCAAGCAGGCATAATCGCGTTGAGGAAGTACACGAGATTTTCAAAAAGTTTCTCGTGCGTCATACCCTCGTACTGCTTAAGAAGGCTTTTAAGCTCGTCGGGCGAATAGCTTTCGTCCCAACCGGGAAGACGCAAATTCTTGGGATCAAGCGCCATAAGCTCTTCTTCAGAGAAGGCAAGCGACACCGCGCCGTTCTTGTGCGCGTAGCCGAGGTTGGTTCTGAGCCAGTCAACCACGGGCATGAAGTTATAGCAAATACATTTTACGCCTGCTTTTCCGCAAGCGATAATGTTCTTCTTGTAGTTTTCAATATATTTATCGCGCGTGGGAAGACCGAGCTTGATATCCTCGTGAACGGGAACGGATTCGATAACCTCCATTTCCAGCCCGTTTTCAGCGCACATATCGCGCATTTTGAGAAGCTTTTCCACGTCCCAAGCCTCGCCAACGGGCACGTCGTAAACGGCGGTAACTACGCCCGTCATTCCTTGGATTTGGGCGATATAGTTAAGGGGTATCTTATCCGTCTCGCCGTACCATCTAAACGTCATTTTCATAATTTTCACCTCATAAATCTATTTTTTGAGCGTGGCTTTCGTACGCTCCTAAAATCATTCTAACGACTTTCGCGCCCTCTTCGCCGTCAATCCAAAACTTTTGCTTGTTTTGAACGCATTCGTAAAAGTGCGAAATAAGTCCTTTGTGTCCACTTCCGTAGACTTTTTTACCAAAATAGGATTGCTCCTCAAACTCGTACTGCTTGCCGTTGATAAACACCTGATCCCCGTACACGCGAATAAGATCGGTATCAGTCCTAAAAACAAGCTCGACGGGGAAATCCGCTCCGCCAGCAGTAGACGCCGTAAACACCGTTTGCACGTCACCGTAATAAATCGCGAGCGCGCTGTCCTCAACCTCGATTACGTCGCTAAGGTTTAGAGTGTTTACGCTTGCACTAACCTCAGAGGGAAATCCGCTCATCCATTGCATAAGGTCGAGCGTATGCAATGCCTGATTGATAAGCACGCCACCGCCCTCGGTTGCCCACTTTCCGCGCCAATCGGCTGAGTCGTAATACGCCTTGTCGCGCTTCCAAACGACCGTGCCGTAAGCTGACAAAAGCTTTTTGTCCTCAAGATATTTTTTAGCAAAAACGTTGGAAGGAAGATATCTGTTCTGGTGGCACACGCCTAAAACGGCTTGCGACTTTTTCTCGGCAGATAAAATACTTTCCATTTGCTCTCGGCTTATGCAAAGCGGTTTTTCACAAAGAACGTTTATATTACGCTCAAGCGCGTAAACGATCATCTCTGCGTGAAGATAATGGGGCGTACAAATATGCACGATATCGGGCCTAATTTCGTCGAGCATTTTACGATAATCAGTAAAACGAGCGCCTACGTACCCCTCCATTTTACTTTCTTCCACGTCACAAATAGCGACGGGAAGATTGTCTAAACTCTCCAGAACCTGATAATGAACTTTTCCAATTACGCCTAATCCTATAATAGCAGTTTTCATTATTTTTCCTCACTAAAAACGATTTTACCACGTTTTATTACTTTCTTTACGTTTACGTTCTCGTCAAATATACAAAGGTCAGCAATATAGCCCTTTTCAATTTTGCCTATTTTCTCTTTGATATTCATCATTTTTACGGGATTAACGGTCATCATTTTTACCGCGTCAGACACGCTTACGCCTACGCCCAGCATAGTCCTAACCAGTCTGTCCGCAGTTGCGATACTTCCGCCAAACGCCTCACGGGAAAGAAGCTTTGCTACTCCGTCCTCAATAACGACGGGCATAGGATCGGTTTTCGCGCCAAGATAACTTTCTTTTACGTCTTGACCGGCTGCACGCATTGCGTCGGTAACGAGCATAACTCTGTCCGTGCCCTTAACCTTTACGATAAGCTTAAGCAAGCTTTGCGGAAGATGACAGCCGTCGGCAATAATTTCCACGTTCATATCGTCAAGAAAGTACCCTGCCTCGATTACTCCTGCTATACGGAAACCTTTTTCTCTTTTTACCGAGCTGGTGCACGAGTAAAAGTGCGTTATATGCTTAAATCCGTCCTCAAACGCCTTGACCGTTTGTTCAAATGTGGCGTCGGTGTGCGCGATACTTACGGTTACACCGTGCTTTGCCATATATTTAGCAAACTCACCTGCGCCCTTAACCTCGGGTGCGCCACTCCATCTGCCAACGTTGCCGTTTGCGATTTCAATTACTTTTTCGTACTCGTTTTTATCGTAATCGCGGATATGCTCGGGCTTTTGAGCGCCTGCGCTATAGGGAGATAGATACGGACCTTCAAGGTGAAGTCCCACCAAATAGTCACCCACGTCCCCTTCCGTTTTGATTTTTTCGTAGCGTTTAACCGCGTTAATCAAGCTGTCCGTGTCGGATGCGAGCGTAGTAGGCATAAAGGAAGTCGTTCCGTGAACGAGATGCGCGCCGATAATATTTTTATAAGCGTCGTCCTCTTCGTCCATAAAGTCGCTTCCGCCACCGCCGTGAAGATGCGCGTCAATAAATCCGGGAGAAAGGTAATTACCCTCTCCGTCGATTACGGTATATCCGTCAATTTGTCCGCACGGCAAAATATCCGTTATAACGCCGTCCTCACATAACACCGTAAGGTTTTCTTTTACCCCGTCGGGAAAAACCGTTTTTACGTTTTTGATTGCAATTTTATTGCTCATTGTTCTGCCTTCTTTTGTAATTCAAGCGCGCTACGGGTAGAACGAAGAACGCTATCCGTGAACGCAGTTTTGTCGTTATTTATATCGCCAACAAGGTCGGTTATGCAGTTATCAGGGACATACGTACCCTCAACCTTGTAACAAACGGGCTTTCCTTCCTCGTAAACGGTAACGTCGTTTTCGCACACGCAGAAGGTAAGCATACCTTTTTTGCACCAGAACTTAAAGTTCCAGTAAGTAGGCATTGAAAAGACCTGCGACGGACCGCAGTAAGATACGTCCGCCAAAAGCTGAATACCGTCGTTAAGTCTTGCCATAAACACGGCGCTATCCTTAAAGTCGGGCTCGCGATCAGCGTAGCTATTCCAAGTACGCACGCCGTCAACCTGCGTAATGCTAAGACCGGCAAGGTGGTACAGCAAATCAATTCCGTGAATTGCAATGTCGTTTATCGTTCCGCCGTGCATTCCCTTTTCAAAATACCAAGACGGACGTTTTCCGTAAGATAAACAATGCTGACCGGTAAAAGAAACGTTTTTAATTTCTCCCAGTCTTCCGTCCGCTAAAATATTCTTCGCGGTTACGACAGCAGGGATATAACGAAGGTCAAGCATAAGACCAACTTTGAGATTTTTCTCTTTGCAAAGTCGCTCAATTTCGTTAAGCTCGTCCAAGCTCGTGCAAAGGGGCTTGTCCGAAAGGACGTGCTTGCCCTTTTTGAGCGCGTCGATAACCACTCTACCGCGATCTCCGTAAGCACATCCTACTGCAACGATATCCGCGTCGGTATCAGCGGCACTTTCGTAAGCGCCCAAAAGGATATTCGCGCTTAATCGCTCGCTCGCGTTAACTCTATCGCTTTCCACTTCCTCAACGCATTTTACGATTTCCAGTCCAAGCTCGCCTGCCTGACGGTAAAGCGAATCAATATGACCGTGACGAAAGCCTGCAAAAGCAATCTTCATACTTACTCCTCCAAAAGCGACGCGCTGTCGGGATCAAGGAAGAGATGTGCGCAGTCGTGCTTACGCAAAATAGTTGCAGGGCACTCGGTCGAGATTTCGCCGTCGAGCATTCTTCTCGTAGCCTTCGCCTTAGTGATTGCCGGCACGGTGCAAACGATTTTGCTTGCACTAAAAAGCGCGGGCACGGTAAGCGTGAGCGCGTACTTAGGTACTAAATCAATATTAGCAAAGCATCCGTCGTTTACCTGCTGATTGCGACAAATCTCGTCAAGCTCTACCTTTTTAATAACGAAGGGATCGTTAAAGTCGGCAACAGGCGGATCGTTAAACGCGATATGTCCGTTTTCGCCGATGCCCATGCACACGATATCAACGGGGTTGTCCTTCAAAAGCTGGGTGTACTGCGCGCAAGCCTCTTCAATAGGCGCAGTAGCGTTGATTAAATTAACCGAACGGAAATTTGCCTTGCCGAAAATATGCTCGGTCAAGAAATATCCGAACGACTGATTGTGCGTGGACGCAAGTCCCACGTATTCGTCCATATGAAATGCGTTGATACGCGAAAAATCAATATCGCGTTCAAGAAGCGATTCCAAAAATTCGTTTTGAGAGGGCGCAGCGGCAAAGACCATATTGATATGCTCTTTGCTTGCAAGCAGTTCGTTGATATACTGCTCGCACTTATCAGCGGCGTATTTTCCCATCTCTTTACGAGAGTCAGCAACGGTTACCTCTAACTTTTCCACCTTAAAATTCTTCATAATTACACTCCATTATACAAATTATACAAAAGTTATTTTTATAAGTCAATACAAAAATATGCCTATAATGTTGCAATTCGTGCTTTAATGTATAAACTTATAGATTTGAATATATTATACAACATTTTTTAGCAATAGAAAATAGCAAATTTTACTAAAAAGCATTGCATTTTTTAGCAAGATTGTGGTATTATATGAGTAAGCAATTATTTTTGGGCGTTACAAAGCCACGAAAAAGGGGTAAACCATGATTTTTAAGCCAGAATTTTCTTCCTCAGATATTCCTCTTTACGAATATCCCCGTCCGCAGTTTAAGCGCGACAGTTACTTTTCTCTTAACGGCAAGTGGCAGTACGCTATTTGCGATTACGGAAAATTTAACGGAGAGTACAAGGGCGAAATTTTAGTGCCGTACAGCCCTGAAAGCACGCTTTCGGGCGTTAACAAGCAACTACAAAAAACGCAGGAGCTTCATTACCGTCGCGTTTTCACTCTGCCCGACGGATTTAACGAGGGCAAAGTTTTTCTTAACGTGGGTGCGTGCGACCAGATTTGTTCCGTTTTTCTTAACGGCAAGCGCGTAGGCAGTCACGAGGGCGGATATTTATCCTTTTCGTTTGACATTACGGATTTATTAACTGACGGCGAAAACGAGCTGACCTTTACCGTCGTAGACGACGCGGACTCCGCTGACTACGGCAGGGGTAAACAGGTATATAAGCGCGGTGGAATTTGGTACACGGCAATTAGCGGAATATGGCAATCCGTTTGGCTGGAAAGCACTCCTGACAAGTACTTGTCCTCGCTTAAAATATTACCCGATTTTGACAAAACGGAGGTATACGTTACCCCTTATTCGCCATTTGACGAGCAAGTCACCGTTGAAATTTTAGGCGACGACGGAGAGGTAATTTTCACTCAATCGGGAAGAACGAACACCCCTATTACTCTACCTGCAAACGGTTGCAAACCGTGGACGCCCGACGATCCTCAGCTTTATCCTATCGTAGTAAAAATGGGTAACGACGAGGTGCAAAGTTATTTTGGACTGCGCTCGTACTCCACTAAAAAAATTGACGGCATTCTCTATCCCACTATTAACGGCCAGCCTATTTTCCACAACGGACTACTTGACCAAGGCTATTTCCACGACGGAATTTACACGCCGTCCGCCAACAAAGTTATGTACGACGAAGTCAAAGCAGTCAAGGATATGGGCTTTAACATGCTACGAAAGCACATCAAAATCGAGCCTATGCTCTGGTATTATTACTGCGATATTTTAGGCGTTCTCGTTTGGCAAGATATGATTAACGGTGGCGAAAAATACAAAGCGTTACGAATAATACTTGCACCTTTTTTCAATCTTCGTCTTAACGATAAAAACTACGAATCTATGGGCCGTCCGCTCTCTTCGCGCGAGCAATATATGCGCGAGGCGGAGGGCGAGATCGAGCAATTATTTAACTGCGTAGCCTTATGCGTGTGGACTCCCTTTAACGAGGCTTGGGGACAGTTTGACAGCATAGGCGTATGGCAAAAATTAAAGCAAATCGACGGTAGCCGTCTTTACGACCACGCGAGCGGTTGGCAGGACAACGGTGGCGGTGATTTTTGTTCGAAACACATTTATTTTAGAAAGGCAAAGCCTAAAAACGACGGGGTACGTGTACTCGCGTTAAGCGAATTTGGCGGATATTCGCTATCAATCGAAGGTCATACTTTTACGGACAAAAAGTTCGGTTACAAGCGTTTTTCTTCACCCGATAAGCTTATGGACGCATACGAAAAGCTTTATAACGACGAAGTCATTCCTGCGATCCAAAGTCAAGGCTTATCCGCGACCGTTTACACGCAATTAACTGACGTTGAGGACGAGGTAAACGGCTTGTTCACCTACGACCGCGTAATTAAAGTTGACGCACAAAAAATAAAAGACATAAACGAAAAAGTTTACAAGGCATTTAACGAAAAAACGAGGAGCTAATTATGAGAACTTTTGTAAACCCCATTTCAGACAAAGTTATTGCAGACCCGTTCGTAACCTACGACAAGGACAGCGGATACTACTATCACGTTTCCACTTCTCACACCGAAATGGTGCTTTACCGTTCGCGCCACGTGGGCGAAATCGTGCGCGAGGGCGAAAGCACGGTGATTTTTAAGCGCGACCTTGACCTTAATATTTTCGCGTGCATGTGGGCGCCCGAGATGTACAAAATAGGCAACAGGTGGTATATTTACACCAGTTGTCAGGAAACCGAGGACAACTATATTAAGCGCTTACTTATTCTTAAATCAAAAACCGAAGATCCCTTCGACGGGTTTGAGTTTGGCTCAAAGCCGGACAGGAGCATTTACGCTATTGACCCGACTTGCGGTTTTATCAGTGGTAAGCAGTACAACTGCTACTCTCGCGTGCCCGAGGGCGGAACGCAGGTGCTTGAAATTCGTGAAATGAGCGATCCACTTACCTTCACGGAAAAGTCGGCTATAATTTCTCGTCCTACGCTTTCGTGGGAGCTAGTTGAGCCGTACGTGGGCAATCGCGCTATCAACGAGGGCGCGTTCTTCCTGCAAAACAAGGGTAGAACTTTTATTATTTACTCGGGTAACGGATGTTGTTCGGACGACTACTGCTTGGGCGTGCTTGAATACACGGGCGGAGAGGTTTGCGACGCGAAAAACTGGATAAAGCATCCTCAGCCCCTTTTCGTTAAGGGCAACGAAGTTTACGGCCCGGGACACGCGTCCTTCTTCTACTCGGCTGACGGCAAAGAAGTTTGGTGTGCGTACCATTGCTTGGCGCACGCTAACCCTGAATGCAAGTGGTTGCCGCGCTACTGCTGTTTGCAAAAAATCGACTTTGACGAGACGGGCTATCCCGTTATGGGCGCACCCGTAAAACACGGCGAGCCTATCCCCTATCCGTCGGGCGAAATTGATTAAAGGAGAGTGTATGAGATTAGATAAATTTTTGAAAGTGAGTAGAATTCTCAAACGGCGCACGGTGGCGGCGGACGCTTGCGATAACGGCAAGGTTCAGGTCAACGGCAGAGAGGGAAAACCAGGCACTAAGCTTAAAGTGGGTGACGAAGTCGTTATTCAATTCGGCTCGTCCACGCTGAAGTTTAAAGTGCTTGAACTAAACGAAAAGGCAGGTAAGGCTGATGCAGGACTTATGTACGAAATCATCTCCTAAAATTTGCGCGGTCGTTTTATGCGCCGGCAAGGGCTTACGAGCAAACCTTGGCTACAACAAAGTCCTTCATTCCTTTTCGAACGAAAGCGTTGCGCTAAAATCCATAAAGAAATTTTTGCGCTTTGACGAAGTTATAGTCGTTTGCGACGAGGACACGCGCGAAGTTTTGAGTTGTTCGCTCCCCTACGACAACGTTCGTTTCGTTGGTGGTGGCATGACGAGGACGGACAGCGTAAAAAATGCGCTAAAATCCATAAAGGATTGTGATATCGTGACTATTCACGACGGCGCGCGCCCCTTCGTGACGGAGCAAATTATTGAACAAAGCGTACGAAGCGCCCTTACTTACGGAAGTGGCGTCGTCGCGTATCAATCAACGGACGCGCTTAAAAAGGTTACGGACGGCAAAACGCAAAGCGTTGACAGAAGTGATTATTATATCGTTCAAACTCCGCAATCCTTTGACTTTAAAAAATTAGTGGACGCGTACTCGCGCAATAGCGGAGTTTATGCAGACGACAGCGAAGTTTACGACCGCGCAGGCTACGAGGTTCATATTTCGCCCGGTAGTCGCGACAACGTAAAGCTGACCACTCCGTCCGACTTTTTAGGACTGAACGGAGCGTACCGCGTGGGGTACGGCTTTGACGTGCACGCATTTTGCGAAAACCGAATATTAGTGCTGTGCGGAAAAACCATTGACTATCCGTTAGGACTGCTTGGTCACTCGGATGCGGACGCGCCCGTGCACGCGGTTATGGACGCGCTTTTGTCTGCTTGCTCACTCCCCGATATCGGCGTTTTGTTCCCCGATACTGACCCACGTTTTGAGGGTGCGGACAGTATGAAGTTACTTGAAAAGGTTATGCAAAAAATCACGGATTACGAAATAATTAACGCGTCCGTTTGTATAATAACGCAAAAGCCCAAAATTGCTCCGCACGTATCGGATATGCGCAAAAACTTAGCAATCGCGCTAAACGTTGATATAAACGACGTAAACGTAAGCGCAACGACGACGGAGCATCTCGGAATCACGGGCGAAGGAAAAGGTTTAGCCTCTTCCGCAATGGTGCTTATAAGAAAAAAATAACGTAAAAATTACTGAACGGACGGGTACGTACCCGTCCGTTTTTGTTTTTAACTATATAAACTTAATTATTACCTCGTAGGTAAACTGAGTGTTTTTAAATAAGTCAACGGTATTTTTAAGAGTGCGGAACTCGTTAAAATTGTGTCGATACATACCGTCAACCGTGCCTAAAATATCACAATCGTACTCTTTCATACTTTCAACGGAGTGGCTAATTTGCTGGACAATTAGGCGCGAATAACCGTTTGAAACTGCCTCTTCCATTTCTTTACCACTAACCCCATAATAGCGATACGCATCGTTTAATTTGTACGAATCTTCGTGACCGAGCGTTGCCTCGATTTTTATTTTAGCGGTGGGAATTTGCCCGTCAAGCGAGGTGGAAAGCGTACATTTTTTGCGCAAAAGCTGGCAATAAATTTGTCCAAAATCGTGGCCGTTTACGCTCAAAGATTTTAACGTAATCAGTCCGTAAACGGACAACTTATCCGTCCAGGTATACCCTTCGGTCTGTTCTTTATCAAAAAGCGCGACCTTTTGCCCGTCCTTAAAAAGTGCAAGCGTCGAGATGGATTCTATCTCCGTTTTATCTTCTCCGCCCTGTTTTTCACCACTTTTTTGACTGTCGTTTTGTTCACCTCCGCCTTGACTTTCGCCCTTTTGTTCCTTCTTTTTTATTTCCAAGCAAGGCATATAGCTTGCCCGTGACTTACTTGCCGTTTCGGACAAAAATTTGATAAGCGTGACGGTAGGCACGTTGTTGCTCGTAGAGTTATACTCCACTAATTCGCTTAAATTATTGCTCGTCGCCTCGGACAAATTATTAGACATTTCAATAGTTTCTTTTGCTGAACACTTGGGTGAATATAACAGGTGAGCGCCCGGGATAATTTTGCCCGAGCTCATCAAATAGTTTAAGTGCTCTACCACGCTTTCTCCGTCCATTGAGTTGCCGATTATGACTAATCCACACAAGCCAAGCTCGAGCGGTTTACCCATTTTTATCATAATTTCTTCAAGCGCGTTGCTGACCGAATCGCCCGTAGCGCCTATGCTTAATCGCTTTACCGCGCCGTCCTGACCTTCTTGTGGCATGACCGCCGTCGCGGACAAAAAGTAGCCGTCCGCCTGCTTGTCAATACCCAAAACCGTGATAAGAAGCTTGTTTTCTATCTCGGGAAGCCCGCCCGCTTTTTTGGGCAAAAATGCAAGCACGAGCATAAAAACTGCTACGACCACCGCGTAAATTCGCAGTCTTACCACGCGCGATTTCATTTGTTTCGGCATTTCAGTCCTCCTTTTAGAGGCAAATCGTGATAGTTAGGCTTGTACTTAATAAGCGACGCCACCGTCAAAAACAACGGCAAAACGTATACTACGGGGTACAAAAAGTACTTTACGGGACTGGTAGCAAACAAGAAAACGCTTTCCTCGTTATTGAACACGAACACGCAAACGATATATAACGCGAGCGCACAAACGAAAGCGTGAAGATGATCGCTACCCTTCGTCACTATAAACCTCGTTGAGCGCACGATTAGTGTAAAAAGTGCGGAAAACTTTATAAAAACGCTCAAAAGCCATATGCAGTAAAAGAGCAAATCAAACCTGCCGTACTCCTGTGAGCCAAGCGAAAGCTGCGTCATATTGCTGACGTTGTTTCCGTAGTCAATGAGCGTGCTTATGTTCGCGTACGCAGAAAAAAGGACTACGGAAAAGAGCATAATTAGCAAGGACGAGACGATCTTTGACGCGTAAGCACCCACGACGAAGCCCTTGCTTATCTTTATATTACCCAAAAACAGCATCATAACCGTCACGTCACCAAACCACATAGGAAAGGTCAGAATTCCTTTAGTGACGGGCTGTATTCCCTCGCCAAGAAAGGGCAAGAGATTGTCAAGCTGAAGCTCGCCAAAAAGTAGCGCGGACAAAACGAGCGTAGCCAAAAGCACGACGGGCGTAATCAGCTCTGCCGTTCGTCCCATAGCGCGCAAGGGGCGTACCGCAAACGCGCCTGCAAGCGCCAAAAGGGGCAAAATAAGCACCGCCCAGTTGATATCACGATACATAATGATATTGAAAAAAATCTTTATTTCTCCCGTCACGATTACTGATTTTACGAACAAAAACATCACCGTCACTCCCACTATTACGCGCGAAAGCACCCTTCCGCAACTGTCGCGCAAAATATCAAAAAGCGTTTTGTCGGGGTTGCGCTTCGCCGTGATAAGAAGGAAGGTGAGCGTAATGAATTCGAATAAAATATGCACCACCATCACTAAGTACCCGTCCTTTCCTACCGTGCGCAAGATAAGGGCAGGTAACATAAACATTTTGATGGCGATTGACGTTAAAAATTCCAAACAAACGAACTGTTTGGTAGAAATTTGCTTACCTTTTTCCATTGTTTTCTCCATAACGATTAGCATTCGTATTTTTTATACTGACGGGGCGTTTGTCCATTCGAAGTAACGAAACGCGATACACCGAGTCGCCCAAATCCTGCTTTATAAGTGGCGCAAAGGGTGCCATATAGGGCACGCCAAACCCGTTGAGCGAGCAAAGATATAAAAGAAGATATAAAATACCCACGAGCAGTAGATACATCCCGCCCAGTCCGCCTATAAGCGTGAAAACGACGCGAAGGAGCGTGAGCGTGCCTTCTTGGTTAGGGGCGGTATAAAGCGCGATTGAGCTAAGCGCCGTGATCATTACGGCAGGCGAACTGATTATGCCTGCTTTTACCGCCGTATCGCCTAATACCAGCGCACCCACTATACTCATTGCCATACCTACCGCACGTGGCATACGCACGCTCGCCTCACGAATAAGCTCGAAAAGCAGTATGACGAACAAAATTTCGGTTATGGGCGAAAGAGGTATGCCATTGACGGCGGTCATTACCGTGAGCAAAAAACGCATAGGAATTACGCTGTAATGATACTGCTCCAGCGCGACGTAAAGTCCGGGCAAAAGTATGGAAAAAAAGAGCGCGAGCACTCTAATTATTCGCAAAAAAGAGGCAAGCGACGCGCGCTCGTAATAGTCCTCGCTGGACTGATAATCCTCAATCAGCATAAAGGGCACGGTGATTACCATAGGAGATCCGTCCACGATTATAGCGACGCGCCCTTCTAAAAGCTTGGACGCAACGATATCGGGCTTTTCGGTAACGCCCGTTTGATGAAATAACGAAAACGGTCTGTCTTCAAGGTAAGGCTGAAGATAATGACTGTCGATTATCGCATCAACGTCAATGCTTTTAATTCTTGCACGCACTTCTCTAACGAGCGCTTTATCTACGATATTAGACAGATACACGATAGCGACGGTAGTGTTACTTACCCTGCCCACCGTAAGCTTTTCAATAGCGAAAGCAGGGCTTTTGAGTCGGCGCTCAAGAAGTGACAGATTAGTCTTTACGTCCTCGATAAAGCCCTCACGCGGTCCACGCATAACCGTCGCGGTTGGGGGCTCGGCTATGGCGCGTTTGTCCCACTTTCGAAGGTTTATTATTACCATTTGCTCCACTCCGTCCACAACAACGATAGCGTCGCCTGAAAGCACGCTATCTCTTGCCTTCTCTATATCGCAAGTGAGCGAGGTTTCGGCAACGCTACTTACGTTTTGCGCTATTTTTTTAGCCGTAATTCGCCACTCACGGCAGTTTTCAAGCGCAACGAGAAGACGGCTTACGAGCAAGCTATCCGTCATATCAGGGTTATATAGTAGCGCTCCGTTTTTGTTTGAAATGGTAAGATTTCGATTTACTAAATAGTCGGGCGTAGCAAAAACGGAAGTAATTTCCTGTATCCTTTTCATACCGTTAATGTGCGCTATTACGACCGTTTTTATAAGCAAAAAACAAAAAACGCCGTACCACGTGGTACAGCGTTTTGATTTTTTAGATCGTTTTTAATTAGTTTCTCTTTTTTGCGATTTCTACTGCCTCGTTTGCCAAGCGTTCGATTTCAGCCCAGTTCTTTGCTTTTACCAAAGCGTCGGCTACCATCCAGCTACCGCCACAGGCAACGATTTTAGGGAACGCCAAAAACTCAGCGAGGTTATCTGCGCTTACTCCGCCCGTGGGGATAAACTTAACGGTGGTAAAGGGCGCTGCGAGCGCTTTGATTGCTTTAAGTCCACCGTAGACGGATGCAGGGAAGAATTTCACGGTATCAATGCCGGCGTCAAGCGCGGTGATAATTTCGGTGGGGGTTACGCAACCGGGAAGGTAAGGAATATCACGAGTCTGACATACCTTTGCAACCGTAGCCGAATAGCCCGGACCTACGATAAACTTTGCGCCTGCCTCAATCGCGCGTATTGCCTGAGCTGAGGTAATTACCGTGCCTGCACCTACGAGCATATCGGGATAGTTTTTGGACGCGATACGGATAGCCTCCTCTGCACACGCCGTACGGAAAGTAATTTCCGCAACGGGCAAGTTACCACGAATAAGCGCCTCCATAAGGGGCTGAGTATCCTCAATATTATCAATTTTTACAACAGGCACTACGCCTATTTCTTTTATCATTTCCATAGTAGACATAATAGTATCCTCCGTTTAGTTTAGTATATTATATCATTATTGCCACTATTTTGGCAAGTATTTTTTTGCCGTTTACCGCAAGTATTAAAAACGCCCTCTCCTATGCGTAGGCAAGGGCGTTTTTATAAGGAAGGATTATAGTCGTTTAATTTGCGCTAACGACGCTTTTGGGAATGGGAAGTCCGTCGCTATCCGTCGTCCAGAAGTTAGTATCCCAAGTAGCGAAAACCGCTTGCCAGTCGCTTGCACCTATCATGCTTGCTCTGTCGGCGTACGCCTTAACTGACGAAACGTTTACTCCTGCGCTAACGAGGTTTGCACCCTGCGTGATTGCGAAGCAGTCCGTAATAGTAGCGTTTGCATCCAGCCAGCCGATAATACCGCGAGTGGTATCCGTTTTTGCTCCGTCCGCTACCGCTTTTGCATCAACGAAACAGTTGATAAGCGTTGCGCTCGGTCCGGACGCCGAGCCCCAGAAAACTCCGCATCCGTCGTTTTTAGCGTTGTATTCAAGCTTATTGAGTTGAACGTAAACGTTCTTCATCGTTCCGCCACCCGTTTGAGCTATGAACGCGCCACCGCTAGTATGCATACTTGCGTTAATAAACGCGATATCCTTAATCACGGAATTCTTGTTAACGCAACCGAAGAATCCGGGCATTGCACCCATCGTCATACCTGAAATATAGTGTCCACGGCCGTCAAGCGTTCCGTTAAAGCCTCCGTTTTCATTCCAAGTAATAACGTTTCCGGGCGTATTTTTATTTATCCACACCCACTTAGCGTCCCAAGTGCCGTTATACTCAATGTCGTCGCCTATTACGTAGTATCCGCCGTTACCGTAAGTGGTACGGTCGTTTTCCTTAAAGTCCATTATCGTCCACCACTCGTTGAGGTCACTTGCCGTATAGAAGATTTTGGTCACGAGCGTTACGTTTACCGTTACTACGTAGCTACCCTCACTTGAATCCGTTCTGACTATCAGCGTTTTGCCCTCGCCGTAAGAGGTGGAATTGATCTTCGTGCCGTCAACGGTAATCTTGTTTCCGCTAACCGTTACGCCCGTAATATCGTTGCCCTCGAAGGTAACCGCGCTGAGCGCACCAAGGTCGGTTACGCCCTCAACCACGATTTCGTTGGCGGTAGAAAGCATTTGGATATCCGTTTTATCAACGCTAATCTGCGTAACCGCGCTACGGTTGGAAATTCTAATCGTTACCTCGTCCGTTACGGAAGGATCGATTTTGGACGCGGAGGACACGACGAAGGTAATTTCCTTTGGCGTTGCCGTCGTGGTCGTTACTAAACCGCTTTCGCTAACCGCTACTCCCGTAGGTACTTCGCCCTTAATAAACCAAGTTACGTTGCCTGCCGTAAGCTGAACGCTTTCGCCTGCGTTGATTTCACTAGCGGGCGCACCGCTGATCTTTACGTCAGCACTAAGATATTTTTTCACGAGCGCGATTGCGTTAGCCCATTTCTCCTCTGCGCTACTAAGCCAAGTGGAATACTCCGTCCAAGAAACGAAGGTTTTCGCACTCTCCGTGTCGTTGCCGTAAACGTTTTCGCCCTGATAATTAGATACGGGATCAAGGGCAGGATACAAGCCTGCGCCGTTTTGCGTTGATTCGCGACCGCCGTGCTTACAAGCGTAAGGAACGAGCGTTTCTTCGCTTTGCGCGTTGATTGCGATTACGTTGGTATACTCGGCTTTTAAGAGCATACGGGTATCCTGATAAATAGATCCGCAAATAATTCCTGCGTTTGCTACGTCAGGTTGAGCGTACTGAGTAAGCACGCCTACGCAGTCGATAAACTTAGCGTTTTGAGGCTTTGCAACGTTAGCCGCGAACAAGCCTGCGCCGATATTTGCGTTATTAGCGCCAGTAATTGCACCTACGACCATTACGTTTTGGATAAGTCCGTAGTTAGCGCAGGTGATAGCGCCCGAGCTACCGTTTACCGTTACGCCCGTGATAAGAACGTTCTTAAACACAGCCGTATCGTGCATCGCTCTGAACAGTCCGCCGTCGTTTCCGTCAATAATATAGTTAGAAATTACGTGGCCCTGTCCGTCGAAAGTACCGCCCCAGCCACCTACCCAGCCGGATACGTATTTGCCCATTGCAGGAGTAATACTTACTCCGCCAAGGTCGATATCCGCGCCAAGCTTGATAATGCCCGTGCGCTTAGTATTTTCGTCGCCCTCAACGAATTTTGCCTGCTGAACGAAAGCAAGGAAGTCCTCTTTCGTGGTGATGGTTTTACTTATAACGTCAAGTTTATAAGTATATTCGTGACTTTCGGTAAGTACTACGAGCGTTTTTTCGCCACAGGTAAGAATATTTTTGTCAATAGTGATATTTTCGCCGTCGCCTACGTAGTTTACGCTGTTATTATCCACCGTTACGGACTTAACGCTCTCGCTAAGTCCACTCGCGGTAACGGTCACGGTATCGCCAGCGCCGTAAAGCTCGACTGCTACGGGAGTTGCCGTATAATCGTGCTTCGTCGTTACTAAAACGGTAACGGTTACGTCCTTTTTAACCGTTTCGTTAGCCTCCCACGAAAGCGTTACGGTGAAAGTCGTCTTTTTAGAAACGCTATCGGAAATTTGAAGAAGATTGCCGTTAACGGTTGCTACGGACGCGTCCACGGCAGTAGAAAGGTTAAATCCACATCCGTAAACCTTGGGGAAAGCGTACTGCTTACCTGCGGTAAGCTCGATTTCCGTAACGGACGAAAGCTCGTTTTCAATAATTTCTTTTTGGCTGTTAAAGATTGCCATATTGCCCGACAAATCCCAAACGCCCGACCATTCTTCGCCGTCCGGAACCACTTCGGTGATTTTTCGTTCAAGCGAAACGGGCGTAAGCACGTCCGCAAAATCGTTTGCGTCGCCTCTTTGCTGACCTACGTAGCCGTCGGTAAACACGAAGGTGTTATCGTAAGCTCCTTTGCCGGTTGAAAAGTGGTTGATGAACGCGCTTGACTTTCCGCAGTTGGTCGTATCCATATCGGTGTATTCGTACAAAATTACGTTGTTGCAAACGAACGTAGGGCTTGAGTTTCCTGCTACGAACGCGCCCTCACAGTCGGGAAGCTCGCTTTTCGTAACGTGGAAAAGCACGTTTTCAATCGTTCCCCAAACTGAAATACCGATAATAGACGAATATTGCTCGCTTGAAATAGTTACGTTAGTGAACGCTACGTTCTTAATAACGCCCGTTTTCCACAAGTAGCCGAACAATCCACCCTGTCTATAAACGCCACCGTTTATAGTATATCCGCGACCGTCAAAGATTCCGCAAAAGCCTGCGCCTTCTTCAGCGTCTTTCCAAATACGCATATATTTGTGTTCGTTGATATTCTGTACTGCTCTATCGCCAAGGTCTATATTTGCGCCTAACACGAAGTAACCGTCGTAACTTTCTTCCGTACCCGTGTTGTTCCAAAGCTCCCAAGTGATAGATTTTACGTTAGGCGCGTAGGACTCAAGCGCCAAAAGCTCGTCCGCCGTCGTTATAACCTTTGTCACTACGGTAACGGAAACGGCGTAGGTAATATCGTCAAGCTCAACTCCGATTGCTCTTTCGCCCGTAGCCATTGCGCTCTTTTTGAAAGAAACGGCCGTATTTTGCGCCGTGAAAGCAATATCGATTGCCTCTTCGCCCGTGATATCCGTAATTTTTACTACGTTATCAGCCGTATAAGAAGTGCCCTCGAAAAGCGCGCTTAAATCTACGCTTGCATTCTCTCCGCTTTGGGCGTTGAGGTCGATTAAGTCGTCAAACGCGACGCTGACGGTGGGCTTTTCTACCACGACGGGAAGATTTACGGTGAAATCCTTGCCGTTAGAGGTATACGTCGCGCTGATTATTACTTCGCCTACGCCCGTAGCCGTGATTACGCCACCGTTTACGGTTGCAATTTCGTCGTCCGCACTTTTCCAAGTGATAGAAGGCGACGATAAAAGCTGACCGTTTTCGTAAATTTCAGCATTTACGGTAGCGCTCTTTTTATAGTCCGCTACCTCGCTCGTGCCCAGCACTAAGCTCGTTTCGCTAAGCGTAAAGGATACGTTTTCTATTACGGTTACGCTGATATTTTCGTAGGTCTGATATCCAAGATAAATCGCCGTTACGGTTACGGTCGTACTGCCCGGCTTTAGCGCGGTAATTACGCCGTCCAAAACGCTTACTATCTCGGAATCTTCTACTAAATAAGCAAAGGTCGCGTTAAGCGTATTTCCTTTATAATTAAGCGTAGGCGTTACGATAAAGGTGTTACCTGCTTTAATCGTTTCTTCCGTAGAGCCAAGCGTGAGCACGGGCACTTGACCGCTGGATACGATCGTTATAGTGCAAGTCGCGCTCTTATCCCCTACGCTTGCCGTAACGGTAACTTCTCCCTCCGCAAGCGAGGTAACGACGCCACCGTTTACGGTAGCTTTGCTCGTGTCCGAGCTCGTCCATACCACTTCGCCCGTCAAATTTTCTTTACTCGCCGTAAGCGTTAGCGTTTCGTACAAGTCCATTGACGCCACGCTTTTATTAAGCGTTATTTTTTCAACGGGCGGTGGCGTAGGATCGCTTGGCGTAGTAGGCGCACAAGCAAATATCATACTCAGCGCCGTTACCGTCAAGACGATAAGCGCCAAAATTTTTGAAAATCTTTTCATCTTTCCCTCCTGATAATTATATACCCCAGTTATCCCACAAACTGTCAACGGTGTTAGCCTCTCTTATATGAGAAATACCAAGGCGCGTTACGTCCTCCTTAAAGGATTTCTTCATCTCTTGAAGCTCGTCGTCATTGTAGTAGGTAAAGTAAAGCGTAATATCAATCAAGCGATACGGCAAAGTTTCCATACAAATACGATCGTAAAGCTTTTCGTACAAAGCGTAATCGCTGTTTTTGAGTGGCTCGATTGCGTCGTAAGCGTCATCAAAGTGACCAAGCATCGTATTAACTATTCCCTTGGGCCAGTATTCAGTCTTTATAAGGTCGTTTTTGTAAGGTCCGGGGATATTTTTCTCCGTTTTAAGATACTCAAACCAAGTGTTATAAAGTTTAAGCGCCTCCTTCATCGGTCCTGCGGCGTTTTTGTAGAAGTTGTTCATAAAATCTTCGATAAGTTTATTTTTATCCGCCAAAACGTTCCATTGAAGCTTTGCTTGTAAATACTCTTTCAAGAACGCCCAGTCAGTCGAATAAGAGTTATTAAACTGCATTTGGTCAAAAATATAACTTACGTCGTGCGCCTTAAAGAAGATATAGTTGGGTTGCATCTGGTTAAGACTATTGTAGGGATCGAAATAATCAGGGAATCTCGTGCTATACACCCACAAATACATATGCGAAGAAAGTACGCACCACTTATCCATCGTTTCCCTATAAGTAAGATTGTCAACGTGATAGAAGTCACGAAGGTAATCCGCACGAATAGGCGCATAAAAACAGAACACGTTGTCACGGCAGATTACGCTCTCGTCAATAGGCACCCACTCGCCCTCTGCGTTTTTAACCACGGGCGCGTTAGTCGTCGTATTATACGCAAAGAAACAGATATTTACTTTGCGGTCAATATTATTTGCGGTAAAATATTCTTCAAGCGCTATGGATACTTTGTTGCAAAAATGCACGATATCCGCTCCGTCCGTGCCGTACTTTTCAAATTTTCCTTTACAAACGTCGCATCTACACCAAGTATTATAGTCCTCTTGCGTGATGGATATATTGTCAACGTCGGGGTTTGACTCAATTACGTCGATAAAGGCTTTCATAAACTCGTCAAACATAAGCTTTTGCTCTTCCTCGTCGCCGTGAGCGTTCAAGCAAAGCTGAGTTAAGTCCGTGCTATACCACTTGGGGTGGCTTTCAAACCACTTACTCGTAGGAAGATATTCTAGCGTGTTATGCACGAAACCGTTATTCGGCCCCATCCAAATCTTGCCGGAAGTATTGAACGCGTTGTGTCTTAATCTAAGTCGCGTAGTCTTATCGTTATTGAGCCAACCTTGCGCGGCTAAACGGTAAGTAAAGTCAGGCACGTCCACGATATCAAATTCGTGCAATTTCAAATCGCTAGTAACGCTATACACGGTTTCGTTTTGCGAATACGTTTCCCAGCCGATTTCGTGATAAAGGAACTCGTAAGCCGACCAAAGCGTACCAAAGTCGCCTCCGCCAACGAGGAATACGGAGTTTCCTTTCGTGATAATCGTATATCCCGAGCGAGTAAGAAGATCTTTATCCACTTCTATTCCCGCCTTTTCAACGAGCGCGGTGTCACCGAAAGAAATATACTTGCTGTTATCGTCGTAAGGAAGGTCTTCGTCGCTGATAACGGCTATTTCTGCACCCGTTGCAAGACCTAAAAATAACTGAATTTCACTTGCTCCAAAGGTGGTTTCTTCGTTAGTAGGATTTTTAGGGATTACGATTTTGTAATCGGACTTGCCGTTCGTTACCAAATCCTTCGTGCCGGGAGTAACGTTTATTTCGTGAATGGTATGAAGCGTTTCTTTCATTGCCTCGCTTGTCACCGAAAACGATCCTTTGGGCTTTTCACCCGTAGAAGTATCGCACGCAACTGCGCTAAAAGCAGTTACTACGCTAAATAGAACAAGAAGAATTTTGCTAAATATTTTTTTCATTATGCTTATCCTCCTTACTCGGTTACCGTCAACTCTTGGTCGACGATGGTTGCATTACCCGTGCCGTCTACTGCAAAATAGCGTAGGACGTACGTGCCCGTTTCGCTTGCAATAAACGAATTACAGTCTTTCATATTGACCGTATAGATAGTACCCATAGGACAGATTACGAAACAACATACGGTCATTTCTTCTTCGGGCGTGTTGTCGTCAATCGCGCTGAAGGGGGCGAACACGACAACCGTATTTTTCTTAACGCTCGTAGCGTTATTGCGTGAAATAACGATTACCGATTTTTCCTTATCAATAACGGTGAAAAGCACGGAAGCATTTACGGCGTTACCTGCGTCGTCTTTCGTGGAATAAGTGACGCGATACTGTCCGTACATAGAAAGTTTTATTTTATATTCTCTGTCTGCAGAAACGCCACCAAGAAGCAATCCCTCCTCGTCCGTTACGACGTTACCAGTAGGATCAAAGACGCGAACGGTAAGGCTAACCTCGGGATCAAGCACATCTGATGCAATCGCCGGGAAAAGGGTTACCACCTCGTTAATCTCACGCGTACGCGTTCCTTCCGTCGTGGTGCTGATACGGGGCGCAACACGGTCAAGTACCGTCTTTTCTGCAATTTCTTGTCCGTTAATTCTTCTTACTCTTATTATAGCCGTGTCGCTAACTCCCTCAAAGTCAAAGCAAAGTCTTACTCTACCCGACGCAAATCCGTCAAACGCGCTTCCGTCCTCCCACTTAGTTACGGATATAAAGTTCGTACCGTCAAGCGCGATTTTTTTACCGTAGGCGTCGTAGGAAACGTTAAACTCGCCGTTAGCGTAATTAATCGCCGTTTCGTAAGGTCCTGCGCCGTTTATAAGCACGTTGGTGTTATTTAAATTACCTTGACTTAACTTCAAAACGAGCGATTTGTTAGAATCGTTTTCGTCCGTCAATTTTACCGTTACGCTTTGAGGCGCATCGTTTTCGTTGCCCATAAAGAAGTTGCACGCAAATTTATCAGCAATAAGAGGATTGATAAATTCGACGCTTGCGTTCTCAGTAGCGCTAATCTCAACGTAATCATTCTGGGTAGTTACGGTTGCGTTTTCAGTAAAGAAATATCTACCCACGTCTAATCTCTGATTTTCGTTAACTAACCTTTTAACGTTGACTACCGTTACGGGGTATTCCCTTACGGTCGTGCCTGCGCTATTCGTGGACTCGTATCTGATTTTCATCGTTTTGGTAGCGCCCACTTCGTTTAGCTTAAAGTTTGCAATATTGCCGTCAAGCGTGCGCTCACCGTCGTCGTCAGTTATCTTGATAGTAACGGGCACGTTAACTTCCTGCGCACTAAAATCACGCGCTATAATCGTAGGCAAAGTATAATCGTAGCCTGCGATAAAACGTTTAGGAAGTACTACGTCGCGTTCAAACACGGGTTTGTCGGACACGGTAACTGCCACTTCGTATTCGTAAACGGCTTGCGTAGAAACGTAATCAATTGCGGTAAATCTAACGGTATAAGTATCTGCGCGCATAGGTAAGAACGCGTTATCAATAATTTCCACTTCCTTGCCGCTACCATCCGTAACAACGGGCGTGATTGCAATTTTACCGCTACCGCCAGATGCGCTTGCCGTAGGCAAGGTGATAAGTTCGCCGACGCTTGACGAGGTAACTCTGTTATTCGTTTCAACGTTAAGGGAAACGGGCGTGCTCGTTTTGTCACAAACGATAACGTGCACGATTTCACTCACGTTACCCGAGTAGTCAGTCGCCTTATAAACGACGTAGTAATTACCGGGCACTTCAGGCGTAAATTTGCCGTCCTTAACGCTTACCGAGCTTTGCGTGGGCGATCCGTAGTTTTGATATACCCTAACGCTGGGCGTGAGTTTACCCGAATAAGAATCGATTGCAGTTGCGCTGAACACGGGATAAGGTTGACCTGCTACCGCGCGAGGAAGATTTTTCGCGTCGTAGCCAAGCGTATCAATATCAATACGGGGCGCGTCGTTATCAGTAATTTTAAGCGCAGTAAGGTCCTCGTTCGCTACGGAAGTAATCACAAAATTAAAGTTATTCTTGCTTAAATCTTTTGCGGTAATAGACAAGAACACTTCACCCGTAGAAAAGCCTTCCCACGGCTCGCTAAAATGCTTGGGATTATCAAGGTCAATAATTTCTCTATCGCCGTAGTCTGAACCTTGCGTAAGCACTTTTTTAGTGTCTAAATCAAGAAAAAGCTGGAGTTGTCCCGAACTGTTCTTTGCCGTTAAGAAATTTTCGTTAGCCTCTCCTTTGGTGTCGCATCCATAGAAAGTGAAAACTTGCGGAAAACCGTAACTGTTATTTTGATGCAATTTATTAAACTTCTTTTCGTAGCCCGTCAAAGGTTGGAAGGATGCACCTGCTTGGATATAACTCGTAGCTGCGGCGTATCCGTTACCCGAAATACTACTTATAACCCTGATTTTTACGAAGTTTGTGGGATCGTATATATCGGTGAGTTTTATCGTAAACTCCTGTGCCTCGTATTCACGAATAGTTTCGGGCGTTACGTACATTGAGATAAAAGGATTTTTATCTCCAAGCCCGTTTAGGTTAATCACCTTATTAAACTTAAACTCGCCGTTAGCGCTTAGTCCAACCATAATACCTTGCGTATTGGGCGTAAGAGGATGCGCGCCATAAGAAGCAGAGTTATTCTTACCTACCACGTCGTATAAATTACTATATACGGAAAACTTCTTACTCGTCGTAAGATACTTTCCGCTATCAGTCATAGCCCAATAGGTAACCGTATATTCCCCCATCGTCGCGAGCGTAATTTTATCAGTAACGTATCTCGTTCCGTCAGGACAGTTTATATACTTGTTTGCCTTAATTTGCTCGCCCCCGTCCGTAAAGTAAGCGTCGGGCACGGCAATCTCCGTACCTGCTTTGTACTCGCTCTCAAACCCAGCGATTACGTTACTTACGTCCGCAGACGCAAAACCCTTAGTCCCCACGACTAACGCTATTCCGCTAATCGCAAGTACCAAAGCAAAGAAAATGGGCAAAAATACTTTCGTCCGCACTCTTCTCTTCATAAGTCCTCCTATCCGTATTACTATATCCAGTGTCAAAACGCACTTCTCATTATACTACCATTATTATATAGTATAGGTTTTGCAATGTCAATTGTAAAATCTATACTTTTTAATTGTAGAAAATGAAATGTTTTTTTTAAAAAAATACACTCCGCTGGTTTTAAGCGGAGTGTATCTCGATAAAATATTTGCTTTTTACGCGTTATATGCGCTTACGAGCTCGATTGCAGTTGCCCAGTCGCCAGACGCGGTAGCCGCCCAAGCGGTATAGTCCGCCATATTAGCAAAAGTCTTTGCCGTAGCGGTATCGTTAGCGTAAAGGTTTGCGCCCTGATAGTTAGATACGGGATCAATCGCAGGCGTCGTACCGCCGTTTACTCTGCCAGTGTGTTTAGCCGCGAAAGGAAGAACTACGTTTCCACTCATTGCGTTGATAGCGATTACGTTGGTAAACGTTGCGCCAGTATTCAAATTAGCATTATTATACTTCGTGCTCGTAATAATACCTGCAAGCGAATGGTTAAGCGTTTGACCGAATTCAGTAAGAATACCTACACAGTTGATATACTTCGTAGTCGTGGAATTGTTACTGTTAGATGCAAACAATCCTGCACCTACGTTGGGGTTGCCGTCACCACCCGTGATTTTTCCGATTACGATTACGTTTTCAATCGTTCCGGAATTTGCACAAGTGATTGCGCCCGAACTTCCGTTTACAGTTACGTTCTTAATAACGGTGTTCTTGAACACGCCCTCGGCGTACATCATTCTAAACAAGCCTTTGTCCTGACCATCAATTTTGTAGTTAGAAAGGGTATATCCACGTCCGTCGAATACGCCTCTCCAGCCACCAATCCAGCCACTACTCCATTGTCCCATTGCAGGATTGATTGACCTGTTTTCAAGGTCAATGTTTGCACCCAAAGCAACGTATCCCGTAAATCCTGCAGTCTTATCACCACTTACATAGGATGCAGACTCAATGAAGTTAATGAATTCTTGCTTAGTCTTAATAACTTTATTAAGTACTTCAAGCGAATAAATATACTCATTTGCTTCCGTCAAGACAATAAGCGTACGATCACCTGCGGTAAGGGTACTCTTATTTACGGTGACCGTTTCGCCACTGGCAGTATACGCAACCTCAACGTCGTTAACGGTTACTTTCTTGATTTGCTCACTAAGTCCTGCTATCGTTACGGCAAAGGTTGCATTTCCGTCACTAAGCTCTACGTCAACGGGGTTAGCCGTAAAATCGTGTTTCGTTGTTACGATCGCTTTTACCGTTACGTCTTTCTTAACGTTTGCATTTGCTTCCCAAGTGATAGTTACGGTAAACGTAGTGCTTTGGCTAAGCGTATTTGCAATTTTAAGCACCTTACCATCAACCGTTGCAACGGACGAATCCGCGGTAGTGGTTACGTTAAAGCCGTAGCCGTCAATTTCGGGGAATACGTATTCCTTTCCGACGGTAAGCTCAATCATCTCGATATCGCCAAGCGCGTCAAGCACGGCTTGCTTTTGACTGGCAAAGATTGCTCTATCGCCCGTCATATCCCAAACGTTAGACCAGCCTTTACCATCAATACCTACGTCATCAAGTGTTTCCGTAATAGCGTTAGGCTCAAGAATACCAGTAAACTCGTTGCTCGTCGCTCTCTGCTGACCAACGTAAGAGTCGGTAAATACAAACGTATTTTCGTACGTAGCACCGCTAAGAGATTTATGGTTGATAAATGCACTCAATCTGCCTGCATTAGTTTTATTCAAGTCGGTGTATTCGTACAATACTACGTTCTTGCAAACAGCAGTAGATCCTACGTTCATTGCAACGAAAGCGCCTTCACACTCGGGCATTTTACTTTCAACAACGTGGAACAATACGTTTTCAAGTCTGCCCCAAAGCGAAACACCGATAATATTAGAGAACGCTTCAGCGCTAATTTTTGCATTAACAAAGGCAACGTTCTTAACTACACCAGTTTTCCAAAGGTATCCGAACAAGCCACCTTGTCCATATACACCCCCGTTAATGGTGTAACCTTGTCCATCAAATACGCCACTAAAGCCAGCGCTAGCTTCAACGTCATACCAAATACGTACAACGGATTTTACGTTTTTAACTTTACTATCTCCAAGGTCAATATTTGCACCAAGGATAAAGTAGCCGTCATAGTTTTCTTCAGATGCAGTACCACCCCAAAGTTCCCAAGAGTAAGTTTTCTTATTGGGAGCATAGGATTTAAGATTAAGAAGTTCATCTGCCGTAGTAATAATTTTGGATACGTTAAGCACGTTGAGTCTGTACGAGAAATCCTCGCCCGAAACGGTGAGCTCTACTACGCCGTGCTGTTTTGTTGCCTTATAGCCTGCCTGATCGAAGGTAAGCGTCGTACCTGCTTGAGTAAAGTCAAAGCCCACGCCGTTTACCGCGATATCGGTTACTTCCTTGCCGTCGATCTGATCAAGGTTAAGAACGAACGGCTCGTTACCACCCATATCGTACTGCGCTACCGGCTCGCCACGAAGGTCAACGATAGACATAGGCAAAATTCTTATTTGCTTTTCGGTTACTTCGTCAATTGAGAAAATGGAATAGGTTTGGAGCGTTACGGTAACGGGCTCAGTTACGGTAGACGCAACGATAAGCTTGCCGTTATCGTAAGATACGCCCTCAATGTCTTCCTTAATAGATACGACCGAGAATTTAGCAGGGGTAGTAGCGATAGTATAAGACGCGCTTTCGCCCTTTGCTAAAACGTACTTGTCGTTTACGCCTACGAACGACGACGCGCCCTTGTCAACGTAGTTAAGGTACGCCTTAAACACGGGAACGCCCGAGGTCGTATCCCAGTATTTCTCGTCCCACGCCGAAAGCGTAAACGAATTGCTTTTTGCAAGTGCCGCGTAGTTAGCGAAAACGTCTACGGGGTTAGATTGCGAGGAAAGAGTACGAATGGACGCGCCCTCGCCTATTGCGTGGCAGTTAGCAAACGTGCCGTTGTTTTCCCAGCCTGCAAAAAGCGCACTCGTGGTGCTATCAGCAGGATTAGTTACGTCGGCGATAACGTTTTTATAGACGGGATTTGCGCCCTTGGTGGCAACGATACCGTGAATGCCCCAGCCTGCGTTGGAGGTTACGATACTGCCCTGAACGTAAACGTTTTCCATCGTACCGAAGTTAAGCGACGCTACTACCGCCGAGTTTGCGATGGATTTTGCGTTGATGAACGCGATATTTTTGATCACGCCACCCGTTCCCAAAGTACCTACGAAGCCACCGTTTGCAACCGACGGGGTAAGTCCGATAATGGCGTGGCCGTTACCGTTTACCGTGCCGTGGAAACCAGCGATATCGCCTTTGTTAGGACTGATGCTCGTACCGGGTAATTCCTTATCCGTGTTACCGTTGCTCATACGACCGCACCAATCGGGAACTGCCTTGTTATAAGCGATATCGTTTCCAAGCAAGAAGTAACCGTGGAATTGGTACACCTTACTTACGTTCGCGCTAACGCTTGCCGCCGTTATATCCGCTGCCGAATGCTCGGATCTGTCCCAAACGACCTTAGTGTTCTTGTCGGTGAGCGCGTAGGTTTTCATATTGTCAATATGCGACGCGGTCGTGATAATCTTGGTTGCGACGATCATTTCGATATTGTACGAAACGACGTTGAATTCAAGGTTAAGCGACTTCTCGCCTGCCGCAAGCTTAGTCTTTTCAATAACGATATTTTCGCCGTTTACCGTGAAGGGAACTTCGTAATTATCGTCGGTAAGGTCAACGATTTTTACGATATCGCTTGCCGAAACTCCCGTTCCTTCAAGCGAGGAGGTAAGATCAAGCGAAATGGTAGTACCACTCGTTCCGTTAAGGTCGATTGCAGGCACGGTGAAGGGTGCGTCCACAACGGGCTTTTTAACGGTTACGGGAAGGTTAATCGTGAAGCTTTCGCCGTCGGTGGCATAGGTCGCTGAAATAATCGTCTCGCCCACTCCTACCGCGGTGATTACGCCGTTTTCTACGTTTGCGATATTCGCGTTATCCGTAGCCCAAGCAATCACGGGCGAAGTAATTTTCTCATTATCCTTTTGCACGTTGGCGGTAACCGTTTTGTTGGTTACCATACCAGCCAAAGCGCTAAGACCAAGGTCAACGGAGGTTTCGTTGAGATAAAACACTACGTTTGCCGTTACGGTAACGTTAATTACCTTGTACGCGGTAAAGCCCTTATAAGTAGCGGAAACGGTTACTTTCGATTTGCCCGTTCCTATTGCTTTGATTTTGCCGTTTTCAACGCTTACGACGTCATCCTTTTCAACGATATAATCAAAGGTTGCGTTTACGGGCACGCCCTTATAATTAAAGGTTGCGCCTATAACGATTTCGTCGCCCTTCCTTACGGTTTCGTCGCCCGTTTCAAGCGAAAGCGTAGGTACTTGACCGCTATTAATTACGGTAACCACGCAAGACGCGCTCTTACCGCCTACGCTAGCGGTAACGGTCGTTTTTCCCTCGCTAACGGGAGTTACTACGCCACCGCTTACGGTTGCTTTACTCTCGTCCGAGCTGGTCCAAACGATTTCGCCCGTAAGATTTTCTTTCGTCGCCGTAAGCGTAAGCGTTTCGTATATATCAACGGATGCTGAAGTACGATCAAGCGTTACTCCTACATTCGCTTCGGGCGGAGGCGTTCCACCACCGCCAGGTTGCTCGCTCTGACACGCAACCAGCGTACTAAGCGCCATTACGAAAGCGAGCACAAACACAAAAAGCTTTGAAAGTCTTTTCATTTTTCCCTCCTAAATCCTATTCTATTCCCCACGTTTTCCAGAGCTCGTCGATAGTAAGCTGTTCGTTATATCTCGAAATACCGATACGGTTTACGTCTTGCTTAAACGACATTTTAAGGTCAAGCAATTCACTATCGCTGTACTGCGTGAAGTAAAGCGTGATATCTATCTTACGATATACTAAAGTTTCGATACAAATTCTGTCGTAAAGTCTGGCGTAAAGAGTAGGATCGGTCTGTTTAAGGGGCTCGATTGCCTTATACGCCTCGTCGAAAAATCCAAGCATAGTATCAACTACTCCCTTGGGCCAGTACTGCGTGGTAATAATGTTATTGCCGTAAGGTCCGGGAAGATTTTTCTCCGTTTTGAGGTACTCAAACCAAGTGTTGTAAAGGTTAAGCGCCTTCTTCATAGGCTCGGCAGCGTCCTTATAGAAGTTGTTCATAAAGTTTTCGATAAGCTGTTCTCTATCAGCCAAAACGTCCCACTGAAGTTTTACCTGCAAATACTGCTTCAAGAAGCCCCAGTCAGTCGAATACGCGTTATTCCATTGCGTTTGGTCGAAGATATAGCTTACGTTATGCGCCTTAGACAAAATGTAGTTGGGTTGCATTTGATTGAGGTTGTTATAGGGTGCAAAGTAATCGGGGAATCTGGTGCTGTATACCCACAAGTACATTTCAGGAGCAAGCACACACCACTTATCCATCGTTTGCTTGTACGCCAAATTTGCGGAATCGTAGAAGTCACGAAGGTAGTCTGCACGGATAGGCGCGTAGAAGCAATAAACGTTAGGACGGCAGATTACGCTACTATCAATAGGCTCCCACTCGCCCGTGGTTTCGTTTTTAACGACGGGGGCTTCGGTCGTTCTGTGATAAGCAAAGAAACAAATATTAATCTTGCGATCGATATTGTTTGCCTCGAAGTATTCCTCGAGCGCTACGGACACCTTGTTACAGAAGTGAACGATATCCGCGCCGTCCGTGCCGTACTTTTGAAGTTTAGCACTACAAGTCTCGCAAGAGCACCATACGTTAACGTCCTCTTGAGTAATCGTAATATTCTCAATGCCGGGGTTAGCGTTAATTACGCCGATAAAGCTATCCATAAACGCCTGGAACATCAACTTAAATTCTTCTTCATCGCCTTGAGCGTTAAAGCAAAGTTGCTTTCCATCGGTACTGTACCACTTCGGGTGAGCTGCTTTCCACTTTTCGGGGGGAAGATACTCTAAAGTATTATGCCACGCGGGACCGGGGCCCATCCAAACCTTACCGCCGCTGCTTTCGTCGTTGTGTCTCATGCGTTGGCAGGTTTCCTTGTCAGCGCGCACCCAGCCAAAGGTACTCATTCTGTAAGTAAAGTCGGGCACGTCGATAAGATCAAATTCGTGAAGCTTTAAATTTGCAGTCGTATCGTAAACGATTTCGTTTTGAGAATAGATTTCCCAGTTGATTTCGTGCTTTAAGAATTCGTAGCAACCCCAAAGCGTACCAAAGTCGCCACCGCCGATAATGAAGACCGAACTACCCTTCGTCAAAATGGTGTAGCCTGAGCGAGTGAGCATTTTTCTGTCCACGACGATATCTGCTTTTTCAATAAGCGCAGTTTCGCCGATAGAGATATACTTACTGTTAGCGTCGTAAGAAAGATTTTCGTCGTTGACGATTTCAAAGTACGCGCCCGTTGACTGACCTAAGAAAAGTTGAAGCTCGTTTGCGCCCGTATTAGTCTCATCGTAATCGGAGATTTTGGGGATTACGATTTTGTATTCGGTTTTTCCGTCCACGACCAAATCTTTCGTACCAGTCGTTACGTTAATCTGGTGCAAAGTTTTAAGTTCTTCTTCCCAAGGGGACTGCGAAGGAGTAATAGTGCCTTTTAAATTGGTATTCATATTGTTTCCTCCCGTGGTGGTTTGGTCACACGCAACCGCGCTAACCGCCATCATTAAACTAAATATTATAAGGATTATTCTCGTAAATATCTTTTTCATTTTCGTTTACCTCCTTATTCCGTTACCGTCAATTCGTAGTCGACGAAAGTCGCGTTTCCTCTCTCGTCACACGCAAAATAACGGAGTACGTAGGTGCCCGTTTCGTTCGCAACGAAGGAATTGCTATCCTTCATATTCACGGTGAAGATAAGACCGCAAGGACGAACTACGAAACAGCAAAGCGTAAGCTCTTTTTCACTCGTGGAGTTGTCAACGGCAATGAAGTTTGCAAGTCCTACCTTCGTACCCTTCTTAACCGAAGTGGGATTGTTTTGCGTAAGCGTGATGACGGGCGCTTCGGGATCGACTACGTTCAAAAGAACGGGCGTACCTGATTTGTTTCCGTTATCGTCCTCGGTGCTGTAATTGATACGGTACTCGCCGTATTTATTAAGAACGAATTGATATTCTCTATCAGCAGGAACGTTGTTCAGCGCTATTCCGTCAACGCTGGTTATTACGTTACCTCCCTTGTCCGTTACGCGCACCGTAAGGGACACGTTGGGATCAAGCACGTCACACGCTACTGCGGAACGAACGGTAACGATTTCGTTGATCTTTCTCATACGCGTGCCGTCGCTTGGTGCGTAAATACGGGGATTTACACGGTCGAAAAGCACTCCGGAATTAAGCTCCTGCGTATTAAGTCTTCTTACCTTTACCGTTGCTTTTCCCGTTACGTCTTCAAACTCGATATACATACGCACCTTGTTAGATGCAAATCCGTCGAATTCGCTTCCGTCAGCCCAAGTATTAACGGTAAGATAGTTAGTACCGTCAATAGTAATTTTTTTCGTAAGAATATCGTAGCCCAAGTTAAACTCGCCGTTGTTGTAATTTACCGCGATTTCGTACGGACCTACGCCGTTAATAAGCGTGTTCGTTGCGCCCGAATTATTCTTGAAAAGTCCCACGACTAATTTCTTATCCGCGTTTTCGCCGTCTTCAAGAACGACGTTTAATTTTCCAAGCGAGTTGCCTGCGTTTACAGTAAAGAAGTTGAGTGCAAAACCAAAAGCGCTAAGCGGATTAATAAACTCAACCGTACCGTTTTGGTTGGAAATAAGCTCTACGTCCGTTTCGGTCGCGCTTACGGTAACGTCCTCGCTATAGAAATACTTGCTGGTGTCCAGTATTGCTCGACCGCTTTCAGCAATCTTTTTAACGTTAATAACCTTTACGGTGTACGACTTTTCGGTCGTGCCGTTAGCGTTAGAAGAAACGTACTTGATCGTCATATCTTTAGTAGCGCCCGCTTCGTTCACTTTAAACGTAACCTTGCGGTCCGCGCCAAGCGTTCTTTCGCCGTCGTCGTCCGTTACTTCAATAGAAACGTTCTGCTCCAATTTTCCGTTGTAGAAGTCGTACGCTTTAAGCTCGGGAATGACGTACTCGGTATCGGCGATAAAATATTTAGGAATTGACGCTCCCGTTTCAAACACGGGCTTTTTGGAAAGCGTTACTACGTGCTCGTACGAATAAGTCTTTTTCGTACCTGCGTAGTCGGTCGCAACGAATTCTACCGTATAACTACCGTTCGAAAGGGGCTGGTAAGTTCCGTTAGTGATTTCAACGGCTTTACCGCTTGCGTCGGTTACGAAGGGGGTTACGGTCACGAAACCACTACCGCCCGTCGTAGTTGCGTCAGGGAGAGTGATAATTTCGCCCACGTTAGAGGCTACTACTCTGTTTTCCGTGTCAACGTTGATGGAAATGTCTACGCCCGTTTCGTCACAGCTAACGACGTGTACCACTTCGCCTACGTTGCCCGAATAGTCGGTTGCGCTGTAAACGACGTAATAATTACCGGGAGCGTTGGGGGTAAACTTTCCGTCAACTACGCTTACGGTGCTTTGTGCAGGCGAGCCGTAGTTCTGATAAACCTTCACTTTTGCTTCATTCTCGCCAGAATAGGGATCGACTGCGGTTGCGCTGAACACGGGATAAGGCTGACCTACTACTGCACGAGGAAGATCGTTTTCGTCGTAGCCAAGCGTATCTATCGAAACGTAAGGCGCGCTACTGTCAACGAGCTTCGTTTCGGTGAGGTCTATTCCGCCAATATCCGTGATTACGAAGTTAAGATGCGATTTCTTTAAGCCTTTGGTGGTAATTGAAAGGAAAACCTCGCCCGTGGTAAAACCGTCCCAAAGCTCGGAAAAGTGCGCGGGATTGTCAAGGTCGATAATTTCTCTGTCGCCCGTGCTAGAGCCCTGCGTCATAACCTTCTTGCTGTCGTGATCGAGGAAAAGCTGGAGTTGACCGTACGCGTTTTTCGCGGTGAGGAATTGCTCGCTCGTTTCGCCCGTGCCGTCACAGCCAAAGAAAGAGAAGTTTTGACCAAAGCCGTAAATATTGTTTTGGTGAAGTCTGTTCCACGCCTTTTCGTAGCCCGTGGTGGGTTGGAAAGCTGCGCCTGCCTGAATGTAAGCAACGTTGTGGCCGTACTTTCTACCGTCCTGCGTGCACGTTACTTTAATTCTAACGTAGTTGCTATCGTCGTAGATATCGGTAAGCTTTATCGTGAACTCTTGAGCGTCCATTTCTTGCACCGTTTCGGGCGTCATATACATCGAAATGAAGGGGGACGTACCGTTCAGTTTCTCCAAATCAATTACTTGGTTGAACTTAAATTCACCAGTCGCGTTAATCGCTACCATAATGCCGTTCGTGTTGGGCGTGAGGGGGTGCGCTCCGTAGGACGCTCTGTTGGCTTTGCCCACTACTTCGTACAAATTGTTGTACACGTAGAAGTTAGCAGTTTCGGAAAGATACTCTCCGCCCTCCGTCATCAAGAAGTACTCGACGGCGTATTTGCCCATTACCGTGGGCGTGAACTTGTTTACCGAATAGGAAGTGCCGTCGGGGCTATAAACGACTTTGGTCGCTTTTACCTGACTGCCACCTACAGTAAAGTAAGCGTCGGGTACGTCGATTTCCGTTCCTACCGCGTACTCGCTTTCAAAGGATGCTATCGCGTCGGTTACGGACGCGGACGCGTTACCTTTCGTAGCAAACAGCATAGTTAGTCCGCTGATTACCAGCACAAAAGCAAGCACGATTGGAACCAGAATTCTAGTCAATTGCTTTGTCTTCATATAATCCTCCTGTTTATTTGTTACACACCGAGCGATTTTTACGCTAAAACGCTCGACAATATATACACTCTTATTATACAAGATTTAGTACGAGTTGTCAATACTAAACGCAATATTTTTTTATATTCGCTATTATACAAACTGGCCGTGCATGCGCGCGAGATTCTTCGCTTCGCTCGAGAATGACAGCGCGCGCAAAATTACGACCACACCGCTCGGTCAAACCTGTTGGTACGGTCGTAAAGTTGTAAAACGTATTCCGTGCCTACCGTCAACGACGGTTTAGTAGTATGACCACACCGCTCGGTCAAAAGGCTACGCGTAGGTCTACAACCCGTGTACTTTATTCCAAGCCTACGAAACCACCTTTGGTGGCTCTCCCTCCGTCACGCTGACTCGTGCCACCTCCCTCGACAGATGGAGGCTACTACGCTATCTGCCGTTCCCATAACCCCGTAGGGAGGGGGCTTGATTTTGTAGTTATAAAAAAACGCCCTCGCTATATCAGCGAGAGCATTTTTTTAAGGAAGTTATTAATTTACGTTTTTACAAACGTTTTTAACTATTGAGCGTTCTTAACGCTTTTTGCAATGGGAAGTCCGTCAGCATCCGTCGTCCAGAAGTTAGTATCCCACGTAGCAAACTCTGCTTTCCAGTCAGTAGCCGCCTTCATAGTGTCTCTGTCTGCGTACGAACCGCCAATGAAATCGTTAGCATTCGTAGTAGAAAGTGAACGGAATCCAGCAGCATTACCTACAACGTAAACGCCTTGAATGCTTTGATATCCATTGTGATACGAACCAACAGCAACACCGTTATTATCAGTCATATTACCAGTAAATACGGTATCAATGAAAGAATCGATAAACTTCGTCGTACCAAACGAATCAGCAGCACAGAAGAAACCAGTCTTGTCATTATTAGTGTTACCATTTTGCTGTTCAACAATTTTAGCGTAAACGTTTTGAAGCGTACCAGCACCTTTAGCAGAAATGAAACCACTGTTTCCTTTAAGTCTTGCATCAATGAAAGCAATATTTTTAATAGTACCAGGGGTAGCCATCTTTCCAACGAAACCACCAGCTGCGCCTACAATCGTAAGACCTTTAATATAGTGTCCACGACCGTCAATCGTTCCAACGAAACCAGAAACTTGATCGCTCCAAGCAGCCGAACCACCGTTAGCCGTTAAAGTGCTGTAATTGATGAACGTCGTCCAGTTCTTGTTATAATCAATATTTGCGCCAAGCAAGAAGTATCCACCCCATTTAGCACCAGTTTCAGCCGCTTTAGAAAGCGTACCAAGCTGATCCAAATCACTTGCGTTGTAGAATACCTTGGTTGCAACGGTAACGGGAGCATCTACGTAAATAGATTTCATAATCTTATCGCCCGATTTTACGTCGTAACGGAAGGAAACAACGTTTTCGCCAAGCGCAAGATCACTTGCAAGAACGGTAACTTTATTGCCGTCAGCAGTATAAGTTACGGTTGCACCCTTGCTCGTTACAGAAACAAGCGTTCCTTCCACTTCAGGAAGAGTGAAAGAAGCAGACGTTTCTTCCTTGCTCAAGTCAACGATTACTTCGTCAAGCTTAATAACGTTAGAAGACTTAAATCTTGCTCTGTCACCACTCATATTCCAATAAGTGTTAAATCCAACAAAGCTAATGGAATCAATCGTTTCGTTGTATGCTCTCTTTTTTACACCAGCGTTCAACCAGTTTGCTTGATAGTCGGTAATGGTAGGTACTTTAATAGCGTTTCCTTCAGCGTCTTTTCCATCCACAAACTTATGGAAGCGCTGACCTACGTTGTTATTAGTAAATACGTACGAGTTAGTAACAGCAGGATATGCGCCAGAGCTGTGGTTAATGAAGGAGGAAATCTGAACGTTACCCGTGCGAATTGCGTCGTTATCGTAAAGAATAACGTTTTTAATTTTAGCAGTAGCACCACTTTGAGTAGCGATAACGCCAGACTCTCCGCCCGTTGTCGTTCTACTTGCTACGTTAAAGAGCACGTTATCAAGCGTTCCCCAAAGCGAAAGACCGATTACGGCAGCATAATTTTCAGAAAGGTTAACATTATCAAACGCTACGTTCTTAATTACGCCGTTTTTCCAAAGATAACCAAACAAGCCACCCGTCTTATACACACCACCGCTGATGGTATAGCCACGGCCGTCAAACGTTCCGTTAAAACCAGCCTCGGAATATGCAGCAGCATTAGTCGCAGTTTTCGTCTCGTGCCAAACACGCGTCAATTTGTCCTTCGTATCAATATTGTTAACTTCACTTGTACCAAGATCAATATTGTTACCAAGAACGAAGTATCCATCATATTGATCTTCAGTAGCGGTTTGACCCCACAACGTCCAAGTATAAGAAGTTTTATTAGGTGCATAAGACTTAATCGCAAGAAGCTCTTCAGCGGTATAAATTACCTTGTCTGCCTTGACAATACATACGTTAACGAACGTCGTCGCAACGATTTTTTCGTTTGAAACGTTATCAAAACGAAGTACTACGTTATTGTCACCCATTGCAAGGTTTTCAGCAGACATAGTGTATTCGTTACCACTTGCGGTGTAAACGGCATTAGCACCGTTGTTGGTTGCGGAAACGAGCGTTCCCTCTACCGCAGGAACGGTAAACGTTGCGCTGGTTTCGGACTTAGAAAGGTCAACGAGCACGTCGTTAAGCGTTATATTCTTATAAGAACTAAATCTTGCCCTGTAGTCGGTCATATCCCAGTAAGCATTAAAAGCAGATACGTTAACGTTTGCCTCAACAAGAGACTCGCAAAGAGGAATAGCCTTTACGGGAACAACAGTAGAATATTTTGATGCCATTGCATTAAAGTTAGTAAATACGTACACGTTAGTATGCGCACCATAACCTGCCGCACTTGCATTATCGTTAGAGTGATTTACGTACGAACTACCATCAGATACTTGCGTAGTCGAATTATCATAAACGATAACGTTTTTCGCAACAAAAGAAGGAGCAATCTGTCTAATTACAGTACCATTTTCACTATTAGGAATATTACTTTGCTTGATATCAACTAAAACGTTTTCAATAGTACCATACGCAGAGTTAGCAAAAACACTGGCTCCAATTTGAGATCCAACGGTTGCATCAACGATTGCTACGTTCTTAATAACAGATTGCTTGTAAAGGAATCCAAATAATCCGCCTTGTCCGTAAGCACCACCAACGATGGTATAGCCACGGCCGTCAAACGTTCCGTTAAAACCAACTTCTTTTTCATACCAGTTTCTCGAGGGGTTATTTCCAGCAGTCTTTATTCCTCTTATAGTACTATCACCAAGGTCAATATTGTTACCAAGTACGAAATATCCCGTCCAGAAATCTTCTTTCATTGCGTCGCCCCAAACCGTAAACTCAACGTCTGCAGTAATAATCGTACCGTAAGATTTCATTGCAAGAAGATCTTCTGCAGTGTAAATTACTTTGGTAATAAGGAACATTTCTGCGGTAACGGTGATATTTTCAACTACCGATCCGCCAACCGATTTTTCAGCAATTACGGTAAGCGTCTGGTTACCGTACAAGGACTTAATGCCCTCTTTCGTGATTACAAGGTTTCCACCGTTATATTCCCAAGTGGGAACGGCAGTCGATCCGATCTTAACGGAAGTGGGTTCAAGAGTATCATAGTAGTTACCAAGATCCACCGTGAAGGTTGCGTTGCCGTCGTTAAGGTCAAATTCACCAAGGTTACCAAGTTCACCTACAACCATATTAACAACGGTAAGCTCAATAGTACGGGTAGTTCCGTCAATTACCGTTGCGGTAACGGTAACCTTCGTACCAGCTTCTACGTTATTAGATGCAGTTACTACGCCGTTAGTTACGGTAACCTCAGCGTTATCCGATTCCCAAGCGGTAATAGTACCAGCAATATTGGGCGTAACGGTAACGGACTTACCCTTACCTACGACGTTTTGCGATACACTAATAGTAACGGAAGGTCCGATAAATTTTGCAATAACGTCCTTGTGCATAGTTGCCCAAGTTGCAGTTGCACCTTCGCCGTTAAGCCAGGTTACGTATTCAGCAATAGTTGAGAAAGTTTTAACGTTTTCCGTGTCGTTCAATTGAGGATTATCCTGGAAATTAGAAAGTGCCTTTGCTGTATTTACTACGGGAATCTTTACCTCGCCACCAAACTGAATACCAATAAGGTTAGAGTAAGTTGCACCAATAAGATTACCAGCAATCATACCAGCAAAATTGGATACAGAGTTATTATTGATTACAGCAGCAACACAGTTTCTAATAACGGCACCAGCTCTAGTGTTCGCGCAAATTAAACCGTTACACATATTCGCGTTGTTTGCATTAGCAAGCGTACCATATACCGCTACGTTTTCAATAGTACCATATAAGCACATTACGATAGCACTTGCGTTAGTAGTAACGTTTGCGTTATAAATGATAGTGTTTTTAAATACACCACTAGGCATAATAACACGGAAGAAACCATTATTACCGCTAGTCACGTTGTAGTTAGAAATGGTGTAGCCACGTCCGTCGAACGTGCCTTTCCATCCACCTACCCAGCCACTACCCCAATATCCCATAACGGGTACGAGAGTTTCATTTTGAAGGTCGATGTCAGCACCAAGAACGATATAACCAGTATAACCCGTTTCACTATCGCCACCTACGTAATGTGTTGCAGCAATGAAATTAAGGAATTCTGCCTTGGTCGTAATAATTTTAGATGCAAGAGTTACGTTAGTGTTAAGCGTAATACTTTCAATAATTACGCTACCAACGTAAGTTTCAAAAGTAACAGAAATCTTGCCTTCGCCGATAAGCGACTTAATCTTATCTTTAGTGATTACGACTTTACCGCCTTCCACTTTCCATGCGTCAGCAGCGAGCGAAGTGCTGTTAAACTTAACGTCAGCAACTTCTTTTTCTGCATATTCTCCAAGAGCGATTTCAACGGTTGCACTGCCACCGTTAAGGTCTACGTCACCAAGAGCGGCAATATCTACGGAAGATACTTTACTTGCAACGAGCTCCATTGAGCGCGTAGTTCCGTCAACACCCGTTACGACAACCGTGAAGGTCGTACCAGCCACAACGGTGTTTGCTACGCTTATAACGCCTGCGTTAGAAACGCTTACGCCTTCAACCGCGGGAGAGATTGCATAACCAACTACCCAAGTGGGCTGTGCGCAAGTTACGTTGAGCGTTCCACCTACGTTAACGACTTTATCGTTAGTGGGTTGAATATTGATACCTACGAACTTGGAGATTGCGTTCTTGTGGAACGTGTTCCAAGTAGCAGTTGCGCCGTCGCTAGCGAGCCAAGCCGCATAAGCCTCAAAGCCCTTAAACGATTTTAAGGTGTCGGAGTCAAAGTTGCCTTGATTAGCAATGGTTTTTTGGCTTTCGCCAACAGCTTTCATGTTGTTTTCACCGAGATTGATAGAAATACCGTTGGTTACAGTAGTTTTGCTCCAACCTGCAACCGCACCACCGTACTGCGTATCAGCCGCAGCAGTTTGGGTAACTACAGCCAAAACGTTGTTCATCGTACCGTTGTTTTTGGATATGATAAGCGAGCCTGGCGCCCAGTTTGCGCCACCAGTAACCGAGCCGTAAACTGCTACGTTTTCAACGGTACCTTCGCTATCAGTAGAAACTACTCCACCATGACCAGAGTTAGTTACGTTGAAAAGGTTAAGGTTCTTAACTACACCAGTTTTTGCGATACGCGAGAATAATCCGTGATTACTACTAGTATCTCCGTTGCAGTTCGCAATAGTAAAGTTAGAAACAGTGTGTCCACGTCCATCAAACGTACCGTAGAATCGATGCGTCCATTGTGCGTAGTCTTTATTTGCGGTTATGTTTTTATACCAAGTAACCCACTTGCCAACACCTTTTTGAGTAGCACCCTTAAGATCAATATCGGCCCCAAGAACTACGTAGCCGTGCAATTCATAAATTTTTACACCGTCTACCCAAGCGTATTCATCCTTAATGCTTGCTTTCTCAATATCAGTAATATCTTTTACGACAAATTGATTAACAAGATCTGCAAATTCTTCTGCGGTCATAATTACCTTAGTAATAATAACGACTTTTACGGTATAGATATGGGTATCGGTCCAAAGGTCGATTTCGTGTTCGCCATAGCCAAGAGAAAGAAGAACTTCTTTAGCAAGCGTTACGTTACTTCCTTCGATTGCGGTATATGCGGTAATGTTGTTACCATCAGCATCGTAAATTCTCTCGATAGTGCCGTCAATGTCCTCGTGCGTAAGAACGTATGTAGCGTTTCCGTTGCCGAGGTTTACGTCGATGGGCGTTTCGGTGAGGTCAACGAGCTCGTAGTTGAGCGAAGTGGTTACCACTACCGCGTTGGTAAGAGTTGCCGTGAAGGAGTAAATGCCTTCGTTTGCGGTAAGCTCTACGCCGTTTGCGGTTACTTTGTCAATCTTGTAATCAGCGTTAGCCGCTACCGTGAAGGTTACGGTGTCGCCGTAGCGGTAGCCGTCAGCGCCGTAAGTTACTACGGACTGATTTGCCGTGGTTTCAACGGTTACTTCCACGGGCGCGAACTGTGCGCTTACGGTTACGTTAGCCGTAGTTGCCGTGTAAGTGTACTTGCCGTCAACTACGGACGCGGTTACGTCTACTCCGTCAACGGTGAGTGTTTTGAGCGCGTAGCCCTCGTTAGCCGTTACGGTGATAACGCCCGTCTCGCCTACCTTTGCGTAGGAGTCAACGGTAATTTCACCGCCCTCTGTCTCCTCTACGCTAACGCTAGCGTAGAGTGCAGGGGTACAAATAATTTCGGAAATGTAGATTGCGTTGAATGCTTTACCCTGATCAATCATAAGAGCATTGCCACCAACAGCGAACTGATGATAAAGCTGTGCAATATGAGATACAGGCATTACCACGTCAACCCATTGATTTACGGGAGCAGCAGCGCCACCGTTCCAGAAGGTAACTCTTTGAGCACCACCGCTGTTGACGTATACCAAATCCTGCGTATATAAAGGCATATCTATTGCGCCATCAATATACATTCTAACAACGACGTTCTCATATTGCATAAGTTCGCTGAACGTTTTACCGGGTTGTACAAAAATGTTAACCCAAGTATCAGTGCTTACGATCTTAGCAACGTCTTTACCGTCAAACGTCGTAAGCGTTACGGTACCGCTATTAACAGTAATGCTGGAAAGTTTAGCGTACTTATCGCCAAGCGTCAAGTCGCGCGTATCGTTAGTAAGTCTAATATCAGTAATGTAAGCGGTAGTCGCTACACCATTTCCGTTATCAAATACTTTAATAAGTTGCAAACCATTAACGAGTGCATCATACCATTCCTTTAAGGTCTTATATTCTGCACTGTTAGGATAAGCGTCCATATTGTTAAACCACATCATCGGGATACAAACGTTAGTCCACTCACCTGCGTTTGCGGTAACAATAGTCTTGTTGTTGGTCATAATTCTACGAGTACCTTCGCCAGTAACGTAATACATAAATTCTACGTAGTCCGCCGTCTTGAAGGTGTCGTAAGTTGCCATAACTTTCGTAAATACGTTGATTACGCCGTATTCGTCCGCAGTAGAAGTACCAGCGATTTTTGCATATTCGGTGTAACCAGCAGGAAGTGCGGGAAGTGCACCGTTAGCTGCGTCGATATCTGCTTGATCGATATATTCAGTAGTACCGTTATTAACGTAAATGTTGGAAGCGATTGCAGTTTGTTCGTTTACGTCAAAGAGTTCGTCCGAATCACAAGCCTTAATTTCGTGAATGAGAACTTTTTGAATCGTGTTAGCACTTATATTCGTGAACCAGAACCAACTATATTCACCAGAAACAAGTTGATCGTAACAAGCAATCATATTACTTGCTTTTACCAATACGGTGATCCATTTGTTCGTGGGAACGTGTAAGTTTTCAGTATTATTAAAGAAATAGGGATTTACTGTAGTATCTGCACCTACGAATTTAACCGTAACAGCAACCATAGCGCAGTTTTCATAAGCACTCTTTGCTTGACGAGGTGCAAAGTACAAATTGGGCCAGTTGTTACCGTCAGAACCACCTACTTGGCTGATATCAAACGATACGGAGCCGTGCGTTGCACCAGCAGGAGCGTCGCTAACGTAAGATTTACCAGTTACGTGGTTCATCGTCACGTCGTCAAGAGACGCGATATCGCTGAAGATATAAATTTCGTCTTTTGCTACGGAAGCGCGTTCAATCGTGTAGGACTTCGCGTAATTGTAAGTCTTTCCGTTGTAAACGACTACGTAGTTTACGGTATAAGTACCACCGCCAAGACCGGAAATATTGATCGTTCCGTCGTCTTCAATGGTAAGTGCTTGACCGTGAGCAACTGCCGTCTTGGTGATAGTAGCCTGATCGGTTACGTCTTCTTCGTCAAGGGTAATCGTTACGTCGCCTGCGGTAAGAACGCCGTTAGCGTAAGTAAGCTCGCCTACTTCAATGTTTGCGGATGCTTCTACGCTGAATTCCTTGATTGCAACGCCGTAATATCCGTCAGCGGTAAACTCTACGGTGTAAGTACCAAACACGCCGGTGATAGCGCTGGGATCAGCAACTACGTTACCAGCAGGATCTTTTACCGTCATCGTTACGTTCGTAAGAGCGTCGGGGTTGTTATAAGATACGGAGAATACTTCGCCTTCGCGGAGCGTTCCTTCCGTCTTAACGGTAAGATTTGCCTTGCTAGCAACCTTAATTGCGGAGATATCAGCGATATAATACGTACCTTTCTCGGAGCTAACGGAATTAAACCAAAGTCTATATTTGCCAATATCAATATCGTTAAGGTTGTTGCTCCAACCGATCTTGAATACTTCGATATCAAAGATATAATCAATCCACTGGTCGTACGCTACGGTACCGTCGTATCCGATAGGTTTAGTGTCTTTTTCAGAGTTATTACCAAGTACCATATACTTGAGTTTTCCACCCGTGCTACTGATATACATTCTGAATACGACGTAATCGTAATCTTCGTATGCACTCATTTCCTGAACGGATGCAAAACCAAGCCAAGGCCACGTTTCGCTACTATGCTCGAACTTCGCAACGCCACTCTCGCCCTCAAATTCAGAAAGCCAAGTAATGTTGTTTACGGTATTCGTGCCCATCATTACCTTTTCAAGGTCACAGGGAGCAACAAAGGAGTTAACTTCGCCTGCCTCTGCCGTAGGACGAGCGATAGAAACGGTTTTCTCGTACGCGTAATCCTTATCATTATAAGATACGGTGTAAATTACCTTATAGGTTGCGCCGTAATAAGGAGCGGTAAACTTGCCGTCCGTTACGGTGATATCCTGTTCGCCGTACTTAGCAGTTACGGTTACGGTTGCACCCTCAAGTGCGCCACCCGTAGCAGGATCGGTAAGCGTGATTGCGCCCGTCGTTACGGTAAGACCACTTACGGTAGCGTCAGCAATAGCTGCGTTGAATACGGGATATACGGTGAACGTTTCGCTAACCGAAACATATCCGTCAGCCGAGAACGTTACGGTATATTCACCAGCGGTTGCGGTAAACGCGTTGTTAGTAAGTTCAACTGCCTGACCGTTAGCGTTAGTTACGGAAAGCGTAATGCCTTCGATATTGTTAGTATTGGTGTAGTTAAGAGTTACTTCGCCTTCACGGAGAACTTCGTCCGTAAGTGCAACGCCCGTCATATCGTCTGCAAGTTTAACGCTTTCAACGTAGATAGCGTTGAATGCTTTATTTCGAACGATAAACAAAGCGTTAATGTTAAGGTAATATTCGGGATAAAGGGTAATAACTCTTTCGGTAGGAATAAGTACTTCTACCCACTTATTAGGCTGATAAGTACCGTAAGAAACGAAGTCGTTACCACTTGCACCCGAAAGCGTGGATTGCGAATAGAATTCAATTGCATTCGATCCGTCAATATAAAGTTTTACTACTACGTACTTATATTCAGCAAGTTCAGCAGGAGTCTTTACGGGTTTTGCATAGATATTGCACCATACGCCGCCAGTAATTTTTACAACGTTCTTGCCGTCGTAAGTAGTCGTTTCTTGAGTTCCATTAGAATAAACGTTCGTGGAATCTACTGCTTTTACGTAGCTATAACCAACGGTTGCGTCCTGTTCGAACTTGCCGTAACGTACGGACGTCAAATAGTAAGATTCGTCTTCGGTTGCGTTACCCCATCTGATACGGAAGAATTCGCCACCGTTTACCATATCGTTATACCAGTCTTCTGCCTTGGTAAAAGGTTTAGCGGTGGACGCCGTGTGAGCAAACAATCCGATAGGAAGACGAACGGTATTCCAACCTGCATTAAGCGTTATAAGGTTCTTATTATAAAGGTAAAGCTGTCTGCTGGGTTGCGTTAAATAAATCTGGAATTCAACGTAATCAGCGTTTACGAACTCTTCTACTCCGCTCATGGGTTTAGCGTAGAACATAAAGAAGCTGTATCCGTCGTTTGCTTTGCCAGTTACTTTAACGTATGCGTTCTCTCCAGCAGGAAGTGCGGGAAGAGTGTCGTCTGCTAAGATTGCATCAGCGTCAACGTAGGTTACGGTGCCGTTGCCACCCTTCAACGAACGAACTGCTCTTTCGTCCTTAATATCAAAGAATTCGTTGCTTTCGATATAATAGGTTCTCGTCGCAACTGCGATTTCAAACGCAGTATCGTTTGCCGTGAAGGTGTATTCGTCTACTTCTTCGCCGTTTACCGTTACGCTCGTTACTTCGTAGCCTTCGTTAGCGGTTACTTCGAAGTTAACGGTATCGCCCCACTTGTAAGCGTCCTTTTCAAGCGTTACGGTTGCGTTAGTTGCGGTATAAGTCACGGTTACGTCTTTCTTAACTGCGTATATGGAAATAACGATTTCGTCACTTCTATATTCTATTCTATAATAGCCGTCAACAAACTTATCAATTACGCTTTCGCCATTTACCTTAATATCAGCAACTTCATAGCCATCAGGAACAGGAACACCGTTAATAGGCATATCAGTGTATCCAAACCACTTGCCTACTACTTCGCTTTGCTTATTTGCAAACTCGCCGTCGAGGTACATTTCAATAGTACCAGTTACGTCCTTAAGCTCAGTCGTTACTACGATTTCAAAATCTTTGCCGTTTGCCGTGAAGGTGTATTCATCTACTTCTTTGCCGTTTACGGTTACGCCCGTTACGTTGTAGCCCTCGTCAGCGGCTACCGTGAAGGAAACGGTGTCACCCCACTTGTAAATTTCTTTATCAAGATCTACGGTTGCGTTAAGAGCGTCAACGGTTAAGATTACGTCTTTCTTTTCAGTCGTTACTACGATTTCAAACGCAGTACCGTTTGCCGTGAAGGTATATTCGGTAACTTCTTCTCCGTTTACGGTTACGCCCGTTACGTTGTAGCCTTCGTCAGCGGTTACTTCAAAGTTAACGGTGTCGCCCCACTTGTAAGCCTCTTTGTCAAGCGTTACGGTTGCGTTAGCAGCGTTAACGGTTACGGTCGCGGTTTTGCTTACGTACTCACCTACGATTTCGTAAACGTCAGCCTCAACCACAAAGCTATAATCCATATCTTTGTCAAGTTTGTCTATAATGTTTTCGCCATTGATAGTCAACTTAACAAGATCGTATCCTTCCATACTGAATCTGAAGTTTTGCGAAGTAAACCATTCAGCCATATCAGGTACGGTTTGACTTTCAGTTACTCCGTCAAGCGTAACGGACATAACGAACGTTGCTTTCTTAAGCTCGGTCGCAACTACTACGCTTGCAGTTTCACCAGCCATCGTGAAGGTGTAAGTGCCTTCGGTTGCGGTTACCACTACTCCGTCAGCCTTAACCTCGGTTACTTTGTAGCCCGTCGCTGCCGTTACGGTAAAGGAAACGGTGTCGCCGTACTTGTACGCGTCTTTATCAAAATTAACGGTCGCGTTAGGAGCGGTTACGCTTACGCTTGCGTTCTTCTTTTCAGCAATTACTACGATTTCGTACTTCTCGCCAGCCGTAGTAAAGGTGTATTTGCCGTCGGTGAATACGAAAGCCTCGCCGTTTACGGTTGCGGTCTTGATTTCGTAGCCTTCTTCTAATTCTACGCTAACGGTTACTTCGTCGCCCCACTTGTAAGCCTCTTCGTCAAGCGTTACGGTTGCGTTAGTAGCGTTAACGGTTACTATCGTTTCTTTGCGTTCAATTTCAGCGTAAACGGTATGAGTATCTGCGCTTACCTGGAATACGAAGAATCCGTCTACGATTTTGTCAAACGCGTCTTCGCCGTCAAAAGTAAGTTTTACCCACTTATAGTCTTCGGGAATATCCATAGCCCAAGATTTATATTCAAACCATTTAGCAAGCTCTAATTCCTCGCTGGAAAGACCGTCCATAACGGATATCTTCTTGATTACGGCGTCTCTAACGGCGGTAGTTACTTCTACCGTGTAGTTAAGGGGCGAAGTATAATCGGATGCCGTGAAGGTGTAGGTGTTGCCGTCAACGGTAAGATCTCTACCCGGTACGGTTACGCCCGTTACGTTGTAGCCCGTCGCTGCCGTTACGGTGAAGGTAACTTCGTCGCCGTACTTGTAAGCGTCCTTATCAAACTTAACGGTTGCGTTATCCGCTTTAACGTTTACGGTGATGGGCGCGTAAGTTACGTAAACTCTTACGTCGTAAGTATCGTTTTCAGCCGTGAACTTAACGAGACCGTCTTCGCCGATCATTCCGGTTGCGTCCTTGCCGTTGATAGTGAATTCAACGAGGTTAAAGAATACGGGGAACTTATCAAAATCCATTTCGGTAAGCTCTACTTCGTCAAACCACTTATATTCTTTAACGAGGGGTTCTTGCATTGCTTCGCCGTCAAGGTACATATTCATCGTTACGGTTACGTCTTTGATTTCGTAAGTAGCCGTTACGTCGTATACGGTGGAGGTAAGCGTGGTGGTGTACGAGCTGGTCGTTACTACTTCGCCGTTTACGGTAGCAGAAACGAACTTGTAGCCTCTGCCAGCCACGAAGTTGAAGGTCACCTTTTCATTATATATAAGGTCGCCGTCAATCTCGATTGCGCCGTTCTCAACCGTTTTGTTTACCTTAACGTCAACGCCCTTGATAAGAACTTGTACGTCAAAATTGGTGGAAACGTAATCAGTGGTCTTTACCGTGAACGTGCCGTCGGTTACGATAGCTTTGCCGTTTACGGTAGCGCCGTACACGCGGTAATTCTCTACTGCGCTTGCGCTGAATACGATTTCATCACCGTAGCGATATTCTTTTTCTTCAAAACTTACATTGCCAAGGTTTGCGTCGCAAGTAGCAGATACTTTAAGTACCTGACCGCGGAAGCTTGCCTCGATTACGTAGTTTTCTTCCATTGCCTCGAACGAGAATACTCCGTCAACGGGCGTAAATACTTCGCCGTTTACTTTTACGGAGCCTTCGATAAGTTCGTAGCAAGCGTCGGGCGTAATGGTTACGGTAGCAACGTCGCCAAGCTCGTATCCGCCCTTTACGGTGATACTGCCGTTGCCCGTTACTTGCTTGTCGTAGCTTACGCTACCTTCGGGAACTTCGCCCGTTACCGTTACTAAACAGGTGTCGGATGCCGAGCCTGCCATTGCGGTAATGGTTACTACGCCGGGGTATTTACCCTCTACGCGTCCCGTCGCAGATACGGTCGCGATTCTGTCGTCGCTGGAAAACCATACCGTTGCGTCGGTGTTGTTTTGTTTCTGTGCAACAAGCTGAATGGCTTTGCCTACTTCAACCTCTGCCGTCTCTCTCGTAATGTTTACGTGCGACGCGCCGGGCGGTGTAGGCTCGGTGCTTTCGTCGAACAAACGGTCACAGCCAACGAGCGTGAACGCCGTCACGAATGCAAGCAAAACAGACAAGATTGTCAATTTGACTTTTTTCATTTCATCCTCCTCAAGATGTAATTGTCCACAATATTTCCTCGTGCGTATGCACGCGAAAATATAATTCGTCACAAAAAAGTATAGCATACTACCCCCCCCCCATTGTCAAGGGGTTAGACTAATCTTTTCGTGTTTTTTTGGCTTTTATTTTTTACTTTCGAGTATATTTTTATAAAATTTTATCGCGTTGTTACAAAATCTTATCCACAATGGCTATCAGTTCTTGATATTTTTCGTATGCTTGGAAATCATAAATTGATACGGTAGAATTTTGGGGAACAAAATAACAAAGGCTTGCCGATATACTTTTGGCAAGCCTTTGTTTTAGGTGTAAATTTCGTTTTTTGAGAGTATCGTTTTTATACTTTTCGTGAATGATCGCGAGTATCGGAACACCCTTTGGATGTTAGGGAAGGACTTTTTTGAGGAAACGGCCGGTGTGGCTTTCTTCGACGAGGGAGACCTCTTCGGGCGTGCCCTGCGCGATAACCTGACCGCCTGCGTCTCCGCCCTCGTAGCCCATATCGATAACGTAGTCGGCAACCTTAATCACGTCGAGGTTATGCTCGATTACGATAACGGTGTTACCACCACTCGTGAGGCGTTGCAAAATTTCCAAAAGCTTAGCAACGTCGGCAATATGCAAGCCCGTAGTAGGCTCGTCCAGAATATACAAGGTCTGACTAGTCGAATGCTTACTGAGCTCGGTCGCAAGCTTAACTCTTTGCGCCTCGCCACCCGAAAGCGTGGTTGCAGGCTGACCAAGCTTGATATAACCTAAGCCCACCTCTCGTAGCGTTTTTATCTTGTTGAAAATGGTGGGGATATTCTCGAAGAAGTCGCACGCCTCCTCTACCGTCATTTCCAGCACCTCGTAAATATTCTTGCCCTTGTAACGCACCTGTAGCGTTTCGCGGTTGTATCTCTTACCTCCACAAACTTCGCAGGGCACGTAAACGTCGGGAAGGAAGTTCATTTCCACCTTGAGTATACCGTCGCCCTGACAGTTTTCGCATCGACCGCCCTTGACGTTGAAGGAAAATCTTCCTGCGTCGTAACCGCGCTCTTGCGCGTCCGCAGTCTTTGCAAACAGTTCGCGGATTGCGGTGAAAACGCCCGTGTAGGTCGCAGGGTTGGATCGGGGCGTTCTGCCGATAGGAGTCTGGTCAATGCAGATGACCTTGTCGATATATTCCGCGCCCGTTATCCCGTCGCAATCCCCTTCCGTTTGGCGAGTGCGCATAATCCTGTTGGAAAGGTACGGATACAGGATTTGGTTGACCAAGCTTGACTTACCGCTACCCGAAACTCCCGTCACGCAAGTGAACACTCCGACGGGGAATTTGACGGTAATATTTTTGAGGTTATTTTGCCTTGCTCCCGTCACCGTAATATAGCGGTCAGACACCAAACGACGGGTAACGGGTACGTCGATTTTCTTTTTTCCGCTTAAATATTCGCCCGTGATAGAGAGCGGATTTTTGATGATTTCCTCGCACGATCCAACGGCTACGATTTGACCGCCGTGGATGCCTGCGCCCGGGCCTACGTCCACTATACAGTCCGCCCTACGCATAGTTTCCTCGTCGTGCTCAACCACGATAAGCGTGTTACCTAAATCACGAAGACGCTCGAGCGTAGAAATAAGCTTTTCGTTGTCGCGCTGATGAAGTCCGATTGACGGCTCGTCCAAGATATAAAGCACGCCCGTAAGCCCAGAGCCTATCTGCGTTGCAAGACGGATTCGTTGCGCCTCGCCACCCGAAAGCGTTGCCGCTCCACGCGAAAGCGTAAGGTATCCAAGACCTACGTCGATAAGGAAATTAAGTCTTGCTTTAATCTCGCGCATTATGGGCTTTGCGATAATTTCGTTAGAAACGGAAAGCTGAAGTCCGTCGATAAACTGCTTGATTTTAACGATAGGAAGGTCGGAAAGCTGAGCGATATTAAGTCCGCCTACGGTAACTGCGAGCGCCTCTTTTTTCAATCTTTTGCCGTGGCACTCGGGACAGGGAGTTTCGCGCATATACTTGGAAATTACGCCCTTAACGTAGTCGCTACTCGTTTCTTTAAAACGGCGTTCAAGGTTGTTCACTACGCCCTCGAAGGACTTAGTGTAGCTACCCGTAAAGTTGGTCGTCTGGTACGTTAAATCAAGTTTTTCGTCGTTGCCATACAATAAAATGTGCTGAATTTCTTTGGGTAGATCGCGGAAAGGCGTGTCAAGTGAGAATCCGTAGCGCTTACTGAGCGCCTTAAAGTACATCTGACCTATCTGGCTGGTGTCAAAATTCCACGCCGCCACGTTAAGCGCGCCTTCGTTCAAGCTTTTACTGCCGTCGCCGTAGATAAGCACGGGATCAAGCGTTTGCTTAAATCCTAGTCCGCTACACTCGGGACACGCGCCAAAGGGCGAGTTGAACGAGAAAAGTCGAGGCTCGACTTCACTAATGGAAATTTCACAGTCGGGGCAAGCGTATTTAGTGGAAAAAAGCTGCTCGACTTCGCCGTTATCTACGGTAACTATGCCGTCGGCAAGCTTGAGCGCCGTTTCTAAGCTGTCGGTAAGGCGTTTTTCAATGCCGGGCTTTACCACGAGTCTATCCACCACTACGCTGATATTATGCTTAATTTGCTTGTCCAGTACGATTTCCTCGTCAAGCGAGCGCACCTGTCCGTCTACTTTTACACGCGGATAGCCTGCCTTTCTGAACGAGTCAAGCTCCTTCTTGAATTCTCCCTTTTTACCGCGAGCAAAGGGTGCGTTAACGAGGATTTTGCTACCCTCGGGATACGCCATAACCTTGTCCACGATTTGGTCAATCGTCTGCTGTTCAATCTCTTTTCCGCAGTTAGGACAATGCACCACTCCGGTGCGTGCGTATAGCAAACGGAGGTAGTCGTGTATCTCCGTTACCGTTCCTACCGTCGAACGAGGGTTGCGCGCGGTCGTCTTTTGGTCAATAGAAATTGCCGGGCTTAATCCCTCGATACTCTCCACGTCAGGCTTTTGCATTTGCCCTAAAAATAAGCGTGCGTAGGAAGATAGCGACTCAACGTATCTGCGCTGGCCTTCTGCAAAAATGGTGTCGAAGGCAAGGCTGGTTTTACCCGAGCCAGATAGTCCCGTGAACACGATAAGTTTATTGCGCGGAAGAGTAAGGTTTACGTCCTTGAGGTTATTTTCTTTTGCGCCTTTTATGATAATTTCGTCCATAATTTCTCCGTTAAATAATGTTTCCGCCCTTCTTTCCCGAATACTTCGACTGAATCTTTTTAAGCTCGGCTATTCTATCGCGCATCTTGATTGCCGTTTCAAAGTCAAGCGACTTCGCGGCGATACTCATCAGCCCTTTAAGCTTTTCAATTTCATCGGGAATTTCGTTTAGGTCTACGCGCTCCGTAGCGCTCTTCGTGATCTCAATCGTATTAGTGATTTTTTTAATAATGGTACGGGGCGTTATGCCGTGTTTTTCATTATACGCCTTTTGTTTGGCACGTCTGCGCTCCGTTTCGTCAATGGCTCTGCGCATTGATCCCGTGATTGTATCGGCGTACATAACGACGTAGCTATCCGCGTTTCTTGCGGCGCGTCCGACGGTCTGAATAAGCGAAGTTTCGCTCCTCAAAAAGCCCTCTTTATCCGCGTCGAGAATGGCTACGAGCATAACTTCGGGAATGTCCAAGCCCTCGCGAAGAAGGTTAATTCCCACCACCACATCAAATTCGCCAGCGCGTAAATCGTTGACTATGCTGATTCTCTCCATCGTGTCGATATCGGAGTGAAGATAGCGCACCTTTACGCCGTTCTCGGCAAGGTAGTTAGTTAAACTTTCGCTCATTTTTTTGGTAAGCGTGGTCACCAAAACTCTGCCGTTTTTAGCGACGGTTGCGCGGATTCGGCTGATTAAATCGTCCACCTGTCCTTTCGTGGGAAGGACGGTAATGGGCGGATCAATAAGTCCCGTAGGTCTGATTATTTGCTCGGCCACCGCGCCGTTTGCAAGCCCTAATTCGTAGGGGGCTGGCGTTGCGGAAACGTAAATGACCTGACCTATACGGTCGTTAAATTCCTCAAAGTTAAGGGGGCGGTTATCGTAGGCGGCTGGAAGACGGAATCCGTAGTCAACCAGTGATTTTTTTCGCGATAAATCCCCGTGGTACATCGCGCGAAGTTGAGGTACGGTCATGTGACTTTCGTCAATGAACATTATAAAGTCGCGTGGGAAGTAATCAAGTAGCGTAAAAGGTGGCTCGCCCGGGCTTCTGCCGTCAAAATAGCGCGAATAGTTCTCAATTCCGCTACAATATCCTATCTCGCGCATCATTTCAACGTCGTAGCTTACCCTCTGCCCTATTCTTTGCGCCTCGATAAGCTTGCCTTCGTCGTTGAAGTATTTTACTTGGTCGTCGCGGTCGCGAAGTATGGCTACGATAGCGTTTTTCATCGTTTCCTGCGCTACGGCGTAGTGGGACGCTGGGAAAATCGCGACGTGCGAAAGGGTGGAAGTCACTCTGCCCGATACCACGTCAAACTCGCTAATAGCGTCGATTTCGTCGCCGAAAAACTCCACTCTTATTCCCTTATCCGACGAGGACGCGATAAATACGTCCACCGTATCCCCTTTTACGCGGAAATTCGTTCTCTCCACCTCGGTATCGTTGCGCTTGTAGTTGATTGCAACTAATTTTCTTATAAGCTCGTCACGAGAAATCTCCTGACCGGGGCGAAGCGATACGGACAAGCGGTAATACTCTTCGGGTGCGCCCAGTCCGTAAATGCACGAAACGGACGCAACTACTATCGTATCACGGCGCTCGTGAAGTGAGCAGGTCGCTGAATGGCGAAGCTTATCAATCTCGTCATTGACCTGAAGGTCCTTTTCGATATAAGTATCCGTACTGGCGATATACGCCTCGGGCTGATAGTAGTCGTAGTAAGACACGAAAAATTCTACGCGGTTATTAGGGAAAAACTCGCGCATCTCGTTGCAAAGCTGGGCGGCAAGCGTTTTATTGTGCGCCAGAATGAGCGCAGGTCGGTTGACGGCGGCGATTACGTTTGCCATCGTGAAAGTTTTACCCGAGCCAGTAACGCCCAAAAGGACTTGCGAAAGCAAGCCGTCCTCTATGCCCTCAACCAGCGCTTTTATTGCTTCCGGCCGGTCGCCCGTGGGCGCGTATGAAGATACTAAATCAAACTTTTTCATATCACAAAGATTATAACACATTTTTGCTAATATATGCAAGTACCTTAGAGGTAATATTTTTCACAATATTTTTTTAATAGTGACTTATATTGTCACCTTTTTTGTGGTATAATGAGCATTGATTAATCAAAGGGAGCAAAATCGGGATGGATAGGCTAATTCTCCACAGCGATCTGAATAATTTTTACGCGTCGGTAGAGTGTCTGCTTAACCCCACTTTGCGCGACGTTCCGCTTGCCGTGGCAGGAAATCCGGAGCGACGTCACGGCGTAATCCTTGCCAAAAACGCTATCGCTAAAAAGGCAGGCGTTAAGACGGGCGACGTTATTTGGGAGGCGGAATTAAAGTGCCCGGGGCTAATTACCGTACCCCCTCATTTCGATCTATACTCAAAATTTTCCAAGCAGGTTTTTGATATTTACACGCATTACACTCCCCTCGTCGAGCCGTTTGGTCCGGACGAATGTTGGCTGGATCTTACGGGATGCGAAAGGCTTTTCGGCACGGGCGAAGAAATCGCGCAAAAGATTTTGGCGGACGTCAAAAAGCAGACGGGGCTTACCGTGTCGGTGGGCGTTTCCTTTTCCAAATATTTAGCAAAATTATGTAGCGATTTGGCTGAGCCTAACGATTTTTTCGTAGCAAAGAAAAATAATTTCAAGCAAAAATTGTGGAGCTTGCCCGTGGGAAAGCTTATGATGGTGGGCAAAAGCACTAACGCTAAGCTTAACACGCTGAATATTCACACGCTTGGCGACCTTGCGCTTGCGGACGAAAAGGCGCTACGCTCCGCGCTCGGTATTAACGGCGTTAAGCTTAAAAACGCGGCGCTCGGTCAGGACGGTGAAAGCGTGCGTCAGTACGACAAAAGTCGCGCTATCGAGAGCGTCGGTCACGGTATGACGGCAATAAAAGATATCGTTGATCGCGAAGAGTTGCAAGCGCTGATTTGTTATCTTAGCGACAAAATTTCTACTCGTATGATAAAGTACGGCGTTAAAGGTAGTGGCGTGCACGTAGACCTTCGCAGTAGCGAGCTTAAACATACCAGTAAGCAGAAAAAACTGCTCCGCCCCACTTACTCGGGCATTGATATCGCGGAAAACGCTTTTGAACTTGCGCAAACCATTCTTGGCGACGCGCGCGTCCCCCTTCGCACGATCACCGTTAGCGTTTACGACCTGTGCGAGGCGACGGACGGAGTTCAGCTTTCCTTTTTTGATAAAAAGGACGTAAAGCGCGAAAACCTTGATTTGACGCTTGACAAAATTCGCACGAAATACGGCAAAGAAACGATAAAACGCGCCAACCTTATTGCACGGGATTTTATCTACGACAAAGACGACGCGGAGGACTTTTTGCCATTTAAAAGATAAAAACTGCGAGGTACGTACCTTGCAGTTTCGTTATTTTATGAATCCAAGCGATATAAGTAAAGCCTTATCTATACTCTTCATAAGCTCCTCTCCAACTTCACCTACTCGCGACTTTAACCTGCGCTTATCTATGGTGCGGACTTGTTCTAAAAGTGCGACTGAATCGCGCGCGAGTCCACATACTCCGCTTTTAATTTCCACGTGGGTGGGTAGTTTTGCCTTACAAAGCTGACTGGTAACCGCGCTAACGATTACGGTGGGAGAAAACTTATTACCGATATCGTTTTGCACGACTAAAACGGGGCGTACTCCACCCTGCTCGCTCCCAACGACGGGGCTTAAATCGGCATAATAAATTTCTCCGCGTTTTACTTCCATTTTACTCCGATAGCTTAAGGTTCAGCTCACCACACTGCTCGTACCCCTTTGCCATTTCCTCCTGCTCCATATTATGCGGTCGGACAAGCATAAGGTTCAATATTTCTACGACGTATTCTTCCGGCTTTAAACTTGCTACGCTCGCACGTCTTTCCAGTTCAAGCGCCGTTTGCTCCTCAAGCGTGATTAAGTATTTACGCATTAACTATTGTCTCCTTTTTCATCTTTCATACCTCTTTTTTTGTTTTTTTACAAAATTATTATGCGTCACTTTGCCTTTTTATATGTAATTTTTATAGGCAAAAATATAAAAACGGAGCGGTACGTACCACTCCGTTTTGTTGTTTTATGCGTTTATATAGTGTTTATTGATTACCAGTAATAGTCACTTATGGGATAGGGCGTACCTTCGTCTACGATCCAAAAATCGCTATCCCAGTCTTCTTGCTTTTCGTTAAGCGCGTACTTACTACCAGTAAAAGGAAGTTCCTCGTAATACTTGTCGTCGCCTTTAGTGGGCATAGTGTAAAGACCGTGAATATCTACGCCTAAAAAGTCCCTTCCGCAGACGAAAGCACAGTTAATCGCACGGCATCTGCTCGTATCGTTTACGTTGCGGTTTTGCCACTTAATCGTTCCCATCGAGAAAACGGCTAAGCCTGCGTTAGTGCCGTCAACCAGCTCGTCCACGACCACCATAACGTTGCGCATACTCTTGCTCGTGCCGTGGTTTTCGTGCTGAATTATCGCGGTATCTTGCGAACAAACTACCTGTTTCATATGGATATAAACGTTTTCCCAAGCGCTATCGCGGTAAGCGCACATAAAAGTTCCGCCACCCCTTTTAACGCAGTTGGTAAACAAAATGTCCTTAAGCCCAACGCCGTCACCCAAATACGCGTAGAAAAGCGAAGTACTGTCGTGCATCGTCAGTCCGTCAATGCGGTAGCCTCTGCCGTCAAGCGTTCCTCTGAATCCACCATCCCAGTCCTTTGACTTGTACTTCATTTCGTAAACGTAGTTATTAGGCACGAGCACGTCGTTTCCAAGCACGAAATAGCCTTCGAGCGTGGGAGCGTTTTCATTATGGTCGCCAAGCTCGTACGCCACGTCCTGCATAACGAACAACTCGTCCGCGTCGTTGATAACCATTGCAACGTACTCCGCATCCGCCTGATAGTCGGCAGTTTCCGTCTTTATAATAAGTTTCTTTTCAAGTTTGCCCTGCGCAAAGCTTTCCATATTGAGCGCAATTCCAGCTTCGTCAACCGAAGTAAATATGCTTGCCCCGTCGTAAAGCACGTCCGTTACCTCGCCCTCTACTTCGTTAGGAAGTACGAAAGCGTTACCAAGCGCATACTCGATAAAAACTGACTTTTCAAGCGCAACGCTACCTCTGCAAACTACGGTAATTTCCTTTTGGTAGGTTTTATTTTCTGCCGTCGCGGTGCAAACGATTTTTACGCTACCTGCTTTTTCGTACGAAACGGTCGCGCTTTCCTGCTCGACGGTCATAGTGACAACGTCCGTTTCGCTTTCTTCACTCAAAGTAAAGTCGACCACGCACGGAATTTCCTGTCCCTCTTTTGTGAGCGTAGCAAACACCATTTTGCTTTCGCCTGCGCTTAAAACGACCTGCTCTTGCGACAAGGTCAGCGTAACGGCGGGCTCGGACGGAGCACAAGCGGACAAAACGCCCACGCAAAGACCAAGCACTATCATCATCAAAGACAAAACTTTTCTCATTTCCCTCTCTCCGTTGTATCGTTTTTATCATTATAACATAAATCGTTCGTAAATGCAATATTTTCGTAGACATTTTATTTTCTCTTGCATTATTTAATTTTTGGTGTTATAATTGTCTTATCAATTTCAAGGAGAAAACTATGAACGAATGCGCTTGGGTTTACGTTGCGTCAAATGATGGCGAGCAAGCAAAAAAGGATAACGCTGATTTCGTTTGCACGGGCGCGCACGACGAGCTCACTATCCAAAAGGCGATAGATAAGTGCGCCGAAGAAAACAAAAACCTTTTTCTATACAACGGCAAGTATTTTATCGAGGGATTTTACGATTTTGGCGACGGCGGTCCAAAAACCGCGTTGCGCTTTCCTAACCTTAGACGCGAAATCAGAGTTTGCGGCGAGACTTCGCGCTATTCTCGAAACGACGGCGTCAGACTTTTCGTGACCAAGGAAACGCTTGACGCGCTCCCAGGCGCAGTTATTGACGCTAACTCAAACGACGTGGCAAAAAATCCCGTGGACGTTATGCGCACGGGTTGGTCGGAGTACGGACTGGGTAACGGCTCGTCACTTCGTCTTGAAAATTTTTCGGTGCTTTTATCGTACAATCAAAAGCCCATTCGTTGCATTGACTTGCGTCGTTGCGACAGAATCGACGCGAAAAATATTACCGTGCTTGGTTACGCAGAAATGAATGCGGGACTGGGCAATCCCCCTGCCGTGCCCGTGGAGGGCTGTATAGGCGTAACGCTTACGGACGGCAGTAATCATTCGTACAGTAATTTTACGAACGTGGGTGCGAGCGGTTTTTACGAGGGCATTCAGGTCAGCGGTGAGCACGTAGTCCTTATCAACTGCAACGCCATTATGAATTACTACGGATACACTTTTGGAAACTACGCCATAAACTGTGGCGCAAACCATCCCATCACGCTTATTAACTGCATGGACGAGCGCAACGTGTGCTTACCCCTGTTCAACTGCTGTGGCGACTCCGACAAGCAAGGTAACCGTTTGCAAGGCATGCAAGAAGTTAGTATGATAAGCTTTAATATCGAACGATTTGCTGCGCAAACGCCCGGTCAAAAGCTAAAAGACTGCATGCGCGAGGTTCACCCCGGCACTTGGCGTGGCAATATTGATTTTACCGCTCAGCCCGGCTGGAATCATATCAACGAAGTGGATTTTCAGTTATGGGAAAACGACGGATCAGGCTCGGGCTTTAAGACGAGAAACGTCGCACACAAAATCGTTTGCGACAGCGGGGAAAGACTGTCCTACTATCCCACTCTCGGTCAGCAAATATTCGACACGACGCTTAATAAAATGGTCGTTTGCGTAGATCCTAAAAATAGAAAATGGGTAGACTTTTTAGGTAACGAAGTATAAAAAGAAAATTAGTTAAATACAAAAACCCGATAGGACGTCCTATCGGGTTTTGATTTTTTTAAATTTTCCATTCGGTCTTTTTGACCACTTTGCATAACGGGGCAAAGCCCACTAACATAAACACGATATTACCCACGAGTTGAATCGCGTAAAACACGAGTCCGCTGACGTACATCGGGAAAAAGGGAGCGCCGTACATGATACAGTAAACGCCCGTCGTGATAAATCCGAACGACGCCGTTCCTGCGATTGCTAAAATTAGGTACGCGTACGTGCTTTTTATCCCAAATTTTTGCATCGTTGCGCCTATAAACGCAAGCGCGTTCCAGTAGATAAAATAAGATATCGCGACGTCAATCGAGAACGAATACAAAAACATATCTAAAATGCAAAATACGACCGTAGCCCCAAGCACGCGATAGCCAAAGCAGCAAGCAAAGACCATCACGAGCGTGGTCACGACCTCTACGTTAGGGATAAAGGAAAGAGCAAGCTTTCCAAGCACAAGCATTCCGCTCATAATAGCGACGTACGTAATTTCCCTTGCGCTTTTCAGCGCGATTTTTTTGCCCTTATTTTGCTCTTTTTTGTCAAAATCGGCATATACGTCCCCGTCAATTTTATTAACTTTTTCCTTTTCGTCAAGCATTTTTCTTTCTTTTTGCGATAATAAAATAAACCATTTCACCGACCGCTACGACGAGCAAAATTCCTGCGATAATATAGAAAACCGTAGCGTTGGGATTAGCAGGCGTTTGCGTTATCGAGCCGTCACCACCGTTTGCGAGCGTGGTCGAGAGCGTTGCCCAGTTACTGTCGTAAACCTGAACGCCGTACTCAAAGGTGATTTTACTATAATAACTGCCGTCGTCTTTGGTTAAGCTTTGCGTGCTTACGCCGTAGTTAGCGTAAACGCCGTCCATCTTAAAGGTGTAATAATAGCCGTTAGCGTCGTCCTGAGCCGTGCCTTTCAACGCGGTAAGGTACTCCCCGTACGCTCCATTTTCCGTAACTAAACTAAGCTCGAGAAGGTCGTCGTACTCTTTCAGTAGTTCAAGCACCGTGCCTTTATTCGTCGTTAAATCCTCGTAGGTGTATGTGACGTTAGCGTATTTGATTTCAAGCGTGAGTTTCTTTTCGCCGTTGTCCGTTTTGGGTAAGCACAAGCCGTAAACAAGTAGCATTACGCCCACGAGCAAAAAGCCGATAAAACTAATTAAAATTGTCTTTTTAACGTTGGAATTCATATCTTTTCTCCTCTTTTTCGTTTGCTTAATTATAGCAACTTTTACTTTTTAAGTAAACGAAAAGGGAATAGTGTACTTTTTCTTTTTTTGAGCTAAAACGGGAAAATATAGCCTATAATTTTATGATGATGTCGCTGGCAAGTACGCTCACGGACGAGCCTTTTTCCCTTTCAACCTGCTCGCCCACTTTTCCAAAGTGATAGCAAGCGCACTTCGTCGCTAAATAAGCGTCAGTCACGCACGAAAACGCGCCTACGATTCCGCACAAAACGTCGCCACTTCCGCCCTTTGCCATAGCAGGCGTGCCCGTAACGTTAAACGCTACGCTATCGCCGTCCGTAATAATAGTCGTTGCCGACTTTACCGCTAAAACGCAAGCGTACTTTTTAGCAAACGCTTTTGCTTGCTCGATATAACAGCGCTCAATTCCACCGCTTAAACGGTTAAACTCGCCTACGTGCGGAGTCAAAATAAGCGTGCATTTATGGTTTTCAATAGCAGATAAATCACGAGAAATTACGTTAAGCGCGTCCGCGTCAAGCACCACGATTCCGTCAAAACGGGACACCACGTACCTAACCGTTTGTAAAATTTCGTCCGATTTTCCTACTCCCGGACCTATGACGATAGCGTTAGCACCCGTCATAATCTCGTCCAAATTATTTGGCGAAAATCGAATTCCGCCTTTGCCGTCGTCGGGCAAAAAGTAAAGCATAGTTTCCTTTACCCTTGACTGATAAGCACACTTTTCGGACTCAGGCACGCACAAGGTCACGAGCCCTGCTCCGCCCCTTGACGCGCTTACTGCCGACTCAAAACTCATAAGCGGTGCACCCGGCATAACCGCACTACCACCTATAACCTTTACCCTACCGTAATCACCCTTATGCGAAACGGGTTTTCGGGGTGGCAAAATTGCGTTTTCTATCACCTCGCCAACGCTCTCGCACTCAATACCGATATCGCAAACGGTCACTTTGCCCGTGTAATTTCTGCCCTCGTTCATTATAAGTCCGCTTTTTGCGTAAGAAAAAGTGAGCGTTTCGTTTGCCACGACGCATTCACCGTAAGCAAAACCGCTACGAGCGCACAAGCCTGACGGAATATCGGCGGAAATTATATAAGCACCACTCTCATTTATCTCTTTGATTGCTTTACTATAATCACCTTCGGGCGCACGGGTAAGTCCTATACCGAAAACGCCGTCCAAAATTATATCGTAACTATCCGTTACGCCGTCAACGAATTTAACGCTCTTGTCCTTTAAGCGCTTTACTCGCGCTCCATTCCCCTCGTTTCTTTTTTCTCCAACGAGATAAACGCTTACGTCGTAGCCGTCCAGCGCAAGCGCGCATTCAAGCACGTCACAGCCGTTATTGCCTGCGCCCGCGACCGCTAAAATTTTTGCGTTTTCTTTTGCAAGTGAAATAACCTTTTCTTTTAAAAAGGTAGACGCGCGTGAAATAAGCTCATCCTCACTCACGCCCCTATTCATTAGCGTTATTTCAGCCTCTTTTAACTTTTCAGGATAAACGATTTTCATTATTTTACCTAATTTTGTCACGATTTGGGGCATACGTACCCTCGTTATTCATAATCGTCGTCACTATCTTCACCTATTTCGTCGCATATTCTTTGAGTGGCGGAACTAATATCGTCACCGTTAAATCCACGCGAATAAAGGTACGCTTTCAGTTTCATTGCGTTAAAGTTTTTATGGGTGCGGACGTACTTTTGCGCCGTTTTATAAGCGGCGTCTTCTTGCTCTTCAATAGCGTTAAGCGCCTCGTCAATCGCGTTTTTGTCCGCGCCAAGTCGCATCATATCCATACGCATTTTCTTAACGCCCACACGGCTGGCGTAAACAGCGACGTACTCACGGCAAAAACGGTAGTCGTCGAGATAGCCGTACTCGCAAAGCTTGTCAACTGCGTAGTCAACGGACTGCGGAAGATAACCCTTTTCGCGAAGATGCGTTCTTACTTCCTTTTTCGTGCGCTGACGGTAGGCAATATATTTTACCGCTTTATCAAACGCGATGCGCTTTTCGCTTTCTTTGCAAATTTCCATCAGTTCGTCGATCTCGATTTCGTCACCGATAGCGATACGCGACTGAGCGAACGTGAGCTCGTCAAGTCCACAAACGAATTCGCCGTCCACGAAAATGCTAACGCGCGTTTCCTTTTTCTTTTGTCTTGTTACGTCCGTAATCTTTCCCATACCTAAATTATACCACTATTTGCAAAAAATCACAATAATTTTTGCGCCAAGTAGCAAGTAATTAAAAGTTTTTTAACTTTTCGCGTTTATTTTTGAGTAAATTTGCACAAGATAAGGTTATAAACGACAGGAGGATTTTTTATGGCAACTAAAATGACCACGAAAACTTTGCAGGAACTTAACGAACTGCTCGGTAGTGAACAGCTTTGCTACAAGAAGTGCTGTAACTACGTGAGCGAGTGTACCGACCCTACTCTTAAAACCAAGCTGGGCGTGTACGCAGACAACTGTAAGTCGCGTTTTGAAACGCTACTTGGCTATTTGAACAAGCATCAATAAGGAGGAATTTATGGCTACTACTAAGAAAAACACCACTACCAAAGGTAAAACCACCAAAACTTCGGTTAAGAGCAAGACGGCAACCAAGCCCACCCAAAAGTGTAACTGCTGGACGGAGCAAGCACAAGACGCGTGCAAGCTTACCGATTACGACATTATTTCGGACGTACTTGGCTCGCACAAAAATCTTATCAAGCTTTACGGCACGGCGCTTTGCGAAATCGGATGCGAGGACCTTCGCTCTATCGTAGAAAGTAAGATGAGCGAATGCGCGGAAGATCAGTACGACGCGTTCTTGTATATGAACCAGCGCGGTATGTATAAGACCGAGCCTGCTACCGAAAAGAAGGTAAAAGAGGCACGCCAAAAGTACGCCGGCGCTATCAAGAATCTTAAGAAATAAGAAACAAAGGAGCTGGATATTGTAACAGCGACTAAAAAAACGGGCTACCACGTGGTAGTCCGTTTTACTTTTTATTCGGTTTTTTGTTCGGGATTGTTTTCTACTTTTTGCTCGAGATTTTCTTGACTTTTTCGCTTGAAAATTTTACCTAAAAGCCTGCCAGCAAGCGAAACGTAATAGCGGAAAGCGTCCATTTTGAAAGTAAACACCACAAAGATTATGGTACTTATCGCCATACAGATTATTGCTTTTACGACGAACCACATAAGTCCATTTCCAAGGAGCGAACAAACGTAAGCTGCCGTTAATCCCGACAAGGCTGATAAAACAATAACTGCCACTATTCGCAAAAATTGCAATACGGTTTTACTCTTCTTTTCAACAAATCCGTACTTATACAATACGATATTTTCGACGGGCACGGCAAACAAAAGCGACGAAAGCGTATATCCTGCGATTACGCCTAACGTACCGTACCAAAAGCTGAGCGTTATTCCAAGCACGACACCCAAAACCGCCTCAACGATAGGCTTGTACCAGTCTTTCGTGAAAAGTCCTTGCGCGTTTTTGAAAGTGTTAACTGACGAACGCATCAGCGTTACCATAGCACTTACCGCCAAAGCAACCACTACCGCGAAATCGAAAGTCATATCCGCTCCTACCCAAAGCGTAACGAACGGATTGAATAGTCCCACGTAACAGGTAAAGCAGAACACCGCAAAGAAGTTGGATACGTAGGAAACGCGACGGAACACGCGATATTGATACTCCTTGCTTTCCGTCGTACAAAGATTACCCACCGACGCCGTTATTGCGTTGAAGATTATATTGACGAACGTATTAACGGCGTTAACGATTAAAATATAGTTTGTATACTTGCTTGCATCAACTAAGCTTACGAACGCGGAGATAATGATAGTAGTCGTGCTGTAAATAACTACCCCACCGATTTTGTGGAAGAACATTGCGCTTACGTTTTTCATAATCGCCTTGCGATCTTCCTCATCCAGCTTCAGCTTGCGGTTTTGGTTAAGGTAGGGGTACTTTTTGTTTGCGATCAGCGTCAAAATAACGTTAGCAATTAGCGTTTTTGCCGCCATAACTCCCAAATACAGGTAATAATTTCTCCATACGAACAAAAGCGCTATCTGCACGCCGTAAAGCAAAACGTTGCTTAAATTATCAACGTTAGAAATCAGATACGAATTTTGGTCAGCCGTAATTATCGTGCGCTTGTACGAAAAGACGTAGCTGAGCACGGTGTTAAGCAGGTAAACGATAAAGAACAATCTAATTTCGTTCAGCGAAAAGGGCAAAAGCGAAAGATCTTCTTTAATAAGGTATTGCAAAAAGGGCACGCAGGCAAGTCCTGCCACGGTAATTACGAGCGCGATTACTCGGTAAATATTACGCAAGTAATTCATTATTGCGCTTATTCGTTGCTTATTCTCGTCCTGAAGTGGACCGTAAAGCGCGTACGCTATGGAAAAAGCAAAACCAAGCTCGGCGAGGTTGAGCACCTGCAAGATGTTAGTAAACAGCCCGTTTATGCCGTTGTACTCCACGCCCAAAAGGTATATAAACACCGTGCGTGACGCAAACTGCACGATCATACTGACTGCCATACCTATCAGCCCGAATCCCGTGTTTTTTATTGATTTTGTTACTCGTGACTGCATCAATTTTTTCTCAAAATCCTCTTAATAAATCTTCCCGTTTTTACTGCAAAAATTGCAAGGTTAAGCTTGAGCGCCGATACGCCCAAATCTTGGCGTATTTGTTTTTTCGTCTTAGTCTGCTTCGTTGCAATATAGTAACGATAAATTGCCGAATACACTCGTTTTTTATTGCTTTTGAAAAACGACGTTTGTTGCTTTGCCCAGTATAACACGCCACGAGGGTTATTGATATACTTTGCGTCGCCACTTTTCGTCAATCCGTCTTCGATATATTCGCAAACGTAGATTATGTCCTTAAACCAACGAATTTGATATCCGTCGTATGCAATTTTATTCCACACAACCTCTTCGGTCAAAAACTTTTCATTTTCAAATTCAGGGAACGGGTACTTGCGTAAAACGTCGGTAAAATAAACCTCTGCTTTATCGCCTAACAGTTTCTTTTTTTCACGCTCAAGGTTGGTTGCATCAACGTATTCACCCTCGCATTCCATCTGTCCGATAACCCTTCCGTTTGCGTATCCACGAGCGCCTGATACGCCTGCCCATTTGCAATCGGCAGGTAACGTACCCTTCCATTTCTTAATTTTCTCAATAGCGTCAGCCGTTAAATAATCGTCGGAGTCAACGATAAAAAACATCTCGCCTTTCGCTAACGTCACGCCTTTATTTATAGCGCGATGCTTTCCACCGTTTGGTACGGACACGAAAGTCACGTTAAACCCGTTGTCGTTTTTAAGCACCTTTTCAAAATATTTTGCCGTGTCGTCAGTCGATCCGTCGTCCACCACTACCCATTCAAAGTCTTTGTCCGTTTGGGATAAAAGCGAGCGATATAAATTGTCAATAATATATGCCCTGTTATACGTGGGCGTAAATACCGTTATCATTTTTTCTCCCTCAATTTCCTAAACGCTAAAATAGGATGGCGCAAAACAAACAAAAGCTTGCCTTTTTTAACTCCGTATTTAACCTTGTACTCCATCAGCAGTCTATCAATAGGCGGTTTCCACGTTGCAAGATAGTGATGCACGGAATAGGTGTTTTCCGTAATAACCTCCTTACCGTAATCTCCACCTTTAGGATTAAAATATTCGGTCGGATATATTTCAAAGCCTGCTACGCTTTGTTTCTCGTCGCCCTCGCCTAATCCGTGTTCTCTTAAAATTTCAGTCGTGATAGTAACTACCGTTTTATCAAGATTAAAGCTTTCTTGCTTTTCATAATAGTCCATAACTTGGCGCAAAAGTTTTTCTCCGCCCAAAGCGTTCATAATAAGCCCGGGGTTAACTTCACCCGCTCGTTCAAGCGCCATAAAGGGCTTGTCCGTCAACGGCGTTATATCTTTTAAAAGTTCTACGTCGGTATCCAAGTACACTCCACCCTCACGGTGCAGTACGTCAAAACGCATATAGTCGGAAACGAACGCGTACTTTTTTTGCTCGTAGGCTTGCTTTGTATAGGCAATAGCGTTCACGTCGTAATTATCCTCGTTCCACTCTTTTATTTGAGCGTTAGGACAAATTTTTTTCCAACTCTCTATACAGTATTTGACTTTTTCAGGCTTTTCCCCTCTACCGAGCCAGCAATAGTGTATTACCATAAATTACATCTCCTTTCGCCCAAATTTTGCGAAAACGGTTACAAGCTTTTTATCGCCTCGTAAATTCTTTGACTGTTGTTTTTATCCCACAGCGGAAAGAAACTGCGTACCACGTCCCCCTCCATTAAGGGATTGCCGTTACTTAAACTCTCGTCGATCAGCTCGTATAATTTTTCCTTTTCGTCCGTCCATTTTCCAAGAACGGTGTTCTTGTAATCAAAAAATCCTTCGCCGTACTGCTTTTCGCGGTACTCTTTTTCGTCAAACTGATAGAACAAAACGGGCTTGCGCATATACGAAAAATCGAAGAACACGCTGGAGTAATCCGTCACGAGCAAGGACGCGCGTTTGAGTACTTCCTGAATGTCGTATTTCTTCCAGTCGGCAATTTCTATTCTGTCACTTTTTACACTAAAATATTGCAAGAATTTTTGCATATTGCGGTGCGGATAGAACAGCAATTTTTTGTCGTACTTTTCAAGCATTTCGCCCAGTTTTTCGTCGCAAAGAAAGTCGTTCCACTTGTTAAAATACTCGGTTTTGGTAAAGTCAAGATTTTTGTTTTCACTCGACGCTCTGCCCAGCCAGTTTCGCCAAGTGGGCATTACCAAAATAAGATTTTCGTCGCGTGTAGCGTCGTGGAGCGCGTCAAAACGCGAAAAGCCAAGCAAGGCTACGTTTTTTTCGGGATAGCCAAACTCACGCAAAATAAAATCGTGCTCTTCCTTAGCAGCCGTTATAAACAAGCGCATTTTGGTATTAGGATAGAAAAGCCAGTCGCCCTTATTGATAGTAACGCCGTGTTGAAGAAATACGCGGTTGTTTTTTCTAAAACCAAGCACCACTTCGAGCATATAACAAACGGCTGCGTTGGGCTTGCCACCCTTTTGCGCGCTGATATTTTTGTCGGCCACAATATACCAAAACCAATGCGAAAGCGTACCATAACTGATAACCTTGCCAAGCCCTTTGACCTTTTGATAATCGGGCGATTTTTTGTTGATGGCGTAGGCGATTTTTTGCTTTGGTCTATTTTCTCTCACCCACTTATAAAAGTGGTAGCCGTTGTCACGCGCCTCGTTTCTATCCTCGCACACGAGCCAGAAGTTTCGGATAAAAATTTTGGCGATAAGCGCGAAGGGAAGAACGAGCGCAAACAAAAAACAATGCCCCACGTCCCCTGCCGTTATGTATTTTAACGAGTTTTTCAGTTTATTGCTCATTGCTTATTCCTTGCAAATTTTTTAAAGAACCATTGTCTTACGCCGTTGGGCATAAGTACCTGCACTACGAAACGAATAAACTTCGCTTTCGTGTACTCCCAGCCCGTAATAATCTTGTTTTGTTTCATAAACTTGAACAAGTCGCGCTCGCTTTTATAATACTTATATCCACCGCGACGCTTAAAGGTGTTTTGATTGATACGCGCAAAAACGAGGTCTTCTTCGAGGTTGAGGAATTTGCATCCAGCGAGATACATTCTCACCCACAAATAGCTGTCCTCGTTGTAAAACCAATGCTGATAACCACCTGCTTTAAGCACTTCGCTTTTCTTGAAAACTACGGTCATGTGATTGAGAGGACAACGCTTTTTAAGATACTCGCAAATATCCTCGTGGCTTTGGGGCACGATACGGCGACTAACGACGTTATCTACGCTGTCGCAAAACTCGGAGATATTCGAGCCGACGATAGACAAATTTTCGTCCTTTTCAAAGCAAGCAAGCTGTTTCTCTACCCTGTCCGCTACCGCGATATCGTCGCTATCCATTCTAACTACGATTTCGTTACGACACGCGTCAAGTCCAAGTGCAAGCGCCCGTCCAAGCCCCACGTTTTTCTCACTCACTACGATATTAAAAAGTGACGAATGACGGGATACGTACCCCTCAATTACTTCATCAAGCTCGGGCGTGAGCGGTCCGTCCTTTACCAAAACTATCTCGTCGGCAGGTACGGTTTGGGCAAGCATACTGTCTAAGCTTTGCGCTAAAAACTGAGCGTTTTCACGCACGTAAACGGACATAAGAACGCTGTATTTAATTTCACTCATTGTCCTTCTCCTGTTTGTCTACTGCGACCTCTTCAACCTCTTCTACCTCTACGACGCTTGGATCGTAATCGCCCTTATAGTCCTTGCCAAGCACGGCAAAAACGGTCTTGAACATTACGCCTATATCGCGGAAAAATCCAAAGTTTTTAATGGATTTGAGGTTGTAATACATCTTCGCCGGCAAAACCTCGTTAACGTAAGTTTCGTCGGGATCGGCGCTTGCGTCCAAAAGCTTTGCCTCGTCCTTATAGTAAATGCTTGCGTTGCTCGTAATGCCTGCTGGAAGCAAAAGCGTTGCGAGCATTTCGGGCGTGTAGCGGTCAACGTACTTGGTTACTTCGGGGCGAGTGCCTACGAAGGTCATCGTTCCGCGAAGTACGTCAATAAGCTGGCTTACCTCGTCAAGACGGCATTTTCTTATAAATTTGCCCACTCTCGTTACGCGCGAATCGTTATTTACGGTGACGGCTGAGCCGATTTTATCGGCGTTACTTACCATAGAACGAAACTTGAAGATACGGAATTTTTTGCCGTACTGCGTTACGCGCTCCTGTCGGTAAAACACAGGACCGGGGCTATCGATCTTTATCGCGATCGCCAAAATCAAGAAAAAGGGCGAAAGAATTATAAGCATAACGAGGGACACGACTATATCGAAAATGCGTTTAAGAAGTAGCGAAAACCACTTACGGCGCAAAATTTCGTAGTACGGGCGCACCTGCTCGGTCTGAAATTCCTTGGGTAATTTTTTCCAACTTTTTACAAGCATTATAAATACTCTCCCACTACCGATTTAAAGCACTCGATAACGAATTCCACCTGCTCGTCCGTGAGCGTGGTGTTGAGGGGCAAAGTGATTTCGTTTTCGTAATTAGCGAGCGCGTTGGGATAATCTTTGATATCAAAGCCCAAGTTTTTGTAAGCCGTATGTAAGGGCAAAGGCTTATAGTGCACGTTGCACGCAACGCCCCTTTCCGCCATTTTGGTGATGATCTCGTTTCTTTGCTCCGCCGTGATACCGGGCACTCTCGTAATATATAAATGACCGCTACCGCTTTTTCGTTCGTCGTAGTGATTAAGCGTTTTTACGCCAAGCGGACGGAAAGCGCCGTCGTAACGGGAAATTATTCTCTTTCTTTTTGCAAGCATTTCGGGGTATCTACGAAGCTGCACTACGCCAAGCGCCGCCATTATATCCGTCATATTGCACTTGTACCACGTACCCACTATATCGTATTCCCACGCGCCCGGCTTATTCTTGGACAAAGCGTCCTTATTTTGACCGTGGAGCGAAAGAAGTTGGATTTGACGGTAAATTTCCTCGTCGTCAATTCCCTCGATACTTCTCCAAGTGAGCGCACCGCCCTCCGCCGTGGTGAGATTTTTTACCGCGTGGAAGGAAAACGCCGAAAAATCGGCTACGCTACCTGCTGTTTTACCCTTGTAGACCGCGCCAAACGAATGCGCGCTATCAGAGCAAACCGCAATTCTGCCCAAAGCGGACTGAATTTTATTAGAGGGAGTAAAAATGCCTTTTTTCTTCTCAACGATATCGAAAATTCGGTCGTAGTCGCAAGGAATTCCTGCAATATCTACGGGGATAATTGCCTTGGTGTTAAGCGTGATTGCACGCTCAAGCGCGCCGTAATCCATTTCCAAACCGTCTTTTTGCGTATCGACGAGCACGATTTTTGCGCCCACGTGCGCTATGATTGACGCCGACGCCGTGTAAGTGTAAGCGGAAGTAATTACTTCGTCGCCCTCCCCTACGCCCAAAACGCGCAACGCCATTTCAGCGCACGCCGTTTGCGAATTAAGACACACCGCACGGTTCACGCCACAGTAACTGGCGATTCGTCTTTCAAACTCCTTGGTTTCTGGGCCCGTCGTTATCCAACCCGATTTTAATACCTTGCTAACCTCTTCAATCTCTTCGTCCGTGATGTCGGGGGGAGAAAATGCTACTCTCATATTACTTCGTCCTTTGATTCGTTATAAGTGCACACTTACACCTATACTTATATATTATAATATATAAAAAGTTTACTGTCAATAGTTTTGATAAAATTTGCCGTTCCGCTACCCTTACAAAAAGCCAACGGCTTTGCGCGTATAAACTTTTTAGGCATTTGCCGTAATATCGTTGCTTTTTTTTAGCAAAAACTGTATAATCGATATATAAATTTTTTTGCGTAGGGAAATTTATGGAAAAACAATTTTATCAACAAATACTTGACGATATGATTCGCATTGCAAAGGAAAGCGGTGAGCTTTTTAAGAACGCTCACGCGGAGAATATCGATAAAAAATTAAACGCGCGCGACCTCGTGACTGAATACGACAAATCGGTACAAGAGTTCATTTTCTCGTCGCTGTCCGCTCTTTACCCCAGCGCCACGCTCGTGGGCGAAGAAAGTGGCGATTTAGCAAGCTACGACGTGGAAAATACCGTCGCTTTTATCATAGATCCTATCGACGGCACTACTAATTTTATCAACGGTCTTGCGCACAGTTGCGTTTGCATTGCGTACGCTGAGTACGGCACGGTTATGGCAGGCGTGGTTTACAATCCTTACAAAGACCATTTATACTCCGCGATACGAGGAAAGGGCGCTTACTTTAACGGCGTTAAAATGCAAGTTAACGATACGAGTATAAAAGAAGGTCTGGTGGGCTTTGGCACGGCTGTTTATTACGACGAGCTTATTGAGCAAACCAAGCGTATTTTTGGCGAGGCTTTAGTTAAGTGCAACGACCTACGCCGTATGGGTAGCGCAGGAATTGATATTGCACTCACCGCATCGGGTACTTTTGCAGGATTTTTTGAAACGAGGCTATGCCCGTGGGATTTCGCTTGCGGAATTCTGTTTATGGAAGAATCGGGCGGAATTATTACCGATTTTGAGGGCAACAAACTGCAGTTAAATAAAAAAAGCTCCGTTCTTGCAGGAAACGAAAGGGCGTACGCAGAGCTATTTAAGATAATTAACGGCAACTAATAAATTAAAAAGAGTAAGCACAAAATCGTGCCTACTCTTTTTGTTTGCTATTCAATTAAGAAAAATGCAGACTGACGTCCTTTGTACGAGCACGGGAGCGCGTCGGTATCGACAAATCTTTCGCCCGTAAAAAGATTAACGGCAGTTACTTTTTTGGGCATTTTTAGAGTGCCGTCAAAGTCGCAGGGAGAAGTTACGAAAATAAATCTACTGTCGGCATTAATGCTAAATTTTTCATCCGCATAGATATGCACGCCTGCGCTTTTCATTATCGTGCGAAGGTCGGCTAAATCCAAAATTTCAGGGAGCGCACAGTAAATTTCGTTACCCCTTCTTACAGTCATAGCCTCGCCAGAAGAATAACGCTTAATCACTTCTACTCCGTCGCTACGAACGAAGATAAGGGGGATATTATTCTTAGGAAATTCGGGAAGGGGTTGGACGTTATCAAGTAAGCCAAGCGAAAGACCGATAAAATCTTCGATATTTTGCAATTCCGCCTTCTTGCCGTCAAAAACAGCAGGCGCAAAGTCGAACATCACGGTAGCGCCAGGGCTTATTTTGTCCTTTATTTTTGCATAAGTATCACGCGTTTCGACAAACGGGTTCATAAATATAATGAGTTTATATCCACTTAAATCGATAGTGTCAAGGTCGCACCTACGGAACGTGTCAACAGGCGCTCCACATTCCTTAATCTTCGTTCCAAGGTCGTAAACGCTCAAAGAATTAAAGGTGTGATAGGGGCGCATTTGGTGCATTACTTCGTCGTCAAGCACGAGAAGAATTTCCGTTACTGATTTTTGCTCGCGCTTTGATAGAAGTTTTGCCGTGTCACCAATAAAGGTCATTTCCGCTAAAATTTCTTCGTCGTCGTACCAGCCACCCATAAGGTCCATAAACCAGTAACCTTGGTTGGCGGAAAGATTTTTAGTGAATTCTCGCCAAAGCGCCGAACGAGTTTCACTCATATTCCTGGCGATATTGCAGTCAGCGTTAGTCGCTGCGTGAGTACGGTTATCCACTTCGTCAAGCCATAATTTTTTAAGGTTTATCGACTGAGTTATTGCTTGTGGAAACCCGGGATCGCCACTATCTACTCGCCAATAACCTTTTGGCCCTGATACAAAATCAACGTTTTTAGAGGACAAAAGTTTATCGATAGCAAGGTGTCCACTATCGCAAGAATTATGTATTGCTATGATGTAGCCGTAAAAAGCGCCTGCGAGTTTATCAGCAGTTTCTTCTTTTATAATCGAACAAAAATGATCGATAGCGTCAGCGTTATTTTCGGATATAAAGCGTGAGTAAAGTTCGCTAGGTTTTTCTCCTGCCGTCTCGTAAAAAATAGCGGAAAAAGTTTTGTCCTTTACCGCCGTTAAAATGGTCGGTACGTCACAAACAACGGTGTCTTTATCTTTTATTACTTCACGTTCAATGGGAGTAGGCACACGATCCACTTCTACGCCACGCTCACGCGCATACTCAATGAATTTTTTGGTAGTGTTTATGCCATAATCGCCGTGAAATTCAAGTTCGTTTTCCCACGCACCCCACATTGAAGTTTCTCCGCACATTCCGTAAGTTACGTGGTAACCGATAATGCGGTCAGCGTATGGCAAACTTTCTATATGGCGAACGAGTTTTCTTATCGCCTCGCCTGCATCCTTTCTCCAACGGTCAGAGCAAAAACTTTGCATACAAATTTTTACTAATGGCGCACCGTTTTCCCTTACTCCTCTGTTTTCGCTATTGGGAAAGCCCAGTTTGTCGTGATATTTAGTGTCCACTAATGCTCTGATTTCTTCAGCCGTTTTAGGTCCGTGTGAGTACACGTGTACGTCTTCGGGGTACTTTTTACACCAGTCGATAGGCGCGTTAAAACGGATACGCGGAATTAAATAAGCATTAGGTACAGTCTCAAAAAAGCGATTAATTTGAAAATCCACGCAAGAATAGTCAAAGTCGTCTACACCCATCCAACCGTTGTGAATTATAACCGAAAACACTTCGATCCCACTATCGTATATATTTTTTACCGTCGTAGCGTACTTGTCCGAATCTTTTTGCGCATCAAAGAGAGCATCCTCAATGGAGTAATAATTTGTTGAATCACCACCATCACACCATTTCGCCCAAAAGATAGGGTTTTTACGAAGGTAATCAATTTTTTGCTCTTTAGTTAATTCATTTAATTTAGCCATAATCGTTTTCCCTTAAAAGTATAATTCACTCAAAAGAATTATAACACAACTAAATACAAAATTCAATAACAAATCGGGCTTTTATTGAAAAAAATCAGTCGCATCACAAAAACAAAAAGAGTAAGCACGAAAAGTACCTACTCTTTTTTAATACCATAAATTGACGACTGTTTTTTCTTTTTGCCTTTTTGCGTAATTATATGCTTTATACGCCCCACTATTTTCGCGATTTTCAGCGTAAAAAATAACGTAGTCACTTTCGCTTATCATTGCACAATTTCTATAATATATGCTTTTATACCACCCCGAAAAAGCAGGAACTATATATTTTACTTCGTCATAATCGGCGCGGTTAAAATATCTAACGTTTTTATATAAGTATCGTTCTTGCGAAACACAATAAACTCGCTTTATTTCACAAAAATTATTTCTTTTTATTTGGGTAACGATATCGTAACAAAGCCTGTCAAAATCCCCGTATCCGCCAAAATAGAACGTACCGCAACCAAACTCGATTGTCTTTTCTATTTCCTCGGTAATTCTTTCTTTTAGTGCGTCCGTTACTCGTATATCTCTATGTCCAAAAAAAGAACAAACTTTATCTCTTCCCATAAAAAATAAGGTGCCACCCCTTGCGAGATGACACCGTAGTACACCTCTCGCATAGTTGTCACACTATCAGAACATCCGTTTAAAAGAGATATCTTGCGATACAGTATAGCTACCAAAAAATATGGTATCCCTTTTAAATGGGTATAATACACCCATACGGATGCTTTTTAATATTCTGTTAGTGTGACGATAATATTATAGCACCTCTTTTTCTTTTTTTCAACAAAATACAACGAAAAATAGAATTTTTTTTAGCAAAAAAGAGCAAGTACGAAAAGTACCTACTCTTTTTTTGTTTAATAAAGTATTGCGACGTATATTATACGCCAAGGCGCTATGAGATACAAGCAAGACGAAGAACGTGCGGATTTCCGAAGGGCGCGTACTATTTCGTATGTAACCGAACGGAAAACGTAAACGTTCTAAAGTATTTCGACGCATATCACACGCCGACTTACTTGTTGAAAGCCTCTTCTACCGCTACCGCACAAGCTACGGATGCGCCAACCATGGGGTTGTTACCCATACCGATAAGTCCCATCATTTCTACGTGAGCAGGAACGGAGGACGAGCCTGCGAACTGTGCGTCGGAGTGCATTCTGCCCATCGTGTCGGTCATACCGTAGGATGCAGGACCTGCAGCCATGTTATCGGGATGGAGCGTACGACCAGTACCGCCACCACTTGCTACGGAGAAGTACTTAACGCCGTTTTCAACGCATTCCTTTTTGTACGTACCAGCAACGGGGTGTTGGAAACGCGTGGGGTTGGTGGAGTTACCCGTGATGGAAACGCCTACCTTTTCCTGCCACATAATCTTAACGCCTTCGCGAACGTCGTCAGCGCCGTAGCAACGAACCTTTGCTCTCTCGCCGTCGGAGTAAGCGGTTTCGTTTACGATTTCGAGCTTGTCGTTGAAGTAATCCATCTTGGTCTGAACGTAGGTAAAGCCGTTGATTCTGGAAATAATCATACCGGCGTCCTTACCAAGACCGTTCAAGATAACGCGAAGGGGAGTTTTACGAACCTTGTTCGCGCTCTTTGCGATACCGATTGCGCCCTCTGCAGCCGCGAAAGATTCGTGACCAGCAAGGAAGCAGAAGCATTCGGTTTCTTCTTCAAGAAGCATTGCAGCGAGGTTACCGTGACCAAGACCTACTTTTCTCTGCTCAGCAACCGAGCCGGGAATACAGAAAGCCTGAAGTCCTTCACCAATAGCGCGAGCAGCGTCAGCAGCCTTGGTGCAACCTTTCTTTACTGCGATAGCGCATCCAAGAACGTAAGCCCACTTTGCGTTTTCAAAGCAGATGTTCTGAATGCCCTGAGTGATTTCATAGGGGTTAAAGCCCATATCGGTACAAATTTTGAGCGCGTCGTCAAAATCCTTGATACCGTATTGTGCCATAATAGCAGAGGTTTTTGCCTCTCTTCTTTCATATCCTTCAAAACTTACAGCCATTGTCGTTACCTCCTTATTCCTTGCGGGGGTCGATAAACTTCACAACGCCTTCTTCAGCGGTGAATCTACCATAGTGACCCGTTGCGGCTTTGAGCGCGTCGTCAGCGGAAACGCCTGCTTTAATCTTGTCAAGCATTACGCCGAGCTTGATGTACTCGTAACCTACTACCTGATTGTTCTTATCAAGAGCAAGCTTGGTGATATATCCTTCGGTAAGTTCAAGATAGCGTACGCCCTTCTCTTCCGTTCCGTAAATCGTACCCGTCATAGAACGCTCGCCTTTGCCGAGGTCTTCAAGACCTGCGCCGATTACGAGACCGCCTTCAGAGAAAGCAGATTGCGTTCTGCCGTAAACGATCTGAAGGAAAAGCTCACGCATTGCGGTGTTGATTGCGTCGCAAACGAGGTCGGTGTTGAGCGCTTCTAAAAGCGTCTTGCCGGGGAGAATTTCGCCTGCCATTGCAGCCGAGTGAGTCATACCCGAGCAACCGATAGTCTCAACGAGGGCTTCGCGAATAATTCCGCCCTTAACGTTAAGGCTGAGTTTGCACGCGCCTTGTTGGGGAGCACACCAACCGATACCGTGCGTGTAACCGTTAATGTCCGAAATCTGGTAAGCTTGTACCCATTGTCCTTCTTCAGGAATAGGAGCGGGACCGTGCTTGGGGCCCTTGGCTACGCAGACCATTCTTTCTACTTCTTTAGAAAACTGCATAATATCCTCCATTGATGAGATTTTTTTCTACCATTGATTATTATAGCATACCAAAAAAATTTATTCAACTGTTTTTAGGGCAATATTCTTGATTTTTCGCCCCGAAAAAATTGCTTTTTTTCTTAATCCGTTGTATAATATAGACGAAACACTACTTGGAGGACATTATGGATAAGAAAATTTTAGTTACCGGTGGCGCTGGCTACATTGCGTCTCATACCGAAGTCGAACTTCTTAACCGCGGTTACGAAGTTATTGCTTTTGACAACATGGTCAATTCGTGCGACGAGTCTATTAAGCGCGTTGAGCAAATCACGGGAAAGAAAATTAAATTCTACAACGCTGATATGCGCGACCGCGACGCTATGGAAAAAATCTTTTCCGAAAACGAAATCGACAGCGTTATTTACTTTGCCGGCTTAAAAGCGGTCGGCGAAAGCGTCAGCAAGCCCCTTGAATATTACGATAACAATATTTACGGCACTCTCGTTCTTCTCGACGTTATGAGAAAGCACGGCGTTAAGAAAATCGTCTTCTCTTCTTCCGCTACCGTTTACGGCACGCCCGAAAGACTTCCTCTTGACGAAACCTGCTCGCTTTCGACCACTAACCCTTACGGCTCGACCAAGCTTATGCTTGAAAACATTTTGCAGGATCTTTACGTTTCTGATAAAGAATGGAATATCGTTCTTCTCCGCTACTTCAACCCCGTTGGCGCACACGAAAGCGGTCTCATCGGCGAAGATCCCAAAGGTATTCCTAACAACCTCGCGCCCTTTATTGCAAAGGTTGCAGGCGGAAAGCTTCCTTGCGTAAACGTTTTCGGTAACGACTACGACACCCCCGACGGAACGGGCGTTAGAGACTACATTCACGTGGTTGACCTTGCTCTCGGTCACGTTAAGGCGATTGAGAACGTTAGCGAAAAGGGCGTTCATATCTTTAACCTTGGTACGGGCAACGGCTACTCCGTATTACAGATGATCAAGGCGTTTGAAAAGGCGTGCGGTCACGAAATCCCCTACAAGATTTGCCCCCGTCGCCCCGGCGATATTGCTGCTTGCTACGCGAGCGTTGACAAGGCGAAAAACGAGCTTGGTTGGGAAGCAACGCTTGGCGTAGACGAGATGTGTGCGTCTATGTGGAAATGGCAAACTCAAAACCCCGACGGCTACAACAAACAGTAAAAAATACCGCAGAATATAGCAAAACGGCAAGGTACGTACCCTGCCGTTTTTTGTTTTTCATTCTTATTCGATTATAAAAGAGGAATCGTTTCGAGGAAGATGATATCACTTCTCTTCGCAGCCTCGCCCTCGGCTAAAACCATTGCCTTTTGAGTGATAATACCGCCCGCTTTTTCAACGAGCATTTCCATTCCCTTAAGCGATCCGCCGAGCGAAATTACGTCGTCCACGATACCTACCTTTTTGCCCTTAAGGAGCGCGGCGTCGTGAGCGGAAAGGTAAAGCGTTTGTTCTCCGCCCGTCGTAATGGAATTAACGGTAACGGAAATGCCGTCCTGCATATAAAGCTTTTTAACCTTTCTTGCAACGGCGTATTTTTCGTGACCAAGCTCGCGCGCTACTACGTGGGTAAGCTGAAGTCCTTTACTCTCCGCCGTGATAAGAACGTCCACTCCGCTTATTCTTTTTGCAAGCTCTTTGCCACAGTATTCGGTAAGGTCCTGATTGCCGTGAAGATTAAAAAACGCAATCTTTACGCCCGAGGGAAGCTCAAGCACGGGAAGATCTTCTTTTCTTCCGCATATATTGATAGTGTAATATTCTGCCATCTTTTTTCTCCTTTTCTTTTGTCACTTATATTATAGACCTTTTATTTTGATAAGTCAATTTTTATGGGGCAATTTTTTTAAGTTTTACTTTTTTCTATCGCGAGATAACGGCAAAATTACGCTCATTTGCGTTGACATATCCAGTTAAAATGGTTATAATATAATAAGTAATGTACTTTTAGTACATCCACCTAAGAAAATCCCTTGGAGGTTAGCGTGTACGAACTTTCTGACAGTTTGATAGAACTTCGCCTTGCGACGCGTCGTGCGTGTATGTGCGAAAGCGATAACGGAGCAAAAAAGAACACTTTGTCGCTCAAAACGAAGGTGCTTTTTTTGATAGCGAAAAACTATAATTCGCGTGAAATCCTGTCTACCCTGCTTATCGCTAAAACTAACCTTGCCTTGCTCACTCGCGAAATGGCTAACGAGGGACTTATCGAAAAGACCAAGGGCGAAATCGACCGTCGTGAGGTCTGTTACGCGCTGACGGCAAAGGGCGCGCAGTACCTTAACGAGCGCAAAAAAAGTATTGAGGACAGTTTGCCCACTATTTCGGCAAACGACGAGGGCTATAAAAAGGCGGTTGCGCTGATTGAGAAAGCAATACTGCTTATGGACGGAAAAATTCCCGACTGATCGAGAGGATATATGTTTTCAAAAATCCACAAAGATTTAGCGTCAATATTCAAGCATGACCCCGCGGCGAGAAACAAGTTCGAAGTTATTCTGACTTACAGCGGTTTTCACGCGCTCGTTATGTACCGTTTTGCACACTTTATGCATATTCACGGCTACAAGCTTATCGCGCGTATCGTTTCGCAGCTCGCAAAGTTTTTGACGGGCATTGAAATTCACCCCGGCGCAAAGATAGGCTACGGCGTATTTATCGACCACGGCGAGGGTGTCGTTATCGGCGAGACGGCGGTAGTTGGTAACAACGTCGTTATGTACCAAGGCGTTACGCTGGGCGGTACGGGTAAAGACAAGGGCAAGCGTCACCCCACCATTGAGGACGGCGTTATGATTAGCGCAGGCGCAAAGATTTTAGGACCTTTTACCGTAGGTAAAAACGCTAAGATCGGCGCAGGCAGTATCGTGCTTAAAGAAGTGCCTGCAAACGCGACGGTAGTAGGCGTGCCCGGGCGCGTAGTTAAAATCAACGGCGTGAGACTGGACGATCTTGACCAAAGCCTTCCAGATCCTATTATGGACGAACTGGGTAAAATCAACAAGCGAATTGACGAACTAAAAAAATTGATTGAAAAGAACAACGACTAAATAAAGAGGTATCCACTTATGCTTAAACTTTACAATACTCTTTCCCGTGAAAAAGAAGACTTTCAGCCCGTGGGCAAGGTCGTAACTATGTATTCGTGCGGTCCTACCGTTTACAACTACGCGCATATCGGTAACTTGCGCACCTACGTATTTATGGACCTCGTGCGCAGAGTTTTGCGCTACGACGGATACAAGCTTAAGGGCGTTATGAACATTACCGACGTAGGTCACCTACTCTCTGACGGTGACGACGGCGAGGATAAAATGGCTATCGCCGCTAAAAAACAGCAAAAATCCCCTTACGAGATTGCGGAGTACTACACTTCCGTTTTCTTTAAGGATATCGAGGCGCTTAATATCGGCAAGCCCGAAATTATCGCGAAGGCTACCGACCACATCAACGAGATGATCGCTTACGTTGAAGCGCTCGTAGAAAAGGGCTACGGCTACGAAACGAGCGACGGCATTTACTTTGATATCGGCAAGTTTGAGGGGTACGGAAAGCTTTCGCGCCTTAACCTTGACGATCAGATCGCAGGCGCGCGCGTGGAAGTAAACAGCGAAAAGCGTCATCCTGCCGACTTTGCTTTGTGGAAAAAAGCGCCCAAGGAGCACATTATGCAATGGCCTTCTCCGTGGGGTATGGGTTATCCCGGCTGGCATATTGAATGCTCGACGATGAGCAGAAAGTATCTTGGCTCGCTTATCGACATTCACTCGGGTGGCGTGGACCATATTCCCGTGCACCACGAAAACGAGATTGCTCAGTCAGAGGCGCTTGAGGGAAGTAAGACGGTTAACACCTGGATGCACGGCGAATTTATGCTCGTAGACGGGGGCAAGATGAGTAAGTCGCTTGGAAACACTTACACCATTGCCCAGCTTGAGGAAATGGGATACTCTCCCCTCGCTTTCAGATATTTCTGCCTTAACACGCACTACCGCAAAAAGCTCAACTTCACCTTTGAAGGACTCAAAGCGGCGCAAGTAGCGTACACGAGAATGCTTAACGCGCTTTACGAGCACAAGATTTCCACGGCAGCAACTGCTCCTGAAATTCTTGACAAGTACCGCAAGGATTTTACGGACGCGGTAAACGACGATATCAATATTCCACTCTCGCTTGGCGTTATCTGGACGATGCTCAAAGAGAATCCGTCCAAGGATATTTACGCGCTCGCGCTTGAATTCGATAAAGTTTTGGGACTTTCGCTCAACAAGGCAAAGCCTGCTGAAAAGGAAAAGATTGAAGTGCCCGACGATATCAAGGCGATTGCGGACGAAAGATGGCAAGCAAGACTGGCTAAAAACTGGGCGGAAAGCGACAGACTACGCGATATCCTCGCTGAAAAAGGCTATCTCGTAAAGGACTCGAAAGAAGGCTATTCGCTTGAAAAGAAGTAAAAACAAAGGGGTACGTGGTTGAGCGTTTCAATTCCGTACCCTTTTTTCAAAGGAAAATTATTATGCTTAAAAATCAAATTAAAGCGGTATTTTTTGATCTGGACGACACGCTACTCGACTTTAACCTTTGCGCGCGCGAGGCTATAATTGATTCGTGCAAGGATATGGGCATACCGTTTAGCGAAAAGCTGTACGAAAATTTTACGCGCATAAATCCGGCATTATGGAAAATGGTAGAAACGGGCGTTATTACGAGAGCAACGCTCCACAAACTTCGCTTTTTGTCCATTTTAAGCGAGACGGGTATTGACGCGGACGATCAGGAATTAGAACGACTACTGAAAGTTCATATCAAAAAGTGCGCGGTGCGTCTTCCGTACGCTGAGGAAATACTAAAATATCTTCACGGAAAGTACGAGCTTTACGTCACGAGCAACGCCTCGCAAGAGCAACAAATAATGAGGCTGGAAAAGGCAGGACTTCTCCCCTATTTGACGGACGTGTTCACTTCGGGGCGCATAGGCGTGGAAAAGCCCAAGCGTGAGTTTTTCGAGGGCGTGTTTAAGTTACTTCCGCACCTTTCGCCCGAGCAAACGATTATCGTGGGCGATTCACTTCGCGCGGATATCGTAGGCGGAAAATCGTACGGAATAAAAACTTGTTGGCTGGATAGATTCGGAAACGACTTCCCCGGCGTTACTCCCGATTACACGATCACTAACTTAAAAGAATTAGAAAATTTATTGTAAAAAGAGATTTGAGCCGAAAATCAACGAGATATTACAAGGGCGATTGAGAAATAGATCGTTGATTAGCGTAGCGATTTGGCAACGAAATCACAAGAAAGACACTTATTCTTTCGAGGGCGCATACTCGGAGAGTCTGTAACCGAGAAAAATAAGTTGGATTTCGTAGCGATTTTGAGCCAAAAATCAACGAGATATTTCGAAAGAGACCAACTAAAAACCGAGCGGTACGTACCACTCGGTTTTATTTTTTTATTCGGTTTTAGAGGTTGGCTGTTCTTCGTTTTTGTTTTCTTTTTTCTCGTCCTTTTTCTTGGGTTTTACGGGACGGGTTAAGCACGACCACAGGATAATTACTACCTGAACTGGCGCACCTATTACGAAGATTAAGTACAAATTATATTGAAGTAGCGACAAGTAGATTGAGGCAATCAGCGACCAAACGAGCACGGAGATAATCAGGTAGTTTAGTTTCTTTCTACCCCAAATGCTGTTAAAGATAAGCAAAAGCACGCACGAGCAGGGAATTGCCCATATAAATAGCGTCCAGTCGTTTGCGCCTAATAAAATGCTTTCGTAAACGTAAAGCGTCGTGACGAGTACCCACACCGCCATAACTGAAATTATGGAAATAACGATTTTACTGTGGTGCACTTTCTTGTCCTGCTTTTTCTTTTCCGCGAGGTCGTCCGTACTACCTTTGGTCAGCACGTCGAGCGACACTCCGTAAAAGTCGGCAAGCGCCACGAGCGTTTCTACGTTAGGTACGGACTCGCCCGTTTCCCACTTTGACACCGTTTTGTCAGAGTATCCAACCGCCTCTGCAAGTTCGATTTGCGTAAGCTTGCGCTCCTTTCGTAAAAATATTAAATTTTGTTTTACGTTGTCGTTTACGTTCATCATACCTGCATTATAGCACAAAAAACGGGCAAAATCAACTGTTTTTGCCCTATTCTCGTAATCCGAGAGTGCGAGAATTTAAATTCTCGTGAGCCGAAAAATATTAGGGAACTAAAAAATGCGGTTTTCTCTTGAATTTTTGGACTGTTTTTTCTACAATAAGCGTACGAATTCATTGTATACGATTTCGAAAATTTTTTGGAGGGCACTATGAACAAAAAAATTTCTATCATCATTCCCTGCTATAATTGTGAAAGCACGCTTGTTAGATGTCTTGACAGTATCCTAAGTCAGACGTACGAAAATATTGAAGTTATTATTGCAAACGACGGAAGTAGCGACAAAACGGAAGAAATCGCACTTTCTTATAAAGACAAATTCAAAAACTTTATTTATCTTCCCCTGCCCCGAGGCGGAGTTTCGGTGGCGAGAAACAAGGGGCTTGAAGTGGCGACGGGCGAATTTATTCAGTTCGTAGACAGCGACGACAACTTTACTAAACGCAACGCGCTTGACAAGGCTATGCGTCTACTTAACCATTACGGCGTGGACGTGGTGGCGTACAACTTTACGCATCCTTGCTTTGAAACGCATCTTCCCTCGGGCGTATATAATCTTAAAAATGAAAGCGACCTCACCGCATATTATCAGGATTTCTTCGTTATGAACTTGCCTTGGAACAAGCTTTACAAGCGCGAGGTCATCACCGAGCAGTTCCCCGTCGGCGTTGCTTTTGCCGAGGACGAATTATTCAACCTTGCTAACCTCAAAAATATCAGCAAAGTTTACTTTACCGACGAGGTTTTATATAACTACTACTGCGCGAAACCGCAAAAAAACGGTCGCGTTTCGGCAATCAACGAGGCGTTCGCGAACGGCAATTTCCTCAAAACCAAGGACACTATTTGGTATAAGGGCTTGAGAAACGACGGCGCGCGTCAAAAAATTTGCGACAGCGACTTCCCCACTCTTACCGATTACTTCCGCTCCGTCAGAATTTTCGACTTTTTCTTCTGGAATCTTGAATTTTTGTGCAACATCCGTGCGGACGAGCGCTCGGTAGCAAAAGAATGCGAGCGCATTATGAGCGAGAGCGAATTCATTTGGGCGCTTAACTACAAGCAAAAGTTTGGCATTAAGTCACTCAAACTTCCTGATAAAAACCGTTTTTCGCTTTTCATCAGTTTTGCGCGCGAGTCCATTAAAGCTTTTGACATCGTAAAGCGTCAGAAAAAAGGCAATAACGTTTACTTTGCTCTTATGGCAATTTTTGCAAAATACTTCCTTGATTTTGACCGTAATAGCTTGATTTTGTCGGACGACTGCGCAAAGGCGGTTGCATTTTCGGGGGTACGTACCGACGAAAACGTGACCTTTTACGTTACGAGTGAGGCGAGAGTATGAATAACCGCGAGCATATAAACAAGTGGCTTGAATACGAAAAAGCAGGTATTTTTGACCTAGACGTAAACCCCGTCGACTGGGACGACTGCTACCCCGTGACCGAGGATTTTCCGTACGTACAAAGAAATATTTTCAAGCGTTTTACTAATTTTCTCAAGCGCAAATTCGTCGTTGCGCCCTTTTGCAGAAAGATAAACAAGCGCGAGCGCAACACTATCGTCGTGGGCAGAGAAAACCTTAAGGGGATAAAACGCGCGATACTGACTTGCAATCACGTTTATATTTTTGACTGCTTGGCGGTAAAATACGCGGTTAAGCACAAGATGAAATTCGTGGCGGCGGAGTTTAACAACCGCAAAGGATTTTTGGGCGATATGATGCGTGCCGAGGGAATTATGCCCCTCTCCGCTAAGCTTAGCGTTCAAAGAAAATTCGCAAAAGCGCTGGGCGAGCATTTAAAGAGCGGACACTACGTCCTCTTCTACCCCGAGCAAGCAATGTGGTATCAGTACGACAAGCCCCGTCCTTTGAAAAACGGCGCTTTCAGATACGCTGAAAAGTTTGACGTGCCCGTCGTGCCTACCTTCATCACATACCGCGATTCAGGTCAGGTGGATAGCGACGGAGTAAAGATTATGCACTTTACCGTGCATATCTTAAAGCCTATTTTTCCGCCTGAAAATATGAGCGCAAACGAGCGCGCGCAGTACTTAAAGGAGCGCACTTTCTCCGCGTACAAGGATCTTTACGAGCGCACTTACGGTAAACCGCTCGAGTACAAGACGGAGGCGGATAGCTTATGAAAAAAGCGTCGCTAATCGTTTACCCCGTCATTATCGTGACGTGTATGGCGATAATCATAACCTTTACGGTGATATTCGGCTGTGGTAGCGTAGGGTACTCTCCCCTATACGCCGTGCTAGCCGTGATCATAGGCACGATTTTTGAAATAATTATCGACGCCGTTATCGCAACGATCGTCGTTTTGTTGCCAAAACGCTGGTTTGATTCGACAAAGGGTTGGTACAAAGTGAGTAGAAAAGAAATGCTTTTCTATAAAAAGTTAGGGATTAACAAGTGGAAGGACTGGGTTTTTGCCGAAATCGGCTTTAACAAAAAGCAAGTCCTTGCGCCCTCAGACGAGGATTACGTCGACACCTTTTTGACCGAAACTTGCATTGCTGAATGTATGCACGTGATTTCCGTCTTCGCAGGTTTTCTTCTTCTCTTAATTTTTCCTGCGCCCTATATCTTGTCCTTCCCTTTGCCGATAGCGTGCGTAAACGCGTTTTTGCAAATCCCACCCGTGCTTATTCAACGCTACAACCGTCCGCGCCTACTCTCTCTTCAAAAATGGAACAAGAAAAAATCAGTCGCATAAAAATATTTTTAACTTAAAACCCCAAAACCGACAGGTACGTCCCCGTCGGTTTTTGGGTTTTAAAATTGGCGCGAAAAAAGTATTGACTTTTGAAAAAGCCGTGATATAATGCAATCACAAAGGCAAAGATGGCAACGTCTTTACCTTTTACTATGGAAATCCTTGCAATTACAAAAATAATGTGTTACAATTGTTGTAGATATTCTTGCAAGTATATATTTTATTAGGCAAATAAGTTGTGACTATATTCTAATAATTTTGGAGGGCTTACATTTTAATGACTAATTATGATATTGATACTAGCGAAAAACTATTAGACATTGCAAAAAAACATGCTGATTGTATAAAAGACTACGATAATATTATCGCCACTTACACAAAAAAACTAATGAGCATTGGCACAGATCTTCATGGCGTGTTTTTTCCAGAAAACGAAGTATATAAATATTCTATTGGTCACGGCAGGCTTACTAAAAACGAAAAAAAACGCGACTTTGCCTATTATTTTGATGAAAAAGATAGATTAATATTGACTGAAAGATATTCAGACGATGGCGATGACAAAGCCGAAAAAAAATTAATTAGTTTGATTTTCTATTATTATTATGAAGATTTAACAGAAATTGTATGGTATTCTTTTAGAAAAAATGCCGTAAATGCTGTCGAATTTATAGAATATAAAAATAGCAATTTAATAAAATACGTTCAATCATATGATATTATATTTGACCTTAAATACAGCGAAATACTTTCATATAAAGAACACATATATAACGCTGATGACAAGTTCATTATAAAGAGAACTTTTTGTCCAAATTTCATTGATGGAAAAGACAGAGAAACTGTTGGCAAAATAAAAAAGTTTTAAAATTCACGCCTAACGATAACCACAAATACTATCGTAACGGCGAGCAAATCCTTGCTGAAGAAATTACCGTTGGCAATACCATTGAAACGCGTTTTTACTACTACGACGCTTGGGGCAACGTACTTCGCATTACCGACAATAGCGGTAACGAAATTTAAAACACTTAACACACAAAAACGGGCTACCACGTGGTAGTCCGTTTTGATTTTATTCTTTATTTTTGGTTTATAAGCCTTGGATAAATTCGGGGGAAAGTTTTTTGATGCGGAGACGGTTAAGCATACATTTATCTTTGACCGAGCCTGCGCAATAACCGAGCAATACCGAGCCGTCGCTAAGTTCGTGAATTGCGGTATAGGCGTATCCGCTACGGGGGTCAGATTCAATGGTCGTGGGCGAGGAAAAAGTTTTGCCGTCGTCGTGACTGATTGCAACGACGAGGGGTGTTCTGCCTCCCGTCCAAGTGCCGTCCACCACTTCGCTCCTACCGTTATAAACGGGAACGGGATTCCACACGGCAAGGATATCGCCACCACTAAGACGCTTAATGGATATAGGCGAAATTGCCGAAGTGAATTTCGAGGGCTGAACGGGCGTCCAAGTGTAGCCGTCGTCCAGCGAAAAGCTTTCGTAAATTCTGCCTAAATCGGTACGGAAGAACATCCACACCACTCCGTTATTGAGCTGTAAAACGCCTGGCTCTTGAAGTCCGCTACTTCTATCGCCGTTAAGGTACGGCATATCAACGCCTGCGCCAAGCTCGTACCACGACTGTCCGTCGTCGTCACTTGCATACACGACTGCCCTACACGGTTTCCAAGTGCTTTTAACGACTTTACCGTTATCGTCAAAAACGCAGTTAGTACGGATATACGCGGTGGGCAAAAGGATACGACCGCTTTTAAGGCGCACTACTCTGTCGTTATTTAGCACGAAATATCCTGCCGTTTGGATGCAGGGCGCAAGCTCGCTCCAAGTCATTCCCTCGTCAGCCGAGGTCATAATAAACGGACGGCATTGATGTCCCTCGTCCTTTCGCAAGGTAATTAGTGCGAGGTCGCCGTTTTCTTTGCGAAGGAAGGACACGGACATAAAGTTTTGCGCGCGGTGTTGCTCGTTAGACAAGATAAGGTAAGGCTTTGAAAAGGTCTTGCCGTTATCGTCGCTGATCATACCGTAGACGTCCGCGCTCGCTCCGTCGTCGTGTGACGAGCCGTGATAGCGCGAATACGCAAACAGAATTTTGCCGTCGCGAAGGGTTACGAAAGCGCCCTCGCTATTTCTGGGATTGTTAGCGCCGGGAGCAAGCTCGAGAATAGTTTTCGTGCCCTTAACGTCCGCGCGCGCCGAAATGGATTCTAATTTATCCGCAAGGTCAGTTAAAAAAGTCATAATTTACTCCATTTTAATTATAAAGTGCGCTAAATTCATCGCTTACGCTCGCAACGACAGCGCACATAAGTACGACCATACCGTATGGTCAAGATGTAACCTGTAAATTCAAACATAAGCCTACTAAACAGGCTGTGGCTGTCTCTCCCTCCGTCAGCCTTCGGCTGCCACCTCCCTCGTCAGATGGAGGCTACTATATCACTTACCGTTTGGTAAATCGTAGGGGCGACTATTAGTCGCCCGTTAGAAATCGGTCAGATCGCGAATGAGACAAAGGCGATTGAGCGATAAATGAATGATTAGCAACTCGTTGCGGTCTAATGAGAAAAATACAAGAAAGATACTTATTCTTTCGAAGGCGCAGGCAAAGCCTGATTCACAGTACGACCATACCGTTCGGTCAAACAAACAAGCGTAAGTCACAAAACCGTTCACCCTAACATAAGCCTACTAAACCGTCTTCGACGGTAACCGAGAAAAATAAGTCGGATTTCGTAGGATTTTTCCATTAGAAATCGGTCAGATATCGCGAATGAGCCTCAATAAAAAACCCGCTACCATTATCAGTAACGGGTTTTTGTATTTTCAATTATTCGTTACGCCTTAACGATATTTTCAGCTTTTACAACGAACTTAATCTTGTCGCCGATGTTAAGCTTGGGCGTGCCGGGAACGATTGCGGTGAAGTAAGGAGCAACACCGTCTACGCGAGCGTAGATAATCGTGCTACCACCAAGAACGTCTGCGTCCATAACTACGCCGGAAACAACCAATCTGGGGTTAGCGGCAACAGCCTCTTTGGAGCATTCCATATCCTTGTAGCCAAGTCTAACTGCGTATTCGCCCTCTTCAAAGCCGTCAGCGGAAACAACGAGTTTGCTCTTACCGAATGCAAGCGTTGCAATGCCTTCTTTTACGGTGGTCTTAACGACTACTTCGTTGTTAGTTACTGCGCGGTAAGCAAGGATCTTCTCGCCAGTAGCAGAGTCAAAGAGCATTACGTCAGCGGGATTTACGTAGTAGGTAAGGTTGGTGCCAGCCTTAATGTCAGCATCAAGAGCGTGCTTAGATGCGAGGAAGGTGGACTTGCCTTCAAGTGCAGAATATACTGCGGTAAATCTGGGATAGGGTTCGGTGAAGTCAACGGTTACGTTAAGTTCAACGTCGCCTTCTGCTGCCTCGGTCTTAAGAGCGTCGGGAGAAATACCAACTTTTACCTTACCACCGATAAGCTCGGGCTGGGTAAGACGAGCAGCTACGTCAGAGCCAAGAGCGATCTTGGTCTTGCCGAAGGAAACTTCAAGGCCTTCTGCGTTAGCAGTAAGATCAGCGTCGATCATATTGTACTTGGGAACACCCATAATGGTAAGTTCGGTCTTGTTATCGAAGAAATGAAGGTGATGAGCGTCGATAGCGAGCTTAACGTCTTCTTCAGCCTTAATGGTCGTTCTTGCGTCGATACGAGCAACGGTGTAATCTTCCTTGCCGTCAACGTTCATATAAAGGAAGGTTTCGTTACCGAGTTTTTCAACTACGTCAACGTGAGCCTTAATGATGGTGTCGGGAGAAGATGCGATGAAGATCTCTTCGTCGTGGATATCCTCGGGACGAACACCAAGCGTGATTTCCTGTCCGATATAGCTTTCGTCGATAAGACGCTTTGCTTTCTCTTCAGGAACGAGGATCTTGTTCTCGCCGAAGGTAGCGTACATCTTGCCGTCCTCACGCGAAAGAACTGCGTGCTCGAAGAAGTTCATCTGGGGCGAACCTACGAAGGACGCTACGAACTTGTTCTCGGGGCTGTCGTAAAGGAACTGGGGAGTATCAACCTGCTGAACGATACCGTCTTTCATAACTACGATTCGAGTACCCATGGTCATTGCCTCGGTCTGGTCGTGCGTTACGTAAATGAAGGTCGTTGCAAGCTTGTTGTGAAGCTTGGTAATCTCGGTACGCATCTGTACACGAAGCTTTGCGTCGAGGTTGGAAAGGGGCTCGTCGAGAAGGAATACCTTGGGCTCACGAACGATTGCACGGCCGAGTGCAACACGCTGACGCTGACCACCCGAAAGAGCTTTGGGCTTACGGGAAAGAAGGGGCGTGATACCAAGAATTGCAGCCGCTTCTTTTACGCGGTCGTCAATTTCCTTGGACGCCATTTTTCTAAGGCGAAGACCGAACGCCATGTTCTCGTATACGGTCATGTGAGGATAAAGCGCGTAGTTCTGGAATACCATCGCGATATCTCTATCTTTGGGCTCAACGTCGTTTACGAGTCTGCCGTCGATATAAAGCTCACCTGCGGAAATTTCCTCAAGGCCTGCGATCATACGAAGAGTCGTAGACTTACCGCAGCCAGACGGACCTACGAATACGATAAATTCTTTATCGTCGATTTCGAGGTTGAAGTCGCTAACTGCTTTTACGTTACCCGAATAAATCTTGTAAATGTGTCTTAAAGATAAACTTGCCATAATCCACTCCTTAATTTATTTATGGTTTTTTCTTGATATTATTGTACTACATATTGCACCAAAATATCAACACCAAAATGCACAAAATTTTATACAAATTATGTTCAACTTGCACAAATTAAAAAGTATTCCGTGAATTATCCGCCTACTCTGTTCGTTTGTATGCGTTCGCGCACCATTTAAAAAGATAATAATAGTATGGTTATATAGTAAAGGTATAAGCGTACCATATATCTTGGTATACAATTATAGTATAGACACCGCACGGGTTGTCGTTTTGTAAAATATGCTAAAAAAATAGCGATTACACAGATTGTAGAATCATATTTTACTATAAAGCGTTGACTAAACGCTACTTAGTTGCTATAATTAAACCATAAAATAGACGGAGGCATATATGAAAAAGTTTTCTATAATTTTCGGCAGTTTAATTTTTCTCGTTTTTGCCGTGTTTTCCGTAATATATATCGCTTACGACACGCACGAACACACCTTTGTGGATATGAAAAACAATTCTTTCCATTGGACTGAATGCTCGTTTTGTCATTTCGTTCCCAGCAAATCAGAACACGTCAACGACGGCACGGACAACTGTTCTTTGTGTCACGGCACTATCGGGCCTACCGAGGGCGTGCAGTATTCGGTTGTAGACGATCACGCGGTCGTTACAAAATACGACGGCGAGGCTGTAAACGTGCATATCGCCCCCACTTATAACGGCAAGCCCGTAACGGTGATCGGCGAAAATGCGTTTGCTGAAACAAAAATACGCTCAATTAAAATACCAGATTCAGTTACGAGCATTGGCGACTTTGCTTTCAAATCTTGTGAATATATTAGAGAAGTCGTTATTCCCGATTCAGTTGAAAATATCGGCAATTCCGCGTTCAATAATTGCTCCAACTTAACAAGCGTCACTATATCCGATTCACTTACGAGTATAGGCAGTTATGCGTTTAACTATTGTAGTCAATTAAAGGAAATAACTATTCCCGATTCGGTTACGAGTATAGGCAGTTATGCGTTTAACTATTGTAGTCAATTAAAGGAAATAATTATTCCTGATTTAGTTACTACTATCGGTGAATGTGCTTTTAAGAATTGCAGTCAATTAAAAGAAATAACTATTCCTGATTCGGTTACGAGTATTGGAAACAGCGTGTTTAACTCTTGCTACAGTTTAAGCGAAGTCGCTCTCCCCGATTCAATTACATATATCGGCGATTATGCGTTTTACAATTGTCATAATTTGGCTAACGTTACGCTACCTAATTCAGTTACTGAAATTGGTCCGTATGCATTTCACAGTTGCAATAATTTAACCAGCATCACTTTGCCTGATTCTATTACTACCATTGATGATTCCACGTTTGCCCATTGCATAAAATTAACTGAAATTTCCATTCCTGATTCGGTTACGAGTATCGGTGATTCCGCGTTTTATAATTGCCGACAATTAAAGGAAATAATTATTCCTGATTTAGTTACTACTATCGGTGAATGTGCTTTTAAGAATTGCGATCAATTAAAAGAAATAACTATTCCTGATTCGGTTACGAGTATCGGCGATTTCGCGTTCAATAATTGCCGACAATTAACGAAAGCAATACTTCCTAATTCTTTAGATACTATACCAAACGATTTATTCTCCTATTGCATGTCACTTACTGATATCGTTATCCCCGATTCGGTCACGAGTATCGGCGATTTTGCGTTTAAAAATACTAATTTAAAAGAAGTAGTTATTCCTGATTTAGTTAGGGATATCGGATATTCCGCGTTTACTTATTGCGAACAAATAAAGGAAATAACGTTCCCAAAATCGGTTACAAACGTTGGTGGACATGCGTTTTCATATTGTGAACAATTGGAAAAATTCACTATTCTTGGTGACAATATTTATTTTGATTATGAAGCGTTTTCAGGATGTACAAACCTAACTCATTTAATTTGCCCTGAAAAAATTGTTTCTAATTTAGAGAGTTGTGGCTATATACCGCACGTTCAATACGTTACCGTAACTTTTGACGATCCTTCTTTGAATTATTGTTACCTCCCCGCCAAAGCGTTTGAAAATTCAGATATAACTGAATTCGTTATTCCCGATTTTGTTTCTCGCATTGGAGAAAAAGCGTTTAACAACTGCACTAACCTAACAAAAATTACCATTCCTGAGTCGGTTACAATTATCGGTAGCAACGCATTTAAGAACTGTTCGAAATTAACTAATATTTCTTTACCTAATTCAATTACTTCTATCAGCAGTCATGCGTTTGAAAATTGCACCAGTTTAACGGAAGTTACCTTACCAAATTCCATTACGTCAATAGCCTCCTACACTTTTGCTAACTGCAAAAATTTAACGAACGTTTATATCCCAGATAGCGTCACTAATATTAACAATAACGCCTTTTATCTTTGCGATAATATAACGAGCATCAATTTACCCAGCTCGCTTAGTTATATTGGAAACGACGCTTTTGCAGATTGTAACATAATTACTCTTATTGTTCCTAAAGAGCTAAAAGTAATTAACGAAATGGCTTTTGCTGGGTGCAGGGAACTGACAACGGTATATTACGAAGGCACGAAAGACGATTGGGAAAATATATCTATCAAAGAAAATAACGACCTGTTCGTAAACGCTAACCGCTATTATTATAGCGATGAAAAACCGACGACGACGGGAAAATTCTGGCACTACGGTGAAAACGGCGAAGTAGTCGTTTGGTAATAAAAAATGCAAAACGGTGACCTACGTGGGTTGCCGTTTTTTTGTTTTGTCGGTAAAATTTTACTCGGCGTAAAAAGGCACGGATTTTGTTTTCTTGCATTCGTAGAGTTACTTTTTTAACTAAAAGCACATAAAACTTTGACACGCATCCGTTAGCTATGATATAATAAGATATCAATATAAAGGAGTAAGAAATGAAACGGCTGATATACGCAACGCTAATTTTCATAATAGCAATATGTTCGACTTCACTTTGTGGCTGTATGCTACCGCTATTGCAAGGCCCTACTCGCACGACGGGCGGCGTTGAATACAAACTTATTGGCGAGAAAGCAGCAGTAGCGAAATACACTGGCACTTCGAAACAAGTTACTATCGCCGACACGTATCGCGGTTGTCCCGTCACTATTATTGACGAGCTTGCCTTTTACGATTGTACGGATATAACGAGCGTGACTTTACCAGATACCGTGACCACTATTAAAAAGAATGCTTTTTTAAGATGCACGGCTTTAGAAACCGTAAACTTTTCTGCAAACCTTCACGCTATTGACGACAATGCTTTTGAAAAATGTACGAGTCTAACGAGTATTAATTTGCCCGAAAAGCTTAACAGCATCGGGATAAGAGCTTTTGCCGATTGTACGAATCTGACGAGCGTAATCATTCCGGACACCTTGAAAGTTATTTGTAACGGCGCGTTTGCGCAATGCGAAAAGCTAACGACCGTAAACATTCCCACAGCAGTAACTGCCATCTCCCACTCTCTTTTCTCGGGCTGTAAAAGCTTAAAAGAGATACGTCTACACGACTCAATTAAGTCAATTCTTAGTAGCGCTTTCTCCGATTGTAAAAATCTAACTTCTATCAATATACCCGATAGCGTCACTCATATCGGGGCATACGCTTTTAATCGTTGCAACAACTTACACGACGTTACTTTAGGTGACAAGCTTACTAAAATCGACTCTTTCGCTTTCTACGGTTGCAATTCGCTGGAAAATCTTATTTTTCCTGATAGCCTTACGTATATCGGCTACTCGGCTTTTCAAGAATGCACGAAATTAAACGGTTTAAACATCCCCGACGGAATTACTTATATCGGCAGATACGCTTTTTTGAAATGCACGAACTTGAAATACACCTTCGATAAGCACGTCAAATATTTGGGCAATGAAAACAACCCCTACGTCGCACTGATTGCGCCTTACGATTCTTTCGCCAACACTTACGAAATCAATCCTAATACTAAAACGATCGCAAGTTACGCTTTTAGCGAATGCGACAAACTAACGCACGTCACTATTCCTGACAACGTCCTTTACTTAGGTGATAGTATATTCGAAGGTTGCGACTATTTAATTAGCGTTACTATGAGTCAATCAATACCGGCTATTCCTAATTCATTGTTTAAAAACTGTTCCCGTTTGCCCGAGTTTGAAATACCCGATTCAGTTACTCGTATCGGCGATAACGCTTTTTTTAGCTGCAAAAATTTAACCAGTTTGATTATCCCCTCTTCCGTCGTAGAAACGGGTAGTTGGTCCTTTCAATATTCGTCTAAGCTTTCGTTATACTGCGAACATACAAAACAACCTAACACTTGGTTCAACGGCTTCAATTACGATTGCCCCGTATACTATTACAGCGAAAGCAAACCTACGACGCGTGGTAACTTCTGGCACTACGGCGATAACGGCGAAGTAGTCGTTTGGTAATAAAAAATGCAAAACGGTGACCTACGTGGGTTGCCGTTTTTTATTTTGGGATTTCCGCGTCACCGTGCGAGATTCTTCGCTACGCTCAGAATGACAAGTGGGGGTATAAGCCGTACAGTCTATTGTAGGGGCGACTATTAGTCGCCCGTTATCGCTCGGTCAAATGGTTTAGCGTAGGTCACAAAACCCGTACACCATATTCCGCACCTACAAGCAAAGCTTGATTAGTAATACGACCACACCGCGCGGTCAAAGGCGTTGGCGTAGGTCTACAAGCCGTACACTATATTCAAATCCTACTAAACAGGCTTTGCCTGCTCTCCCTCCGTCGCTACGCGACACCTCCCTCAAAGAACGGAGG
>JAGAPD010000006.1 GCA_017623435.1 Clostridia bacterium
AAAAGAAATAATCGCTAATATATGCAAAACGGCAAGGTACGTACCTTGCCGTTTTGCATATATTAGCGATTATTTCTTTTTTGGAACGAAAGTATTTATTCCGCCACTTACGATTTTACATTCAAGTTTTCTGTCTTCGTATATCTCTCCGTCCAGTTCAATAGGATAGGGAGCGGTTACGGTCAGCGAATCGCAAACGTAGTGATGAGTGATGGGCAAATCCATATGATCGCCTTTTAGAAATTTTGCAACGATAGGCCAGATGTTGTTAGTTTCAGGCCAGGTGATAAGTACTACGTTCATTTTTCCGTCGTTGATTTCAGCAACGGGGCAAATACGCATATTTCCACCAAACGCCTTTCCGTTACAAGCGCCCACCATAATGCACTCGTAATCCTCCTTCTTTCCGTCCACCTCAATAGTCACGGTGTAGGGCGTGAATTTGCGCAAGCATTGAACGAGCGCGAGATAATAAGTAAGAGTAGATTTTTTGCCCTCAACCGCCTTTAATACCGCCACGTCCAGTCCCGTTCCGCACACGTTAAGACAGCGTTTATCGCCCACCTGTATGTAGTCGATTTTTTGAGTTTCGCCACGCAAAATATCTTCAAGCGCGTCAATCGGGTCAAGATTAGCGCCGTACGTGCGCACGAAATCGTTACCACGTCCCGACGGGATAAAACCAAGATAAGTATTTTCAGTATCTACGATACCGTTAAGAACCTCGTGAAAAGTGCCGTCACCGCCCAGCGCAACCACGGTAGTTTTTTCACCGCTTTGAGTAAGCGAACGGGTAATTTCACACGCGTGACCTGCGCGGTTAGTGAAATAAAGGGCGTAGGGGATTCCCTTTTTCATACAGTATTCGACAATTTTTTTAGTGTTTTTCAAGCCACGACCTTTACCGCTCGTGGTGTTTGCGATAATATTTATCATCTTTCGCTCCTAAAAAATTAACTCTATTAGTTCCGTTACCTTCTCATTATACCCCTTTTTTGATTAAAAAGCAAATAATTATCAAGCATACCTCTAAAATGTTGCAAAAAATAGTTTGATATGCTATAATAAAAACACTTATGGAAATGAAATTACAAATCCCCGAAAGTTTACGCAAGTTAAATAGCCTTGCGAATACTCCCATTTACGTCGTGGGAGGCTTTGTGCGTAACGCCGTTGCCGGTCTTGGCGAAACTGATATCGATATCGCAGGACCTGCTATTGCCGAGGCGCTTGGCATCAGCCGTAGATACCAGACCAAAGTGGTAAACTACAAGCTGGGCACGGCAATTATCCGCTACAACGACGAGCAGTTTGAGTACACTCCCTTCAGAGTAGAAAGATACGCGCCCGGTGGCGGACATACGCCTACGGACGTTATGTTTACGACCGACTTAAAGCAGGACGCGCTTCGTCGCGATTTCACTTGCAACAGCGTTTATTACGATATTACCAACGACTGTATCGTCGATCCGCTTGGCGGAATTGCGGACATTGAAAAGAAGATTATCCGCAGTTATAACCCGTCGCGCACGTTTGCGTCCGACGGACTTCGCGTTTTAAGAATGATCAGAATTGCGGTGGAAACGGGCTTTAAGATTGACGGCGAAACGGCAAAGGCGGCGAAAGAAAACGCGCACCTTCTCCGTGACATTTCGCCCGAGAGAAGAAGGGAAGAGCTTAATCGCATTTTGGTTGCGGACACCAAATACGGCGTAGCCAACGCGCACTACAGAGGCTTGCGCCTTATCCAACAGCTTGGATTGTGGAAGTATCTTATTCCTCAGCTCGAGGACGGAGCGGGCGTGGCGCAAAATCCGAAGTACCATAAGTACGACGTGCTTGAACACATCAACCAAACGGTTAAATTCGTTTCGCCTAAAAACAGGCTTGCAGCGCTTATGCACGACGTAGGCAAGCCGTATTGTATGTCGAAGTTTGGTAATATGCACGGTCACGAGCGCGTTTCGGGAAATATCGTGCGTTATACCTTGGGTGAGTACGGACTTAAATATTCAAACGAAACTATCGATACGGTCGCTTGGCTGTGCGAAAACCATATGTACGACCTTCAACGCAACACCAAAGAGGCGAAACTGAGACTGTTCGTTGCAACGAATTTTGATAAAATCGACGACCTCGTTGACCTCATGCAAGCGGATAACCGCGCGCGAGGAATGGAGGACGAGGAGAGGGAAAACCGCCTCGTTGGTATTAAACAAAAGCTTATCGACGAGAACGCGCCCCTTACTTTAAGCGACCTCGCCCTTGACGGAACGGCACTTATACGCGAGGGAATTCAGCCCGTAAAAATAGGCGGAGTGTTAAAAGAGCTTTGGCGTGCTTGCGTAATCGAGCCACGCTTAAACAACGAAGAATGGTTACTTTCCCAAGTAAGAAAATATGCTGAATAAAATCAAAACGGAGTGGTACGTACTGCTCCGTTTTTTATTTTATACATAATTTTCCATTATAAAAGCAAGTAAAAAGCACACACTACCGTTATGCGAAAGTTAGGTAAAGTTTTATTATTTTTATGCTTAGTAGCGGCGCTTTTTTCGTTCGTTCATTTGCCAAAGGGAAGAGTGTACGCTCACGAGCAAAGAGCAAAAATCCAGCTTTCGTTTGGAACGCTTACTTCTGAGTATTACGACGAAATTTTATATGCCCCCGACTTTACGGTGGAGGCGGATTTTCATAACAGAAAGATAAACGCGACGCTCAGCGAAAAGATAGAGTGCGTGCAAAAAAATTTACAGTCGGGCAGTCAACCCAAGTCCGCAATGCTGTACTCCTTTCCGCTTTTAGAGAAAAAAGTTTTGCCCATTATTAAGCAAATAAACTGCGCGCCCGTGGACGCGACTATTTCCTTTAAGCCTTACCGCGCGCCTATGTTTACGCTCACGCGCGAGAAGGTGGGCTACGAGGTGGACGAACAAAGGCTGTATTACGAGATATTTTTGGCGTTGAGAAAAAATAGCGATGCGAAAGTGTCCGTACCTGCCAAAACCTTGCTCCCTGCCGTGACGGTGGATATGCTTAAAGAGTGCACTAACCTATGCGCAACTTTTTCTACGAGCATAGCAACTTCCACCGCTAACCGCAAGCATAATATCGCCCTTGCACTATCAAAAATCAACGGAACTCGCATTGAGAACGGCGAGCAGTTTTCCTTTAACAAAACGGTGGGAAAGCGCACGGAGTCAAACGGTTTTGCTACGGCAAAAATCATTTTGGATGGGCAGTACGTCGACGGGACGGGCGGAGGAGTATGCCAAGCGTCCACCACCGTCTATAACTGTGCGCTACTTTCGGGAATGAAAATAACCGAGGTTCACGCCCACTCGCTTGCGCCCTCGTACGTGCCTGCGTCCTTTGACGCGATGGTAAACTCGGCTGGGTGCGACTTCAGGTTTGAAAATACGACGGGCTTACCTCTGTTCGTGCGCGCGTACACGACTTTTGATCGCGCAGTAGTGGAGTTTTACTGCAAAAAACCGCGCGAAAAAATAGTCAGAGAAAGCAAACTCGTTTCCAAAAGCGACGTTCCGCCCGACAAAATCGTGGAGGACGCGCTTAACGAATACGACACCGCCACCCTTGCGGACGGACAAAGCAAGCGCGTCAGATACGGCGCACCTTCGGTTACGAGCGAGGGGTATTTGTGCTATTACGACAACGGGAAAATGGTGGACAAAAAATTGATACGAAAAGACGTTTACCGCGCAATCAGCGGTATAATCGCGGTTAAAAAGAAAACGGAGTAAAAAATTCGCCCTTTTTCGCAAAAAATCAGCCACTTATCACAATCAAAAATTGAAAATATGTTGACAAACTCACCGTATAGTTATATAATAAAATAAGTATATCTAACTTATAGGTGGTACGATATGTCAAACGTAATACAAAATTTTACGAATCTAATTTCCGCAAATTCGGGCGGATTTAACTGGTACGGATTTTTAATCGGTGGCGGTATGGTGCTTTGTATCGTCATAGCGTACTTTATCAGTAAAAAGCGCGGTTATTACACTGACCTTGTAATCGACCTCGCGCTTTGCTGTATTCCGCTTGCAATAGTAGGCGCGCGTATGGGCTACATAATCTTTGACGTAGCAGGTGGCGGAAGCACTTGGGCGGAGTGGCCACTCAAAAGAATTTTAGGTCTTGACGGCGGTGGACTTTCTGGACTTATGATTTACGGCGGACTTATCGCCGCGGTTGCCGGCTCGCTTATCGTAATCGCGATCCAGAAAAAGCACCCCGAGCACGAGAGAGTATCTTGGATTCAAATGGCAGACCTTGGCTTTACCGTGATCATTTTAGGTCAGGTTATCGGTCGTTGGGGCAACTTCGCTAACCAGGAGGCTTACGGTAATCTCGTCACGGACAAGAGCTTGCAATTCTTCCCCTACGCCGTGTTTATCGAGGCGAAAAACGCGTGGTATCAGGCTACCTTTTTCTACGAGTCGTTCTGGAACGCAATCGGTTTCGTGTTTTTGATGTGGTTCTATAACGGCAAAAGAAAATCCTTCGACGGATTTAACTTCGCGTTCTACTGCATCTGGTACGGGTTCGGCAGATTCTTTATCGAGGGCTTGCGCTCGGATAGCTTATACACGGGTAGTGGATTCAGAGTTAGCCAACTGATAAGTATCGCCATTTTCCTTTTGGGAATAGGCATAATAGTTTACCATATAATTATGGCGACGCGAAAGAAGAAAAATCCCTTCATTTTAATCAAGGAAAGTGAACTTTCGCTCGACTATTACGGCTACGAAAAATCTATGCTTTACCGTCGTACGCTCGCTCCTAAAAAGGAGGAAAAGAAAAAGAACGAAAAGGTAGAGCCCACCTTTGACGAGGTGGACGATAGCGATCGCTACTGGGAGGTAGACGAGGCGCGCGAAGACAAAACGGAAGGGGACGTACCCTCTGATTCTGACAAAACGGAGAATAAAAATGAGTAATAACGTTAACGAAGAATTTGAACTTACACCCTCTCAGCGCGTCGCAGGAAACGTGATCGCAGGCGCAGGAACTTTGCTTTGCGGATTGTTTTTATTGCTCGTAGGCTTTGGCGTTTTTAGTCCGCTTACGGTAGAAGAAGTTTGGCTTTGCGCTATACTTTTTGCGGTTGGGCTCGTATTCGTAGTGACCGCGCTCGTGCAAAAAAACAGCGTAACGATGTGGCTTTCGTTCGCGTTTATCGTGCCCGGAGTCGTAAATTGCTTATGCACTTTTACCCACCTTACTTACGCCCAGCTTTATCCGCTTTACATAGCAATCCCCGCAATCGCATCTTTTTTCACGATGTTTTTAACGGGCTCGTACTCAGCGCACGTTAAGACCATTTTGTTCTTTGGCGTGCTCGCAGGAATATTCGCGCTTAACAGTAGCGCACTTTTGGGTTGGAATATAGTCGTACCCATTATCGTAGTTTTCGTAGGAATTTTAATTATGCTTGTTGCACTTAAAGCGAAAAAAGGAGATAACGACAATGAATGACGGACGTAATTTAACGTTACTTACTGACTTCTATCAGCTTACAATGATGAACGGATACCTCAAAAGCGGTATCTACGACGAGGTTGCTACCTTCGACCTGTTTTTCCGCCAACGCGGTCAAATCAATTACGCCGTAGCGGCAGGACTTCAGCAGGCGATCGAGTACATTCGCGACTTGCATTTCTCGGACGGAGATATCCAGTATCTTCGCTCGCTCAACACCTTTACCGAAGACTTTTTAGAGTACTGCAAGAATATGCGCTTTACGGGCGATATTTATTCGGTACGCGAAGGCGAAATCGTTTTCCCGATGGAGCCCATTATGATAGTGCGCGCGCCCCTTATCGAGGCTCAGCTTATTGAAACGGCGCTCCTTACCATCATCAGCCACCAGACGCTTATCGCCACTAAAGCGTCCAGAGTTACCACCGCGGCAGGCGAGGGTAAAGTGGTTGAATTCGGTCTTCGCCGTGCGCAAGGCCCTGACGCAGGTATTTACGGTAGCCGAGCAAGTATCATAGGCGGTGCTTGCGCGACCAGTAACGTGCTTGCAGCGCAAATGTTTGATATCGTACCCAAAGGCACGCACTCGCACAGCTGGGTACTTAGTTACCCCACCGAGCTTGACGCGTTCAACGCCTTTGCGGACATTTATCCCGATAGCTGCTTGCTTTTGGTAGACACCTACGATACACTCCGTAGTGGCGTACCCAACGCAATCAAGGTTTTTGACCGTCTTAAAAAGGAAGGTCACAAGCCCCTTGGAATTCGTCTTGACAGCGGTGACCTTGCATATCTGTCCAAAAAAGCGCGCAAAATGCTTGACGAGGCAGGTCATACCGAGGCGGTAATTTTCGTAAGTAACGACATTGACGAAAACCTCGTTAATTCGCTCAACGAGCAGGGCGCAAAGATTGATATGTACGGAGTAGGCACGAAGCTCATCACGAGCGACGGAATGCCCTCGCTTGGAGGCGTGTACAAGCTCGCTGAAATCGAGCGCGACGGCAGAGCAGTTCCGCGCATTAAAAAGTCCGACTCCATTGAAAAGATAACTAACCCCGGCTTTAAGACCGTTTACCGTATCTACGAAAAGAGCACGGGCAAAGCGTTTGCCGACCTTATCGCGCTTAAAAGCGAGCAGATAGGTAAGCCCTTAACGCTCACTCACGAAACGGAAAGATGGAAGAAAACGGTGCTCGAGGACTACGATATCAAGGAGCTTTTGGTCAAAGTGTTTGAAAAGGGCGAATGCGTTTACGACGTGCCCACGCTAAAAGAAAGCTCGCAGTATCGCCGTCAATCGCTTGATAAATTCTGGGACGAGTACAAGCGACTGGTTAATCCGCACATTTACAAGGTAGACTTAAGCGACGGACTTTACGCGCTCAAACAAAGTATGCTTTTGGGTAACGACGACACCAAATAAGGAGAAAACCGTGAAATTCGATATCGAAAGGAAAGGTTATAAAAAGGCGGAAGTGGACGAGTATATTTTCACGCTCAAAAACGAGTACGAAAGTAAACTCAACGAGCAAAAAAACCGCATTTTTCAGCTCCGTAGCGAGCTTGACGAAAAGGACAAGAAAATTGCCGAGTACGGCGCGAAAGCCGAACTTATTTCCTCAGCGCTCATTCACGCCGTAGCAAAGGCAGACGAGATTGAAAAATTAGCGCAAAGCCGTTACCGTGAGGAAATTGCTGCGCTTCGTGCATTCCACGAAAAGTGGCAGGCTCACTACGACGCGCTACTTAAAAAATACCCCGACGACGAGGGGCTTAAGGCGCAAAGTAAGTTTAATAGCGCAATGGACGAGGTTTTGTCAGGTGGCTCTGAGCAGCTCAAAGAAATTGAGAGCCATTTCGTAAGCGAGCAAAAGCGCGTTGAAGAAGTGGTCAAAGACGCGCCTAAAAAGACGCTGGCAGAAGACGCCGTGTCCGCAAGTGGTTTTTCGTTTGCTGAGGCGTGGAATCCCACCGACGACTTATCAAAAATTATGGAAGATCTGGGTATAAAGCCCGACGAAGAATAAACAAACAAGGAGATAACTAAAATGGCAGAAGAGAAAGAAAAGACTCAAGGTCAACTTCTTGAGGAAAAGCTTTTATACAAGAAGAAGAACTTTTTTGAAATTTCTTCTAAGGAAGAAATTGATCAGATGTACGAATATGCAAAGGGCTATATGGCTTACCTCGACGCAGGCAAGACGGAGCGTGAGGCAGTTGCAGTAGCTATCGAAATGGCTAAAAAAGCAGGCTACACCGAGTACAAGCTTGGCGACGCGCTTAAAGCAGGCGACAAAAAATACTTTAACAACCGTGACAAGAGCGTAGCAGTTTTCAAACTCGGTACGAACGATCTCGAAAAGGACGGCGTTCGTATCGTAGCCGCTCACGTTGACGCGCCCCGTATCGACATTAAGCAAAATCCCCTCTACGAAGACAGCGGAATGTGTTTCCTCAAAACGCATTACTACGGCGGAATTAAAAAATATCAGTGGACTGCTATTCCTTTGGCACTTCACGGCGTAGTCGTGCTTGCTGACGGTACGAGAAAGGAAGTTAAAGTGGGCGATCAGCCCGGCGATCCCGTGTTCTATATCAACGATATCCTTCCTCACCTTGGCAGAGAACAGGCTCAAAAGCCCCTTGGCCAAGCGATTGCAGGCGAGGACCTCAACGTTTTGGTAGGCGGACTTCCCTATGCGGACGAAAACGTTAAAGAGAAGATCAAGCTTTCCGTTTTGTCTATCCTCAACGAAAAGTACGGCATGACGGAAGAAGATTTCCTCAGCGCAGAGCTTAGTGCAGTACCTGCGTTTGACGCTCGCGACGTAGGCTTTGACCGTGCGCTTATCGGCGCTTACGGCCACGACGACAGAGTTTGCTCCTATCCCGCGCTCACTGCAGTTTTGGACGATAACGGCACGGAAAGAACTTCTATCTGCTTGCTCGTAGACAAAGAAGAAATCGGTAGCGAAGGCAACACGGGCGCTCAATGCGACGTGTATAACGACCTTATCACTTGTATTTCCAAGGCGCTTGGATGCAATGAAATCAAAGTTCGCGCAGCGTCTAAGTGCTTGTCGAGCGACGTAACCGCTTGCTACGATCCTAACTTTGCAGGCGTGTTTGAAAAGAAAAATTCGGCTATCCTTTCTTGCGGTACGGCTATGTGCAAGTTTACGGGCTCGGGCGGTAAGGGCGGTAGTAGCGACGCGTCCGCTGAATTCGTGGGCGAGGTTCGTAAGCTTTTCGCTGAAAATAACGTTTGCTGGCAAACGAGTGAGCTTGGTCGCGTAGACGCAGGCGGCGGCGGAACGATTGCTAAATACGTTGCAAAGCTCAATATTGACACCGTTGATATGGGCGTTCCCGTAATTTCTATGCACGCTCCTTACGAGCTCGTTTCCAAGGCTGACGTTTACAGCACCTACAAAGCATTCGCCGTATTCGTTAAGTAGGGCTCTGTCGCAATAATAATTTAATAAATAAAAAGGTTGTGAAGATATATTCGCAACCTTTTTTGATATAAACGCCAAATTCTACTTTTAGTCGGTTGATTTTAGTGGTAAAGTGTGATAATATAATAGCATAAAAGTAATTTTTAAGGAGTAGAAAGTGGAAGTAGTTTTGAAAACTAACGACCTATCCAAGATTTACGGCAAAAGGCTCGTTTTGGATAAGGTAAATATGACCGTTGAGCGTGGCGATATCTACGGCTTCGTGGGCGAAAACGGCTCGGGTAAAACGACGATAATCCGCCTCGTTTGTGGCTTAGCGCGTCCTAGTGGCGGTAGCGTCCAGCTTTTTGGTAAAGACGATACTTCGCCAGAAATTTTGAGTGCGCGCAAAAAAGTGGGAGCGGTGGTAGAAACGCCCTCAATATATCTTAATATGTCCGCGAGTGAAAATCTTCAAATGCAATGCGATATTTTGGGCGTTAAGGATGAGAATAGAGTAAGCGAGGTTTTGCACACGGTAGGGCTTGGACACCTTCTCGGCGAAAAAAAGAAAGCAGGCGATTTTTCTCTTGGAATGCGCCAGCGCTTAGGCATTGCGATGGCGCTACTTGGCGAGCCCGAGCTTATAATTTTGGACGAGCCTATGAACGGGCTTGATCCCGCCGGTATCGTTGATATTCGCGAGCTCATTTTGCATCTTAATAAGCAAAAAAACATCACTTTTTTGGTGTCCTCGCACATTTTGGGCGAGCTTTCCCTCGTTGCAACCAAGTACGGAATTATTTCAAGGGGCAGACTTATCAAGGAAATTTCGGCAACTGATTTGGCGCGTGAGTGCGGTAAATCGTTGTATCTCGAAAGTGACGATAACGACCGTCTTTTTGAGGTAATTAGCAATCTTTACGACGGGCATTTCGACCGCGAGGGCAACGGTGTTAGAGTGTACGGCGACGTAAATCTTAACGAATTTCTTATTAGCGTTATGGAAAAATGTACGCTTACGACTATCAATAACACGAGAACGGGCATTGAGGACTATTATCTTTCTATCGTAGGAGGTGGCAAAAATGTTTAATATGCTCAAAACCGATCTCAGACGTATTTTTAAGGACAAACTTTTTCTCGTTATTTGCATAATTTGCGGAGTTTTCGCCTTACTTACCCCCTTGCTCCTTTACGCCGTGGGAAGTATCGCAGGCGACGCCGCGCAAATGCTCGGTATGGGAATGGATGCAAAAACGCTCTTTTTCCAAGCCTTTAATCCCGTCAACGACTTCGGACTTGTTGCAAGCGTGCTGTTTTGCATAATTTTATGTAAGGACTATTCGCAGGGCACGGTCAGAAACAAGATTATCAGCGGTAAGTCGAGAAGTGCGGTTTTCCTTTCCGCCCTCGTTGCTTGCACCATCGTGCTTTGTGGAATAATGCTCGTGTACGCGTTTTTAACGCTGGGCGTTTCGCTTTTGCTGTTTGAGTATCAAGCGACTCCCTTTACGGCTAACGACTTTGGCTACGCAGTAGTGACCTTGATTTTTAAGCTACTTACCTTCGTAGTAGTTTCTGCGCTTATAACCTTTTTGAGCGTGTCTATGAAAAACGCAGGACTTTGCATTGTAATGTATATCGCAATCACTATGCTTTTCAGCATAATCGGCGCGTCCTTTTCAATGGTAATTCCTATGGTTACGGACAATGAACCGCTTAAGTTTTTCTTGGAATTTATGGTAAAATCCAACGTATTCCTCTCAACCGTTACGGGCAACGGAACGACTTATTCCGCCGTTGACGTCGCCTACGTTTTGATTTCTCACGCAATTTATTTCGCACTTTTCTTCGTATTAGGATTAGTTGCAATCAAGAAAAAAGATATAAAGTAATAACCGTACAAAAATGAGCAAAAACAAAAACGGGCTACCACGTGGTAGTCCGTTTTGCATTATCAAATAAAAATTTTAATTATTCCTCAGGTTTTTCTTCCGTTTCGGTAACGTCTTCGGTTACTTCCTCGGTAGCCGTTTCAGTAGCAACCTCTTCGGTAGTCGTTTCAGTAGCAACCTCTTCGGTAGTCGTTTCGGTAGCAACATCCTCGGCAACTTCTTCAGCGGTGTTTGCAATACGGCGTTCCTCAAGCTCAGCCGTCATCTGAGCAACTTTCTTCTTATTAAGGTTGTAAATGAAGGTGATGGAAAGGAACATTACGATTGCGCTGAAGGTGTAAAGACCGGCAACGAGCCACTTCATATTTTCAGCAACCCAGAAGGGCTGTTCCGCTTTAAGAGTGCCGTCGTAACCAAGAGCGCCCATAAGAAGAACTACGAGCGAAGGACCAAGACCTTGAGCGAGCTTACGGAAGAAGGAGTGGAGCGAGTAAACCGTACCCTCGTCCTTCGTGCCGTTTTTCCATTCGTTGTAGTCGATAGCGTCCGCCATAAGCGCCCAGCTTACGCAGGTGTAGAAGCCAAGGCCAAGTCCGAAGAATACTTGTGCAACTACGTATCCAACGAGGCCTACGATTTCAGAGCCAAGGGGAAGGAAGAGGAGGAGAGCGCCGAATACGCTGACGGCAGAACCGACTGCACACGCCTCTTTCTTACCGTACTTGTTAACGATTTTAGTAATGAAAGGCATAAACAGGAACATAGGCAAATAACCGATAAGCATAATGATACCCGAAATTTGCGCGTTCTTAAAGTAAGACTGGAACAAAACGGTAGTAGCCGCACTCGAACCCTGCATACCGATGAACATTGCCATTGCAGCAAGCGTAGCGCCGATAGCGGGAGGGTTTTTCATAAAGTTAAGGAACGCTTTGAAAACGTTGAATTTTTTCTTTTCCTCACTAATCTTAACCGAGCTTTCTTCCACGCGAATGGTGGTGTTTTTAAGCATTAAGATAAAGCAAACGAGACCGATTGCGCCCATGATAAGTGCCGCTACGAAAACGGTTTCGCCAACGAGGTTGTTGGACGCGTCGTAGCAAATGATGGGAAGGAGGACCATGGGAAGAATATTACCTATCATCGAGCCGATTGAACGCCAGGTGGAAAGCTGAGATCTTTCCGCGCCGTCGGTAGTGATAACGGACATCATCGAGCCGTAAGGAACGTTTGCAATCGTGTAGAATGCGTCCCAAAGAATGTAGCCGAGAACGAAGAGAACGCATTTCATAACGTAGTCAGCGCCAGGTACGGGTAAGAAGAAGAAAATACCCGAGAAGAGAAGTCCAAGCGCGCCGATAAAGATATAAGTTTTGAATTTACCGCGCTTATACTTTCTCTTGTCTGCGTCGAACATAGATCCAAGGAGCGGATCGTTGATAGCGTCCCAAATCTGAACGACTAAAAGAAGTGTTGCGTACATCGTTTCGCCAAGGGCCATGAACTGCGTCCAGAAGATAACCATAATGGTACTTTTGAGCGCAAAACTCATGTTACAGCCAAGGTCGCCTAACGCGTACGCAAGCTTGTCCCTCATTCCGAAGGGACGGTACTTGGTTTGTGTGGTAGGTTTATCCATAAATCCCCCTAAATAGTATTTTTTTGAGCGATGCTCACGATATAAGTATTATACTATAAGGGCATATTTATGTCAAACGAAAAAGGTTGAAATGTGATGAAATTATGTTAATATTATATAAAAACGCAAAATAAGCGCGTGTATATTTGACATATTTTTGCTTATAATATATAATAAAAGCATAGAAAAAAATCAAACACACTTAATAAAGTGGGGAGGATATTTATGAGAAGTACTGTAAGCTTTAACGACGGCTGGTCGTTCTATAAGGGCGTTAGTGCGCCCAGTGGCGAGGCGGAAATAGTTAATCTTCCGCACACCTGGAACGGCGTTGACGGTCAGGACGGCGGTGACGATTATTTCCGTGGCGATTGCGTATACGAGAAAAAAATCGTAAAGGCGGATTTGCCCGTAGCCGACGAATATTACTTGGAAATTTGCGCCGCTAACTCGTCCGCTGACGTTTTCGTAGGCGGAGAGAAGGTCGTTCATCACGACGGTGGATATTCGGCTTTCAGAGCAAATATTACCAAATATTTGACTGAAAACGAAACGCAGGTTTATATAGTCGTAAACAACGCGCCTAACGATCACGTTTATCCGCAGTTTGCCGACTTTACCTTCTACGGCGGACTGTACCGCGGAGTAAAGATTATTGCGGTTAATAAAACGCACTTTGACCTCGACTACTACGGCGGAACGGGTATTAAGGTTACGCCCCAAATTAAGGGCGCTGACGCGGACGTTGAAGTAGAGGTTTTCACGACCGAGCTTGGCGAAAACGAAAAAATCGCTTATACTATTTATAATAAAGAGGGCGAAGTAGTTGCAAGTGGCGAGAGCGCGGACAAGAAGTGGACGGCTACGATTTCTTCCGTTCATCGCTGGCACGGAAGAAAAGATCCTTACCTTTACCGTGCGACCGCTTGCATTGTAAAAGACGGCGAGGCTTTGGACGAGGTAAGCGCGCGTTTTGGTTGCAGAACGTTCAGGGTAGATCCTAACCTTGGCTTTATCCTCAACGACGAGGAATATCCGCTCCGTGGCGTTTCGCGTCACCAAGATAGACTTGGTATCGGTAACGCGCTCCTTCCCGAGCATCACGCCGAGGATATTGAGCTTATTAAGGAAGTGGGTGCTACGACTATCCGTCTTGCTCACTATCAGCACGACCAGTATTTCTACGACCTTTGCGACGAAGTAGGTTTCGTCGTTTGGGCGGAAATTCCTTACATTTCTCATCATTTGCCGAACGGTAGAGAAAACACCATTTCGCAAATGAAGGAGCTCATCACCCAAAACTACAACCACGCGTCCATTTGCGTATGGGGACTTAGCAACGAAATCACTATGAACGGTGCGAAAGATCCTGACCTACTTGAAAATCACCGTATCCTTAACGATTTGGTGCACGAAATGGACAAAACTCGTCTTACCACCATTGCAGTAGTTTCTATGTGCTCGATGGACGAAGAGTACGTTCACATCTCCGACCTCGTTTCCTATAATCATTACTTTGGTTGGTACGGAGGCACGACGGATATGAACGGCCCGTGGTTTGATAAATTCCACGAAAAATACCCTAACCGCCCCATCGGCGTGAGTGAGTACGGCTGTGAGGCGCTTAACTGGCACACCTCTAATCCCGTACAGGGTGACTACACCGAAGAGTATCAGGCGTACTATCACGAGGAGCTTATAAAGCAACTTTTCTCGCGTAAATACATTTGGGCAACTCACGTTTGGAATATGTTCGACTTTGGCGCAGACCTTCGTAGCGAGGGCGGTGAAAACGGTCAAAACCATAAGGGACTTATAACCTTTGATAGAAAGTACAAAAAGGATTCCTTCTACGCGTATAAGGCTTGGCTTTCGGACGAACCTTTCGTTCACCTTTGCGGTAAGCGTTATGTCGACAGGGTAGAGGACGTAACCAAGGTTACGGTGTACTCTAACCTTCCCGAAGTAGAACTTTTCGTCAACGGCGTAAGCGTTGGTAAGAAAAGTGCGCCCGACCACTTCTTCTATTTTGAGGTTAAGAACGAGGGCGAAAGCACTATTACTGCGGTAGCGGGTGAGTATAAGGACGAGGGTAAAATCCGTAAGGTTGATAAGATGAACGAGGACTATATCCTCAAAGAAAAAGGTGCAGTCCTTAACTGGTTCGATATCGACGCGCCCAAGGGTAGATTCTCGCTCAACGATACTTTCGGCTCGATTATGGACACCTTCCGCGGTAAGCTTTGGGCAATCGGCTTAGGTCTTTCCGTTAAGAAAAAGATGGACGCTAAAAAGAAGGCGGAGGGCGGTGAGCAAAAGTCTATGACCGACGGAATGAATATGAAGGAAATGATGCCTATGCTTTCAGGCTTTACCGTGCTCCGTATGACTAATATGATCGGTATGGTGGGCATCTCGTTCACTAAAGAAGAACTTCTTAAAATGAACAAAAAGCTTAACAAAATCCGCAAACCCAAAGACAAGAAAAAATAAGGACAAAAAGCAAAACGGGCTACCACGTGGTAGCCCGTTTTAATATTTTACGGTCGCTTAAATCAATAGTTTTCGCGGATGAGTTTTGCGGTGAATGACACCGTGCCGTCTTGCTTTTTTCCAGTAAAGAGAGTGTCGCCGTCCGAGTAAATAGTAAGCGTTTCGTTCTCGTGGCATTCGACTGAAAAGTTGATTATGAACGAGCGCACGGGAGCGGGATTTTTCTTTTCAAACGCCAGCACCATGTCGGCGTAGCGAAGGTTATTCACGTGACCGTTGTGGTCAATGTCGTTGCGAGTGGTGACGTATTTGCCTATCTCGTAGGTGTCAACGGCAGGCACACGCTCAATCTTTCGCGTTTCGTACGCGTCGCGCGGTGAAAATTCTTCGGTAAAGTCAATAGTGGGGCGGAGTAATTTTCTCGTGGTAAAATCAATATGCACCCATTGACTACTGCCCTTGGCAATAAGCTCGTTTTCTTCGTCGTAGATATAGTAATCGCGCGTGTAATCAATCAACCCCTTTGGACGCGGAATGGTCTCAACGATAATGGTGTCCTTTGCCTTAACGCGCTTGTACGCGTCAAGCTTAACCTTAGTCAGCACCCAAGCGATATTTTTCTTTATCATATCGTCAAAGCCCATACCTTTAAGAGTGGCGTGAGTGGACGCAACGCTTTGGAAGAAGTCTAAAAACGCGCTGGGCTTGAGGTTGTCAAACTCGTCGAAATCGGACTCACGTAACTTAAATCGTTCGTTGTAAATAAGCATAAAAGTCTTCTCCTTGCTTTCATTATACCACAAAAGCGCAAGGAATGCAAGGCTAATGGTAAAATTATCACAAAAAAGCGTATCGCGAAAACGCTTTACTTTTGCGCGAATTAGAAGTATAATAATAGTGGCTTTTGAGCGATCAATTGCACGAAGGAGTATCTTATGAAAGACGGTTTTATTAAGGTATCTGCGATATCGCCACGCGTATCGGTGGCTGATACGAAGAAAAACGGAGAAAGGGTAGGCTTTGAATCGCTTGCGCTGAGTGAATCGAAAATTATCGTCACCCCCGAACTTTATGTTTGCGGAGCGACGGTAGGCGACCTTGCGAAAAACGAAACCTTGCTGTGTGGCGCGAAAAAGGCGCTTTGCGAAATTGCAGAAAAAACTAAAAGCTTGGACGCGCTTATTTTCGTTGGCGCACCGCTACGAAGTGCGGGCAAAATTTACGACTGCGCCGTTGCCATTAACCGTGGCGAAATTTTGGGCGCGACCGCTAAAAAGTACGCAAGCGGAGTATTTTCGCCTGCGCCCGTCAGCCCTGCCGAGTGCGAAATAGGCGGTAAAACTATTACTATCAGCGCGCACCCGTTATACACCCATAAAAGTGTAGAAAATTTGGTGGTAGGAGTGGAAATAGGCGACGACCTTTTTGGAGTGTATTCGCCTGCTTGCGACTGCGTAAGCATGGGCGCGACGGTTATCGTAAACCTCAGCGCGAGAGCGGAGTATGCGGACTCTTACGGCGACCTGCTTAATATGGTCAAAGCGCAAAGTCAAAAGCTTCAATGCGCTTATATTCTTTCGAACGCAGGCTACGGCGAGTCGACCACCGATTTAGCGTTTGAAGAAAGTGGAATAATTTGCCAAAACGGTCAAGTCCTTTGTGATCGCGAAAGCAGTATTTCTTCGCCTTTTAGTGCGGTTATCGACGTAAACGCTATCGCTCATCAGCGAAAGGGCAACGCACAATTTTCCCAAAAAGAGAGAGAAATCGAGCATTTTTTTAGTTTAACGGAGCAAGAAACCGTCCTTTTTGCAAATCAGTTTAATCAATTCCCCTTCTTGCCCCGTCAAAATCAAGAGTTGGAGCATATTCTTCGTCTTCAAGCACGCGCACTTGCAACGCGAATTGAGAGCGCAAGGTCCAAAAAAATCGTTTTAGGACTTAGCGGAGGTCTTGACTCAACGCTCGCGCTTATCGTAGCGGTAAGAGCGGTGGAATTTTTGGGTGAGGAGTCGTTTAGCTTAAAGGATATTATCGCCGTTACTATGCCTTGCTTTGGCACGACCAAACGCACTAAAAGTAACGCGCAAAAGCTTGCCGAGGCGTACCACGTTACGCTGAAGGAGGTGGATATTACCGCATCCGTCCGTCAGCACCTAAGCGATATCGGCCACGACGGTGTAACTGCCGACGTAACTTACGAAAACGCGCAGGCGCGTGAGCGTACTCAGGTTATTATGGATATTGCAAATATTAGCGGTGGTATCGTCGTAGGTACGGGGGATTTGAGCGAGGTCGCTCTTGGTTGGTCCACTTATAACGGCGATCATATGTCAATGTACGGTGTAAATTCGTCCGTTCCAAAGACGCTCGTTCGTGCACTCGTAAGCTATGAAAAAGACAAAATGGCAGGGGACGTACCCCGTCGTTACGACGTGGAAACGATTGCTTGCGTGCTTGCGGACATACTTGATACGCCCGTCAGTCCCGAGCTTACTCCGGCTAAAGAGGGTGAGATTGCACAGATTACCGAGGATATAGTCGGTCCGTACGAGCTACACGACTTTTTCCTGTATAACTTTATCGTAAACGGCTATACGCCTAAAAAAGTTTTGCGTACGGCTACGGTCGCATTTAACGAAAAATATACGGCTGACATCGTCAAAAAATGGCTCAAAAACTTTATCCGCAGATTCTTTACGCAACAGTTTAAGCGCTCCTGTATGCCTGACGGAGCGAAGGTCACGGCAGTTTCGCTCTCGCCACGAGGCGCGTGGAAAATGCCGTCTGATGCTAGCGCAACGCTTTGGCTTGACGAAATCGAATAAAATATTTACCGCAGAGGACAAACTTTGCGGTATTTTTTACCTTATTTTTTACCTTTTTGCGTTTTATATATTTACAAAACTGTATAAATATGTTATAATGAGCACATGAAAGCAAAAGATTTATTAAAAAGGTTTGCGCCCTATTATAAACCGCACCTTAAAATTTTCATAATCGACCTGTTTTGCGCCTTGGGCGTGGCGTTGGCTGGACTCGTTTTCCCAATGCTCGTGCGTTATCTTCTTAACGTGTGCTTAGCTGGCGGAGAAATCGTATGGGGCTCGATACTGTTCGTTGCCGGCGCAATGCTGGGCGTACGCGTTATTGAGCTACTGTGTAGCTACTATATGACCACGGTAGGCCACGTAATGGGCTCGCGCGTCGAGGCGGCAATGCGTAGGGATTTGTACGTAAAGCTGCTGTCGCTGTCCGCGTCCTTTTACGACGAGCGTCAAGTGGGCGATTTGATGAGCAGAGTAAACAACGACCTGTTTGAAATCACCGAGTTTTCTCACCATTGCCCCGAGGAAATTTTCCTTGCCGGCATAAGGCTTATAGGCGTGTTCATCTACTTGTCAATGCTTAATCTTTGGCTAACGCTCATTCTTTTCGCACTCATTCCGCCCCTCGTGATTTTCGCGATCATCAATAACCGTCGTATGCGCAAAGTTTTCCGTGAGCGCAGACGCAAGGTTAGTCAAATCAACTCACAGCTTGAAGATTCGCTTGCAGGAATCAGCGTAGTGCGTTCGTTTGGCGGTGAGGACGTGGAAATCAAGAAGTTCGATCGCAACAACGAGGATTTCGTGCGCATTAAGACCGATTCGTATAAAATTATGGGTGTTTTCCATAGCGGAACGCAGTTCTCGTCTGGGCTTATGTACGTTGCAACCGTAATTTTCGGCGTAATTTTCATTCAGCTTGGTACGCTGACTACCGTTGACCTCGTGGCGTTTCTTCTTTACGTAAGCACGCTACTTTCCACCGTCACGACCATAATGAATTATACCGAGCAGTTCCAAAACGGTATGAGCGCGTTCGACCGCTTTATCGAGATTATGGACGAGCCCGTTCAAATAACTTCGCCCGAAAACGCCAAGGATATTGAACGGCTTGAAGGCGAAATTGAGTTTAAGGACGTCGTTTTCGCTTACGACGAAACCAAAGACGTGCTCAAAAAACTGTCCTTTAAGGTCAATAAGGGCGAAAGTTTAGCAATCGTAGGTCCGTCTGGCGCAGGCAAGACGACTATTGCAAACATAATCCCCCGTTTTTACGATATAAAAGAGGGCACGGTCACCATCGACGGAGTAAACGTGCAGGAATACGACCTTAAAACCTTGCGCTCAAACGTAGGTATCGTTCAGCAAAACGTGTACCTTTTCTACGGCTCGGTCAAGGAAAATATACTCTTTGCCCGTCCTGACGCTACCGACGAAGAAGTTATGGACGCCGCTAAAAAAGCAGGCGCGCACGAGTTTATTATAAAGCTTGAAAAGGGCTACGATACCGTTTGCGGAGAGCGAGGAGTTAAGCTTTCGGGCGGTCAGAAACAGCGTATTGCTATTGCTAGACTTTTCCTCAAAAATCCGCCCCTGCTCATTTTGGACGAGGCGACCAGCGCGCTTGATAACGAAAGCGAGCGACTCGTTCAGTCGTCGCTTGACGAGCTTGCTAAAAACCGTACGACCATTACTATCGCGCACCGACTTACCACGATTAAAAAGGCAGACCGCATAATCGTGCTTACCGAGGAGGGCATAATTGAAGAAGGCAACCACGCGACGCTTTTGCAAAAGGGCGGAACGTACGCATCACTTTACAGCTTATACGGAGGAGACTAATATGGAATTTGTAACTATCAAAAACGACTTAATCAAAGTGGAAATCAGCTTGCTTGGCGCAAAATTCCACACTATTACCGACCTTAGAGATAACGAACAGCTCGTCTTTGAGGGCAGCGAAGGCGCTTGGGCAAAACGCGACCTCGTGCTTTTCCCCTTTGCGTGCCGTAGAGTAGACGGCTGGTACGAAGTTGACGGAAAGAGATACGAAATGCCCATTCACGGCTTTGCAAAGCTCAACGTGTTTGAAATTGACGAGCAAAGCGACGACAGCGTAACACTTCTTTTGCGCAGTAACGACGAAACGAGAGCAATGTATCCCTACGACTTTGAATTCAGAATTAGATATTCGCTTATCGGCAACAAGGTAAAACTTGATTATTTCGTTAAAAATACGTCCGATAAGAAGATGTATTTCTCGCTTGGCGGACATCTCGCGTTCAAGCTTGACGGTCAAATCAACGCGGACGGCACGGAAGACACGAAGGGTAACTTTATCGAGTTTTCAACGCCTATAAAGAAGTGGTATCCGCTAAAAGGCGCGTTCGTTTTGCCCGAAGAAGAATGGACGGGTGGTCAACGCTTTGAGGTGGATAAAAAGTTCCTTATTGACCACGGCACTACGCCTATTTTTACGACGAAGGGCGGAGCAAAATATTTCCTTGAAAGAAAGAACGGCAGAAAAATCGCGTTCGAAACGAAATCGTCCGTCGTGGCTTTTTGGTCGGATAACGAATACGGTCAGTACGTTTGCGTAGAGCCTTGGTGGGGCGTTCCCGACGACTACGACGTAAAGCGTGAGATTAGCCAAAAAACGCTGATGGAAAGCGTAGAAGTGGGCGAAACTTATACCACCGACTATATAATTGAAATTATTTAACGGAGGGACTATGGACGTAATCAATCAAAGATATCAAGAGTGGCTTGATAGAAGCACGGACAGCGAAGTAAACGCACAGCTTCTTGCCATTAAGGATAACGAAAGCGCTAAAAAAGAGGCGTTTTACAAGGATCTTTCTTTTGGAACTGCCGGAATGCGCGGAGAGCTTGGTGCAGGTACTAACTGTCTTAATATTTACACGGTTAGAAAGGCTACGCAGGGCGTTGCGCAATGTATGAAAGCGCACGGATATACTCGCGCATCCGTTTCGTGCGACAGCAGAATAAATTCCGATCTTTTTGCGCGCGTTACTGCGGAAGTTTTTGCCTCTAACGGCATTAAAACCTTCCTTACGCGTTCGCTTATGCCTACGCCCTTTCTTTCGTATCTTACTCGCGAAACCAAATCGCAAATGGGCGTAATGATTACGGCGTCGCATAATCCGGCAAAGTATAACGGCTACAAGGTTTACGGCGCGGACGGCTGTCAGCTTACCGACGCGTATTCGGCGGAAATTACCCAGTATATCAAGGACGTTGACGCCTTTTCCGTCGTGACGGACACGCTTGAAAATTACCTTGATAGCGGTATGATTGAGTACGCGAGTGAGCAAATCACGGCTAATTATTTAGAGGAAGTTTTCTCGCACAGAACTGCGCTTGCGGACGGGCTGAAAGTAACTTTTACGCCCCTTAACGGCGCAGGATATACGCTCGTGCCTGCGATTTTAGAGAAAATGCAGGTAAGTCAGCTTTGCGAAGTGGACGAGCAAAAATTCCCCGACGGAAACTTCACGACTTGTCCGTACCCCAACCCCGAAAAGGCGGACGCTTTGCGCCTTGGAATCGAGCAAGCAAAGAAAAACGACTCCGATATTTTGATTGCGACCGATCCCGACTGCGACAGAGTAGGTACGGCGGTTAAGACGGCGGAAGGGTATATTTTACTTACGGGCAACGAAGTGGGCGCGCTCCTTTGTGACTATCTTTTGATGAGAAAGAAGGCAAACGGCACGCTTGCAAACAATCCCGTTATCGTAAAAACTATCGTAACGACCGAGCTCGTTAAAAAAATCGGCGCGCAGTATAACGCGGAAGTTTTCAACGTTCTGACGGGCTTTAAGTATATCGGCGACGTTATCGCAAAATTAGAGGCGAAGGGTGAAGAGAGTAGATACGTACTTGGCTTTGAGGAAAGCTACGGATACCTTTCGGGTACTTACGTGCGCGACAAAGACGCGGTAAACGCCTCTATGCTTATTGCTGAAATGACGGCGTACTATAAAAAGCAAGGCAAGACGCTCGTTGACAGACTTAACGAGCTTTACGAGCAGTTTGGCTACTATCAGCACCGCACTATTCCCTTTGATTTTCCCGGCTCTGCTGGCATTGCGAAGATGGAAGTTTTGCTTTCCGATTTGAGAAAAAATCTTCCCGACACTATCGCTGGGGCAAAGGTCGTAAAGACGATTGACTACCTTACGCAGACCGAAGTGGATCTTCCGCGCGCTAACGTTTTGTCGTTCGCGATGGAGGACGACTCGCTCCTTATCGTGCGCCCGTCGGGTACTGAACCGCTTATCAAAGTGTATCTTACCGCGTGCAAAACGAAGGAAGAAAACGCTCAAAAGTTTGAGAAAATGCTTGCTTGGCTGAACGAGATTTTTAAGTAAACAAAGGGGTACGTACCCCGTAGTTTTGATATTTCTACTAGATTTTTGGAGGAAAATATGGACAAAAAAGTTATACTCATTTCTATTGACGGCATGCGTGCTGACGGTCTTAAAGCGTGTGGAAACGATTACGTAAAAGAACTGGAAAAAATTTGTTCTTATACTTATAACGGCAGTTCGGTAAACCCGTCGATAACATTTCCTTGTCACTTTTCAATGACGCATTCCGTATCTCCACAGCGCCATGGAATACTTACTAATACTTACGTTCCGCAGGTGCGCCCCGTAAAAGGGATATTCCAAAAGGTATGTGAAGTAGGTGGCGTTTGCGCTATGTACTACGGCTGGGAACCGCTTCGTGATATTACGTTACCGGGAGACTTGAAGTACGCGTCGTATATTAACTCTTACGCGGATGAAAGCACGGACACGCTTTTGACGGACGAGGCGGAAAAGAGAATTAAAGAAAGTAAGCCCGATTTCGTTTTCTTGTATATGGTGGAAACGGATGATAAGGGTGGACACGACAACGGCTGGATGAGTGAGGAATACTTGCGCCGTATCTCCATAGCTATTGATAACGTAAAGCGTATGGTGGAAAACTTCGGCGACGAATATTCCGTTATCGTTATGGCTGATCACGGCGGACACGACCGTTCGCACGGTACGACGATGCCCGAGGATATGACCGTGCCTTTCTTCTTCTACGGCCCTGACTTTGAAAAGGGCAAAGTGCTCGACGGTGTTTCCCTTCTTGAAATTGCGCCTACGATTGCAAAGATTATGGGTATTATTCCCGAGCGCGAATGGGACGGCAAGCCCGTTTTCTAAAAGTCAATAAAAGCAAATAAAAAAAAGACTCTCCCTTTTGAAGAGGGGAGAGTTTTCGTTTTAAAATAAAAAATCCCGCATGAGCCGTCATTCTTGCACAATATAAACCCGCAAACAAGCGAGGTGGGTTAGTTGACGGGAGTATTTGTCTACCAATTTTTTGGTGCTGACTTCGTCAGCCTTGGCTTGACGTCCAAACCCGTACGCACAATCCCTTTATATTTCTGTGGTTATAATTCTAGCAAGCGACGCACACCGCAGGAAATTTACAATACTATTATATACGGCATTGCAATAAATATCAATACTTTTTTAAAAAATTTTTTTAAGAAAATTTTTGTAAAACCTATTGACAAATCGCCCAAAATATGCTATGAGCCACCGAAGGTGGTTTAGTAGGCGCGGAATATATTTTACAGCTTTAAGACCATACCAACGCCTTTGACCTCACGGTAAGCGGGCGACTGATAGTCGCCCCTACGAAACGCCCAAAGTTAGTGATAGCATATACGACGGCGGGAGCAAGCCCCCGCCCTACGGGGTTATCGTACGGCAAGTGATATAGTAGCCTCCATCTGTCGAGGGAGGTGGCACGCGCAAGCGTGACGGAGGGAGAGCCACCAAAGGTGGATTAGTAGCCGTCAAAGACGGTTTAGTAGGCTTAGGCTATG
>JAGAPD010000034.1 GCA_017623435.1 Clostridia bacterium
GGAGCCTGACGATAACGAAAATGCTCTCGTATAAATTATACGACCACGCGTTAACGGGCGATTCGTGAATCGCCCCTACGAAACGACCAAAGTTAGTGATAGCATAGACGACGGCGGGAGCAAGCCCCCGCCCTACGGGTTATCGTAAAGCAGGTAACGTGGTTGCCTCCATCTGACGAGGGAGGTGGCAGCCGCAGGCTGACGGAGGGAGAGCCGTCAAAGACGGTTTATAGTAGGCACGGAATAGTGTGTACGGGTTGTAGACCTACACCAACAGGTTTGACCGTGCGGTGTGGTCGTATTACTAATCAAGCTTTGCTTGTAGGCACGGAATATGGTGTACGGGTTGTAGACCTGTGCTAATCCTTTTGACCGTGCGTTAAAACAAACGAAAAAACTCCCTGATGCGTTACAGGGAGTTTTTATTATTTTCCTTATCTATATTAATATTATAAAATAACGCTCAAATTCGCATTTTAAGCGACTTTACCACTTAAACGACTATTTTATCGTAAAGCCGTTTTGCTTAAATCCGCGCGTTAAATACGGCGTTATACGGGCGCGTTTTACTACTGCTTGTCAATCGTGATATTTAGCCAAAAATCAACGCTTTGCGAAGGCGCGATTTTCTTATAAGAAAACTGGTCGTCAAGCACGGTCGTGCTGGGCTCAAGCCCCACCGCGTAATCACCGCTTGCCATACTTTTCCATAACACGAAACAGGGCAAAGTTTCGCCCGAATAGCTAAGCGTAAACCTCTTTCCGTCCTTATTTATAACGGTCACTTGAGGCGAATTAAGCGTTAAAAAGTAGCAAGTTTCCTGCTCGTTATCCACGGGGTTAGTAAGCGTATTATACTCGTTTTCGCGTTCCTTCGCCCACGCCGTACGCGCAAAACGGCGCACCACGTCCCCTTCGATTCGCGTTCCCTCGCCTATAAATGGATAGCCAAGGTTTACGTGATAAAGGAGCGCGTAATCCTCCTCCCCGTACCCTTCGTTTACGAGCGTATCTTTCATCTGAACGCTATCCGAGCCGATAGCGGTAAAAAATCTTCTGATAAGTTTTAAGTTTTTGCCGAAAAGCGCAGTATCCTTAATTTCCGCCTCAACGTAAATGCCTTGCTCGTCACAGCGCGCGCTCAAAACTCTTGCAGGAGCGCTATGCAAGCTTCCGTGCACTTCGTAGCCCTCGCGATCGCCTACGCTATCCAGTCCGCAGGTATAAACCATACCGCCCTCAAACTTACTCGCAAAGGGCATTTTTCTTTGGTTAAATCCGTTTTTAGACACGAACGAAACGTTTTGCCCCTCGTAGTATAACTGCATAACGTCACACGCCTTATTTACGTTAAGTAAAAAGCGCGTTTTGCCGTTGTCGCAATCAATAACCTCAATACCCTTTTGCTCGCCGTCTTGCATAACGTAACGACGTACGCTTGCCTCTTGATCAAAATTAGAAATTCTTTTATCCATATTCGTTCCCTTTTATAGATTTTAAATTAAACGCGCGGGTACGTCCCCTTTTGTTTTAAGCTTTAAGTCGTAGTTCCCCTTCGCGTTACATGAAAATCAGTTCGTTATTTTTACTATAACACAACGTGACGTAAATTGTCAAGTCTTATTATCTTTCCTCATCACTTTTGCGCGCTTTAGCTTAAAATTTCCGTCGTTTTTTCGCCTAACCGCGTCCTAAATCGTCGCGCTATATCTATTTTCTTGACTTTTAGTCGAAAAAATGGTATTATATACTAAAGAAATTTGAGAGGAAACTAAATATGAGAGAGAAAATGACGATAGCCAAAAAGCTGGCTAAAAGAAAGTACCGTCCTGCTCCACGCCTTTTTGCTTGGATTTATAAATTCATTATGGTGGATATTATCGGCAGAAAATACAAGCCCCACTTCCACGTTATCGACGACGTAAACGACTGTGACGGACCGTGCTTCGTGATCTTTAACCACCTGTCGCGCATCGACCATCTTTACGTTATGGGAGCATCGTACCCCCGCATTACGAACATGATGGCAGGCAACAGCGAGTTTTACCGCAAAAAATTCTCGTTCGTTTTTAACCTCGTGAAAGTTATTCCCAAGAAGAATTATTCTATGGATAGACTTTACATTCGCGGAATAAGCGAGGTTTTCAAAAAGGGCGGTTGCGTAACCTTTGCACCCGAGGGCTTGGCGAGTGATTACGGCGGAAATAAGCCTATCGTGCCCGGCACGAGCAAGCTTTTCAAGCACTTCAAAGTGCCGGTATACCTTTGCTATCTCGAAGGTCAATATCTTCAAAACACCAAGGTTTGCTTGGACGAAAGACTGGGCGAAACTCACGCTACTATGTCGCTTTTGTTCAGCAAGGACGACGTAGAAAAAATGTCCGTTGAGCAAATGGACGATATCATCAACGAGAAATTCAGACGCAACGAGTACGCTTGGAACGCTGAAAAGAAAATCAAGTGGGATACTAAAGGTAGAATTTGCCACCGTTTGGAAGATTTCTGCTACAAATGCCCCAAGTGCGGTCAGGAATTTACGATGAAGGGCGAAGGCGACAAGATCGTTTGCTCGGCGTGCGGAAACGGCGCTACGATGGACGACTATTACCAGTTCCACCCCTTCGACGGCGCGGTTATCCCCGATTCGCCTTACGACTGGGTTGAGAGCGAGCGCAGAGATATTATCAAGGAAATTCGCGAAAACCCCGACTATTTCTTCGAGGACGAATGCCAAATCGGTAATCTTGACGAATACAAGCTTTTGACGGACAACAAAACGAGCGTTATCGTGGGCGAAGGTAAGATCAGAATCGACCACAAGGGCTTGCACTACTCCGGCACGCGCCACGGTCAGCCGTTCGAGTTCACCGCCGACTACAAAAACCTCTACACGCTCATCACCGAAGTTGATTCCAGCTTCTTTAACTTCTACCTCAACGGCGAGTACTTCGACGTCTTCCCCAAACACCAGACCGTCGGCAAAATCTCCCTGCTCGTCGAGGAAATGCACCGCTACCACGTCAACTTCTACAAAAACTTCAAGTGGAACGACTATATGTACGAAGGCTTAGAACTGGGCATCGACCTCAAAAAAGACAAAGAGTAAGGAAATATATTAGTAAAATTAAAAGGACTATCGTTTGATAGTCCTTTTTTTGTGGAGAGAAAGGGAGGGCAGTCGCTACGCTCCCTTGCATTTGCTAACGCAAAAGCGTGAACTAAATTTTTGCAAAATTTCGTTAAAATCCCAAACCCAAACACGAAAAAAACCGTCTCCTAAATAGGTGACGGTTTTTTTGCGTTTGGTGTATAAAAAGTCTTAAAATTATCAATTTTTAGGGATATTATAAATAAAAAGTCTAAAATCAATACAATTTATAATCATTTGCTTGTCATACTTATCATTTTTAAGAAAACAATAAATGGCTCTTTCCAATCATCATAAAATCTTAAAATAGTCGAAGAAGAAGGTAGATTTAGTTCCGATAACTGCTTCGCTGATGACGGAATCATCCCCCCCTTTTTTAAATATGAAAGTATACTTTCATCGACTTCTTGTTTTGTGTATTTTGCCTTTTTAGTATTTAAAATTGTTATCTTTATAGATTTTAAAAACGAATCAAAGGAACCATATCTACGGATTATTACAGATTGACTATAGGGAAATACTTTTAAAAAAGCTTCTCTATTAACGAAAGTTGAACCATGTTTCAAAACAACTTTCTGCACGGCTTGTAATAATTCTTCTTTTGAAATAAATTCTTGAGTTTTAGACACTTCAGAACCAATTTCTTTTTGAAATTCTTGCATAGACCCAAAAAAATTATATATCACTTTAGCCGTTGGTAAACCATTTTCTTTGCGTAAATCTTTTAATGTAATTTTGTTGTGCGTTCTTAAAAATACACGACAAGCTTCAAGAACTTTTTCTTTAGTCCATATTTCATAATTTAAATCCAAGCCGAGCGCAATTTTGATGTCGCTAAAATTTTTGTATTCAGGGTAATAAGACAAAACACATGGAAGAGATGGGAGCCCATTTTCTTTTGTTAAATCTGCTTGCTTAAATTCAGGGTTTATTTTTGAATACTCTACTAATCTATCCCAAATTTTTTCTCTATCCCACGAAGCATCAACTCTAAGTCCAAAAGATAATTTCAACTCATTCATCGAGCCATAATACTTAGTAACATATACTATTGAAGGCAATCCGTTTCTATCTCTCGTGAAATCTACTTTTTTGATGTTTCCGTGTTTCTCAATAAACGCACCTACTATTGCGTCAAATTTCTCTTTTGTCATCTTTCCATCAGTAATTGCTTTTTGTTGTGGTGCAAGAACTGAATCCGCAGTTAACGTTCCACCCAACATAAATTTTTTTGCCTTTTCTTCTAATAAAAAATCATGCATTTCCTTATCGCTTTTAGACAAATTACAATCTGAACATAAAATTTGACAATTATCTAATGTGGATTTTCCACCTTTAGCATAAGCAAAAACATGGTCAAAGTGGCACTCTGCTTTTGATACAAGAATTTTTCCACATATAGCACATTTAATCTGTCCATTATTCTTTTCCAAATTTGCCAAAACTGCTTGATACTGAACGCTATCTGAAAAAAATCTATCACTCATAATTAGAACTCCACTCCTTAATCATTTGTATCATGTTTTGTATTCCTTGTACAATATATTGTAACACATATCCTGAAAATCGTCAAGGCGATAGCATGTTTATTAATATTAACTTGTTGGAATTTTTAACAAATATTGAATTATACAAATTCAAATCCCACAGGGGCAATATGTTTTATTTCTTGTTGTTTCGTAATAAGAAATAAAAAGTCTTGGCGTTTTAAGACTTTTCAAATCACTAATTTTGATTTCGCAATTTCAAAAAATAATCAAAATAAAGAAAAAAGGGCTTAAAGAGCCCTAAAAATGCAAAAAAACAAGGTCAAACTGTCCTAGACAAATTTGACCTTGTTTGTGGCGGAGAGAAAGGGAGGGCAGTCGCTACGCTCCCTTGCATTTGCTAACGCAAAAGCGTGAACTAAATTTTGCAAGCAAAATTTAGTTAAAATCCCAAACCCAAACACGAAAAGGATACAAAATCTTAATGGGTTCATTTTCCAAAATGGGTTCAAATTTAACGAATGGGTGTAAAAATATATCCTTCCTGATATCGTTTTGTAAAAAACAATCACTCAATCAACCTGCATTCGATATGAATTTATTAGGTCAATGACGACTTCTTTCTTTTCCTTAAGAAAAAGTGACGGGATGGCAATATCTCCGGATTCAGGAATCTTCTCTTTAGCTTTATAGTTTCTTTCGCTCCTTGCGCGCAGCCTCCTTCGCTTCCTTTTTTGCCTCTTTTGCGGCCTTGCGCGCAGCTTTTTTTTCACGTTTCTTTTCGTCACTTATATACTTTAGCACTCCGTTGGATGCAGAATTTTTGAAGCCTGCTAAAGTAATGTACATAAGATAAACCGAACGGTTATTCGCTCCGTATTTGCCGTAACAATTTGTATCGTATTCGTAACTTTTGTACGGTGAGTAGGTAACTATCTCGAAATCCGGACACTTTTTCATCATCGCATAAATTGCAAGAAATTCGTCGCGGTGCTTGTACCGTTGAAGTTCATAAGCAAACACCCCCTGCGAGGTATTTATGTACTTGTTGTCGAAGTGTGTGTTGGAATATGTGTTTTGAAGATAAGACCATCTTGCGTTGAAATATCTCACGTGTGCGAGCGCCTTGCAGGGATGCTTTTTCAACATTTCGGTTGCGTAAACGAGTGCGTCATCGAAAAGAGAGCTATCGAGAAGCGCATCCGTCTTTTTGATTTCCTCATCAGCGCAGATGTTCTTTTCAATTTCCTCCTCAATAATCTTGTAAGTAGCCCTCGTGGTTTCATCGCAGAGTTTCATCAGCTTTTTGTAATCCTCACTCGCTTCAATGCGCTTTGATTGTAACGAAAGCTCGTATTCGTTTATAACGTTAAACCTGTGTAAAAGTCTCAACCTCAAAACCACAGGAGAATCAGGCAGACCGTCAAGCATATATGCGGCGAAGGCTCTGCGTTTAAGTGCATTTTCCGCATTGGCAATTTTTTGATTGGCAATCTTTGTCTCGACATCAAATTCTTCGAGTCTGCTGTCCACGTTGATTACGAAGGATTTGCGGTTTTTCGAGATAAATTTGTCCATTTCCTCGGGGGTGACGATCTTCACGTCGTTTTTTACGCTAACATCAATAATATTAATGACAAGCGTACCGCAATATGAGCAACGGTATTCGCCTTTTTCCTCTGTACCATCAATTATTGCACCACAATTGGCGCACTTGATTTGAACTAATGACATTTTTCCTCCAGACTATTATTGATACATAATTCAATCAAAAATATTTTCTTTTATTTCTGCCAAAATCGTCTTTTCAATATTGATTGACTTCTTAAAAAGCCCCTTGACTTTAAAAGGTGTATAAAAGGAAACCTCTATTCCGTTTTGTGTAAAAATATATGTTTTCAAAGCATCAGTTTCGCCGTATTCCGCCAATCCGATTCGTGTACTATAAGAAAACAAAGCATATGTAAAGGTTTCGTTTTTCAGTTTTCCAACGACAGCAGTATACGCCTTATCAACGTCCACAGAGCCATCTCTTGATTGCAGGCTGACAAGCTGATTTGAGTCGGGAATCATAAGCATAGGAATTAAACAACGGTCTTGCTTCAAAATATCGGCGGTTGCCGCAATATGGTTGTTGAGCAAATCCACGATTTTTTCTTGAGTGATATTATCAAGTTCCTTGAACGTCATGGTCTTTCTCCTTTGGATCGTTTGTGTATAAAGTATATCACAAAAAAGCAAATCTCGCAATCCCTTTTTATAACTATCTACAAAACAAAAAAATCTTATCTAAACCGCAATGGTTCAAATAAGATTTTTTGGCGGAGAGAAAGGGAGGGCAGTCGCTACGCTCCCTTGCATTTGCTAACGCAAAAGCGTGAACTGAAATTTTTGCAAAATTTCGTTAAAATCCCAAACCCAAACACGAAAAAAACCGTCGCCTAAATAGGTGACGGTTTTTTTTGGCGGAGAGAAAGGGATTTGAACCCTTGTATGGGTATCAGCCATAACACGATTTCGAATCGTGCGCATTCAGCCGCTCTGCCATCTCTCCACGTGCCATATATTTATAGCACAATTTGAATTTTTTGTCAATCATATTGAGCCAGATTAAAAAATCTTCGTTATTTTTCTCCGGTGAGAGCACCTTTTGTTTTTTGCGGCAGGAGCAAGCCCCTGCCCTACGGTTGTCACGCGAGCACCAGCGTGACAATTTGGTAATAAACGCTTAATCTTTTGGGATTGCCGCGTCGCTTTCGCTCCTCGCAATGACACACCCGGAGAGTGTTTTGTAATATGACCATTTTATATCGTCTATTCTTGTAGGGGCACGAATCCCCCGTTAACGCGTGGTCGTATAATTTATACGAGAGCATTTTCGTTATCGTCAGGCTCCTTCCACCGCTAACGCGGTCCCCCTCCCTCTCGGAGGGAGGCTTTTTCCCCAATACGATTCGTTCGTTTTTGTAGGGGCGATTATTAGTCGCCCGTTTTGCGGGGGTGGTTATTTCAAAGACTAATAACGGTTTTGTGGGTAGGTAGGACAAATAACAAAGGCGGGTGCTGATGCACTCGCCTTTGTTGGTCAAAGTAATTATTTACTTTTTATGACGATTAGTAAATGTCGGGCTCGTTCCATTCGGTAGGAAGTTCGATTTCGTAACCGGTAATGAACTTAGTCGTTTCCCAACTTGTTCCGTTAAGGAGAGAACCTTTGAGGCACAAACCGGTTTCCTTATCGAAGTAGAAGTTGTACTCTTCGAAACCGTCAACGTAGGAATACTTGTAGCACTCGCGACCAAGGAAGGTTTCTTCACTCTTATTCATTTCTTCGTCGAACTGAGTGAACATCTGCATTGCCGCAAAAATTTCTTCGCCTTGGAAATTAATGATTCTTTGCTTGGTTTCAGCAGGATCGTCACTGGGAGAAAGAGTGGAAGTGTACTTAGTCAAAAGACCTTCGTCAAGGTAGCCACCGTAACGAGCGTATTCCAAACCAGTGTTAAGACCGGTGAGGTCGTAAACGGTGTAGTAGCCGTACGAGGAAATAGTTTCGAGATAGTCGCCGTTTCTACCGTAGGTGTAGGAGTCGGTGTTGATCCAGCTGGGATCCCATCTATCGGGCTGACTTATGTCAAGAGCGATATAGAAACCGTCTTCAGCGAGACCGTTAAGGATATCGAAGAAGTTGTCGGTGCTATAATCGTCGCTCATCCACGAGCCAAGAGGCTCAACCTCAGCGCCGTTCGAGTATTTCTTAAGTGCCTTAGTTCCAAGTCTCCAAGTGGTACCGTAGTGAACGCTGTCAGCCATCGAAACTTCGAAGCAAATCGTCTGATCTTGTTTCCAGCCCTTGAACGCACTTGCGCCGATAGTCAGAACGTATTCGGGGATGTTGATCTGGGTAAGAGTAGCACCAGCGAATGCGTACGCTCTAACGTCCTTAACGCCTTCTTTAATAGTAAGCGTTTCTCTTGCGTTACCAGCAGGATATGCTACGATAGCGTTAGCAAGGTCGTAGATAATGCCGTACTCGTCAGAGGTGTACAAGGGGTTGGTCATATCAACTACGAAGTCGGTA
>JAGAPD010000035.1 GCA_017623435.1 Clostridia bacterium
AAATTATATCACATAATTTTACGCTTGTAAATATGGTAATAAAAAAAACTATGTGGTTCGTAGCGTTTTTTGTATCACATAGGAAAGAAAACCATACATATTTATTCTCTAAAAGAAAAACAGCACCAAATAGTGCTGTTTTTAGTGGTTGCGGGAGTGGGACTTGAACCTCACGACCTCCGGGTTATACTCGCTGTCGCTCGTGCTACGTAAGAGCCGACGAGCCAACTGCCTATCCGTGACAAGGTTAAATTGTAATAATGATTTTGATTGCTGTCGCAACTCCGGGTTATAAAAGAAAAACAGCACCAAATAGTGCTGTTTAGTGGTTGCGGGAGTGGGACTTGAACCTCACGACCTCCGGGTTATGAGCCCGACGAGCTACCAACTGCTCTATCCCGCGACAAAGTTAAATTGTAATAATGATTTCGATTGCTGACGCAATCCTCTGGGTTATACTCGCTATCGCTCGTGCTACGTAAGAGCTGACGAGCCAACTGCCTATCCCGCGATATAGGATATTTGCCCAAAAAAGGAGACGTCAAAACAACCCTTGTCCCTTAAGGGCAAATATATAGTACCATAAAATTTATGCTTTGTCAATGGTTTTTATACCGTTTGGGGCAAAAAAAGAGGAAAATTCATTAATCAGACACGATTTGCAGTTATTCTTGTGGCGCGTCCGCGGTGGTGGAGCAAGCGACCTCGCTCGTTTCAGAAGTAGTGGAGCAAGTTTTTTCGCTTGTTTCAGCGCTTTCTTTGGCGCCGGAAACATCCTCCGAATTTTGCGAACTGGTGGGTACGTCCTGCGCCGTTTGTGCAATCGTGCGTGCAATTTTGCGATAAACGACCAAAAAAACGATAAGGTCGATAATGAAGTTAAGCGCCCAGCTTATCGGGTAGGACAGATAGAGCATATACGGCTCGTGAATCCATCTACAAGCAGTATTTACCCAAACGACACGGAAAATGCAGATGCAGAAAAGAGAAACGATCATAGTGACCATGTTTTTGTTCATGCCTCTTAGCGCGCCTACCAAAATTTCGTAAAATCCTGCGGTAAAATACAGGGGCATGAGAATCTGGAGCTTTTGTACGGCGTACTCGACAATTTGAGCGTCCGAGGTGTATAGCGACGATAAAAATCTGCCGAAGATAAGCAAAATAGCCGTCATGGCTATCGACACCGAAAAAGACAAAATGAATCCGCAAATAACGACGCGTTTAATTCTTTTGATATTATTCGCGCCGTAGTTTTGACCTACGAAGGAAACGATAGCAGACGAAATGGAGCTTATGGTGGTGTAGGCAAAGCCGTCCAACTGGCTTGCCGTGGAGCTACCTGCCACGATAACGTAGCCGAATTCGTTGATTGCGCTTTGGATAATTACGTTAGCGAGTGAGAAGAAGGAGCTGAGAATTCCCGAGGGAAGTCCTACGCGCAAAATATCAATAAGCTCGCGCTTGTGTATGCGTAATTTTCTTACGAAAAGCTTGCAATCGTCGTTTTCGCGAAAAAGCGTGATGACGAGAAGAATGGCGGAAACGTACTGCGAGAAAATGGTTGCAACCGCTACGCCTGCTACGTCCCAGCCGTTTAGCACGAGCACGATATTGAGTAAAACGTTAAGAACGCCTGCAATAGTAAGGTAAATCATAGGTCTGCGCGTATCGCCTTTTGCGCGAAGTAGCGCCGAGCCGAAGTTATAAACGATATTTGCAGGCATACCGCAAAAGAAGATTTTAAGGTAAAGCTCCGCCTTGTCTATAATGATAGGGTCGGTGTTCATTATGGTTAAAATCGTGCGCGTGAGCAAGAAACCGATCACGCCAAGCGCAAAACCCAAAATTAGCGAAATGGATAGGGACGTATGTAGCGTTTTTGATGCTTTCTCGTGATTTTTCGCGCCGATTGATTGCGCCATAACGACGTTTGCGCCTATGCTTAAGCCGAGGGCGACGTTGATGATCAGATGGATTATCGAGCCGTTTGAGCTTACCGCCGCCAGACTTTCGTCGGGGGTAGCGGAAAGCTGACCTATTACGATAAGGTCCGCCGCGTTAAAAAGCAGTTGGAGGATTCCTGATAGCGCGATAGGTATGGCAAAAACGAGCAATTTTTTGAAAATTGGCCCGTGCGTAAAGTCCATTGAATTCTTTTTCGTTGCGGTCACTTCGTCACCTCGCAGTTTTTTCGCGACAATATTATAACCCCGTTAAAAATTTAAATCAACTAAATGACGGGCAAAAAATTGCGAAATTTATTCTAAAAGAATAAAACGCGCACTTTTTTGTCGCACGATAGCAAAAATTGAGACGAACTTGCCCTCTCGTTTGCTCATATAATAGCAGTATGAACGAAAAACCGATAGGAATTTTTGATAGCGGAGTAGGTGGACTGAAAATTTTGGCGCAGCTAAGGAAAATTTTGCCCACCGAGAATTTTATTTACGTTTTTGACCGCTCGCACGCCCCGTACGGAACGAAAAGCACGCGTTTCGTTGCAAAAAGAGCAAAAAGGGTAAGCGAATTTTTGCTGGGAAAAGGCGCAAAACTTATAGTCGTTGCTTGCAATACCGCAACGGGCGTCGCTATCGAGGGGCTGAGAAAAGAGTACGGCGATATTTTCGTGGGCGTTGAACCGCCTATAAAGAGGGCGGTGGACGGGCGAGAGGGGAAAACGCTCGTTCTTTTAACGCCCGTAACGGCGCGACAGCAAAAGTTCGTTAAGCTTTTCGAGCGCTATAACGACGGCTCGTTTATCGTTTCGCCCCAGCCGTATTTGGCGAGCGAGATAGAGCGGAAATTCGTGTGCTTGCACGAATTAGAAGGGTACGTACGCGCCATTTTGTTACCGTTTCGCGGTCAAAACGTGACTAAAGTAGTGCTTGGATGCACGCATTACTATTATATTGCGGATATTATACGCAAGGTTTTGGGCGAGAACGTGACCGTTTTTACCGCGCAAGAAGGCGTTGCGAATAGAGTAAAAGAGGTTTTAACGAAAAAGGACCTTCTTGCTACGAAAAACAAAGGGTTTGTTAAGTATATCTATTTGTAAAACAAAAAAACGCGCGTTGCTCCTCGCAATGACAGGTAGGCGTATAAGCCGTACGTTCTCGTAGGGGCGATTCACGAATCGCCCGTATACCGTGAGGACGCATAATTTATGCGAAAGCACCGTTTGTTCTAGTAAGCTCCTTTCACCGCAAGCGGTCCCCCTCCCTCTCGGAGGGAGGCTTTTCCGCACAAATACCACATACGCATTTGTAGGGGCGACTACCAGTCGCCCGCTTACCGTGAGGTCAAAGGCGTTGGCGTAGGTCTATGAACCGTACACCCTATTCCGTGCCTACAAGCAAAGCTTGATTAATAGTACGACCATACCGCGTGGTCAAACCTGTTGGTACGGTCGTAAAGTTGTAAAGCATATTCCGTGCCTATTAAACCGTCTCTGACGGCTACTAAACCACCTTCGGTGGCTCTCCCTCCGTCACGCTGGCGCGTGCCACCTCCCTCGACAGATGGAGGCAACTACATCACACACCACACGGTCAAACCTATTTGCATAGGTCTTAAAATCGTAAAGTTTATTCCAAGCCTACTATAAAGTCTTTGACGGCTACGAACCTGTTTTTGACGGAAACGGGCACTAACGTAGGGTGGCGTTTATCGAATTTGCTATGATGGTGGCGCATTCCTGAACGAGCAAATCGACGTCTTTTGGCGTGACTATCAGCTCGTCTTCTTTTTTTGCGCCAAGGGTGGACGCGTACACCACGAGAGGCACGCCTATGGAAATCACGTCTACGCCCAAAGCGACTTTATCTAACCTTGCGCGCGCGTTGTTCACGCCACTACCGGGAGTGATGCCCGTGTCCGTTAATTGAAACGCCGTGCCAAGGCGCTCTTGCGATGCGGCGCAAAGCGAATCGACGGCAATAACGACTTCGGGCTTAATTTTACCGACGATAGCGCAAACGGCGTCGTAGCTTTCTATGCCAGTCACGCCACTAACCTGCGGACAAAAAGTGCGCACGCCCCCTTCACCCGTCACGACGACGCGACTTATTACCGCCTCACCAAGCGAATCAGCGGTCATTTTTCGGTTGCCCAGCCCCACGACGAGGCAGTTTTTGCGCCCCTTCACCATCTTTTCGAGCGAATTTTTTATTGCGCGGACAAGCCGAGGGTATTGCTCCGTAAAGCCTTGAGTGACGACGGGCGAAAGTAAAGTTACGTATTTTCCGGGCGGTTTGTTTATTAAAGAAGAAGTCTTTTCGTCTACCGTAACGACGGTGCGAGAAATGAGATCGTTTACGCGCGTGGTGTGCGCTTTTATTAGTTCAGACGCCAGATCCGTGCGGTTTTGAGAGGAAAAAGTGCTCATAAACTAAAATATTGAGCGTTTTTCAGCAAAATATACCAATAAAACGCTTGATTTTTAAAAAAGATTGTGCTAAAATTACATAGTTAAATATTATTGACAAAGCAAGGAGAACTATCGTGCCTAACATTAAGTCCGCAAAAAAGCGTGTACTCGTTAACGAGAAGAAGAACAACGAAAACAGAATTCAAATCAGCGCAGTAAAGACCGCTATCAAGAAGATCAACTACGCTATTGATACCAACAATATGGAAGAGGCTGAAAGACTTCTTCCCGAAACCTACGCTATTCTTGACAAGGCAGCTTCTAAGGGCCTTATGCATAAGAATACCGCTGCTAACAAGAAGTCCGGCATTGCAAAGCGCATCGCTGACATCAAAGCAGGTAAGAAAGAAGTAGTTATCAAGAAGGATAACAAGACCATCGCTGCTGAAAAGGCAAAGGCTGCTCAGGCTGCTCGTGAGGCACAGAGAGCGGAAGTTGCTAAGAAGAACGCAGAGAAGAAGGCTGCTGCTGAGGCTGCTAAGGCTGCCGCTGCTGAAGAGGCTAAGAAGGCTGCTAAGAAGACCACCGCTAAAAAGACCACTACCAAGAAGGCAAAGAAGGACGAAGAGTAATTTTTCGTTTGCTTTTAGCGTGAAATTAGAAAAAATAAGCCCACCGTATTTCGCTTTTTGAAACGCGGTGGGTTTTGTGTTGTTTTTTGCCGTGCGTTTCAACTTTTGCGAAAAAGTGCGGTAAAATAAATGACAAAAAACAAAAATACAGGTATAATTAGTATATACTCTAACAAGGGAGATAAAATTATGATAAAGAAAACGTATTCGTTTGAAATGAACGGTGAAACCGTTAGCGTTTATACTTTCACTAACGCTATGGGAATGGAAATGGACGTTATGACGGGTGGCGGAAGAATTTTGCGCCTTACCGCGCCGGATAGAAAGGGCAATTTTGGCGACGTTATTATGGGTTATGAAAAGCCCGAGGATTATTATACCAAGGAGCACGCGTATTACGGCGCGTTTATCGGCCGTTACGGCAACCGCATAGGCGGAGCGAAGTTTACGCTCGACGGGCAAGAGTACGTTTTGCCTGCTAACGACAACGGTAATACGCTCCACGGCGGAGTAGAGGGCTACGATATGAAGAATATGCACGCGGAAATCGACGGTGACAAGCTTATTTTGGGCTACTGCTCGGTGGACGGCGAGGAAGGCTTCCCCGGCACGCTGGATATGGTTTGCACTTACGAGCTTACCGACGAGGGCGAGCTTATCCTCACCTACGACGCACAGACTAGCAAGCCCACCGTTTGCAATCTCACCAACCACGCGTACTTCAATATCGGTAACGACGACACCATTTTGGACCAGATTCTCGAGCTTAACTGCTCCTATATCACCCCCACGGACGACGAGCTTATTCCCCACGGCGAGCTTCTCGCTATCGACGGCACGCCTTTCTCGTTCAAGGGTGGTGTAAGACTGGGCGAAAATATGTTCTCGTCCGAGCATCTTATTGCGCTTTGCGGTGGTTTTGACTTCAATTATTGCATTGACAGAAGAACGCAGAAAAAGCTTGAACGCTTTGGTTCGGTTTACGATCCTAACAGCGGTAGATATATGGAATGCTATACCACGTTACCCGGCGTTCAGCTTTATACCTCTAATAAAGTAGAGGGAACGGTAGGCAAGAAAACGTACAAAAATCATTGTGCGCTTTGCTTGGAAACGCAGGGTTATCCTAATTCGCCTAACTGTCCTGAATATCCTTCGACAGTTCTTCGCCCCGGCAAAATTTACCATACCCAAACGGTATATAAATTCTCTGTAAAAGACTAATAGGAAGTGAAAAAAATGGCTCAAAAAGTAAGAATTGAATTTGAAAACGGAAGCATTATCAACCTCGAGCTTTACCCCGAGTACGCGCCTGAAACGGTAGAAAATTTCGTTGCGCTCGTAAAGGACGGATTTTACGACGGAGTATGTTTTCACCGCGTAATCCCCGATTTTATGGTGCAGGGTGGCGGATTTGAGTGGAAAAACGGGCTTTCTGATAAAAAAGCGCCCAAGACGATCAAGGGCGAATTCAAAAGCAACGGTTTTGATAACGATCTTCATCACGCGCCCGGCGTTATTTCGATGGCAAGAACGATGTTCCCCAACTCTGCGTCCTCGCAGTTCTTTATTTGCGTAGCAGATTGCGGATTTTTGGACGGACAGTACGCCGCTTTTGGTAAAGTCACCGACGAAGAAAGCCTTAAAACGGCGATTGAAATCTCGCAAGTGGATACGGGCAGATGGGGTATGCATAGCGACGTGCCCACCTCTCCCGTCGTTATGAAGAGGGTTTATATCGTCGAATAACGGGGTACGTACCCCTCGATTTCGCCGTCAAAGCCTGTTTATAGTAGCACCCAAAGGGTGTTTCGTAGGCACGGAATAGGGTGTACGGCTTGTAGACCTACGCTAACGCCTTTGACCGAGCGGTGTGGTCGTATTACTAATCAAGCTTTGCTTGTAGGCGCGGAATAGGGCGTACGGACGGTAGACCTACGCCAACGCCTTTGACCGAGCGGTAACGGCGGTAGCAAGCCCCCGCCCTATGGGGTTAGTGAAAAGCGGTGATGTGGTTGCCTCCATCTGACGAGGGAGGTGGCAGCCGCAGGCTGACGGAGGGAGAGCCA
>JAGAPD010000036.1 GCA_017623435.1 Clostridia bacterium
CCTTTCGTGTGCTATTTTGGCTATCGAAGTATTTACGCATAACGCAGTATTTACTTCGCAAACGCTCTATCATAAGATGGTAATTTTCCCCATTCTTTTTGCGGGAATCGGTCTTATTTCGTGCGTGTGCGGTATCGCTTTCCCCCTTATCAAGAGAAAGCTTTCTGATAACCCTCACTTAGAACTTAATATGGCAACCTGGATTTCCGCAGGTCTTGCAATCGTGCTTGGTTTCGTGCTCTGTTTCTTCCTTTTCGAGGGTGAAACTGACGCGCAAATGGCTGAGGCAGGATTTGTGATCGGCAAAATCACGCCTTGGGTTACGGCTGCTATCGGTATCGCAGTAGGCGTTATTATCGGTATCATTTCCGAATACTACACCAGCTACGACTACAAGCCCACCAGAAAGATTTCGCAGGCAAGTAAAGAAGGTCCTGCGCTCACCATTACGCAAGGTATGGCGTCGGGTATGATTTCCTGTATGTTGCCCGTACTTTGCCTTGGCGCTGCGATTTTCGCTTGCTATATGCTCGGTGGAATGTACGGCGTAGGCTGTGGCGCAATGGGTATGCTTTGCTTCGTTGCTACCACCGTTTCGGTTGACTCCTACGGTCCTATCTCGGACAACGCAGGCGGTATTGCTGAAATGAGTGAGCTTGACAAGGACGTTAGAGAAATCACGGACAAGCTCGATAGCGTAGGTAACACCACCGCTGCTATCGGTAAAGGCTTTGCTATCGGCTCGGCTGCGCTTGCTACCGTTTCGATGATGAGTAGTTACTTGTACTCGTTTATGCCTACGTTGTTCCTTGATATTATCTCTCGTGACGTGCTCGTCGGCGCAATTATCGGCGCGGCGCTCCCGTATCTTTTCAGCGGTATGCTTATCAACTCCGTTGCAAAAGCAGCCAGAAACATGGTTGGCGAAGTAAGACGCCAGTTCCGTGAAATTCCCGGGCTGTTAGACGGTAAGGCTCGACCTGACTATACGAAGTGTATCACCATTTCTTCGCAGGGCGCGCTCCGTGAAATGATCGCTCCTGCTATCGTTGCTATCGCATTCCCCGTAGTTAGCGGATTCTTGTTCGGACCTGAGTTCGTAGGCGGTATTTTGATCGGCTCGACGCTGTCGGCAATTATGCTCGCGATCTTTACTGGTAACGCAGGTGGCGCGTGGGATAACGCTAAAAAGTATATCGAGGCAGGCGGAATTGAGGGCGCAGGCAAGGGTACTCCCGCTCACGACGCAGCAGTCGTTGGCGATACCGTAGGCGATCCGCTCAAAGACACCGTTGGTCCTTCGCTCGATATCCTTATCAAGATTATGAGCACCATCTCGCTCGTTTGCGTAGTAGTGTTCTCTAACTTCAACCTTATCGGATTGTTCTTCTAATAGAAAGATAAAATATAAGGCTAAAAATAAAAACGGACTACCATGTGGTAGCCCGTTTTTTGTATCATTTATAAAATCTACGACAAAATATCGTCGAAAGTTTCGTCGAAAAGTTCGCAAATGCGCGCAAGCATTTCAAACGACGGCTCGCATATTCCCTTTTCCCAAGCGCTGATAGTGCGCTGGTCAACGGACAAAAGCTCACCAAGACGCGCTTGTGACAGTTTCTTATTCTTGCGTAGTGTTTTTAAGTTTTCGGAAAATTTAATCTCTTTCATAATTAAAATTTTACCAAAAAACATAGTAAAATACTTGACTTACCAAATTTTATGGTATAAAATTGTTTGCACTATGAAAAGATTGAGTAAAAAGGATAAAGAATTCGTTTCGATAAGCAAAGTGTGTAAAGCAAAAAGGGGAAAGTGGACGAAAGCGCACGAAAAGGACGAACGGCTAAAAGATATTCTCGTATTGAGATTTAATTAAGGATTGAGTTTGCGATCCTTTTTATATATATTTTTAACAAAGTTTGTCAAAAGCATTGACGGGGCGGAAAGTAAATGTTAAAATATAAATAAGGAGTGGAGTATGAAGAATATTGACGAAAATCTTGTTGCTAAAAAACCTACCGCCGAGGGTATCGAGTACTACGATATTTTGGAAACGAACGCTGACCTTTACGGAGTTACTTACTACGAAACGCAGGGGCGTTACGCCCGACTTCCGTTAGATATTGCCGAAAGCGTAAGCCCCGGGGTGCGCTCGCTCGCTGAGCTTACCGCAGGCGGACGACTTCGTTTTAGGACGGATTCGCCCGTTGTCAGAATAAAAGCGGAGTGGGATTATCTGGTGCGCTTCGTGCATTTTCCGCTCACGGGCAGTTGCGCGCTTTCGCTTTACGCGGATTACAGCGACGGCAGTAGCAAGTTTATCCATTGCTTTATTCCGCCCCTCAACCCCGAAAAGGGCTACGAGGCAGAGTATATCGTCCCCGATTATATCAAAGCGGACGGCTACACGCTGTATTTTCCGCTCTATAATCCCTTACAAAAGCTGTGGCTGGGCGTAAAAGAGGGATATAATATAGAAAGTGGGCTAAAATATTCAAGAAAGGAAAAGGTCGTATTTTACGGCTCGTCCGTTACCCAAGGCGGTTGTACGTCAAAGGCAGGAAACGAGTACGAGGGAATTTTGTCGCGTTGGTTTGATTTTGACTACGTAAATCTCGGCTTTTCGGGTAACGCAAAGGGTGAGGATAATATGGCGGAATATATCGCCTCGCTCAGTCCCGACGTGTTCGTCTACGACTACGATTATAACGCGCCTACCGTTGAGCATTTAGAAAACACTCACGAACGCTTTTTCAAGATTTTTAGAAAAACCAACCCATACGTACCCGTCGTTTTTATGTCGAGATGCTCGTTTGATATCAATCC
>JAGAPD010000037.1 GCA_017623435.1 Clostridia bacterium
CAGCGCAAGCGTCCTTGGAATAGGCGTTGCGGACATTACGATACTGTCTACTCCCCTCGTTTTATTTTCTAAATTAGCGCGTTGAGCCACACCGAAACGGTGTTGCTCGTCCGTGATTACGAGCGACAAATCGGCAAATTCTACCTCGTCGCTAAGGAGTGCGTGAGTACCGAAAACGCAGTTTGCCTGACCGCTCTTTATATTAGATATTACGCGCGCGCGTTCCTTTCCCGTGACCGAGCTTGACAAAAATTCACACGTTATTCCAAGTGGCGTGAAAAACTCTATTGCCTTCGAAAAATGCTGACGGGCAAGTATTTCAGTAGGCGCCATAAGGACGGCTTGGTGACCGCTGACGGTCGCGTAATACATTGCCAAAAACGCCACTATCGTCTTTCCGCAACCTACGTCGCCCTCGAGCAAACAGTTTACTCTGTCCTTTGAGTGAAAGCCTTTAATTAGCGCGTTCACGCTCTTTTTTTGCGCGTCGGTAAGCTCGTACGGGAGCGAATTTGCGACTTCTTTTAACTTAATTACGTTGTTATCGTAAAAGACTTCTCTCTCGTTCTTTTCCCTCGCTTTTATTATCGAAAAGGCGGTGAGCATATAGCTCAATCTCTCAATTGCCAAAACTCGCTGACCGCTATATACGTCCTGAATATCTTGCGGAAAATGAATGTTCCTGAACGCCTCGTTGATGTCGCCAACGCCGTGTTTTATAGCAATATCACGGGGTATGTACCCCTGCACTTTTACCGCTTTAAGCGCACTTTTGATTGCCTCGCCGATAAGCTTTCCGCTGATTTTTCCGATGGGTTTATATACGGGAATAACGGGTGGTTCTTCGCCCGTGAACGCCAAAAGTTGAGGGGTTACGATTTCGTAAGTGGACTTGAATTTCTTTAATTTACCGCTGATATAATAGTAGCGTTGCGGTACTATATTTTTCGCCATAAAGGGCTGGTTAAACCAACTGCACCACACCGTTTTATTGTCGTAAGTAAACTTGACTTTTACGAGCGAAAGTGACTTTTTTATCCGTGCAACCTTGGGAGTGTCTTGCGTGCAAGCAAGGATAACCACTCTATCGCCCTCGTTGCAAGTCGCAAGGTTTGAAAGGTGTTTCGTATCAACGTAGCGAACGGGAAAATACGTGATAAGATCGGCAGGGCTATGTATCCCTGCGCTTTCAAGAAGCTGTATTCTCTTTTCACCAAAACCTTTAATTTCGCTGAAATTCATACCTTTTCTCCGTAAAAATCCACTTTTTCGCTATGTGCATAACTTTTTAAGTTACATAAAAAACCACAAAGTTATCCACAGAAGTTATCCACAATCCTATAAAATTATCCACTTTGGGTGTGTTTTATTTGTTCCACAACGTTTCACACGCAAAAATTGTAAGAAAAAGTTATCCACAATTCTGTGGATAACTTTACTTTGTCTATCAAAAATTGATACTGCTATTATTCAAGCGATACGATATAATAATACAAGGGCTGACCGCCGTAGTAAATATCTACGTCGCACTTGGGATACTTTTGCGACAAGTCGTCTGCAACCTTGCTAGCCTCTTCTTCGGTCACGTTGTTACCAAAGTAAAGCGAAATGGTGGTTACGTCCTCGTCCATCATATCGTCGATAAGCTCCTCGGTTACCGCGTCAACGTCGTTGCCCTTGGTAGCGATGTCTTTCGCGTTCATACCGATAATGTCGCCCTCTTTAAGCTCAAACTTCTCAACCTGCGTGCTACGAACGGCGTAAGTAACCATACCTACCTTTACGTACTGCATTGCGTCGATCATGTTCGCCTCGTTATTAGCCGCGGTGTCTTCGGGATTGAAGGCAAGTACCGCTGCAAGTCCCTGAGGAACGTTGCGAGAAGGAATAATGTGAAGTTTACGCTTACTAAGCGCCTTCGCCTGCTCTGCTGCAAGAATAATATTCTTGTTATTAGGCATAATGAACACGTCTTTTGCAAGAACCTTGTCACAAGCCTGCGCGATATCGTCCGCCGAGGGATTCATAGTTTGACCACCCTCAATTACGTTATCAACGAGCAAATCTTTAAATATAGTCGAAAGACCGTCGCCTGCACATACCGAAACGAGACCGAAGGGCTTAAGCTCTTCCTTTCTCTGACCGATAAGAGCGCGATTTTGTTCGAGCATATTTTCAATTTTAAGTTTGTCAAGTTCGCCAAGCTCAAGCGCGTAAGTAAGCGCAACGCCCGGCTCGTTGGTGTGAACGTGTACTTTAATCATCGAAAGATCGCCGATTACGAGTACGCAGTCACCGATATTCATAAGATTTTCGCGGAATTTATCAATATCAGCCTCCGTAGTCTTCTTATAAAGGTTAATAATGAAGAATTCGGTGCAATAAGCAAACTCGATATCCGCAAGATCGTTATAGTCAAAGTGCGATTTTTCGCTGTACTTTTCGTCAGAAACCTGAACTTTATCGTCAAAAGCAAGCGATACGTCCTCCGTACCCAAAAGAACGTGATAGAAACCTTGGAATACTACCAAAAGTCCACGTCCACCAGCGTCCACTACGCCAGCCTGTTTAAGCACGGGGAGCATTTCGGGCGTTTTTCTAAGCATTTCTTCACCAGCCTCGATTACGCTGTTAAAGAATGCGTCAACGTCCGCAGTTTTAGGAGCGATTTTTTCAGCGTGCTCGCTCATAGCGCGCATTACGGTAAGGATAGTACCTTCCTTGGGCTTGGAAACTGCCTTGTAAGCAACCTCCGTACCCTTCGACAAAGCCTTTGCAAACTGCTTCGTCGTGATAGTTTTGCAACCCGACAATACGTCGGAAATACCTTTAAGAATTTGCGAGAGAATAACGCCACTGTTACCTCTTGCGCCACGAAGCGCGCCTTTTGCCATCGCTCCACAAATAGCGTCAACGTTGTTACTTGGACAAGCCGACACTTCCTTCGCCGACGAGAACATCGTAAGCGACATATTAGTACCCGTATCTCCGTCAGGAACGGGGAATACGTTAAGAGAGTCTACGTGAATTTTATTTATATCAAGGAGTTTTGCTCCGTTGAGAATCATTCTGCGAAGCAATGCTCCGTTTACAGATTTCTGCATTCTATCCTCCGATTATTAACTTTAAATATTATAAAGCGTTATATTAAACGCGGATTCCAATCACATTTACGTTTACGGTGTCAACGAACATTCCGGTAAATTTTTCAACGTCGTAACGAACCGTATTTTTAAGAGTCTGTGCAACGGCGTCAATGGAAACGCCGTATTTCATTACGACGTAAAGGTCGATAAATATTCTGTCGCCGTTAGTGAGAACACGCACGCCTCTTGACGATTTCTTTTTGCGCAAAAGGTCGGCGATGTTATCAGAAAGTTTCTTGGGTACTAAATCCACTATTCCGTAACACTCGCGCGCGGAACTTCCTGCTACTTCGGCAATAGCCTCTTCCGTAACAGTTATTCTTCCGTATGCGTTTACAGTGTTTACGCTCATAGTGCCTCCTCCGTAAGTATATGTACCCACATTCAATATTTTACCTTAAAATGAATATAAAATCAAGGGTTTTGGGCTATATTTTTGATTTTTTATTATTTTTTATGCTTTTTTCAAAAATTTTTTGACCGATTTAGAAATATTTTTATTTTTTTCGTGAAAATCACCCGTTTTTGCTTGATTAGTTTTTGAAAAAGTGATATTATATTACGGTAAGTCAAATTTCCTTCACGGAGGTGTGTCATCATGAGTAAAGTTTGCGCAATTTGTGGAAAAGGCAAGGTAAGTGGTAACAACGTAAGCCACTCTAACCGTCATACCAAGCGTACTTTCAGCGCTAATCTTCATAAAGTTAACGGTGAAATCGAAGGACTTAAGCCCAACGATTACGTTTGCACGCGCTGCATGAGAACGCTTAACAAAAACGCTTAACGTTTAGTTATTCAGTAAGTAAGAAGGGCCTATTTCCGTAATAGGCTCTTTTTATTTATTTTTTCAGGTAAAGCTTATGAGTAAAATTTTTATCCCACAAAATTATAAATCTGCTTTGGGTATGTACGACACCCAAACGGCGATAGGACTTCTTAAACGCACGTTCGAGGAGCGTCTTTGTCTTGCGCTTAACTTAAAGCGCGTTTCTGCTCCCCTATTCGTCGATCCAACGACCGGTCTTAACGACGACCTTAGCGGTAAGGAGCGCCCCGTCCGCTTTGATCTAAAGGAAACGGGCACGGACGCCGTCGTAGTTCACTCTCTCGCAAAATGGAAGCGCATGGCACTTAAATCGTACGGCTTTTCGGCTGGCGAAGGACTTTATACGGATATGAACGCTATTCGCCGTGACGAGGAAATGGATAACCTCCACTCCGTCTATACCGATCAATGGGACTGGGAAAAAATCATTACGCTTGAGACGAGAAACGAAGATTATCTTAAAAAGGTCGTTCAGGGAATCGTAGGCGCTATTTGTGATACGCTTGACTTTTTGAAATGTCGCTATCCGCAAATTGACGTAAGCCTTTGCCGTAACGTAACTTTCGTTACTTCACAGGCGCTTGAGGACGAATATCCCACGCTTTCTGCTAAGGAACGCGAAAACGCTTTCGTTAAAGAGCATAAAACCGTTTTTATTATGCAAATAGGCGATAAATTGCGCTCGGGCAAGCCTCACGACGGACGCGCGCCCGACTACGACGACTGGGCGCTAAACGGTGATATATTGTTTTGGGATGATATCCTTAATTGTGCTATCGAGATTTCGTCAATGGGTATTCGCGTGGACGAAAAATCAATCGACGAGCAGTTAACTAAGGCAAACGCGAACGACCGTCGCACGCTCCCCTTTCATAAAGCGTTACTTAGTGGAGAGCTTCCGCTCACGATGGGTGGCGGTATCGGTCAGTCGCGACTTTCTATGCTACTTCTTGGAAAAGCGCATATCGGCGAAGTTCAGGTTTCGCTGTGGGACGAGCAAACGAAACGCGTTTGCAAAGAAAATGGTATTGTATTACTATAAAACTTATATTCAAAAGAAAAAGGCCGTATCACTCGATACAGCCTTTTTTTGATGTTTTACACCTCATCAGTCACTTTGTGACAGCTTCCCCTCAAGGGGAAGCCTTTTCGTGTCGTTGTCTAATTTTTTATACAATTCATCTGATATATAATAGTTTTATCTTCCTTTAAAGCCTTCCCCTTGAGGGGAAGGTGACTGCATCAGCAGTCGGATGAGGTGGACATAACCTTTAAAATATCTTCACATACGACCTCAAAATTTTCATTAACGTCACGATTCGAATATCTCAAAACAGTAATTCCTAGTTTTTTTAAATACTCATCTCTTTCCATATCTTTAATTATTCCACTTTCCTCAAAATGTTGTGAGCCATCCAACTCAATTACTATTTTATAAGCAGAACAATAAAAATCAACGATATACTTACCTATAACTTTTTGTCTATTAATTGTTTGTGGGAGTTTTTTCAAAAAATCATACCATAAATGTTTTTCTTCTTTTGTCATATTTCCACGCAAAACTCTAGACACATGGGTAAGTTTTGAATTATTTTGCTCGTTCATGTGTTAAATATGATCTATTCTAAAACGATTTTTGCTACGCGGTAGACCATGCTCGTGCCGTAGAAGAAGGGCTCGGTGGTGAATTCGTTCTTATTTTTGATTTTAATTCTTTTGCCGTTGTCAAGCCAGGTTGCGCGTTTAATTTTTACGCCGTTGATTTTTACGTTACTCGTAGGATCGTTGATTGCGACGTTGATATCAGCAACCATGCCTGCTTTTACGATAGCGTAATAACAGTCCTCGCCTTTGAGCATAACGGCGTTTTCTGCGGTAATATCGCACATTCTACTGGTATAGATAAAGTTTTTGTTGAACTTTATCCACTTGCCTATTTCTTCCATATAGCCCCTGTCAATCGTTCTGATATCGCCGTTAGCAAGAGGACCGACGTTGAGCAAGAAATTGCAGTTATAACTACGGCAAGTTACGAGCGAATTAAGAATTTCAGATACGGGCTTATACGAAATATCCATTTTTGCAAAGCCCCAGTGCGAGTTGAACACTTCACACATCTCGCTTGCTCTGGGACGGTCAGCGTTATCAACCTCTTTTGACGGTTTACCACGCTCGTAAGTAACGCTATCGATTTCGGGGTGTCCTACTTCGCCACGCGCGCCCATACCCGTATTATTGATAATCATAGCGGTAGGCTGATGCTTTCTGATCATTGCGTACAGTCTGTCAAACTGCCAGTCAGCGTCAGGCTTGTCCCAGTATCCGTCAAACCAAAGTCCACCGATTTTGCCGTACTGCGTGCAAAGGATTTCTACGCTCTTAATAAGATAATCAATATACTTGGGGAAGTCTTCTTTATAGTCGTTATTGTGCCAGTCCAAAATGGTGTGATAGAAGAAGGGCACGATTCCCTGCGCGTTACATTCGTCAACGAATTCACGCACCAAATCTCTGCCCGTGGGCGAATGAATAACGTCGTAGTCGTTAAGTCCCCTCGTGTCGTAAAGTGAGAATCCGTCGTGATGACGCGTGGTAAGCGTGATATACTTACAGCCTGCGTTCTTTGCCATTTTTACAAGCTCTTTCGCCCAAGTTTTTTTAACCTTGAACTTTGCGATATTCTTATCGTATTTTTCATACGGAATTCTTGCAATATGCTTAACCCACTCGCCCTCACCTATTACGCTGTAAAGACCAAAGTGAACGAACATACCAAAGCCCATATTTTGAAAATCTTTTACGTACTCGTACATTTTATCGTCATTCTCCTTATTGTTTTATATATAGATATAGAGATTATACAATAAAATAAACACGGTTCGTTATAATGATTTTATCGTAAACTTGGACAAAATTATCCTAATTCTAAAATAAAAATACCAACCCAAAGTTGAGGGCTGGTATTTCTTTTTTATTTTTCGTTTCTTAAAAATATCGCGCGGAGTAATCCTCTAAGCCACTTGGGTGCTTTAATGCAGATAATTTTCATATTAAGCTCCTATATAAAGATAAGGGTTAAAGCTCAACGAACACTAAAACCTCACCGTTTGCAAAAAACTCAATCTCGCTTTCCGTCGCCTCGTTGGAAATGCCCAAAATATGCTGACGGTTGAGCGTGACGTTTTGCATAGGATACTTTAACCCTTTCGTTGATATTATATGCGCGCTCTCAAAGAAAGGTACTATGGAAACGTATTTATTTACGCTTGCGCTCAGTTTTACTGCGCCGTCAAGCAAGTACACGCGCCAGTTTTCGTCGTAAAGCACCGCTACCGCTCCTGCTTGCTTTGACTGATAAAGCAACGAAAGATTAGAATACGCGTGGTCAGGTCGTCCGCCAAACGCGCCGTAAATCTCGATTTCGTCTGCTCCTCTATCTATTGCCGTTTGCACCGCCAAATGTCCGTCCGTAAAATCCTTTTCGGGCGGAAAGGTCAGCACTTCGCTCGTTTCAGGGAAACTCTTATCGCTAACGCTGTCAAAGTCGCCCAAGATAATATCGGGCGTTATTTTACCCTTTATATAATCAAAAGCGCCGTCAGCGCAAATAACCAACGCGTTTTCGATATTTACGCTATTTAGCGCGCGCTCACTCACGGGCGTGCCGTTAAGAAAAATTATCGCTCTCATTGCGCGTCACGAAGTTTTTTAATCGCCTCGGCTACGTCGGACGCACCAAACACGGACGAGCCTGCTACAACGGTATCCGCGCCTGCCTTTTTAACGAGTTTTACGGTCTCTTCGTTTATTCCACCGTCAATCTGAAGGCGAATATTAAGTCCGCTTTCCTTAATTTTAGCGGAAATTTTTTCTAATTTTTCCAAAGAGGACGGCAAGAATTTTTGTCCGCTAAAACCGGGGTAAACGCTCATTACCAAAATTAAATCAGTAAGAGGCAAATAGTCGTAAACGACTTCCGCAGGGGTGTCGGGGCTGATAACGAGACCTGACTTTTTACCAAGCTTACGAATCTTTTTGAGCGTGTCAACGAGCGTACCGCACGCCTCGTAATGCACTACGATATAGTCTGCGCCTGCCTTTGCGTAAACGTCGATATATCTTTCGGGACGGTTTACCATAAGGTGTACGTCAAGCGGAAGGGACGTATAGCTTCTAATATCCGCTATCATTTTAGGACCAAAGCTGATGTTAGGCACGAAAGTACCGTCCATAACGTCGCAATGGATCATATCCGCTCCGCCCTCGGTAATTCTTTTAATATCCTCACCCATTTTAGCAAAGTCTGCACTCAAAATAGAAGGTGAAATAAAAAACTCGTTCATACTTATCTCCTTACAGCGTTTTTATACGCTATTTTTTGTTCTTCAAAAATTTTAAGGTATCTTTCGTACCTGTCTTTATTAAGTAATCCACTCTCAACTGCCCGTTTTACCTTACAGTCTGGCTCACTCGTGTGCGTACACGGATGGAATTTACAACCGTCGGCAAGTGAAACGTATTCGTCGTAATACCCTGCAAGCGTACGATAATCTTCTTCAAACACGTCCAGCATTGAAAAGCCGGGCGTATCTATTATCCAAAGCCCCGAAGGCGTAATGATAATGCTAGCCGAAGTGGTGGTGTTTTTGCCCCTGCCTATCTTCTCGCTAACCTTTCCTACTTCCCTGTCCGTCCCTGAAATGCTGTTAGTAAGCGTGGATTTTCCCACACCCGACTGACCTGCAAAGCATACGAGCTTATCCTTAATATACGGGTAAAGTTCGCTTTGCTCGTTATTTAGCGCACTAACGGCTACGATTGCACTTACTTCGTTTTTATACTGCGCAGTAAGCTCGTCGAAAATCTCACGCGAAAGATCAGACTTGTTAAGACAAATTATGCACTCAATCCCCATACGCTTACAGTTGATTATCATTTTGTCTACCAAAAAGTAATCAATCTTGGGCTGGGTAGCAACCACCAGCACGATAGCGTCAATGTTAGCAACGGCAGGACGGATAAGCGAATTTTCACGCTTTTTGACCGTTTTAATTACCATCTCGCCGTTCTTTTCCTCTACGGTTACGAAGTCGCCTACGAGAATTTCTCCGTCGCGTTTTAGTTTTCCGCGCGCCTTAACGGTAAGCGTTTCACTTCCGTCGAAAATTTCGAACTCGTTGGATTTATGCGTTATAACACGGTAAAACTTATCACTCATCTTTGTTACCGTCCGCAATATAACTACGGCGAAGTTGTCCGCACGCTCCGCCTACGTCAGCGCCCTTTGACTTACGAATGGTGGCGCTTACTCCCATTTCGTTGAGTTTTTTCATAAATCTATCCGCCTCTTCCTTCGTGCAACCCTTAACGTTTTTCTCTTTTACGGGATTAAGCATTATAAGGTTGACGTGAGCGGGAAAGCCTTTAAGAAGTTCACTCAATCTTTTAGCGTCAAAATGATTCATATTAACGCCCTTTATCATAGTGTACTCGAATATCACGCGTCTGCCCGTCTTTTCAAAATAATATTTAGCGGACGGAATAAGCTCGCTTAAGCTGTACTTTTTAGCAATAGGCATTACTTCGCGACGCGATTCGTCGTTGCTTGCGTGGAGTGAAAAAGTCAGCGTTACTCCGTACCCCTCGTCTGCAAGACGGTAAACCTTGTCTACTAATCCGCAAGTCGAAAGAGAAATGTTTCTCTCGCTTATGTTAAGCCCGTCTTTATTAGATAAAAGACGGATAAACTTGGTCACTTCGTCGTAGTTGTCAAGCGGTTCTCCACTTCCCATAAGAACGACGTTAGTTATCGCCCTCTTTTCCACGCTACCGCCTTGGTCACGGTTTACGCAAAGAACTTGCGATAAAATCTCGCCCGCGGTAAGGTTGCGCACCAGCCCGCCTATGCCTGACGCGCAAAACGCGCATCCCATTCTACATCCTACCTGCGTGGAAACGCACAGCGTATTTCCGTAGCTTTGCGTCATAAGCGCGCCCTCAATCACGTTGCCGTCGCCTAATCTATACAAGTATTTTACCGTGCCGTCGACGGATACGAATTTCTTTTCAATTTTAAGAGCGTGAGCGTCGTAATCGACTTTGAGCGCATCACGAAAAGCGCGAGGAAGATCACTCATCTCGTCGTAGTCGTTAAAGCGCGTGATATGAGCGTAAAGTTGCTTTGCTCTATACGCAGGCTGACCAAACTGCGCCGTAACTATTTGCTTTATTTCTTCTAAATCGTAATCGGCAAGTCTGTTCATCTTTTTCTCCTGATTTTCGCCATAAAGAATCCGTCGCATCCGTCGGTGTGCGGAAAGAAATAAGTATAATCCTTTCCGTCGACGGGTACGAGTTCAAAATCTTCGTTTTCCTGCAAGAATTTTTGCACGACGCGTTCGTTTTCTTCTTTCAAAATCGTGCAAGTGGAATAATTGAGTTGTCCACCTGCTTTTACGTACTTTGACGAGGTACTAAGTACGTTATACTGTAAATCAGCAAGCTCACTAATATCTTCGGGCTTACGCGAAAGTAAAATATCCGGTTTTGAGTGGATAACGCCTATTCCGCTACAAGGCGCGTCGCATACCACCAGGTCGAATTTTCCTTCAAACTGCTCGCAAAAAAGGGTAGCGTCGTTTTGAATAGCTTTGATTTTTACGCCCATACGCTCGGCGTAACTGCGAATAAGCTTTACGCGGTGCTCGTGAATATCGCAAACGGTAACGTCAGCGCTAAGTAAGGAGGCTAAATACACCGCCTTCCCCCCGGGCGCTGCGCAAGTATCTAAAACTTTCGCGCCCTTTTCTACTCCTTTTGCGTAAAAACGCGTTGCAAGTACGCTGGAAAGCGACTGTACGGTGTAAAGCGAGGGCGTCACGCTTTTAAGCTTTGCGTAGTCCGCGTAAAATCCTCCTGCGCTTTTGCTTGCGCCCTGCACGAGAGCGCTAAAAGCATCTTCGCTAATTTTGTCCGTGTTTACCCTAACGTGCACTCGGCTATCCGTTTGAGCGGATAAAAAGTTTTGAGTAAAATCAAGTCCGTACTGTTTAGAAAGCTTTTTAACCAGCCATAACGGACAGGAGCAGTTCACGGAAATATCCGTTAGCTTGTCGCCCGTACTTACGGGCAATATTATTTCTTGACTACGGCGAAGGAGCGCGTTGACGAATCCTGCAAGCTCCTTTTTGCCCAGCTTCTTGATAAGCTCCACTTGCGTGTCAATGGTCGCGTACGCAGGAGTGTTCATATAGCGAAGCATATAAAGTCCCATTCGCAAAACTACCGTTACGACGGGCTTTGGCTTTTTGGGGGCAAGGCGAGAAATGATGTAGTCAAACTGCGTCGTCTTAGAGATAACGCCGTAAAACAGGCGCGTTACGAACGCCCTGTCCTTTTCGTCTGACAAGTCCTTCACCGTCTCGTTTAGTTTAAGCGAGGAATACGCGCCCTCTCTGTAAACTTCCATAAGCGCTTGACAGGCTATTAAATTCCTTTGTGCCGTATCCATTAATTACTTTTAATCTCCGTCAGTTTTTCTTCGCCCGTGAGTTTTACTCCGTTAAGAAAATCAATGGTGCTCATCCTCTTTTTTCCGCTGAGTTGAAGCTCGGTTAAATTCAGCGCACCCTCTCCGCACGCAACGATAAACTCGCGCTTTTTCGCGCGCACGATTTCACCTGCGTTTTTACCCTCTCTTTCAGCAACGAGGTCGGCTTTATATACTTTGAGTTGCACGCCGTTAAGGTCGCATATACCAAAACCACATCCGCGGATATAATTGCGAATTTCCGTATTAGGACGCGTAAAATCTATGAGATAATCGTTCTTTTTAATCATAGGAGCGTGAGTAACGAGGCTTTCGTCCTGCTTTCTTGGCTCGATTTTTCCGCTCACGTATCCCTCAATCGTAGGGATAAGAAGTTTAGCGCCTATTTCGGACAAAACGGCGTAAAGATCGTCTACGTAATCGTCTTGCTTTATCTCGTACTCCTCTATCGCGAGGATATCACCGCTATCCATTCCCACGTCCGTTTTCATAATGGTAACGCCCGTCTTTTGCTCGCCCTCGATAAGCGAACGCTGAATGGGCGCACTACCCCTGTACTTAGGAAGTATCGAGCCGTGAACGTTAAGCACTCCGTAGGGTGCGATATCCAAAATTTCTTGCGATAGAATCTGACCATAAGCGCAAGTAATCATAATATCGGGTTTTAAGTTTTTGAGCGTTTCCACTCCGTCACGACGGATTTTTTCAAACTGATAAACGGGTATGCCCTGCGCTATCGCCTCTTTCTTTACCGCGCCGAAAACGAAGTTTCCTTTTCTGTCTTTCTCTCGGTCGGGCTGACAAACGACAGCCACTACTTCGTGAGTTAAGATTAGCGCACGGAGGGAGGGGAGCGCGAAATCGGGTGTTCCTAAAAATACTACTCTCATTTACGCCTCTTCAATGACTTTGTCAATATACAGCGTGCCGTCAAGATGATCAATCTCGTGACAGAACGCTACCGCGATAAATCCTTCTAACTTATAAGTATGTTTTTTGCCCGTTCTGTCCTGCGCCTCTACTACGATTTTACGCGGACGGCAAACGATACCGTGTCTACCGGGCACGCTTAAACAACCCTCAGGTCCTACCTGCTCGCCCGACTGCTTTACGATAACGGGGTTTACGAGCTCGTAAACGGTTTTTCCGTCAACGCAAACTACGCAGATACGGCGAAGAATACCTACCTGTGGCGCGGCAAGACCTACGCCGTCAGCGCGGAACATAGTGTCAATCATATCGTCGATAAGTTGACCAAGTGATTCGTTAAATTCGGTTACCTCACGACTTTTTTCGCGAAGTAAGTTGTTGGGGATTGTAACAATGTTTCTTAATGCCATAATTCGCTCCTAACTCAAATTGTTGGGGTTTATCTCTACGAAGACGCTTGCTTTGGGAATGGTATACTTGTCTACCACGCAGTAAACCTCTTTCGTAATATCGTCTATTTCGTCGTTTTCGCCTATAAGGCGCATAAGTATTTGCACGCGGAATTTGCTTTGAATTCGTTTAACGGGCGATTTCATTGCGCCAAAGTAGGCAAAATTCTCGCGCTTTTGCCTGCTTATTTCGGTAACTTCGTCAAAAATGCCTTTTAGCGTTCTGCTTGCAAGCTCTTCAGACTCGCTTGACACGAGCACGCGCACGATGCGTGAGAAAGGCGGATATTTACTTACTTCACGCAAATTCGCCTCCTTCTCGTAAAAGCCCTTGTAGTTGTTTTTAACGGCAAAGTTGTAAACGTAATGGTTAGGCGAATAAGTCTGAAGTACGACCTTACCCAGCTTTTCGTCGCGCCCTGCTCTGCCTGCTACCTGCGTAATAAGCTGAAAAGTACGCTCGTTACTGCGGAAATCGGAAAAATGCAAGCTCATATCCGCGTCTACGATTCCTACCAGCGTTACGTCGGGAAAATCGTGACCTTTTGCTATCATTTGCGTGCCTACGAGAATGCTTGCTTTTTTTGCGGCAAACTCGCCTAAAATCTTGGCGTGGGAGTCCTTATTTTGCGTGGTGTCGTTGTCCATACGCAATATTTTTTTATCGGGGAAAAGTGCGGAAAGCTGTTCAACGATTTGTTGAGTGCCCACGTAACCGCGCTTTATATTGTTTGAGTGGCACTCGGGACACTCGTCAAGCACGGCGTAACGATTACCACAGTAATGACACTTTAATACGTTTTCTTCCTTATGGTACACGAGCGAAACGTCACATTGCTCGCATTTAGCAACGTATCCGCAAGTCCTGCACATCATATACGAGGAATATCCCCTGCGGTTGAGGAAGATTATCGCCTGCTCGTTTCTGTCCATACACTCGGTAAGGCGAGCAAGCAAAAGCCGTGAAAACAGTCCGTTATTGCCGTCGTAAACTTCGTTGCACATATTTACGACGCTTATTTCAGGGAGCGCACGCTTATTAACTCTTTCGGGAAGCTCAAGTAGCTTGTACTTGCCCGTCGTAGCGTAATAATAACTGTCGATTGAAGGCGTTGCACTACCCATTACGAGCGAGCAATCGTTGTACTTTGCCCTAAAACAAGCGACCTCGTGCGTGACGTAACGGGGATTCGTTTCGGAAATATAACTACTGTCGTGCTCCTCGTCGATAATAATAAGTCCTAAATTAGTAAGCGGAGCGAATATTGCACTTCTTGCACCTATCGCCACCTTTGCTTTTCCTTGCAAAAGCCTTCTCCACTCGTCAAAACGCTCGCCTGCGCTCAGTCCGCTGTGAAGGAGCGCTACGTTATCACCAAAGCGTGAGCGGAAAACTCGCAATACCTGTGGCGTGAGCGATATTTCGGGTACGAGCATTATTGCACTTTTACCGCGCTCTAACACCGCGCTTATAGAGTGCATATACACTTCCGTTTTGCCCGAGCCGGTTACTCCGTGCAAAAGGTAAACCTCGTGCTCGTCGCTCTTTAACCTGTCAACCACTTTTTGTTGAGCAGGCGTAAGCGTAATTTTCTTATTTTCTCCACCCTCAATTTTTTTATAGGGAGTGCGCAAACTCTCTTCTTCTTCAGTCAGTACTATTCCCCTTGCAATAAGGTTACGGAGCGCCGCCGCGGAAAAGTCGCGGTTAAGCGCGGTAACGCTTTCGCGGTCGACTTCTTGTAGATGACAAACTAAATCCATTTGCGCAGACGCAGACGCGCGGATAAACTGTGCTACGTCCTTATCGCGATACTCGGGCGAAAGATAGGCGTACTTTACGGTTAATTCTTTTACCCTACCGCCACGCATTTGCGAGGGGATAAACAAACGCAGTACGTCCACGGTGCGAAGATGATAACGCTCGCGCATGTATTCCATAAGCGTCATCATTTCCGTAGAAATTACGGGGTATTCGTCCAAAACGCTGTGAATAGGTTTAAGTTTTTCAAGTGGGTAATCGCTACATTCTTTGACCTTAATCACGTATCCTTCGACCGTGGTTTTGCCAAAGGGCACAAGCACACGAAAGCCCGCCCGAATTTCAGGCGAGCCGTCTATCAAATAGTCGAAAACCTTATCGACTTCGCTATTGCTTATGTCAACGATTACTTCTGCTACCATATTTTATAGTTTCAATACCTTGTCGAGAATAATATCAGCAATTTTGCTCTTTTCCATAATAGGAAGTGTTTCTTCTCCCAATTTCGTAATAAGAGTTACTATATTAGTGTCCGTTCCAAAGCCTGCGCCGGGCTGTGTTACGTCGTTAAGAACGGCTAAATCAGCGTTCTTCTTTATAAGTTTTTTGCGCGCGTTTTCCATACAGTCGTTGGTCTCAGCGCTAAACACCACTAACTTTTTATCGCCTTTAACTTTGCCCACTTCACTAGCGATATCCACGGTCTTAGTAAAGGTCAAAGTAAAGCTTTCGTCCTTGATTTTGTTGGGGCTAAACTCCACCGTATAGTCCGCAGGAGCTGCAGCCTTAATAATAATATCAGCGCGCTCTAAATTCGCCATAACGGCGTCGTACATTTCCTTGGTGCTGACCACCTTTATTTGCTCCACTCCTTTGGGTACTTCCACGGAAATATTGCCCGTGATAAGAATAACCCTTGCGCCTCTGTCAAGCGCTTTTTGAGCGATAGCAACGCCCTGCTTACCCGTCGAGCGATTGGTAATAAAGCGAACGGGATCAATGCTCTCGCTCGTACCTCCTGCCGTGATAAGCACCGTTTTTCCGTCGTAATCGGGGTTGGGCGTAAGCAAGTTATAAATTGCGCTAACGATTTCGTCGGGCTCGGCAAGTCTACCGCTACCCACGTCACCGCACGCCAAAAATCCGCTACCACCCGTAACGAAGTGCGCACCACGCTCACGCAAGATTTTCTCGTTGTTTTGATAAGCAACGCTGGTGAGCATATTAGTATTCATAGCCGGCGCTAAAAGGAAAGGACACTTCATCGCCATAGCGGTGGTGGAAAGAAAATCGTCCGCAATACCGCTGGCAAGCTTTCCTGCAAAATTAGCGGTCATTGGGGCTACGACGAATAAGTCCGCTTTTTTTGCAAGCGAAACGTGTTCGACCTCCCACTCAAAGTCGCGGTCAAACGTATCCACGATAACCCTGTTGTTAGACAGAGTTTCAAAGGTCAGCGGACTTACGAACTGCGTAGCGTTTTGCGTCATAACGACGTAAACGGACGCACCCGCTTTTCTAAGCGCGCTGACGACGTTACATACCTTGTAGACGGCTATTCCGCCCGTAACGCCTATAACGATATTCTTCCCCGAAAGATTCAACGGTTAGTCCTCCGTACGGGCAACTACGCTACCCGTATAAAATTCTTTTGCGGCGTAGGTCACGGGATTAATTCCCTGTGCGCTCAAAACCTCGCCCTTCTTATCTACGACCTCTTTTGCTCTCTTTGCGGTAACGCAAACGAGCTCGTACTTACATCCTACTTTGTCAATAAGCTTGTCAATAGGCGGATCAATCATCATAATATTTCTTCTGGCCTCCCTGTTTAGTAAATTTTACGATATATTATTACTTCTTTTTAGACGGCATAGTTGCCAAGTACTCGTTAACGATTTCTTCGTTTCTGTCCATTTTGCACTTTTCAGCCTCAATAATGGACAACACGCGTGCAATTGCGCCCTCGAGATCGTCGTTAAATACGATATAGTCGAACTGCTTGTATTTAGCAAGCTCGCTCTTCGCCATCGAAAGACGGCGCTTTATGGTTTCCTCGGAGTCAGTTCCGCGCAAACGCAAACGCTTTTCGAGCGTCTCGTACGAAGGCGGAATAATGAAAATGGATACTGCCTCGGGGTACATACGCTTTATTTGCTTTGCTCCCAAGGTGTCGATTTCAAACATTACGTCGTGGCCGAGCGCAAGTTTCTCGTAAACGGGCGCTTTGGGCGTGCCGTAGAAGTTGTTATAAACTTCCGCAGTTTCCAAAAATTCGCCGTTAGCAATCATTCTTTGGTACTCTTCTTCGGTCTTAAAGAAGTAATGTATGCCGTCTACCTCACCTTTTCTGGGCGCTCTGGTAGTAACCGAAATAGAACGCTCAATCTCAGGGCGACGAATAAGCACTTCGTTATAAACCGTGCCTTTACCTGCTCCACTTGGTCCGGAAATTACAATCAACAATCCTTTGTTCTTCATACTATCTCACTCCACGTTTCTGATTTGTTCTTTAATTTTTTCCAACTCGTTCTTCATATAAATTACCAACGCCGTAAGCTCGCCGTCGTTGGATTTCGAACCCATCGTGTTGATTTCTCTGCCCATTTCCTGCGACACGAAATCAAGGTTTCTTCCCTGCGGTGCGTTAGAGGTAAACGCACTTCTAAACTGTGCGATATGCGAATGAAGTCTGCTCATTTCTTCGTTTATGTCCGCTTTGTCCGCAAAGAAAGCAACTTCGTTGATAAGACGCGCTTCGTCAATTTCAATCTCGCCAAGCGCCTCGCAAATACGGGTGCGAAGCTTTTCTCTGTACTCCGCTACCACCAAAGGTGCGCGCGTTTCCGCTTTAATTAAAGCACCCTCGATATTATCAACTATTCTTGCTAAATCGTCCGTTGCCGTCTTACCCTCAACCGTGCGCATAGCATCAAGCGCTTTTACCGCGCCCTCTACCGTTTTTTCTACGATAGCGTGAATCTCGTCAGCGTTTTCTTCGTCCGCCTTTTCGCCTATTACTCCGCTCATACGCATCAAATCGCTCGTGGAAAGGTCGTTATTAATCAAAAACTTTTCACCCAGCTTTTGCGCTACGTCAACGTAAGCCTTTGCCATTACTTCGTCCACTTCAATATGCTTGTCCTGCGAAGATTCGTAGGTAAAGAATACGTCAACCGAGCCTCTGCTTAAATACTTCTTTATCGTGCGCTTTGCTACGTCCTCGTAGGGCGCTAACGCCTTGGGAATACGGCAGTTTATTTCGAGATAACGGTTGTTTACCGATTTCATTTCAACGGTGAGCGTACGGTTTTCTTCTACCGTTACGCACTTGCCGTACCCTGTCATACTTTTCATTACGTTTACTCCTAAAATTTATATAGCTCGTCGGGCAATACGTCAATTTCTTCGCTACCGCCGTCCGCTTTTATCAGTTTAATTTCCTTTTCCGTGACCTGACCTATGCACGTCACTTTAATTCCGTGAATAGAGAGAATATTTTCCACTTTTCGTTCGTCGCTCGTTACGATTAGCATACTGCCGCTTGAAATGAGACGAAGAGCGTCAACCTTAAGGCTCGCGCACACCTTTTTGGTGATTTCGTTTACGGGCATAAGCTTTTCGTAAACGGTTGCGCCCACGTTTGCGTTGATACAAATTTCAGCAACCGCGCCCAGAATTCCTCCTTCGGTTACGTCGTGCATTGCGCTGACACAGTCAAGCCCGCTTAAAAGCTTGCTCTCACGGTTAACGTCCAAACTTTCGTTCATTTGCAAAAGCTTTACCTTTTCGCTTTCCGTAAACTGAACGCGCGACTTTTCCGCTAAAATGCAAGTGCCTTCCATCGCAAGGTCCTTCGTAACCAAAAGCTTGTCGCCCACTTTTAGTCCGCTTTTGAGCAGTAATCTTTCCGCTTTGCCGATAGCCGTACCGCTGATTACGGGACGGGTTACGCAGTCGGTAAACTCGGTATGTCCGCCTACGATATCCACTCCAAGCTCACTCGCCTTTTCGCTCGCGCTTTTCATAATCACGCCTACGTCCGTTGCGCTAAACGTGGGTGGCATAAGCAAAGTAACCGTCATTGCAACGGGCTGACCGCCGTTAGCCGAGATATCGTTACAGCAAACGCTGACGCACAGTGCACCTAATTTATCCAGTTCCATTTGCGCCGTTATGGGATCGGAGGATACGAGAATTATTCCGCTTAAATCAAGGGCGGCACAATCCTCGCCTATTTTCGCAGACGCTAAAACCTCCGCGCGCGCACTATGAAGGAGTTTAATTACGTTATCGTTTAACTCGCTAGTTGTTAATTTACCAAACTTCATATATTATATTATAGCATTGATTTTGCGAAAATTCAACTGTTTAGCATAGCTAAAAACTCATTTTCATCAATAACTTTTACGCCAAGCGCCCTTGCTTTGTCTAATTTTGAGCCTGCACTCTCGCCGGCAAGCACGAAATCGGTGTTCTTTGATACGGACGAAGAAACCTTTGCACCGACGGAAAGTAGCATTTCGCTCGCCTCGCTTCTGCCTAAAGTGGGCAGCGTACCCGTCAGCACGAATATTTTACCTACGAGCGCTCCGCTCACGCTTTTCTTTTCAAAGGTGGGGTTTATGCCTATTGCTTTGAACTTCTCAATAAGCGCTTTGTGTTTAGCAAAAAAGTCCAGAATACAGTTGGCAACTACTTCGCCCACGTCCTCGATTGCGATAAGATCGTCGTAAGTTGCGCTTGCAAGAGCGTCAATCGAGCCGAAAGCTTGCGCTAAGTCGCGCGCACACTTTTTGCCCACGTTTTCAATTCCCAGCGCGTTTACGTAGCGATCGAGCGTGACCGATTTACTCTTTTCAACGGAGGCAAGAAAGTTTTCAATCTTCTTTTGCTTAAAGCCGTCAAGCTTTGCTAAATCCTCTGCCGTAAGCGAGTAAACGTCGGTTAGCTCACGAACACCCAAAACTTCGTAAAGTTGCTGGATAACCTTTTCACTAACTCCGCGGATATCCATACATTCCTTGTCCGCAAAATGTTCAAGTCTGCCCGTAATCTGCGGTGGGCAGTTTTGCTCGTTAGGACAGAAGATATGCGCGCCCTCCTGATAAAGCGCACTTCCGCACGAGGGGCAAACGGTGGGCGCGGTAATTTCCACTCCGCCGTTATCTTCCGCTACTCCCAGAATTTCAGGGATTACGTCGTTGGATCTACGGATAAACACGCGTGAGCCGATTTTAACCTTTTTACGCAAAATGTCGCCGTAGTTATTTAGCGTTGCTTTTCTTATCGTCGCTCCGCAAAGCTCAACGGGCTCAAGGTGCGCTAAGGGCGTGAGTTTTCCCGTTCGTCCTACGTTCCACTCAACCGACGACAAAATCGTAGTCGTTTCCTCCGCCTCGAATTTATACGCCATCGCCCAGCGCGGAAATTTGTCCGTATATCCCAACCTCCCTCGCGTACCAACGTCGTTAATTTTGATTACCATTCCGTCAATAAGATAGTCAAGGCTTGGCCTATCAACGCGTCCTATTGCGGAAATGATTTCATTCATATCGTTTGAGCAAAATAGCGTTTCAGTCTTAAAGCCGTTGTCGCGAAGGAAAGTGATGTTTTCTTTTTGCGACAAAATTTCTCTGCCCTCGACGTAGTTTACGTTATAAAAAATGACGTCGAGATTACGCGACGCGGTAACCTTTGGATCAAGATTTCTTATTGCTCCTGCTACCCCGTTACGCGCGTTTTTGAGCGGTTCACTTGCCGTTTCGTTATATTTTTTCAGCGCGGAAAGTCGCATAATTCCTTCGCCCTGCGCCTCGAATTTTCCCTTGTAGGGGACGGAAAGCGGAATGGATTTTATGGTGCGTACCTGCTCGGTTACATCCTCACCCGTCTCGCCGTTTCCTCGCGTTGCAGCGCCTACGAAATACCCGTCGTCGTAGGTTAAGCAAAGCGTTAGTCCGTCAAGCTTGTATTCAAGCGTGTACTCAGCATTCGGCTCTGTTTTTTTGATTTTGCTATCCCACTCGATAAGCTCCTCGTAGCTGTTGCACTTGTCTAAACTGTAAAGCTTGTGAAGGTGCGTATGAGGCTTAAACTCCTTTATAGGCTCACCACCGATTTTTGTGGTGGGAGAATGTGGCAAAACTACGCCCGTCTTTTTTTCAAGCGCAAGAAGTTCGTTATAAAGCTCGTCGTACTGCTTGTCCGCGACGATAGGCTCGTCGAGGACGTAATAGTGATACGCGTACTCGTTAAGTAGTTCAACGAGCTCGCTCATCCTTTTTTGATCGTCCATACTGACCTCACTTTTTACTATCTATGTAAAAATTCTCAATATTTTTTACTTTCCAAAAATGGAAAAGTTCTTTTTTATCTCTACTCTACTATTTCCAAGGGTGCGTATGCAAGTGCAAGCTTTAACGTACCGAAAGAAAACTTGATTTGCGCGTTTACGTTACCCAACTTTCCGTCAATCGAGATAATTACGCCCTCGCCAAACTTTTTGTGTCTGACGCGCGTACCTACTTTGAACTTGCTTAAATCCTTGGTTTCGCTTTTTCTTACTACGGATGGCGAAGCGCTATAAACGGGAACTTCCTCGCGGTTATATGCGTTGCCTGCGCTTGAGTATGCGCGTTCGCCACGGTAGGTACTACTATACTTTGGCACGCTGTCGTAAGGCGAATATTCGTCGTAGATGCGCTTTTTAGGAGCGTCCTCGATAAATCCACCCTCGCGCAAAAAAGCGCTGGGCAAGCAGTCCTGACGCGAACCAAACTTAAAGCGCGACTTTGCCCACGAAAGATAAAGTCTTTCCTTTGCACGCGTAATCGCTACGTACATAAGTCGTCTTTCCTCTTCCATCTCGCTATTAGACATAGCACGGCGAGAGTCTGGAAAAACGCCCTCTTCCAGTCCCACGATAAACACAACCTTAAATTCAAGACCTTTTGCCGAGTGAATGGTGGCAAGATGAACTCATTCGTTCGTGTCGTCCATTTCATCAAGGTCGCTATATAGCGAGATTTGTTGCAAGTATTCGTCAAGACCTGCGGACGGATTGCTTTGTTCAAACTGCTGAATGCTATTCACGAGCTCGCGAACGTTCGCTTTTCTCGTCTCGTTTTCCTCCGTATCCTCGCTGTAATACTCTTTTAAGCCAATCAGTTTTATGATATAGCGCGTCAGCTCGTACAAGCTTGCACCCGTAGATTTCGCCTTTTTCATACATTGTAGTACGTTAGAAAAGGGCAAAACTTTCTTAATAACGCCATTAGGAAGGTCGGGATTAGTTTCTATAGAGTAAATTACTTCAAACAAGCTTTGCCCCGTTACTGCGGAATAGTTTATCAGCTGTTTCACCGTGCCCTCGCCTATACCGCGCTTAGGAAAATTAATAATTCGCGCTATCGCCTCAACGTCGTTGGGGTTGCCTAAAATTTTGAGGTACGCAAGTAAATCCTTGACCTCTTTTCTGTCGTAGAACTTAAAGCCACCGTAAATTTTGTGAGGCACGCCGTAGGAAATAAGGCGTTCTTCAAAGCTACGCGAAAGCGCGTTTATACGCATTAAAACGGCAAAGTCGGAAAGCTTATATCTGCCCGTGTTAGATAGCGAATTTATCGCTTTTATAACGAAATCCGCCTCGTCGCCGTCCGAGCGCGCGTCGTAATAAATAACGCCCGAGCCGTCCGCGTTTTGCGTCCAAAGCGTTTTGTCCTTACGCTCCTTATTATTTTTGATTATCTTGTTAGCAAGCGCCAGAATTTTTTTGGTAGAACGGTAATTTTGCTCTAATTTATACGATTTACACTTAAAATCACGCTCAAAATCAAAAATATTAGCGTAATTTGCGCCACGCCAGCCGTAAATACTCTGGTCCTCGTCGCCCACGACGAAAACGTTACCGTGCTTTACCGCCAGTATCCTTACGATATTATACTGCACGGTGTTAGTATCCTGAAACTCGTCTACGTGGATATAGTGGAATTTGTCCTGATAGTACTCTCTCGCCTCGTCGTTGGTGCGAAGAAGGTAATACGCCTTGTTAAGTAGGTCGTCGTAGTCAAGCGAATTGCTTTTTCTCAATTCTTTTTCATACTCAAAGTACGCTTTTGCAATTACGTCGATATGGTTGCGCCAGGAATTAGCCTTTTTGTACTCGTCGGGCGAAAGTCCTTGGTTTTTTGCGTCGGATATGGAGCTAATAACTTCCTTTACGATATCCTCTTCAAGCTCCATATTCTTAAGAATTCGCTTTATGCAATGCTCTTTTTCGCTCTCGCCGTAAATTGAAAAGTTAGAATTATACCCCTGACCAAGCCCTGCTATGAATTTTCTTAAAATCCTTACGCAAAGCGCGTGGAAGGTAAACACCCACAAGCTACTGGCGCTCTCCACCATTTTGTCAAGGCGCTCACGCATTTCGTTAGCCGCCTTGTTCGTGAAAGTAATCGCCAAAATATTGTAGGGCTTTACTCCCTTTTCCTTGATAAGATAGGCGATTCTGTGCGTCAAAAGTCTGGTCTTTCCACTACCTGCTCCTGCGGTTACCAAAACTGCGCCTTCCGTATCAAGCACGGGCTTTATTTGTTCTTGATTTAGCGTTGTTAAGTCAAAATTCATAGATTAGTCCTTAGTTTTTATTCGTTTGGTCAGTTAAAGAGGGTGAGTTTACGAAACCGTCGTTGACGGCGCGCGAGATTCTTCGCTTAATCTTTTGAGATTGCCGCGTCGCTTTCGCTCCTCGCAATGACAAGTGGGTGTATAAGCCGTTCATTCTTGCAGGTGCGATTCCCGAATCGCCCGTTTTTGAACGGTCAAAAGCGTTGGCGTAGGTCTTAAAGTTGTAAACTTTATTTCTTGTTTGTTAGTTCACCTTTGGTGGTAATTTAATTGTATCATATTTACTGCAAAAATGCAAGAAAATTACTCAAATAACACGCTAATACTAACAACTTTTATTTGCGCGCTCACAGTAATACCTTTCACTTAATTCACGGAACTTTTTACTTAACTCAAGAACGTATTTTTGCTTACCGCATTCGTCCAAGCTCATATACACTTCTTTGTCGATAAGTCTGCCGATAGGCGCGGTCTCGTCGGGGTTAGCGTCTAACATAAAACAAACCTTTTGGTAAAGCTCCTCGTCCATTTTCGCCCTACGATTATCGCTTGCCAAGGCAAAATCGCGCTTGATTTTTGCCTGTTGCATCATAGAAATTGAACGCTCGTCCACTTTCCCCTTTTCCATTTGCTCACGCGCACGCTCCATTTGTTGCCAGTACCCCATTTTAAGACGCTGTTTCGCAAGAAGGGCACGCTTTTTGATTTCACTCATTTCCTTTTTCATAATCGTTTACTCCTTTTTTCGTGGATTTTTGTAAGATTATGATAGCAAATTTTGTTGTAAAAGGGCGCGCATTAGCAAAATTAGTGCTTTTTCGCCAAAATTAGCAAAATAACGCGCGAATAAGAAAAAAACTCGTTTATTTTAAGGTCGATTACTCCTTCCGTCACGCTATCGCGCGCCACCTCCCTCTCGGAGGGAGGCTACTATACCCACACCTTAAAGTAAATCGTAGGGGCGACTATCAGTCGCCCGTTTACCGCGTGGTCAAATTGGTAGGTGTAGGTCTACCGTCCGTACACAATATTCCGCGCCTGCGAAACCGTCGTTGACGGCTACGAAACCACCTGTGGTGGCTCTCCCTCCGTCAGCCTTTGGCTGCCACCTCCCTCGACAGATGGAGGCTACTACGACCTTTGTGTTTTACTTTGGTCAAACTACGGTGTCATCCTGAGCTTGTCGAAGGATCTAACGGGTTTATATGCG
>JAGAPD010000038.1 GCA_017623435.1 Clostridia bacterium
AACTTAGTACTCTTTTCTGACTAATTTGTTCGTAAATTGACTTTGTGTTCAAATTCGCTTTTTATTGTTACACTTTTTCTATTCTATTGTCAATGTTCCCTGTCCCTCGCGAGACAGCCTACATATAATACCATATAGGAATTTAATTGTCAAGCGTTTTCGACAAATATTTTTAGAAATTTTTTATAATTTTTTAAAAATAAAGCATACGATATGCTCTATTCTTGTCGTTGCGCGATAACAACTCCTGCCCTGTCAGTTTTCCAAGCTTTTAAGATCGTAAAACCACAGTTGATAAAATCTTTGTATATTTCATCGTAGTTATTTGGATATAACGCAATTTTACGCGAGCCGTAGTCAAGCACGGTGTTTTGGCTTAAATCTACGCTAAGAGCAAAAATACCGCCTTCTTTTAATAAAGAATAAGCTTTTTTAATAGCGCTTTTCTTATCTATAACGTGCATAAAAGTGAGCGAACTGTATATAACGTCATACGAATTTTTAAATTCGAGCGTCATAAAATCACCCAAAATTACGTTTGCAGAAAACGCGTTGAGGTTTTCCTTTGCCCTCTCTACCGTTTTTGGCGAGATATCAACGCCCGTAAACGAGCGGACGAGGGGACAAACGCGTACAGCAAGTCTACCCGTTCCGCATCCTATTTCCAAAACTGACTTTCCTCTATCCAGCCTCATTTCGTCAATAAAACGCTGTCCGTCCCAGCCGTCCATATACTCTTTAAGCATAGGAGAGTCAAAAACGGGATCGTTATTTTCCTCTATTAATTTGTCGTAATGCTTGATAACTTCGTCCATTATTATTCCTTATATATTATACTTCCTTAATGGGCAAACAAATTTCCACGAATCTGTCCTGAGAATTAGGTTTTCTCGCCCAGTGCAAAACGACGACTTCAGGCCCTTCGTCAAAAAGATAACGCTTACCCATACTCTCAGGCATAGGTGTTTCGGAAAAAACGTAGCCAGCTGAGGGCAACCATTCCTGAACGATTTTTCTACGAATATCAACGTACGCACCGATAGGACGTTTCATTTTGTCCGTCTCAAAAACGACGTAAGTGCGCTCGGGAATTACTATTTCCTCAAACCCCATATCTTCCATAAACTCAACGCCCGTAACCGAGTGGTCGTACATAACCTCTCTGCCCCAGTCGTCAAGACGGGACGCGATATAAAAATCGTATCCGTCGTCGCCGATATTATCAACCACGCAGTAGTCGATTTCCGCACTTTCACCACACGCCATTCCGCGCAAAAGCCATTGTTTTGCCCTCGTCGTACAAAAAAACTGTTCCTCTTGTTTAGCGCGCTCCTCGCCGTTTGGCACGCCCGTGAAACGCTTTTTATAGCCCGTCAAAATCATTTGGGGGCGTTTTTCAATGCGATAATTCATAGTGCTACCTCCCACTAAATCAATATTCACGGTGAGACGGGAAAAGGATTTAAGCAAGCAACCTCGCTTTACCTGCGAAGGCAAAATTCCGTGGTAGCGTAAAAACGCTCGTGAAAAGCTTTCGGGCGTTTCGTAGCCGTACTTATATGCAACGTCTATGACCTTTACTTCGCCAGTCAGCAATTCGCTACCGGCAAGCGACAGTCTTCGCATACGAATGTATTCACCCAAAGTATAACCACACGTTATTCCAAAAACGCGTTGAAAATGAAAACTTGACGAGTACGCGCGCTTTGCCACTTCTTCATAATCAATGCGCTCGGTAATATGATCTTCGATATAATCAACTGCACGCTGTATTGCTTTTATCCAATCCATTTTGTCCCTCCGTGTGATTACATTATATCAAAATTTCCGTCCGTTTTCTTGACTTTTTGTGCTAAATTGCACCTGATTTAGTCCTTACAAAATACCGTAACGACCGACCACGGCTGAACACAAGGTAAAACCACTTCAAACCCGTCGCCATTTTTAATTGCCGTCAAATCGCAAAAACCGTCTTCACTACCTAAAACGAATTTTTCGCTTTGCACGTTTCTCAACGAAAGTTTAACTTTTTCCTGCTTTTCAATAGTGGGATTTAGGTAGCTTACCGCCATAGTTTTACCGTTTATTTTATTCACTCTGGCAAAAACCGTGGCTTGATACTGCGGACAAACGCGAACGCACGTAGGCGCAAGTGCGTCAATTAAGTTGTATAGTCTTTGCTTTATATAAGCAGGTACGGTAGTCTTCCACAGCGCGTAACCAAACACCGCCCACTTACCTTTTTTCTTAGTGTTAAATACGAGCGTAGAAACCGATCCGTCCTTATAATTACCCAAAATTTCAGCGTCAGACGGGAAAGAAACAAAACGGCAATACTCTCTTGCTCCCAGCGAAAAGAAGCTTGCGGAATATTCGTCGTAGCCCACCGCATTGATTTTATTATCCGTGAAAATTTCGTAAGTCGCCAAGCCTTGCATTTCCGTCAATTCTTCCACTTCAAATCCTAAATCAATTCCGCGAGATTGAATATACTGCACGGTTTTGCCGTCTAAAATAACGTTTTTAGCGAGAAGCTTCTCTATTTCAGCGTTAGACATGCGCTTTGCTACTTCCGGATAAAGCAAAGTTACGTCACACGCCACTTCGTCGTAAGAAAGGGGCAACCCGTTACGCACCAAGCCTAACGGCAATCTATATTCTTCGCTATTAAAATCGCGAAATCCCTCGTTATTTTCTATTTTGCGGTCAAGCGCATCCTTTGCATACGCGTAGTAAACTCCGCCTGCGTAGCTATTTTTCGACACTTTTGCAAGCTCGTTCCAGTATTCGTAATTCTTTGAAAAAAGCTCAAAACCCTTTTCATAAAACTCGCCCGGCTCGTTATAGCCGAGCATTGAAAAGCTTAAGCACGTGCTTCCGCTTGCAAGATGTAGCGTCGCCTCCATTGCCGTTCCGCGCATAGTTTTTCCCGAAACGACGAACGGAAGATTCTCAATTTCAGGACAGCGAATATCAACGTACGGGGGCAATAAAGAATTTTGAAAAGCAAGGCAGTACGTCTTCATAATTTGGTCGTTAGGATTATGGTCAGCGTACGCGCCCTCTCCAGCACGGTATCCAGGCGCTTTGCCAATCACCTCGTTTATCGTGTTTAGAATAAAATCATATCCTTGCCCCAAGTATACTCCGTTTGGTCCGTTTTGCAAGCACACCCGCGTATTTGGTGAGTTATCTTTAATAGTTTTGCATATTTCCGCAACAAGACGCGCCATTCCACCGCAAACGAACTCTCTCCATTCCTTTCTTACAGCACCGTCGCCGTGTAAAATCTCGTCAAAAAGCTGCTCACGACTTCCCGTCCAGCCAAATCTTTTCAAGCAGTCGTCACAAAAGCAACCCACTTCAACGGGCGCGTGATTCGTAGCTCGCATATCGTCGTCAATCCAAATTTCATCAGGCTGTATCGCCCCTGCATAAAGCTTGACTTCTTCCTTAACGTACTGCAAAAATTTCTCGTCGTTCCAACAAAAGCTTAGTTCAGCCCTCGTTCCGTCCGCACCGATTAGACGCTGCGTAGACGCCAATTCGCCCTTTGTCGCGCTGTTATCACGTCTCGACATATACGCGCCGTGGCCTATAGTATTTGCAATTTGCATAGAAACGCCTATACCGTTTTTGCGAAGCTTATCAGCAACCGCAATAAGCTTTTGCGCAATTTCTGCGTGAGTTTTTAAGGTCGGAAATCCATACGCGGTGGTAAGCCACACTTCGTTAACGCAATTAGGATATTTGTTTTTACAAGCAATTAAATAATCCATAAACTTCTCGTCAAGCTGATTATCATTGCCAAATCTCTGAATTATTTTCATTACTTCTCTCCGTTTATATGATTATGGGTTTATAGGAAAAGGGTAAAAGCTCGTATGCGCGCACTTTGATGAGTTTTCCGTTATCGTCGTTAAGTATAACTTTGATTTCAGGGCAATACTCCACCATCATTTGACGGCAGTTACCACAGGGCGCAAGGACTTTATTAGGAGCGTGCTCGTGCACGGCTACAATCGTGTCAAAATCACGCTCGCCTGCCGAAATAGCCGTACCTATCGTAACGTATTCCGCGCACGAGCCGTGTATCCCGTCGCAATTAACTCCGCTATAAATTTTTCCGTTACCGCATTTAAGCGAGCAACCAACCGTGTGATTATAAATCCCGTCGTCAAAATTCTTTTTCAGCGTTTCAAGTGCCAACTCAATAAGCTCTTCGTCTTCTTTAGTAATTTCAAAGAATTGCATATCATTTTCCTATTCAAAAATTCGTTTTCTTAATTGTACCACGCCACCGCCGTAAAGTCAAGTATAAATTTTCATAAAGCAGACTATCTCTCCCTCCGTCACGCTACGCGTGCCACCTCCCTCGTCAGATGGAGGCAACCGACCACAACCATTACGAAAAAAGCACCTACCTTTTGGTAAGTACCTCTATTGTATAAAAAAAGACCATCTGTTGATGGTCTTTTTGGTGGACGATACTTCGTGGCGGTCGCCTACTACGTAGGCTCGGCTAGCGGAGG
>JAGAPD010000039.1 GCA_017623435.1 Clostridia bacterium
CCGCTCCCGTCAAGGATATTCCTGCTTCGACCGTTTCTTCAATGAAATAGTCAAAACGCGCTTTTTTATTGATTGCTACTTCTTTAATCGTCATAATTTAACCTTATTTTATATGTTTTATTTTCCTACGCAGAAATGCTTAAAAATCTCGTTCGCCAAAGCGTCGCTACCCGTGATGCCCGTAATTCTACCAAGCGCGGTATAAGCGTCATAGAGGTCGGACGAAATTAGCTCGAGAGGCATAGATAAAACGTTGTCGCTTGCGCGCTCAATATGCGTCAAAGCGGTCTTTGCGCTTTCGTACTGACGGCGATTATTGAGCGAAACTCCTCCGCCCGTAACGACGCCACTTTCTTTCAATATAATTTCTTTTAGTTCGTCCAAGCCCTCGCCCGTGACTGCGCTTACGCTAACGCCTTCTTTTTTTCCTCTTATATCGCTCTTATTATTAACGATAATAATTTTTCTGCCCTCGCCCTCTAACGCGGAAACGAACTCAGCCGTGTTGCCGTCCTCGGTGACGATAAGCACGATATCACTTTCTTTCGCCGTCTTAATAGCGCGCTCAACACCCATTTGCTCGGGGAGAGATTGCGCCTCGCGAAGTCCTGCGGTGTCGGTGAGATTGAACCTTAATCCTTTATAAATATAGCTTTCGGAGATGGTGTCGCGCGTAGTACCCTTTTCCTCGGTAACGATTGCGCGCTCGTACCCTACCATAGCGTTTAATAGCGAGCTTTTACCCGCGTTCGGCTTACCAACGAGCGCAACGGAAATTCCGTCGCGAATGAGCCGTCCGTTTCTGTATCCGTCCAAAAGCGCGTTAAGCTTTTTCTTAACCAAATCAATATCCTTTTTAACCTCGTCCGCGGTCTGCTCCTCTACGTCCTCTTCTGGATAGTCGATAGGCGCTTCGATTTTACTTCTTGCAAACAAAATATCGCTTTGGATATCGGTGATTTTTTGTTTTAGTCCGCCCGAAAGGAGCGAGTACGCTCCCCTTACTTCCGCTTGAGTTTGGGCGTTTATTATGTCGTAAACGCCTTCCGCCTCCGTAAGATCGATCTTGCCGTTAGAAAACGCACGCGCGGTAAAATCACCGCCCTCTGCGTACGCAAAGCCTGCGTTTTCAACGAGGTAGTCGACGATACCGTTCATAAGCGCGAACGAGCCGTGACAGTAAATTTCCACGCTGTCCTCGCCCGTAAAGGAATTGGGCGAAGTAAAGTACACCGCCATACAGTTATCGGTGTATCCGCCTGCGTCGATTTTTCCGTAAGTCATAGTGCGTGGTGGGGCGTTTTTGAAGTCAAACACCTTTTTTACGCCCTCAATCGCGTCCTTACCGCTAATCCTTATTATTCCGATTGCGCCTGCCGACGCACCCGTCGCTATTGCGATTATTGTTTTTTCTCTGTCCGTCATATTTTGATTATACAATACTCTCTCTTTTTTGTCAACCGTCAAAGACGGATTTATAGTAGGCAGGCACAGCCTGATCCGTAGGCTTGGGCAAAGCTTTACAATTTTAAGACCTATGCAAATAGGTTTGACCGTGTGGTGTGGTCGTAATTTTGCGCGCGCTGTCATTCTCGAGCGTCGCGAAGAATCTCGCGCGCACCCAAAGGGTGTTTCGTAGACAGGCACAGCCTGATCCGTAGGCTTGAAATATAGTGTACGGGTTTGTGACCTACGCCGACGCCTTTGACCGAGCGGTATACGGGCGGATACTATCCGCCCCTACGATAAAACCGTACAGCCTATACCCCCCACTTGTCATTCTGAACGAAGTGAAGAATCTAAACGGCGTATAAACGAAATTGGCTTATCATATACTGATTACGCCTATACACCCGTTAGATCCAAACGGCGTCGCCGTTTGCCCTTCGGGTTTCGACTGCGTTCGCTACGCTCACTCCGCTCAAGATGACAACCAAGCTTTTGTTCTTTGCACTTGGTATAATGGTAATAACG
>JAGAPD010000040.1 GCA_017623435.1 Clostridia bacterium
TGTACTATAAAGACGGAAAATCTGCAAATGTGTAAAAAAGAAAAATACGAGAAACACCGAAATGTTCTCGTATTTTTCTTCGCCTTCGCAATGCTCGTAATTCTTAATTCTTAAAAACTGTCCTTAAGAGCCCGAAGCATTAAGTCTTGCTCTTTTTTTATTGATTATTCTTTTGGGTGCTACTCGGAGTTTCGCCCGTAGCCTTTTTGTAATGCCTGCAAAAATATCCTAAGTTGTCAAAACCGCACAAATAACACACTTCGCTGACGGTGTACTCACCGCTTTTAAGAAGTGATTTAGCCCTTTCGATACGCAAATTATTACGGTATTTCACAGGTGAAGTGCCGTATTTTTTTCTGAAAATCGTTCTGAATTCGCTAACGCTTAAATTAGACGCGCTTGCGTATTGCGAAATAGGCAAATTTTCAAGATAAGTTTGACCAAGCAAATACTCCCCTGCGCGTATCTGCGAATAAGAAGTTTTGCTTGCCGTTTGCGCGTTACTTAATTCGTAAAGCAAGCCTAAAAGCTTGTAAAACAGTTCTTTTCGCTTAAAAACTGCGAGTGGATGTTCGCTACTACCGTTTTGCTCAAACTCGTTTATAACGCCTGCAACCCGTTCGTTTTCTTTCGTTACGACGCCTGCGTCATAAAACAGAAAGTCGCTGAAGTTTTCAAAATCGAAGTTCACCAAAACGAAATCGTTCACTTCGCTCTCATACCGCATAGCGTATTTATAACCGCGCGGAAGGTAGGCAAGCTCGCCTGCTTTAACGCAAAAGCTTTTGCCGTCCTCGTCAAAAAAGCGCGACTGACCGCTACGAAGAAAGAAAAAACCGTGCGAAATTCTGCCGTTTTTTTTACGGTCCGCACCTAATTTTGGCGGTCGTTTGCCAAAAATCACGGAAATATTTTTGACGAGCAAGTTTTCTTCGCTACACGAACTTATCAATTTTTCTTTCCCCCAACGGTATTTAGCAGTACTTTTTGCAAAACGCTTTTGCAATAGTTACACTCTTCGCACATTCTACCACATTTTGAAGTTTTTGTAAACCAATCTTCGGGAAAAGCCTGATTATTTATTATATACGGCGACAGTAATTCACCAAGACCTGGCTCTAACAAGTCCAAAGTGTTGCCTATATGATAGCCCCTTGCGTACGCACCCACTACCATTCCAGGTAGCGCGTGCATTCTCGTAGCAAGTTTTACCACGTCAACTACGCCCTCGTAATTATTGATATCCTCGGGCCTAATCCAAGTGTTTTGTAAAAGCGTATGCCATTTTTCGCGGTCACGAAGCATTCTTCTGCAAACGAGCGGATTGAAATCGTCCGCGTTTTTTTGCATGGAAATTTGCGTTTCGTGCGCCACGAGGTTATCGTGGAAAATTTGCCCTGCGCAGTTAGCGTAGCAGCCGCTATTAGCGAGCATAATAATTTTTTTGCCATTAGCATCCGCCCACGATCTGATCTTTTTAAGGTAGTTTATATCGCGGTTATACTCCCTTTGGATATGGTAGGAGTCAAACAAGTCCGCAACCTGCTCAAGCGCGTTAACTCTACCCAGTTTCATATTAACGGACGAGCGCACTTCTATTTGCGGAAAATGCTTTTTTACGACGTGCGCCACGAATAGCGAGGCGGTAGTTACGATATCAACCGCGCAGTCTATTGCGCCAAGGTATTCTATTACTGAAATAATCTTATTTTCAAGGCTTTTAGAGAGTGATTGCTCGCCGTAACAATTTGCATTAAACAACAGGTCGAGCTTAATTCCTAAGCTCTTGATTTTTTGCAGTTCCTCTTCCGTTCTGCGTTGCGCGTCCCAGTCCGTATAGCCGTTACGCGTTGCAATAACGCTACGGCCCGACGGAATATCCTGCCACGCAAAGAAAACCTCGCTGATGCTTTGGCGATAATCGTACACTATTTGAGAAAAGGGCTCTTCGCCCTCTTCGTACAACTGAAATCCTACTGCGTATTTCATAATTAATCGGTGGTGGAATCTTCGTCACATTTAGAGTTGACTGAATTCAAGCCTTCGTACGGCGCTTTGTAGGATGCGGGCTTATCCTTTGCAATACCCTCTTCGGACCAGTCAAGTCTCCAAGGCTTGTTCGTTCTGAACGGACTGTGGAATTTATTTTTAAGCACGCCACGGCGCTCCAAGCTTATCATACACGCTCTCGTACAGCCACTTGCACCGCAAATCGCTTTACCAGAGATATAAAGATTTCTGGGCTTGTGATAGAAGGGCGAGAAGGACGCAGGCTTCCAGTCCGTTGAGCCGGGGATATAATCGCCCGTTTCACCTTCGGCTACGCGTTCAGCACCGATAAAGGTCTGGTCGCACTTGTTCATATCAACGTCCGCCCATTCAAGCTCGTAACCGCCAACGTTGTCTTTTATAGTCTTATCGGCAGGAATACAGCCGCTGGGGCACTCCCTAACGCACGCCATACATCTGTTGCAAAGCGTACCGGGCTTCATAATCGGATCGGGTTCAAGCTCCATATCCGTTATGATAATACCTATTCTTACTCGCGGACCAAACTCGGGCGTGAGTAACATTTTCGAATAGCCTATTTCGCCCAGTCCGCACAAAAATCCCGCGATTCTCATACTGATCATAACGTCGGGAACGGCCTTTCCTTCCGCTACGGGACGGGCGTAATTTTCAAACAAATAGCCGTTGCCGTCGATTGCGCGCCAGTCGGACTGATGGCCCATAGGTACTGCCTCGTATCCCTCGTCCTCAATCATTTTGCTCAGATTGATTACGGTCATAGGCATATACAGGTAAGTAATTCCGCCGTAGCCCATTGCTGAATAGTTGGAAAAATACGTACCCTCTTCCACGCCACGAAGCGAACCGCGGAAAACACGAAAGCCAAGCGCGATTATAGACTTCGCCCTTGGCATTATTTGTTTGGGATCCATTTGCGACGGAGCCGTACTCCAACGGTCAATCGAACCGATACCCACGATATCCGCGCCTAATCTTTTTGCCTCCCTTTTAATATCTTCAGAAGTTATCATATTACACCTCACGACAAAGTATAACTAAATTATACGATATCAGAGAGTTTTTTTCAATAAACAAAACGATTAGATTTTTACACAAAACGCTTGATTTCACTCGTCACTCGTGGAGGCGGTTTCGTCGCTTATGTAGTCGCAAGTAATTTTGTTGACGGACAGTTCGTACGCAGTACGCTCTTCCACTCTGTCGTCGTCTAATTTTTTGTTGTACTTTCTGCTTTGAATCCGTCCGCTGATGCTTATGCTTTGCCCTACGCAAGCGTGGCGCACGAAACGCGCGTTTCTACCCCAAGCAATGCAGGGAATATAATCGGACTTGTTATAGCCACGGTTGACGGCAACCAAAAGGTCGCAAATCTCACGGTTAAAGGGCGTCGTGCGGTACACGGGCGGTTTGCAAACGTAGCCGTTCAGTTCAACTACGTTGGGGTTTTGCTCGTCCTCGTCGTTTTCTAAAAAGTCACGGACGAAAATTGTGAGCATCAGTTTACTTTTCTCGTTTTCAAGCTTGTTGTAACTGCGGAATTGCCCGTCGATAGTGACCTTATTGCCTACCGTTAGATCCGTTCCCAGCATAAGCCGTTCGGACACGGTTACGGGTAGTTCGTCGCGCTGACCGCTAAGCCGAGGTACGCTAACGAAAAATTCGTAAAAGCCCTCGCCGTAAAGCTCGTGAGAATACTTTGGAGTGGTAAGCACCTCGCCCGTTAAGTACACTTTGTTGTTTGCCGAATAATTTTCCAAGTTCATCTTGCACCTATCCTTCTATGCGTATTTGTTTCCCCGTGTGGTCAATTTCGTAATTTTCCTTATAAATAAGGTCGGAAACGCACACGAAGTTATAACCTTTGTTTTTCAATCCTTCAATAATAAGTGGCAAAGCCTCAACCGTATGCTCGCCGTCGTTATGCATCAAAACTATACTTCCTTTATTTGCCTTTTTAAGTACTCTCGCGCTAATCTGTCCAGCGGACAATCCTTTCCAGTCCAGCGTATCCACGTCCCATTGAATAGTAAAAAGCCCCTTGCCTTCCGCCACCGATAACACCTTGTCGCTATACTCGCCAAAGGGCGCACGAAAAAGAGTAATTTCTTTGCCCGTGATACCCTTAATGATAGAGATTGACGTATCAAGCTCGGTTGCGATTTGCTCGCTCGAAAGCTTATTTAAATGAGGATGCGTGTTTGAGTGCGTGCCTATTTCCATTCTTCCGCTTTCCGACAGTTTTTTGAGCGTATCAGAGTACTTTTCTGCCCAGAATCCCACACAAAAGAAGGTAGCACGTATATCGTAGTTTTGCAAAATTTCCAAAATTTTGAGCGTCTTGTCCGCGCCCCAACTCGCATCAAAAGTAAGCGCGATATTAGGCTCGTTCGTGTCCACGCAGTATATAGGAAGTTTACGCGTGGTGCGTCCTGCCATGACTACGTGAGCGCCGCTATGCCACATAGTGGCAAACGAAACCACGAGTGCAATCGCACACAAAAAAAAGGCAACTATTCTTCTTTTTTTAAGGATCAGAAACTTCATCTTCCTTACACTCCCATTATAGCATACAAGCGCAAAATCCGTTTTGCCCCGTATTTCAATTTTTCGTCGCTTTTAGTTACTTTCCGTCTAATAAAAACGATTACACGCTTAAAAAACGCAGGCTATTAAAAATATATGCCTGCGCCACTACGGTTATGATAATAATATAAAAAAATAACCCCTCTTTTTCGTACAACGCTCCACTTTTTTTCATTGCCGTTAAAATTAGTTGACACGGACGAATTTATATATTATTATTAAAAATGCGGATAAATGCACGGGAGCGCAATATGAATCTTTATAACGACAAACAAAAAGACGATACCAAAAAAATTCAGGATTTACTGGACGAAGGCGGAATCGTTACGATAGATAACGGCGATTATTTTATTTCCAAAACGCTTATTATTCATTCTGACACTACATTTATTTTAGCGCCAAACGCTAAGCTTATTCTGAAAGATAACGCAAGATGCGCGCTTATTGAAAACGAGCATTTCAGAGGTGGTGGCAGGGACTATAATATCCAAGTAATAGGTGGAATTTTTGACGGCAACTCGGATAACCAAGGATTTGACTGCTACGACTTAATAGAACATAGAAACGATTTTTCGTATGATCCCGATAGATATAGTGGAAAACTAATTCGTTTTTGCCACGTAGATAAAATAACGCTGAAAGATTTGACCGTTCGCAATCCCAACGGATACGGAATACAAATAGGCGATACCGTGGATTTTATAGTAAAAGATATCTTCTTTGATTACAACTGGCACTACGGCTGTACCGACGGCGTGCATATTAACGGCCCTGCTCGTGAAGGAGTAATTGAAAATTTGTCGGGCACGACTAACGACGATATGGTTTCACTAACGCCCGTTGACGAGCAACACGCCGAATGTAGCGAAGGCGAAATTAAAAATATAACTATTCGTAACGTTACCGCAAATAACGGCTATTCGGGTGTAAGACTTTTGTCCTGTGGAAATTACCCGTTAACGCAAATAAAAGTTGACGGGGTTTACGGCGATTACCGTCATAACGCCCTCCTTTTAGGTCACCACTACGCTCGCCCAAGCGACACGCGAAACTGGTTCGACGATATCGTTATAGAAAACGTTCGTGCAAACAAAAGTAGCACACCGCTTGATAATTCTTGCTTTACACTTTGGGAAGAAGGCGCTATTGAAACTCTTCCCGTTATTTGGCTTTTTAACGATATAAATATCGGCAAAATTGCTTTTAAGAATATTTACCGCTACGAAAGTGTAAAAACAAACACTTCTCTACTTAAAATCGAAAAGGACGTAACCGTGGACACGCTTTTATTAGATAACGTACGGCAAACGCTAACTGAAGGCTCTGACGGTAAACTATTAGAACTTAACGGAACTATTAAAAACTTAGTCAAAGTAAACGTAACGGAATAAAACAAAAACTCCCTCAGGCTTTAACCCAAGGGAGTTTTAATTTTTAAGTATTTACTTTAATTAAAGACCAAACTTTTCTTTGAGATACTGGCGGCTGATGCGTGCGTCCTCAAAGGGATCGCCGTCGTACCATTGATCCTTTTCGTAGATTACGTACGAGATTTTGCTCTTCTTTACAGCGTCAACGATAGGCTCGAAGTCCTGAACGCCCTTACCAAGAGGCATAAACTTGAACGCCGTCTCAGCCTGCGTTTTCTTTCTTTCGATTTCCTTACCGTTCTCGTCAATAAGCGCGTAAACAGCGCCACCGCCCATTTCAGTCGCGTAGAAGTCCTTAAAATGAACGAGCTCGCTACGGTCAGCGTACTTATTAACGTATTTTACGGGATCTTCGCCACCGTATTTAACCCAGCAAAGATCAAGCTCGGGCTTAATTAGCGTTTCGTCAACGTCGGTGTAAAGACGGTCGAGAATATACTCGTCACCCTCTTTCTCAAACTCAAAATCGTGGTTGTGGTAACCAAGCGTAATGCCGTTTTCTTTTAAGAATTCGCCCGTCTTTTTAAGCTGGGCAACGAACTGTGCGTACTTTTGCTCGTCGTGGAAAACGGTTTTATCCATCCAGGGAACTACGCTGTGCTTAATGCCCACTTCTTTGAGGTACGCAACCATCTGTTTTGCGCTCTCCTCCTCTAAATACGGATCGATAGACTGATGAACGGAGATGGGATTAAGGTTATATTTTTCGCAAAGCGCCTTTACTTCGCTGGCGCTTTTACCGCAAAAACCTGCGAATTCTACGCAGTCGTAGCCCATTTCAGCTACTTTTTTGAGCGTAGCGTCCATATCCTTTTCCATTTCTTCGCGGAGCGAATAAAGCTGGATACCGATATTAAGCTTTTCCATAATTATACCTCGGGAATTTCGATAGTGATTTCCTTGCCTGCCTCTGCGGACTTGATAATACCGTCGATAATCGCCTGATTGATAATGATTTCAGCGGTAGAAACGGGAGATTTTCCGCCCGTAATAATTGCGTCGAAGAAGGAACGGATTTTCTCGTAGAATACGCCGTTTGCAGGGGGAGCGATAATGGGTATTACAGTTTCAACCTGAGATTCAGCCATTTCGCTGTAAATCTTCATAGGTCCGCCTACCGAGCCGTTCCAGCACTCGGTCGAGGGGATACGGAGCGAGCCTTTCTTACCCATAATAATGGTGTCGCCGGGGGTGTCGAGATTCATTGCCCAAGCGATTCTAAAGTCAAGGATGATTCCGCCTTCAAGACGAATAAAGCCTGCTGCGAAGTCGTCAACGGTGAACGCTTTGGAATATTCTTCTCTCTTATCCTTTGCGTATCCGCAGTAGTTGGGATCTTTACCGAACCAAGCGGACTTGTAACCGCTTACGGTAAGGGGCTTGGGATAACCGATAGCGTTGAGCACCATATCGAGCGAATAGCATCCGATATCGCCCATAGCACCGATACCTGCCGTTTCGTCAGCGATAAAGGAAGTGCCGAAGGGCGTGGGAATACCTCTTCTTCTGCCACCACCCGTCTGGATGTAATAAATATCGCCAAGGATACCCGACTCTACGATTTCCTTGATTTTCTTCATATTAGGATCCATTCTGGGCTGGAATCCGATAGAAAGGATTTTACCGCTTTCCTTTTCCGCTCTTCTCATCTCAACTGCCTCGTCAAGAGTAACGGACATAGGCTTTTCGCAAAGAACGTTTACGCCCTTTTTAAGCGCGTAAATACTGCACTCTGCGTGCGTGCGGTTATAGGTACAAACGGATACGGCATCAAGGTCCGTTTCCGCGTCAAGAAGCTCCTTGTGCGAAAGATAGCATCTTGCATCCGTAAGATTCCACTTCTCAGCAAAAGCCTTTGCTTTTCCGGGAACGAGGTCGGCAAGAGCAACGATTTCAACGTCCTCCATTTTGAGCATTTCGTTTGCGTGAGCGTCGGCAATCCAACCCGTACCGATAATACCTACGCGCAATTTTCTACCCGATTTGATTTCTTCTTTAGCGGGAGCATTCTTGAATTCGTCCATAATGCTCAAGCTGTCTTTCTTTTTGCAAGCCATTTATATTTTTCCTCCGATTTAATTTTTTTATCGTTATTATAATTATACAATACTATATTGCGGTTTTCCTATCACTTTTCTATAAATAATTTTCAAATATTGACTTTTTGATGAAGTTTTAGCGTTTTTCGTTTCAAAATTAGCACTATTAGTTCATAGAAACGAACTTAGCCTCGTCTCCATTTAAATCCCAAATATTAGCGTCGAAAGCAGACTTGTCTACGCCTGCGCCAGTTAGCGTCGTGCCGAGGGCAATAGGCTCGATATGGCAAATGCTTTCGTACTTTTCCTGCGATACGTAGTAATTCGTAAAGATATATACGTTAGCGCCTTTACCGTAGCTTTGGTGATTAACGTATGAAGAAAGCTGACCTGCGTTTTCTTTCGTTCTACCACCCTTGTCGTATACGATAATATTGTTAGCGGTAAAGTTGCCAGCACCGTTTACTATCAGCGCACCGCCCTCGCCGTTTTTTCGATTGTCAGTAGCTATCGTTACGAGAACGTTTTCTATTTTTCCCCAAAAGGAAGTTGCGATTACGCCGGACCAAGCGTTTTCGCCCAGCGCTACATCAACGAAGGCTACGTCTTTAACGACCGCTTGCTTGTTACCGTGACCAAGGATTCCGCCATTGGCGTAAACGCCACCTTTTATATAGTGACCGCGTCCGTCAAACGTGCCGTAAAAGCCTGCGTCGCCCTCATCCCAAATACGACTAATGTTGTTATCCTTCTTGCTCGTAACCTCGCCCGTGCCCAGCTCGAGGTTTTTAGCCAAGACGAAGTGTCCGTGCCATTCGTCCTCAGTAAATTTACTACCCCAAAGCGTCCAAGTATGCGCCTGCGTATGCGCAGAATACTTTTTCATATTATTTAGGTCGTCAAGGCTATTTATGAATTTAGTAACGAGCGTCACGCCAGTGGTGATAAGCGTTCTATTTTTCTCGTCCTCGTTGCCAAGGGGCTGTGAAACGATCGTGATCACGCCCTCGCCGTAAAACGCTTTGATTTTGTCCTTTTGAATAATAATTTTACCGTTTTGCTCTCTCCACGAGCCAACGGGGAACGAAGCGTCGTTAAATAAGACGTCGGTAACGCCGTTGGTCGCGTATCCGCAAAGGTCAATCGTAAAATCACTTTCTCCGCCGTTGATTTCCACGTCGCCGATAGGAGCAAGCGTATATTTAAGCTTGCGCGCGACGGTAAAAGTCACTTCCACTATCTCGCCCGTCGTCGTAGCCGATTTGACCGTAAAAGTCGTTTTTTGGGGCACGTTTTCGTCTACCGTAATAACGCCCTGACCGCTTTCAAAATCAAAAGAATAAGTTACTCCGTCCACTTTTTCTTTAAGCGTCGTTTCTTTCAGCCAAGCCGTGTTTGCAGTCACGGTTATGCTTTCGCCTGCGATTATCTCGTACTCGTCAGCGGTCACCGCTACGCTTGCTTTGATATAATTAGCGATTTCCTCCGTCGCAAAGCTTGCCCACGATTTATCGCTATCACCGTCAAGCCAAGCGAAATAATCCTTCGCCGAGGCGAACGCCTTTACAGTTTTATCCTCGTGATTTTGTGCGGACGAAAGCATAACGCGACCTATATTATAGTTAGGCGTAGGCGTACCTGCAATTTGCAAAGTAACTACGTTTTCAAGCTTTAAGTTTTCGTAACCTTCGCCAAATACGATTCCTGCGAATTTACTCTCGTCAAGCGAGTTGTCTTCAAGCACAACCGTGATATTTTTAAGCTTTGCCGTGCCGTTAAGCTTACAGAAAAGCATACTCGTTACCGCCCATTCTGCGCCACCGCCAGTAATGCTACCGCTAACGAAGATATTTTCCGCTTTTCCTGCAAAGCCCGTTACCAAATATCCTCCGCTTCCCGATATTTTCGCGTTGTAAAAGCGTAGGTTTTTGATTACGGCGTCGTTATTCGTGGATGCAAAAATACCACCGTTTGAATTAGTTTCGTCAAGGTTATAAATTATATGATTCCGTCCGTCCAGCATTCCGCCGAAAACGTTGAACCATCCGTTCGAGCCCCAGTTACCAAAGCTCATATTTAAATCCGTAGCGTCAACGTCTGCGCCAAGAACGAGATATCCGTCGAACACGCTACCACCCTCTCCCTCAACGCCACTTGCAAGCGTTAAGTAATCGTACATATTAGCAAATTCTTGCGCCGTTTTGATCACCTTCGACGCAAGCGTAAAATTAACCTTATACGCGACGCTATCCCACTCTAAAAGGTAGGATTTTTCGCCCACGGTCAAATCCGTTTTGTTTATTGCGAGCGAATCTCCGTCAACGGTAAAAGCAATTTCGTCACCCGTTTTTTCGTCAACGATTTTAACGACGTCCGCGCTCTTAAAGGGGCTGATGCCCTCGTCAAAGTTGAGCGAAATACTGTCGCTATCGTCCGCGTTACAGTCGACGGGCGCAAAGTCAAACTGACTTTCCACCACGGGTTTTTCCACCGTGACGGGCAAAGAGTACGAATATTCGTAGCCGTAGGAAATGAAAAGCACCTCAATCGTCGTTTTGCCCACGCCTTTTGCCGTGACTAAGCCCTCGTTTACCGTCGCTACGCTTTCGTCCTGCGACGACCAAGTAAGCAGGGGATTTTGCACGAAATCACCGTTAAGAACTACGCCTAAATCTACTTTCGCGCTCACAGCGTAATCGTTCAGTTCGCTCGTGCCCAGCAATATTTCCGTGAGCGAGGACGCTAAAACTACGCGAGGCTTAACCGTGATTTCCACGAAAGTCGTGGTCGTGTATCCGTATAGGCTTGCCGTAACGCTGACGTTCGTTTTTCCCACTCCCGTTGCGGTCACTTTACCCTTTTTAGTGACGTCGATAACCTCTTTGTCGCTTGAAGAAAACTCGAAATTCGCGTCTATTCTTCTTCCCTCGTAGACGAGCGTGGGCGATAAATCAAAGCTGTCGCCGAACTCAACGAGCGTGTCGTAAGCTTCTAAATTAAGCCTTGGCAAATCTCCGTCCTTAACTATAACGACCTGACAGGTTGCCATATATTCTCCTGCCATTACACTCACAGTAACTAAGCCCTCGCTACGGGCGAAAATTTTGCCTTCATTTACGGTCGCTTTGTTATCGTCCGAGCATAACCATATTACTTCTTCGTCAATATTTTTTTTCGTGGCAGTAAGCGTGAAGGCGTCGTTGACCTCTAACAAAACTGCCGTTTGATCAAGCGTTAAGCTTTTTTTACCTGACTGGGATCAGGAGTCGGACTACACGCCGAAAACGCCACTAAAACGATTAGTAGCGATATCAGCGGTATAAAAATTTTACTTAATTTCTTCAATCCTTTTCTCCGTATACGCGTGTAAAATAACTTGCTTATATTAAATATACCATACTTTTTAAATTTGTTAAGAGATAAATAAAAATTTGTCAAAAAAATATTCTCACAATTAGCCGTTACAAACAGTTCGTAAATCGCCTCTACGCGCTTAACGAAAGATAAAACGCGTGCGTTTCTACATAAAAAACACTCGCCCAAAGCGAGTGTTTTTTTCAAAACGGGCTATAACGTACCCCGTCGTTTTTATTTTTTCTCCTCGTAAGAGGGAATTAGAGGCTTGTCGTAGGGAAAGGGCAAAATGCACTTTCTCGGACACAAGTCAATACAGTTACCGCATTTGATACACTTGTCGTAATCAATGGTGGCGAGGTTGTTACTCAATTTTATTGCGCCCGAGGGACAACCGCGTTCACACTTTCCGCAACCTATACAGCCCTTTTCGCACACGCTCATAACCTCTTTACCGCGATGCGTATTCGAGCAAGCGATATAAACTACCGCGTCGGCAGGAATACGGCTAACGAGCTTTTTCGGACAAGCGGACAAACACGCTCCGCACGAAACGCAATGCGAGTAATCTACCTTCGCGACTGCGGTATCCTTATCCACCTCTATCGCGCCGTACTTACACGCGTTAGCGCAACTGCCAAGTCCCATACAACCCACTTCGCACGCCTTACTTCCGCCACCCAAAATATTAGCGGATATACAGTCGCCGTATCCCTGATAGGTATACTTTTCTCGGCACGCGTTACCGCCTATACAATGCACGACGGCAACCGTTTTTTTGGAATCCTCCACCGTAAGATTGAGGATTTTTCCTATGTTTTGTTTAGCGTCTTTACTCGTAGCGTTACATTTATCAAGCGTTGCTTCGCCCTTTACGAGCGCTTCGGCAAACGCGTCGCAACCAGCGTAACCGCAACCGCCACAGTTAGCGCCCGAAAGATGACGCTTTACGTCGTCGATACGCGCGTCGCGCTCAACGGCAAGTTTATTGCCAAGGAACGCGAGAAAAAAGGCCAAAAGTCCGGCGATACCTGCGATAATGAGTGCAGGCAAAATATACTGAGTAAAAGGAGTCGTTTCACAAAAAATCATATCTGCACCTCCTTAAAACGTCATTCCGCCAAGCCCTGCGAACGCGATTGCCATAATACCTGCGGTAATGAGGGCAATGGGCAGTCCTTGGAAGGGTTTGGGAATTTTGGAAAGCTCCATTTTTTCGCGAATACCTGCCATTAAAACGAGCGCGAGCGTAAAGCCAAGACCTACGGAAACGGACTGAACTACCGTTTCGAGCAAGTTGTAGCCGTTAGCAATAACGTCGTTTGCCGTACCAAGCACGGCGCAGTTAGTCGTGATAAGCGCGAGATACACGCCAAGCGAGTTGTAAAGCGAGGGAGAAATACGCTTAAGCACTATATCAAGTAATTGAACTAATACCGCGATAATTAAGATGAACACGATGGTTTGCAAATATTCGTATTCAAGCGGAACGAGTACGAAATGGTACAACAGATAGCACACTACCGACGAGAGGACGAGCACGAAGGTTACCGCCGCGCCCATGCCTACGCTGGAGTCAAGCTTTTTACTTACGCCCAAGAAAGGACAGATACCAATCGAACGAACGAGGACGATGTTGTTAGTGATAAGTCCTGCTATTACTAACGAAAGAATAGAAGTAAAATCCATAATTAGTTACCTCCCTTTTCAAACAACGCCTTGGTTTTGCGCGCGTTAATAATATAGAACACGAAGTTAAACAGCGCCATAAGAAGTCCGAACACGATAAATCCGCCTGCCGTCTTTTGGAAAAGCGTAAGCCCGATTGCGCCGAGTCCTTGTCTGATTGCGCCCATAAGCCCGATTGCGAGCGTAAAGCCAAGTCCCATCGACACGCCGTCAAGCGCGCTCATAAGTACGCCGTTTTTGCTCGCAAACGCCTCTGCTCTGCCCAAAATGATACAATTTACTACGATTAGCGGTATAAACGCGCCTATGCTCGTGTTAAGGTCGGGCAAGAATTTCGCTACGAACAACTGCACGAGCGTTACGAAAGTCGCGATAATGACGATGTACGCCGGAAGTCGTACTTTGTCAGGGATAAGCTTACGAAGGAGCGAGATGAAAATATTACTGCAAATAAGTACGAAAGCCGTCGCAAGTCCAAGACCGATCGCGTTAGAAATAGTATCCGATTTTGCAATGGTAGGGCAAGTTCCTAATACCAGCACGAAAACGGGGTTGCTGATAATTCCGCCAAGCGCCGTTTCTTTTAATTCTGCTTTACTCATTTTCCACCTCCAACGCGTCCGCTACGGAGTTTAATCTCGGGATTACTACGGTTGCAATCGTTACCGCCTGACGAAGTCCGCGCATTGACGACATAGTCGTTGCGCCCGTCACGGCGTTAAGCTCGCTATCAGACGGGAGCTCGCTTTTTCCGATAACGCTCTGTTTAAACAACTCGAATTTATCCTCGTTAAAAATTTGTCCGGAGAATTTATCCTCGGTTTGCGTTTTTGCAATCACGCCCGAAATTTTGCCCTCCTCGTCAAACGCCGTGAGCATCGTGATATCGTAATATCCTTTTCCCGTGCTCTCAACGATAAACGCGCCTGCGTTCTGCCCCTTTACCACGCGGTAAACTGCCGTTACTTTGTTAGTCGCGTTGCCTTTTTCTTTATTAAAGGCTTTAAGGTCAAAGCCAGCGCTGGCAAGCTCCTCTTCGCTGTAAAGCTTGAAGTAGCCTTCCGAAAAGGCAGTCGCGTCGTCTACGCCCGAGGGCGCGATCGTATTTATTTTGCTTGCCGTTGCGCTATCAAGCGTAGGTACGGTTTTTAAGAAAACGTTAGCCACCGCCAAGAGCGCTACGCACACGAGTGCGATAATGAAAAGAACGATTACCGCTTTTATAGTATCCTTAGTCGCTTTCGTCATTTTTTGGCTACCTCCTTTTTAGGTTTTACGTAACCAAACGGTTTGGGGTAAACGTATTTGTCAATAAGAGGCGTTACGCAGTTCATAATAAGAATTGCAAAGCTTACGCCCTCGGGGAAGGATGCAAACACTCTTATGAGCATAGTAAACAGCGCGACGCCAAAACAGAAAATACAGTTGCCCTTAAAGGTGTTAGGCGTGGTCGCGTAGTCCGTCGCCATAAATACCGAGCCAAACAAAAGTCCGCCCGAAAGCACGTGCGCGAGCATATTAAAAATAAGATCCACTCCGCCCAAGCCCTTTGCGATAAGTCCGTCGAACAAAAGCGCGAAAAGCGCCGACCAACCGATTATCATAAGGGGGATTCTAAAATCAATGACTTTGCGCACCGAAAGATAGATATAACCTATTAAAATTGCTATTACACAAGTTTCGCCAACAGCGCCCGATCCGACGTTGCCGATAAGCAAACGGAGCAGTACGTCCCCCGTCGTTTCGCCATTTCCACTAAGCCAAGTAGCGCCCGTGCTTGCCTCGAAGCCAAGTCCGATGGTTTGCGAAACCACGAATGCCGACGAGAAAGTAAGGAACAAAAACGCACGCGCCGCCAAGGCGGGATTTGCGAAATTTTTGCCTATTCCACCGAAAAGCTGTTTAACTAAAACGATAGCAAACAAGCTACCCAAAGCGCACACGATAACGGTATCAAAACTAAATATTACTTGACCACCGCTTACGATATTAAGTCCCCAAACGGAAATAGTTGCCGGGAGGTTAAGCGCCAAAATTATAGCCGTTACTACACACGAAAGATCGCTTGCCGGCGACGATAAAATACCTTTTTTGTTAAAGCTCTTTTTTGCGGTCATATGGTAAAGCGTTTCAAAAACAACGCAAAACGCTACGCAAGAAAGTACGTTGATAAGCACGTGATAGCCGAAAAACAGCACCGCCGCGATAACGAGCGGACAAAGCGCAATAATTACGTCAAACATAATCTTGCGCGTGCTACTAACCGGCGAAGTTATATGCGGAGATGAAGATACGGTAAGATTATCCATTATTTCTTCCTCCCTCTTAATTCTCTTTTAGCAAGCCTAAACGACTGAACGAGCGTTCTTTTTGCCGGACACACGTAGGTACAGCATCCGCACTCGATACACGCGTTAAGTCCGTACTTAACCGCTCCGTCCCAGTCGCCTACGCGTGAATATGCGTCCATATACATAGGCATAAGATTCATAGGACACGCCTTTGCACAACGACCGCAGTTTATGCACGCAGACGGAGCGCCCGTAAACGCCTCGCCGTCCGTCATAAGAATAATACAGCTGGTAGTTTTTCCGCAAGCGTATACTCCGCCCGCTACCGCGAATCCCATCATAGGTCCACCGCTGATCATCTTAACTACGCGCTTGCCCTCTTTCGTTCCACCGCAAAAATCAATTACCTGATTGTACGAAGTACCACCCGACACCCAGACGTTTTTGGGCGTGGTAATTCCCTCGCCCGTCACGGTCATAATACGCTTGTAAAGGGGAATACCCTCTCTTACGGCGTAATGAGTGGAAAGCGCGGTATGCGTGTTCGTTACGATTACGCCTACGCTGGCAGGGAGAGATCCAAGCGGAACTACTCTGCCCGTCGCCGAATAGATAATATGTTTTTCCGAGCCTTGCGGATACTTGGTTTTAAGTACACTGACGACGATATCGTCTATCTCGTTTTCCGTCAAGTAGTCGTTAAGCGTTTTTATCGCAAGCGGTTTGTTGTCCTCCACCGCGATATACGCCTTATTCACCTTGCCTGCCGTCATCAAAAGCTTTACGCCGTCAATAAATTCAGACGCGTACTCTATCATTATACGGTTGTCGCAGTTAACGTACGGCTCGCACTCAGCGGCGTTGACTACCAAGGTATCAACGGGCGAAGTGGGACGGAATTTTACGCCGGCAGGGAATCCTGCACCGCCCATTCCGATAATGCCTGCACTAACGAGGCGGTCTACTACGCTGTCACTATCAGGGTTTTCAATAGGTTGAAGTCTGACTTCTTCGTCGTTACCGTCGTTTTCGATAACGATATGCTCGCACGCGCCCGTAGGCGTAGGTAAAACCTTAATTTCTTTTACCTTGCCCGACACGGACGAGAAGATATTCGCGCTGATTGCTCCGTCACATTGTGCTATCAGTTGTCCCATCTTAACTTCCTGTCCTACCTCCACGACCACCTTTGCAGGCTTGCCGATATGCTGAGAGATGGGAATAGCAACGATAGCAGGCGACGGCATTACTTCAATAGCGCACCTGTCTGTCAACCCCTTGCATGCGGACGGATGAATTCCGCCCTTAAATAATTTACGCAAAGTTTTTCCTCCAAATATTATTCGGTTAAACCGAACTTTTATTTTAATATTGTATCACAACTTTGGCGTTTTGTAAATAGCATTTATTGCAAAAAATAAATTATTTTATGCTTTTTAATTATTTTTTTCGTTGGATGCCCTCTTTTTTGCTTTCACCATTGAAATTATGCAAGTTACCAGCTGATATATGCCCAGCGCGCCCAAAAAAATCCCGAAATACACCCCCAGCGATTTCCCGTCTACGATTTTTGATAAAAGCGAGGCGAGCACGCTAACCACGGTAGCGGGAATAGCCACGATTAGAATATGCTTGCCCTCTATCATTTTATTTTTTATATGCACGATTAACGCCACTACCGACATAGGTATAAAGGCTAATAGGTTTACCGCCTGCGCGTAATGCTGATCAAGCGAGGTAAACGCGGTCAGTAGCGGAATAAGTAGCGTACCTCCGCCCATACCCATTCCGCCTATTATTCCACCCACCACTCCAATGCCTACGAAAATCAAAATCTGAATTAAATCCATTTCACCCTCCGAAAAAAACGAGCTTTACCGCCACGGCGAGCATTGCAAGAGAAAAAACCAGCCCTACTATTTGCGAGGGCAATTTTTTAAGGAGCAACGCGCCCACGATTCCGCCCACTACGCATCCGCCCGACACGCTGATTACCGCTCCCACGTCGAAAAAGCCGTTGATTACGTAGGTAATCGCGCCGGCAATACTTATAGGGAGAATTATAGCAATGGCGGTTGCGTGCGACTTTTTCACGGGGCACTTCATTACTTTTTCAAGCAAAGGCACAAGTAGCATTCCACCGCCTCCGCCGAAAAATCCGTTTACAAATCCTATCGCTGACGACACTAAAACTATCAGCGCGTTCATAAAAAACTTCTTCATACGCTTATAGTTTGCCCGATTTTTACGCAAAATACCTTCGTAAGCACGAGAAAGAAGCAACTTAAAGTAATTTTTACAATTTTTTTTGATTTTTGAGCGCTTAATCGGTTGCAAAAAATCTTATATTATTATATAATTGTATAGTGCTGTGTATAAAACACAGGCGTGCGCCTGTTTCCTTATATACTCGAGAATTTACGTAAAAGGTGAAAAGAATGAAACACGTATCAGTTTTAAGAAGAAGTTTCGTAGTTACGGCTTTGATTGCAATTGCAACCGCATTTTTTATTTGCGCGTCAATGCTTTTCAGCGTACTCCCAGCGTCAGCTAACGAAACGTCCACTTCGCTTTGGAGTCAGGACGTTACCGTAGAAAACGCTAACTTTGCTCAGACCAGCGGTAGCGCTCCTGCTATTCCCACTTCTTGGTCGGGCAGTAAGGGCGAAGGTTATTCCTACTCCGTTAAGAGCGGTATCGTAAACGAAAACACTTACGGTTCGCTTACTAAGAACGAGAAAGAAAAGTACGGTCTTACTACTATCCCCGTAGCGTCCCCCGCGTCTAAGTCGGAAAAGAGTTTCCTCTTTATTAACGCAGGCGAAAACGAAACCGTTTATAAGTACACCTCCTCTACTTTCGCGCTTGAGGCGTCTTCGTATTACAAGATTACCGTTTGGGTAAAGACCGAAAACGTTTCTAACGCAAGTGGCGCTGCAGTTCTTATCAAAGACCTTGACAGCAATCCCGTTGGTTTTACTAACATCAACACTAACGGTCAATGGAAAGAATATACCATCTACGTTGAAACCATCGGTACGAGAGAAAGTATTGCTTCTCTTTCTCTCCAGCTCGGTAGCGAAACCGTAGGCGGAGAAAGCGCGGGCGTTGCTTACTTTGACAACGTTTCCGTAACTGAGCTTTCCTCCTACAACTACTATCAGGTTTACGGATCTAACAGCCCTGCCGACAACGTTATGACGCTTTCGTATTACGATTACGACAACCTTCTTAACGCAGGCGCAGACTTTGAGGACGTTACCGCTTTCGGTACTCCCGTAGGCGCAGGCACGAGCGAAATTATCGAGGCTGGCAACGGTATTTCGGGTAAGTACGGCGTTGAATCCATCGTTCGTCCTCCCGTTGAAAAGAGCGCAAGCAACAAAATCCTTGCTCTTTCGACCAAGTACGACGAGACCGAAGAAACTTACGAAAGCGGTTTCGTTGGTTACAAATCAAACGACTTTACCGTAAACAGATTTGCTTATTACAGACTTAGCGGTTGGTACTACGGCGTAGGCGAAACCTCCCCCGTTTCCGTAACGCTCAACACCAAGAGCGCATACTCCAGCGGTAATTACACCGCTAACGAGGTTACCGCTCTTACCGTTGATTCTGCTAACGAAAACCACAACGGTTGGAACGAATTCGTTATCCTTATTAAGGGCTCTGACAGAGTTGACTTTACCGCAAACGTCGTTCTTGGCGTAGGTACTGCTACCACTCCTGCGGCTGGCGTTGCTTTCTACGACGATATCCGCCTTATTCAGATTACCCCCACCGAGTACACCTCCTACACCTCTTCCGCTAATAAGACCGTTGAGGTTGATCCTGCCACCAGCACGGGCGTAAACAACGGCTGGTTAAACAGCGTTGGCGTGTACGAAAACCTTGAAGATATCACCCTTGGCGAGCCCCTTATGCCTGCTGATTGGGTAAGATACACCGCTGAAGGTATTACCTCCGACGGATACAGCAAAGCAACCGTTAACAGCGAAAACGTAGTTGGCGGTATCGTAAAGATTGACGGTAATCAGCGCCTTCTTGCAAACAAGGGCTTGGCTGAAGTTGATTTCGCAAACGCACTTCTTCTCGCTTCCACCACTCCCACCGCCGTTTGCTACGAAAGCACGGACATCACCATCACGGCAAATTCCTACAACAAACTTACCGTTTCCCTTGCAGTTGACGATATCACCGGATACGGCGCAAACCTCGTTCTTAAAAAGGGTACTGCGGTTGTAAGCACTATTGAAAAGATTACTGCTGACGGTCACTATTCCTTCTATATTAAGGGTGACGATGCAGACGCGGCTTTGACGCTTGAATTGTGGCTCGGTCTTAACGACAGAATCCAAAACCAGAGCAAGCTCGCAAGCGGAACGATTTACTTCACCAACGTTGCTCTTGACGCAGCGTCGACCGAAGACGTATTTAATGAAAAAGCAAACGCTTATAAGGACGTTCGTATCAACGGCTTTGGCAACACCTACGCGGTAGTTAACCTTGGCAACGAAGACTTCACTCTCTTCGATTCCTACGATACCTCTTCCGTTAAGTTCCCCTACAACTGGACCGTTACCAAGGGCGCAGGCACCGTAAACTACGGTATCTACGACACCAAGAATAACACCGGCTCGGATATCGTTCCTTCCTTCTTTGAGAGCGACGAGCGTTACGTTCTCGTTCTTAACAACGCGGAAGCAACCTACTCCTCTCTTGCTCTCAACAACGATTACTCCTTCTCGGCTGACAGCTACTACAAGATTTCTTTCACCGTAAAGGTTGACATCCCCGAAGATTACCGCAACAACGACAAAGCCGTTGGCGCGTATATCTCCTTGGGCGGTGATTACCGTTTCGATTTCAAGAATACTTCCGTTACCACCGACAGCGTGACCGACGATCAGGTATTCCAGACCTACACCTTCTATATCAAGACGGGCTCTGAAGCGTCCACCAGCAACATCGTAATCGGTCTTGGCGATAGCGCTAAGAAGAGCAATTACACCAAAGGTACTCTTTACATTAACAAGATCGCTTTCACCACCATCACCGAAACCGAATATTCCGAAACGAACGACGGTAGCCTTGACGAGTACACTATGATTGCTGACTACGCTGGCACGACCAACGACGATAACGACGACACGACGGAAACCCCGACCACTTCTGCTCCCACGAGTAGCGAATTGTGGTGGCTCGTTCCCTCTATCCTTCTCGGCGTTGCAATCGTTCTTGCTCTCGTAGGTACGCTTATCAGAAAGCTTATCGAAAAGCATAAGGACAATAAGAAGAAGAACCCCGTTTACGAAAACCGTTCTTCCTACGACAGACGTAACGTTAAAGCAGACGAGCCTACTGAGGTTGATGCAACCGAGGTTAAGCCCGACGAAAAAGCAGAAGAAACTACTGAAGAAACCGTAGAAGAAACCGCTGAAACTACCGAAACTGCTGAAGAAGTTACGGAAGAAACCGCAACTGAAGAAGAAGTTACGGAAACGGCTGAAGAAACCGCAACCGAGGAAGTAGCTGAAGAAACTACCGAAACGGCTGACGACGACAACAAAAACGAATAATTAACCAAAACGGTTAACGAAAAGCCACCTGAAAATCAGGTGGCTTTTTTCATTGCGCACAAAGCGTAATAATTATCTTGTTAAGTTAGCGTAGGTCTAAAACTCGTGTACTTTATTCCGTGCCTACGAAACAGGCTATGGCTGTCATTGCGAGCGATAGCGTGGCAATCTCGTAACGTAAGCTTAATCTTTTGAGATTGCCGCGTCGCTTTCGCTCCTCGCAATGACGAGTGAGTGTATAGCCGTACGTTCTTGTAGGGGCGACTATCAGTCGCCCGTTTGTCGCTCAGTCAAATAGGTTGACATAGGTCTACAACCCGTACACCCTATTCCGTGCCTACAAGCAAAGCTTGATTAGTAATACGACCACACCGCACGGTCAAATAGGTTGACGTAGGTCCACAACCCGTACACAATATTCCGAGCCTACTAATCCACCTGTGGTGGCTCTCCCTCCGTCACGCTGACGCGTGCCACCTCCCTCGTCAGATGGAGGCTACTACGACCTTTGCATTTCACTTTGGTCAAACTACGGTGTCATCCTGAGCGCAGTGAGTGCCTGTCATTCTCGAGCGTCAGCGAAGAATCTGGGCACGAGCGCAGTCGAAGGATCTAACGAGTTTATAAGCGTAATCGGTATTTAATAAACCCATTTCGTTCATACGCCTTTTAGATTCTTCACTTCGTTCAGAATGACAGGTGGGGATACAAGCCGTACACACTATTCCGAGCCTACGAAACAGGCTTCGGTTGCGGCGGGAGCAAGCCCCCGCCCTACAATTAAACATAGATGTACCGCGTGGTCAAAAGCATTAGCATAGGTCTACAAAACCCGTACACCCTATTCCAAGCCTACGAAACAGGCTTTGCCTGCTGTGGTTGTTAAAGGGTGATTATTTCGATTTGGGTTGAGGGGGATATTGTAACGGAGCGGTCAAGCTCGATAAAGATACGTTGCACGCCCATTACGGTAGCGCCTGCTTGGAAAGGCTCGTCGTACAAATACACCAAATACACGCCGTTGGAAAGCCGTTTTACGGACTGAACGATATAATCCTCAGCCGAAGAAGTCGTTTCTTGTACCACCGCGAGCAAATATTTATTGCTGAAAAACTGCTCGTCGTAGGCTACCGTGCGGATAGATTCGCTATCACGATAACTCGTAAAGTCGTCAAAATTATCAATTTTTTGAACGAGCGGATACGCCGTGCCCTCTTTCCAGCCGTTATCCTTTTCACTCTTCGCGCTGAAAACGATATCCTGCGCGTTAACGTCGGGAATTATCCCCTTTCGTTGCATATACACGTCGGCAATATCCGACCTTTTCAATACCCCGTAATCGCCGTACGCCATATCAAGCGTGCAAAACTGTCCGTCGTGAAGTACGACTATGCGGTTACCGTCGCCGTAAGTAAACTCGTACCCAGCCACTCTTTCCGACCAAACGACCGCGGCGTAATTCACGTCCTCGCCCGTCATCATCGCTACGATTGCACCGCTCTGATACTCGCCGTAATATTCCAAAACGATTGCCTTGCCTGCGCGAGGGTTAAGTTCTTCGTACGTTTGTATAAGTTTCGCTTTATTCTCGTCGTCTTTGGTTTCTATGCTGATTTGAGTCGTGCCGTAGTCGTAAAAATCCCAGATATAGTGATAATTGTTATCCGATTTTATCTCAAGCTTGACCAGCTTTTTATTGCTGAAATGGTAAATATACCGTCCGCTCACGCCCTTATCTGTCACGTCGTATCTGTAAGTGCCCGACGACTCGTCAAAGTACAGCTCGTCAAAGTCACGCTTATAGTTCATCACGAATTGCACTCCGTTTTCGCGGAATTCAGAGGCGTTTACGTACCTGTACCAGTGCTCGGAATTATCCGTTTCGTTATTTTTATACAAATAGCAAAACTCGCGCTCGTCCATTATTCCGTAATAGCAACCGTAATACTGCTTGCCGTCACGGTAACTCATTTGCGCGTAAGTGCTACCGTCGTTGTAAAAGTAGGATTGCACTTTATCGCGCGAATAGTACGGGCCCGTCATTTTAATCGTCACGTTTTCAAGCGCCGTTTGGGTAAACGCGCTATCGTATTCTTCCTTCGTGACCGTCTTATTCGCGTTATCGGTAGGGGTACAGGCAAAAAGCATACAGCACGCCACCGCCAAAAGCATAAATATCAGTTTTTTCTTCATTCTTGGTTACTCCTGACCGTCAATTCGCTCTTTTGACGGCTGATAATTTTAGTGGAAATCGCCACGTCGGTTATTGCCGAGCAGGTAAAAAGCAATAAAACGATGCCGTAAATGCACGCGTTTAGCACCAGTCCGCTTTCAACGCTTGACGTAACGAAAACGAGAAGGCTATACGCCCATATAATTTTCGTAATCATACTCAAAACGAAGGGCGCTTTTGACCACACGGGCGGTTTTAGTGATGCGATTTTAACGGTGGACAGTATTCCAAGGATAAAGCCCGGGATAACTACCGCCGTGCCTATTATTCCGATAAAGAAGTATATAATTCCTGCAGGGTTTTTGCCCGTGAGCGAATAGCGTATCGTTGCTATCATAAGCGCAAGCAAAGCCACGCTTACCGCCAGCACGACTATGCCTTCGACTAGCTTCGTTATTCTAAATGCTTTTTCGTTCATAATATCCTCCATAAGTTAGACGGAATTTGGGCGTTTTTTACTCAGTTATCCACGCTTTTTCTTATCTATATAATATAAGATATTATAGCACTACCCCCCCCCGTGTCAAGTGAGCGGATACGCTATTTGCGGATTTTCAAGGTTTTCAAGTACTCTTTTTGCTCTTTACTTACGCGAAAGCTTTCCACAGCCTTCTGAATGGCTTTGTTGTGCGTCCACTCGTCAAGCGTGGGCGAGGTAAAAAACTTGACCGCACTATCGTAGTTGTGGGCAAGCGCAGTCGCAAAGTACCACGCCACCATCATTTTTATATAATACTCGTCACTCTTTACGCTCGCAACGAGATTAAGGTATTCCTCGTCAAAATTATCGCCAAGAAAATACTTCATCATCACGCCTATGCCGTAGCGCACAGTATAAACCTCGTCCGATTTCATCCACTCTTTTGCTTTTTTCAGCAATTTTTGTGGTTGAGTTTTGAGAATTTTGGGTGACGTACAGTCGCAAGTCGCCCAGTTATCAACGAAAGGCAAGAACTTGTCCAGCGCGCTGATACACTCGTCAAAATCCTTGATTTGCTCGATCAAAAAAGCGTGTAGGTTGTTTTCCTCGTAGTAATAATGAGGCAGTTTATTCAAAAAAAGGGTTGCGCTTTCGCTACCCTTAATCCTTTTTGCGTACTTGCGAAGGTCAGGAGTGCGCACGCCTATTACGCGCGCTTTGTCTACCGTGGGCATAAGGCTTGCACAAAAATCACGGTAAAGTAAGTCCTGCATCTTAAAAAGCTCGTTTATAATTTCGCTCACAGCAATCCTCCGTTTACGGGAATGACCGCGCCTGCGATATACAGGTCACGGCGCGTGAGAAGCTCAACAACGTCGGCAACCTCGCTTGGCTTACCAACCCGCCCTACGCTTATACTTTGAGTAAACGCATCCACGTCTTCTTTACTTAAATGCGCGTTCATATCCGTGTCGATAAACCCGGGCGTTACGGCGTTGACGATTACTCCGCTTGGAGCAAGCTCGGCGTTGAGCGCCTTACTAAGCCCTATAACGCCTGCTTTACTTGCCGAGTACAACACCTCCATGCTCGCGCCCTGCTCGCCCCACACGGACGAGATATTGACGATTCTGCCAAAGTTGTTGCTTACCATATCGGGCGAGAAAAACGAGCAAACGTTGACCGCCGAGCGTAAATTATTATTCATAACGAAGTCGTAATCCTCGTCGGTGCAGTCGCAAAACATTTTGTACTGACTCACGCCTGCGTTATTTATCACGGTATCCACGAATCCAAAGTACGCCCTGCAGGTTTCGTGCATTTTCTTTACTTCGTCACGCTTGCTTACGTCCGCGCGGATAGCAAGGGCGTTTACGCCACGCGATTGAAGGTAACTAACCAGCTCGTTCGCCTTTTTTTCGGACGTGCGATAGTTGATCGCGAGCGAAAAGCCTGCGTCAGCGAGTTTTAGCGCAATTGCTTTGCCTATTCCCTTTGCTCCGCCCGTTACGAGCGCCACTCTTTTTCTTTCCATTAGTAATTGTCGGGCAAGTCGTTTTCAAACAGTATTGCCCTATCTCCCTTGATTTTTTTAAGCTGTTCGCTTGCTTTACTAAGCGACGGAACGACGATAATTTTATCCTCGCCCATCTCTTTTGCTCCGCTTTTAAGCACGGGCGCATTCGTTCCTACGAAAACGGCGTAATCACACCGCCCAACGCAGTACGCACCCAGTTCACGGTTAGCAATTTCCTGACGCGTGCCTAGTTCAACGAGCCCGGGCGTTACCACGATTCTCGTTTTGTTAAAACCGCTAAGTACGTCCAAAGCGTTTTTTGCGCCACTTTCGTTGCCGTTGTACGCATCGTCGATTATCACGTCATTTCCATTATACAACAATTCCAGCCGATGTGCAACAGGTTTGAGGTCAAAAACGGCATTTTTCACGCTTTGTTCACTCACGCCCAGCATAAAAGCAAGCACAACGCATTGAGAAATTACGGACGGGATATGTTTTCCGAGAAGCTTGGTCGTAAGTTTTACGCTACGCGTTTGGTCGTAGTAGGTAAAATGCGTGCCCGTTTCGTCACAGGAGTAGTCCTTCCAACCATATTTTTGCCCCTTTCCCGTGATCACGCCCTTGCTTTTTCGTAAATATAATTCGCTCGCGCCCTCGTTATCGCCGTTAAAAAAGGCGTTGTTTTCGTCGTTTAGCGCGTCGATAAGCTCGTATTTAGCGTCTTTAAGGTGTGAAAGCGAGCCAAAAGTGAGCAAATGTTGCGTACCTATCGCCGTAATCAGCGCGTAGTCGGGGTGCACGATTTCACAAAGCTCACTTATATCGCCTACGTATCTCGCGCCCATTTCAGCGATAAAAATCTGGTCACCCTCTTTCATATAGTCGTTGACCGTTTTGGCAATTCCTAACGGCGTATTATAGTTTTCGGGCGTGGCGCAAACGGTAAATTTTGTGGATAAAAGCGCGTTTAGGATATTTTTTGCCGTCGTTTTACCGTAACTACCCGTAATCCCGATACGAATAGGATTGATTGCATTTAATTTTTCCTGCGCCCTCTTTACGAAACGGGCGTTGCGCCTATTTTCAAGGGGCGTTAAAATTAAGTGCGACAGCGTAAACGCCACTGCGCTTAATTGCGCGTGTAGCGCTAACAGGGGCGGATAAATCAGACATACTGCGCCTAAAAGTGTGGACAAAATTGCGCTTAACGCAAAAAAGCGTTTTAGTCTATTCGTAAAAACGAGTTGGGTTTTTGCGCTCAGTTTTGCAAATAAAAACACGGCTATCGTCTGAATAAGCGTTACGAAAAAGCATACGGACAAGGGCGCGTTAAAGGACGAAAGAATGGTAAAGCTAACGAGCGGTAACGCCACTCCTAACGAAAAATAGGACGCTTTTTTAGTTGAAAGTGAGTGTAAAAATTCGCCTATGCGGTAACTGCAAAGCTGATAAATTCGCAAGCTTAGATAGTGAAAAAGCACGGGCGAAAGAGCGCACAAAATTAGCGAAAAAATGTAAAACGGCACTATACGTCCCCCTCCAAAAACGTTTTTGACACTAATAAAAAGGTTTTAGGATTTTCCAAAAAAGCGAAGTGCGAGCACCCCTTTAAGACCACGATATCGCAGTCCTTTATTCCCCTTTTCATACGTCTTGCCATATATAGCGGAGTTTCGCGATCCTTCTCTCCCCAAATAAGTAAAACGGGATTTTTTATCTTACGAAGAGTATTTTCAAGATGCGTGTTGACGACGGAGAGAAAGACTTTTTTCATATTTGGCGCAAGGGCGCGATAGTCGGGCGAGCCGTCTTTTTTGGTATTTAGCCCCACTTTCTTTTTTAGCTTATATAGCGCAACTTTTAAGTGGTATTTTAACGAGCGACGCGGTTTCATTCCTGCTCCGCCCGTGATAATAAGTTTATCAATTTTGTTTTCACTCGCTAAAATAAGCGCAACGCGACCTCCAAAGCTATGCGCAATAACGCTGGGCGGACGAGAAAATAATTTTGCAATAACCTCTTCCACCACTTTTGCGTAGTCGTACACGGTAAAATTTTCAGGAGGCGCGTCGCTATTACCAAACCCGGGAAAATCAATCGCCACCGTATCAAATCCAAGACGCGCGAAATAATCAAAAATGCAGTACGTCGTTTTCGTACTGCATCCCCATCCGTGTAAAATAAGCACGGGACATCTCTTGCCTGTTTGTCTTTGGTAAAAAACATTTAATCCTAACGCTCGGACAAACATTTTTTACTCCTTATATCCTTTTACTCATAATTATAGCGCTGTCTTTTCCGTAATAGTTTTTACGAATGCTTATGCGCTCAAAACCGCACTTTTCGTAAAGTGCAATCGCACCGCTATTATGCTCGTTTACTTCCAAAAACAGTACCGCCGTATTACGCGCTTTTGCCTTTTCAATTAGCGAGGCTACGAGCGTTTTTCCTACGCCCTTTCTTCGGGCGCACTCGTCCACCACGACGTTACAAATATTGCCCTCGTCAAGACACCATTGAACGCCGATATACCCCAAAATTTCGTCCTCTTCAGCGAGCAAAAAGGTGTAATTCCCCTCGTCCATTGCGGATAAAATCACCTGCTCCGACCACGGACATTCGATATACTTTTGCTCAAAACGGGCTATAACGGGTACGTCCGTTTTTAAAATTTCGCGTATTTTCATTTGTTTTCAAGTTCGCGTTCAGCTTGCGATTTTACGAGGTAAAACGGCTCGGCTACGGCGTAAGAAACGCCCTCGTTTTTAGCAATCATTTTTTCAATTACGCGCGTAAGTGAAAGCTCGCTATTCGCTTGCTTTGCGCCAAAAATTTCGCTCATTTTCTCGTCGGCAAAAACCACGCTTGGCTCGTCAACGAGCGCCACTAATTTTTGCGCGTCGGGAATAAGCATACACTTAGGCTCAAGCAAAACCGTGCCGTCGGGCGAATAGACAGCAACGTAGCAAAAATCGGCGTAAGCGTACGAAACGCTGACGATACTTTCCACGCTACCGTCCGTATTATTATATGCGAGGCGTTCAAGCGAGTTTACAGCCAAAACGGGCTTTTTCGCAACGTAAGCGAAAGACTTTGCCGTGTTAAGACCTATTCTGATGCCCGTAAACGAGCCCGGGCCCGTCACGCACGCAAAATAGTCCATATCGCCCACGGTAAGATTTTCGCCCGTCAGCATCTCGTCAATCATAGTGAGCAAGCATTCGGACGCGCGTCTTCCCTGCTCGTCACGGCGAAAAATCGTTTTGCCGTCGCGGTAAAGCAATATTTCAATGGCTTGACCGCAAGTGTCAATAGCAAGATAGTTCACTTCTCTCTCCTAAAATTCAATATGCTTGATTTTTTCGTTTTTGCTACGGCGATAGATTACCACCTTACTGCCGATAGTGCACACGGGCGTAGCGCCGAGCGCGTCACAAAGCTCTTCCATAATCTCCACGGGCTCAAGGTCGGAGGAGCGAAGCACGGTTATTTTGACAAGCTCACGCTTTTCAAGCGCCTCGTCTATGCCTGCGATTTGGTTTTCACTCAAACTGCCCTTGCCCACCTGAAAAATGGGCTCGATATTGCTTGCGATACTGCGCAAAGTCGCGCGTTGTTTACTGTTCATTGATAGTTATTTTCCTTTCCTCGTCGCCAAGGTATTCTATTTGGATTCTGATTTGCTTGCCTGCGATTGCGCTGACGATATTTTGCCACCACTCGATACAACAAACGGTGTCCTCTTGCCCAAAATACTCGGTAAGCCCCGCCATGTACGCCTCTTCGCCACTTTTGAGCCGGTACGCGTCCACGTGACAAAGCGTAAGCGTGCCGTAATACTCGTTCATAATGGTGAAGGTGGGACTGGTCACGTCGTCGTCAATGCCAAGCCCTACTGCAAGACCTTTGGTAAACACCGTCTTGCCTGCGCCCAGTTCTCCGCCAAGCAGTAAAATTTCACCGCCCGTAAGCGTGCGAGCGTAATTTTTCGCAAACTCAAAGGTTTCGCGTTCGTTTTTCGTGATAATTTCCATACTTTTATTATACTACTATCCGTAAATTTTTGCAAGTTATTCAGCGCTATTGTCGCCCTCGTCCGCACTTTCTTGCTCTTGTTTTGCCCTTCGCGCGAACATTTTGTCCAAAACGAACTCAAGTCGCTTGTAAAGGACGAAGGTCAGCACGCTGATTGCCACCGCTTTTATCGCGTTGAAAGCCACGATATACCACCACAGCGAATTGAACACCGCCACCGCGGATTCGCCCATATACAGCGGAAAAGTAATGAAACGGTTACAAAGGAGCGAGGCTACTATTTGCGCTACGCTACCTGCTACCATTCCCACCGCTACCCACTTTTTACCTTTTAGACGGTTATACATAAGCACGGGCGGAAGAACGAACGCCATCGTCATTATAAGGTTAGCAATCTGTCCTACCCCTGCCGTGTCCGAGTGCGTCAGAAAGATAAGAAGTTGCTTGCACAGCTCCACCACGAACGCTCCGCCTACGCCGAACATATAGCCGGCAAGCAAGGTCACGACGTTGGTAAAGTCAAGCTTTAGAAAGGGCGTCGCTGGGAAAATGGGAAATTCAAGAAAGCTGAGTCCGTACCCAAGCGCCGTGAAAAGCGCCAAACTCGCCATCGTTTTGGTTGAAAAAAACTTGTTTTTTGCCATAAAAAAAGCCTCCGTCAGAGGCGCGCAAAAATAGAAAAACGCTTTACCATCCGGACTATACCGTCGGTCAAGGAATTTCACCTTGTCGGGCGCAAAAGCGCTTTGCGGACTGTACCGCCGGTGGGGAAATTCTCCCCGCCTCCAAGCATTATTATTATACTCCCCCTCGCGCACTCTTGTCAAGTGAATGCTTATATATTTAAATACATAAATATCTTGACTTAGCACAATAAAAGTGGTAAAATAATATTCAAGAATATACTTTTGTTTATTTATAAATCATATTTGCTCATAAGGGAGAACGAAAATGAAAAAATTGTTACGAGTGTTTTTTGTTTTATTTGTGCTTTTAAGTTTATCGGTTGTCTTTACTGCTTGTGGTGACATACCTACTTATAATAGCAATCCTATAAAATACACTAAAGGGTTAACCTACACGCGAAACCCAAAAGGAAGCGGTTATATTGTAACAGGTATCGGCTCCGCGGAAGGAAACGATATAATAATTCCTTCTACATACAAATACTCACCCGTTGTTGGCATAAGCGAAACGGCATTTAAAAACAATACCACTATCACGAGTATCACTATCCCCGACAGCATTACTTCTATCGAAAACAATGCGTTTACTGGTTGCAGTAGTTTACAATTCAATACTTACAACGATATTAAGTATTTAGGCACTGCCGATAATCCATACTTTGCCCTAATCAAACCTACTAATAACAATTGCAGTAGTTATGAAATACATTCTAACGCAAAAATAATTGCTAATAGCGCATTTGAGAATCACGGTAGTTTAACTAACATTTCTATTCCTAATAACGTTACTGCCATTAGCGATAGCGCATTCAGAAGGTGCTCAAAATTAACGAGCATTACCATTCCCGACAGCGTTAAGACCATCGAAAAATGGGCGTTCGATGATTGCAGTAGTTTAACGAGTATCACTATCCCTGATAGTGTTACCTCTATCGGTAATTCTACATTCAATGGTTGCACGAGTTTAAAGAGTATTACTATTCCTGACGGCGTTACCTCTATTGATGTTTTGATGTTCGACGGTTGCACAAGTTTAACGAGTATTACTATTCCTGATAGCGTTACGACTATCGGTCATGGGGCGTTCAGTGGTTGCAGTAAGTTAACAAGTATTACTATCCCTGATAGCGTTACCTCTATCGAAGAGCGTGTGTTTGAAAAATGCGTTAATTTAATTGACATTTCCGTTAAAACCAACAACGAAGTTTATAGTTCTATCAATGGAAATTTGTATAATAAGGACGGTACTGAACTTATACGGTATGCTATAGGTAAAAGCGATTCTTCATTTACTATCCCCTCTTCCGTTACTTCTATCGGTTATGAGGCGTTTAAAGATTGCAGTAGTTTAACAAGTATTACTATTCCCGATAGCGTTACCTACGTTAGTTATTTTACGTTTGAGGGTTGCAATAATTTACAATTCAATGCTTATGATAACGCAAACTATTTAGGAAACGACAATAATCCTTATTATGCTCTAATCAGGATTGCTAATACAAACTACAGTAATTGCAAAATACATTCTGACACAAAAATAATTGCCGATGGGTCATTTACCTATTGCAATGCTTTAACGAGCATTACTATCCCTGATAGCGTTACAACTATTGGTAATTCTGCGTTCGAGGGGTGCGATAGTTTAACGAGTGTTACTATTGGAAACAGCGTTACACACATAAATGATTTTGCGTTCGGTTATTGCAGTAATTTAACGAGTGTTAATATTCCTGATTCCGTTACTTCTATCGGTGGTTATGCGTTTTTAAGTTGCAACAGTTTAACAAATATTGTTATCCCCGATAGCGTTACTTTTATTGATTCTCATGCGTTCACTATCAATAACCCTAACTTTACTATTTTTTGCGAGGCTACAAGTAAACCTAACGGTTGGGATAGTAGTTGGAATTCCGATCGTCCTGTATATTGGTACAGCGAAAACGAACCGACAAAATCAGGCAACTACTGGCACTACGACGAAAACGGCGAGATTGAGATTTGGGAATAAGTTACTGCTGATATAACGATTTAGAACTAATCAGCCTTTGGCTACTCTCCCTCCGTCACGCTATCGCGCGACACCTCCCTCGACAGATGGAGGCTACCGCATAATTAGCGTTGAAGGTTGTATAAGTCACTTTACCAGTGTCGGCTTGTTCGTCGATCAACAGTTTATTTTATAAGGAGAAAGGAAATGAAAAAATTGTTACGAGTGTTTTTTGTTTTATTTGTGCTTTTAAGTTTATCGGTTGTCTTTACTGCTTGTGGTAATAACGAACCAGAAAAATTTACCGAAGGATTAGCTTATATGCAAAATGCCGAAGGAACTGGTTATATCGTAACGGGTATCGGTTCAGCAAAAGAAAGTGATATAGTAATTCCCTCTAAATACGAAAATTTACCAGTCGTGAGTATAGGAAAAGACGCGTTTAAAGATACCTTAATTACGAGCATTACCATTCCTAATAGCGTTACCTCTATCGGTGAAAGTTCATTTGATTATTGCTTCCGTTTAACTAATATTAATATCCCTAATAGCGTTACTTCTATCGGCGAGAGTGCGTTCAGTAATTGCAATAGTTTAACTAGTATTTCTATACCCAATGGTGTTACTTCTATCAAGCCTTTTACGTTCTACAAGTGCAGTAGTTTAACTAGTATTTCTATACCCAATAGTATTACTTCTATTGCTGAGAATGCGTTCAGTGGTTGCAGTAGTTTACTATTTAATGTTTATGATAAGACGAACTATTTAGGAAATGATAATAATCCATACTTCGCTTTAATTGAGCCTATTGAGCCTAACAACAAAAAATACAAAATTTACACAATACATAATAACACAAAACTTATTGCCGATTATGCGTTTGATAATTGCACTGGTTTAACGAGTGTTGCTATTGGCAATAGTGTTACTTATATTGGTCGTTATGCGTTCCATAAGTGCATTAGTTTAACTAATATTACTATTCCTAATTCTGTTACTTATATTGGTGAGTATGTGTTCTATAAGTGCACTAGTTTAACTAACATCACTATCCCCGACAGCGTTACTTCTATTAGTAGTTATGCGTTCTATGGTTGCTCTAGTTTAACTAACATCACTATACCCAACAGCGTTACTTCTATCGGTGGTGGTGCGTTCTATGGTTGCTCTAGTTTAACTGATATTATTATACCTGACGGCGTTACTTCTATCGGTAATCAAGCGTTCTCCGGTTGCAGTAAGTTAACAAGTATTGCTATACCGGATTCCGTTATCTCTATCGATTTTGGTGCATTCAAAAATTGCTCTAGTTTAACGAGTATTATTATTCCTGATAGCGTTACAAGTATCGGTGATTGGGCGTTCGACGGTTGCAGTAAGTTAGAATTTAACGTTCACAATAACGTAAAATATTTAGGCAATGATAATAATCCCTACATTGCTTTAATTGAAACTACAAATAAAAACTACAGTAATTATGAAATACATCCTAGCGCAAAAATTATTGCCGGTTTTGCGTTCCGTGATTGCACTAGTTTAACGAGTATTACTATCCCTGATAGCGTTACTTCTATCGGTAGTTGGGCGTTCTGTGGTTGCACAGGTTTAACAAGTGTTACTATCCCTAATAGCGTTACTTCTATCGGTGTTAGAGCGTTCTATAATTGCAGTAGTTTAACGAGTATTACTATCGGCGACGGCGTTACTTCTATCGGTAGTGATGCGTTCTATGGTTGCAGTAAGTTAACTATTTATTGTGAGGCTGAAAGCAAACCGAGTGGTTGGGATAGTGTTTGGAACATTAGCGATTGTCCTGTCGTTTGGGGATACAAGGGAGAATAGTTACACCTACTAATCAGCCTTTATGTACTCTCCCTCCGTCACGCTATCGCGCGACACCTCCCTTAAAGAACGGAGGCTACTGTAAATAAGCGTTTACGAGTAAAATAGGCGTATTCGTTGCACGTTATTTATAAATACGGCAGGAGCAAGCCCCTGCCCTACGATAGAATGAAACAACCAACGGGCGATTCGTGAATCGCCCCTACGGTAAACTGTACGGGTTATACAGTCACTTGTCATTGCGAGGAGCAACACGCGCTGTCATTCTCGAGCGCAAGCGAAGAATCTCGCGTGGCGACGCGGCAATCTAAAAAGACCAAGTGTATGTTATGAGATTGCCACGCTAACGCTCGCAATGACAGGCACAGCCTGTTTCGCAGGCACGGAATAGTGTATACGGGGCTCTAATGTCATTGCGAGGAGCAAAGCGACGCGGCAATCTAAAAAGATAAGTGTACGTTATGAGATTGCCACGCTATCGCTCGCAATGACGTGAAGGGTTACGAGATTGCCACGCTCCGTCATAGATTCTTCGCTGGCGTTCGCTGTGCTCACTCCGCTCAAGATGACAACCATAGACTGTTTCGTAGACACGGAATAAAGTGTGCGGATTTTAGTTGATAAAGCACTCTCTTAAAAAAAGGGGGTGCTTTTTATGTGCAGTAATTTTACGCAAAGGTATTTACAAACCGTGAAAGGTATGTTATAATAGTCAAAATGCAATTTTCAAAAATACGAGGAAGACGGATATGAAAAAGATAACTTGCTTAATTTTTATGGTGATTTTGCTATTGTCGTCGCTGTTTATTTTTACGGGGTGCGATATTTACGTGGGCAATATGCACATACACATACACGAATTCAAGCAGCACGCGGACGACGCGTACTTAAAATCGAAGGCCACCTGCTACCTTCCAACCGAGTACTATTACTCGTGCTACTGCGGTCAAAAATCGGATAAAACTTTTATCACTCAGCAGACGCTTGGGCACAATATGCCGGGCGGGCGCGCGGTCTGCTACAGATGTAATTACGTTGACTTTACTCGCGCTTATACGGTGGAAAACGGCGTTATTACGGGGCTGACTGACTCGGCGAAACAGTTACCGTATTTAGAAATCCCCCAAGTCATTGACGGGGTTGCCATTGCCGGAATTGCGGATTCGGCGTTTGAAAACAATTCAAGCATTACGCGCATTACCATTCCCGACTTTATAATTAAAGTGGGAAAAAATATGTTCCGCGGTTGCAATTTCCTGCAATCCGTCGACGTTAAATGCGCACAGGTCAGCGAAAATATGTTTTACGGGTGTGGAAGTCTTAAAAAAGTTTATCTTGGTAAAAACGTGACGGCCATTGGAAACGGTGCGTTTTACGGGTGCTCAAATATTGACGATTTAGACTTAAAAAACGTCACTTCCATCGGCGAAAGCGCGTTCAAGGGTTGCACGTCGCTTACGAGCGTTAAACTAATCGGAAAGATTACCACCATTCCTGAAAGTGCGTTTGAGAATTGCACTTCCCTTACTGGCATTGATTTGCCCAATACTTTGACTTCAATAGGCAATAATGCGTTCAAAAACAGCGCGTTAACTTCGATTTCCATTCCCTATTACGTTACACAACTTGACGAAACGGCGTTTAAGGGTTGTACTGATTTAATTACGGTAGAAATCGACGGCGTTTCGGCTATCCCCAGCGGTGCTTTTAGCGGTAGCAAAGCCATAAAATTCCTTACTTTGTCAGAAAGCGTTAAAAGCATTGGTGACAACGCGTTTGGTAATTGCACGGAAATCGAGCATTTAGTAATTAAAAGCGCGGAAATTGAGTTAGGTCAAAACGCTTTACCCAGCGAATTAACTAATTTAAGCGAACTTACAGCGCCCTATTCTATATTCACTGCCTACGACACGTCGATGGTAAAGACACTACACCTAACGTCCGGTCAGGAAATTAAATTCAGAGAATTTTACAACAACCAAAATTTAGAAAGTATCAGGCTTGCCGACTCGTTTACGAATATTGGTGACAGTGCTTTTTTAAAATGCAAAGCTCTTAAAAGCGTAGTTTTAGGCGACGGAATTACTGTGATAAACCGCTTTGTTTTCTCTTATTGCACAAACCTCACTTCCGTGACTTTCGGAGCGAACGTTAATACTATCGATACGTTTGCATTTGACCGTTGCTTTAATTTGCAATCAATTACACTCCCGTCGTCGTTAAAAACGATAGGTAACCGCGCTTTCTCTGATTGCAATTCATTATCTTCAATTACCATTCCTTCATCAGTTACGAAAATTGGTGTAGCCCCGTTCGAGTCTTGCGATAAGCTAAAAAGCATCACTTTTGAAAATCCTAACGGCTGGTATAGCGTTCAAACGGCAACGGATTGGCATAACCAGCAAAACGGCACGGCGATAAACCTCTCCGATCCGCAAGCGAACGCAACGACGTTGATTAAAACTACTTACGATTTTTATTTGTATAAAATATAACCGTTTGCGCATACAAAAAGGTCACTTCAGTTAAGAGTGACCTTTTTTCTATAAATACCCTTTGATATTATCGACTATAAATATCTTGACTTATCACAATAAAAGTGGTAAAATAATAATGCGACTCCAACTTAATATTATCTATAAGAGTATACTTTCGGATGGAAGTGTACATTTTCGCGTTTACAAAGAACTTTTATAGATAATAGTTTTTGTTGGTGTCGCAGCCTAGCGGAAAAGCACTTTTATCGGTGTCGTTTGCCGCAAGGCGAGCGACACTTTTATTTTATAAAGGAGAAAGGAAATGAGAAGGAAACTACTTCTATTTTTATCGTTAGTTGCACTTTTATGTTGCATCTTCTTTACGGGTTGCCAACCACCCCACGACCATAATTTTAGAGAAATCGTTGCGACCGATGCCATTAAAAGCGAGGCAAACTGCCTAAACCCTGCCATTTATTATAAATCCTGTGCTTGTGGCGAATTATCTAGCGAAACTTTTGAATTTGGCAATATTGATGCTAGCAAACACGACTTCCAAGAAATTACTAACGACAATGCCATTAAAAGCGAGGCAAACTGTCAAAGCCCTGCCATTTATTATAAATCCTGTGCTTGTGGTGAATTGTCTAGCGAAACTTTTGAATTTGGCAATATTGATGCTAGCAAACACGATTTTAAAGAAATCGCAAATGTCAATACCATCAAAAGCGAAGCAAACTGCCTAAACCCTGCCGTTTATTATAAATCTTGCGCTTGTGGTGAATTGTCTAGCGAAACTTTTGAATTTGGTAGTATTGATGCTAGCAAACACGACTTCCAAGAAATTACTAATGATAATGCCCTTAAAAGCGAGGCAAATTGTCAAAACCCTGCCATTTATTATAAATCCTGTGCTTGTGGCGTATGGTCTAGCAAAACTTTTGAATTTGGCAATATTGATCCCAACAACCACATTTCAAATGAAGCAGGAACGTGTATTGCATGTAGCCCTTTGTACGAAATCAATGGTAACGAAGCGTACGTAATTGGATACGAAGGCACGGCAATGAGAGTTCGTATCGCCGACACTTACGAAGGCAAACCCGTAACTACTATTGGTGATTATGCGTTCTCTGGTTGCTCTTTTACTAACATTACTATCCCCGATTCCGTTACTTCTATCGGTTATCGAGCGTTCTATGGTTGCGATAAACTTACTAGTATCACTATCCCCGATTCTGTTACTTATATCAGCGGTTCTGCGTTCGAACGTTGCGAAAATCTTACTAGTGTTACTATCCCTAATAGTGTTACTTCCATTGGTAGTGAAGCGTTCAGAGGTTGCACTAGTTTAACGAGTATTACTATCCCTGATTCCGTTACTTATATCGGTGATTATGCGTTCTCTGGTTGCACTAGACTTACTTACATTAA
>JAGAPD010000041.1 GCA_017623435.1 Clostridia bacterium
TGATATTAAAATTATTTTAGTAAAGAAAAAAACAAAAATTGAAGAAATAAAAATGTTTTTGTTTTTCTTCTTTCCTCTTCCTCGTTATTTGCATCCTACTATTGATTCTTCTTACGTAACGACTGTTTCTTTTGTTTTTGATAAACACGACATATTTAGCGAAAATAAACACTCCCGATTATGTACCAAAACGTTAAAAAACGACCTATATGAAGAATGCAATGAATACGTTGACATAATTTCATTTCCTAAAATAAAAAAAATTGCAAAGAAATTAAATATTCCCCTGCAAATTATCAATTGATTATACAATTTAGTACACTTACGACGGCGACGGTAATATCATTATAACACAAAAAAAACGGGCTACCACGTGGTAGTCCGTTTTGATTTTTCATATGTTTCACTCCCCTATTGACAAATTAGCATACGTATGATATAATATAATCCAAGGCGACGTTGTTAATATCGTGGACAGTGGTTGTAATCATATCGCTACTTACCACTACTGACAGATTCATTTCCGCCGACGATATTTCCTACCTCGATCCCGAAACCATTAACGGTCTAACCCTCTTCTCTTACTGTGGCAATAACCCCGAAATGAACGTCGACCTAAGTGGGCATATATTTTGGACAATGCTAATAGGCGCTATTGTTGGCGCAGTTATCGGCTTTAGTGGAAGTGTAATATCCCAAGGATTATCAAAATGGATAAATTCATTTTAGTTTTAATTTTGTCAATATCAATAATCGTATTTACCAACCTTTCCTATTTTAATGCTCTTGGTAAAGGCGGAACCTATTGGAGTAACAAGCAATTACTAACTCTAAAATTAGCTATTTTTGTTATAAATATTACTTGCCTAATTGCAGGACTCCTTTTATGTGTATTCAGCAAAAACGGCTTTTCTGACCATAATGTTTGCATAGCCGCAATATTGGTTTTCGCTGGTTTTGAATTAAACGCCATTATTCTCATAATTCTTTTTTTCGTCGGAAAAAAGAAACTTTTCACGATACTTGAACGCAATATAATAACAACAATTCAGGAAAAGAGATTTATTCTAAATAAAGATGATTTATTAAAACTATGCAAAATCGAAAATAGATTCGTTTTTGACCAAAAAGATATTGAGAAAATTTTTGAAAAAATCTATAACCGCCTAATTGACAATAATTAACATCAAAAACAAAAAACGGGCTACCACGTGGTAGTCCGTTTTGATTTTTGGGGATGATTTTATTAGTGATTTCTCGACCAGGTTGAGGGCAAGAAAACGAGAATTAGCGGATAGATTTCCAGCCTTCCAAGTAGCATTGCAAAGGACAAGACTATTTTTGAGAAAGGCGAATACGCGGCGTACGACGCGAAGGCTTGGTCAAAGGCAGGGCCTACGTTGTTAAAGCACGAGACGGCTGCGGAGAAGTTCGTTTCGAACGAAAAGCCTGCGTCAAAGCAAAGCAAGAAGAATACTATAAGCAAGAGTATAACGTAAAGTGCGAGGTACACTCCTACGCCGTGGAGCGTTTTTTCTTCCACTTTTTTGCCGTCGAATTTGACGGAGCGTTCAACGCGCGGATGGAGCATACGTTTAAGCTCGTGACGGGTGGTTTTGAACATTAATATCACGCGGGTAAGCTTGATTCCGCCCGCAGTCGAGCCTGCGCAACCGCCTATGAACATAAGCACGAACAAAATTCCCTTGCACACTTCGTTCCACTCGCTAAACGTCGCGGTAGAAAAGCCCGTCGTGGACATAACCGAGGTCGTTTGGAAAAATGCGTGACGGAGCGCGTCGCCGAAGTTTCCGTAGATAGAGAAAATATTAGCGCAAATTATGCCCGTTGCCACTACCACTACTCCGATATACGTCCAAAGCTCACGCGAGCGAAGAGCGTTAAGCCCTTTGCCGATAATGATGAGGAAGTACACGTTAAAGTTGATAGCGAACAGCATCATAAACACGGCAATAACCCATTGAATATAGGGACTGTACTCGGCGATGGAAGAATTGTTGCTACTAAATCCGCCCGTGCCTGCCGTACCAAACGAGTGGATAACGCTTTCAAATACGTCCATTCCGCCACAAAGGAGCAAAATAAACTCCACGACGGTAAGACCGACGTAAATTAAATATAGATATTTAGCGGTGTCCTTAGAGCGAGGCGTGATTTTATCCACGATAGGTCCGGGCATTTCCGCGCGCATAATATGGATATTGCGCTCGGACGCTTTTTTCGTGACGGCAATAACCAGCACGAGCACGCCCATACCGCCTATCCAATGCGTAAAGCTTCGCCACATAAGTATGCCGTGACTCATCTTCTCTACGTCCGTCAAAATGCTTGCACCCGTAGTAGTAAATCCGCTTATGGATTCAAAAAGGGCATCCACGTACGAGGGGATTTCCCCCGAAAACACGAACGGGAGCGCACCAACGAGTGACACGGCTACCCACGCCAAGGCTACGATAATAAAGCCTTCGCCCGAATAGATCGTGCCGTCCTTAGGCTTAAAGACGAGCGAAAAAACGACGCCTATTGCAAGCGCAATTCCCATCGTCGCCAAGAACGCGAGCGCCACCGTCCATTCGCTATAAAGGAGCGACGTGATTAGTGGCAACAGAAGTGCCGCGCCTTCGACGGCGACCACTCTGCCTAGGTTGTAAAAGACCATTTTATAGTTCATTTTGCTTACCTTATAATATCCGAAAGTTCGCACAAGCGGTGCTGGGAGGACACGACGATTATTTTATCGCCCGACTGAATTACATCGTCACCGCTGGGGATAATCGCGTCGTTACCGCGCAAAATAGCCGCGATAAGCACGTTTTTCTTTAACTTCATATCTTTAAGAGCAACGCCTACGTGCGTAAAGTCGGGCATTACCTCGAATTCAAGCGCCTCAACTTCGCCGTCCATTACGCTGTAAAGCGTTTCCATAGTGCTACCGATCGAGCTTTCAAGCGCACGTGCGTAACGAACGACTACGTCCGCTACTAACTTTCTGGGCGAGAAAATACTCTCGATTCCCAGTTTTTCCGCTACGTCGAAAAGTCCGTCGCGGTTTACCTTAACGATAACCTTACCCACTCCGCCAAGCTGAGCGTCGTAAGCAATAAGGATATTTTCCTCGTCCTTGCCGGTGATTGCTACGACGGCGTCAACGGAAGTAATTCCCTCCTCCTTCATAAGCTCGGGATCAGTTCCGTCACCGCACAAAACGGCTACCCTTTCAGGCAAGTTTTCGCCCAAAAACTGTGCGCGCTCTTTATCCTTTTCGATAATCTTTACCGAAACTCTGTTCTTTGACAGCAGTCTTGCCAAGTACTGCGCCGTGGTGCTACCACCCACGATTATTACGCTACGCGCCTGTTTTTTGAGCAAACCAAAGTTTTTAAGGAGAGTGTGCGTGTCGTCGTGCGGAGCAATAATTGCTATCTTGTCACCGCTCTTAATCTCGGACGAGCCGTTGGGGATAAACGTTTCCTCGCCACGCTTAATGGCGCAAATAAGGAATTGCATATCCGGATTTTTTTTCAAATCCATAAGCTTTACGCCGTCAAGTGCCGAGCCTTGATGCACGTAAAGCTCTATCATTTCAAACTGTCTTGCCGTAAAAGTTTCAACCGCGCTTGCGGTAGGAAGGCGCAAAACGTTGTATATCGCCTCCGCCGCCAAAAGCTCGGGATTGATGGTCATATTAAGCGAAAGGTTGCGTTTAATATATCTCAAGCTTTCCGTGTTATACTCGGAATTTCTCACTCTCGCTACCGTGTGACGCGCACCAAGCTTACTTGCGATAAAACAGCTGAGCATATTAAGCTCGTCCGTTTCCGTCACGGCAACGAACAAATCCGCACGCTCTACGTCCGCCTCGATAAGCTTATCGTAAGACGCGCCGTTACCGCAAATGCCCATAACGTCGTACGTCTCTATCATTTTGTTTACTACGGCGTAATCCTTGTCAATCGCCAAAACCTCGTGATGCTCTTCTACGAGCGATTCAATTATGGTCGATCCAATTTTTCCGCATCCAACGACGATAATTCTCATATCCGTGTCCTTTCACAAATTTTCGGTAAGATAAATCTCACCACTTATATTATACCATAACTAAAAATAATACGCAACTGTTTGCCGTTATCTATTCGTTTACTCGTTTTTTGCCTGTTTTTTCTCTCAAAAAACGAAAACGGACACCTACGTGGGTATCCGTTTTGCTTTTTGTAATGAAAATAACGCTTGCTTTTTCTTGCCGTTTTTTCTTATTCAAAAATCTCCTGCGCTCCGTTTTCAATGCTGGTTGCGTAGAAGGAGGCGCGTACTCCCATATCCGCGAAGTATTTTTCGTCAACGGTTTTGATGAATTCTTCTACCTTATCCTTCTTTACGATAGACACGGTGCATCCGCCAAAACCTGCGCCCGTCATACGCGAGCCGATACATCCTTCCGTTTCACGCGAGCGAGCGGAAAGCGCGTCAAGATAATCTCCCGTTACTTCGTAAAGGTCACGAAGCGAGTAATGCGACTGGTTGAGGTATTCGCCAAACTTGACGATTTCGCCCTTCTTTAACGCCTCTGCGCTGTCGATAACGCGCGCGCACTCTTCAACGACGTGCTTTGCCCTGTCGTACACCTTGCCAGAAAGCACCTTGCCCGCTACCTCGTTAAACTGCTTAGGCGTGATATCCGCCAAACAAGTCGCGTTAGGAATAACCGTTTGAAGCTTAGTAAGCGCTTCTTCGCACTCAGCACGACGCTCGTTATACTTACTGTCTTGGAGCGAGCGGGGCTTGTTACAGTTAGCGATAACCAACGCGTAATCGCCCAAATCGAGGGGTACGTAGTCGTATTCAAGCGTTTTGCAGTTAAGAAGAATAGCGTTATCCTTCTTGCCAAGCGAGGACGCAAACTGGTCCATAATACCGCAATTTACGCCGTTATAGGTGTTTTCGGACTTTTGACCGAGAACTGCTAAGTCGATCAAATCAACGCCTTTACCGCCCTTTTCAGCCGAGAAAGCAGCGAGCGTTCTGCCCGTCGCCACCTCAATGGACGCGGACGAGGAAAGTCCTGAACCGAAGGGTACGGTGGTATCGTAAAGGAGGTCACAGCCCACGATTTCGTAGCCTGATTGCTTCATAACGAAGGCAACGCCTGCTTGATAATCGCCCCATTTAAGGTCGCGATACGCGTCGAGGTTGTTGATTTCGAGCGTTACTCTGTCGCTAATCGTAGTCGCAGCGAGGCGGATCACGTCAGCGTTAGTTTTTCTTGCAACGACGGTGGTGCGGAGATTGAGTGCCGCAGGGAAAACCTTTCCACCGCAATAGTCGATATGTTCACCGATAAGGTTTACTCTACCTGCCGCGGAAAAAACGCGAAGGTCGTCTTCACTACCGCCGTAGATTTCCACGAAGGCTTTTTTAAGTTCTGTTACTGTCACTTTCTTTTTCTCCTATTTTAATTTTTGATAATAGATAAGTTAGTAGCGAGATGATGAAGTACGCCGATAGCACGACGGAAATGAGGAAAGTCGAATTTGCAAACGACAATTTAAACAGCGAATAGATATCGCCAAAGGGCGTTTTGCTCATTCCCATAAGCCAGCACAAATCGACGAATCCCGTCAAACACAGGAACACGAGCCCTGCAACTACTAAGGTTAGCACAACTCTGAATCCGTTGTACGGACGGCACACGAACACGAGCACCATTACGCCCGTAAACATTACCGTTGCGATCATAAGCGTGCGGTACGTCGTATCGTCCGTCACGATAAATCCGCACATATTGCAAATATAGACGCTCATTACCGCCAAGGCAAGCGCAATACCGCCGGGGATACATTGCTTGACCACGTTGCGGAGGAACGAGCCTTCTATTAAGCTTTCGTTGGGTTGTAGCGCAAGCGCGGTTGACGCCAGCGCGATCACCAAAAATTCCAAGCCTGTCAAGTTTGACGTGTCAAAGAAGTAAACGTCCGTCGCCGGCTGGAGCTTGGTCGCCGTAAGTATTACGGAAATTATGGACAACAGTACGCTCATCAGCGTTTTGGTTAAGAACAGCGCGGATGATTTTTGGATATTGTTAACTACGCGTCTGCCCTCTTTAACGACCTGAGGCATTGCCGAGAAGTTGGAATCGAGAAGGACCAAGTGGCTTACGTTACGCGCTGCCTCTGATCCGGACGCAATCGCTACCGAGCAATCCGCCTCGCGCATTGCCAGAATGTCGTTTACGCCGTCGCCCGTCATTGCAACGGTCTTGCCCTTTGCTTTAAGCGCCTTAACGAGCGTGCATTTTTGTTCGGGCGTTACTCTGCCGAACACCGTGTATTTGGTTGCCGCCTCGATAACCTCGGACGTGCTCATTCCGTCCAAGCTAATATAAAGCTCGGCGTTTTCCACGCCCACGCGTTTATCAACCTCGGAAACGGTAATGGGGTTGTCACCGCTGATAATTTTAACGGCTACGTTATTTTCCTTAAACCACTTAACCACCTCGGGCGCGTCCTCGCGAATATGGTCCTCGATTACGATAAGCGCCACGGGCTTTGCAACGGGAAGGCGGTCGCCTGCGATTTCAAGGGGCGAATACGCGAGCATAATCACGCGATAACCGCTCTTAGCCTTTTCGTTGATAATTTCGTTTACCTTTGCTCCTGCGTCCTTTACGACGAATTCAGGCGCACCAAGTATGTACGTGCCCTCGCCCTCAAACGTCACGGCTGAAAGCTTTTTCTGCGACGAGAAGGGAATTACGGTCTTGGGAATAAAGTCTTTTTTGTAGCCAAACTTATCCGCAAGCGCGAGAGCCGTTTGGTTATTATCGCCCGTAGCGGTGAGCATCGTGCCGATAACGTCACCGACGGGTTTGATTCCGTTTTTGAGGTCGATTACCTCCTGAACGCGCATCGTTCCGTCCGTAAGCGTTCCCGTTTTGTCCAAGCACAGTACGTTTACGCGCGCGAGCATTTCAATACAGTAAAGGTCTTGCACGAGCGTGCGTTTTTTAGCGAGGTTGATAACGCCCTTTGCCAAGGCTACGGAAGTAAGCAAGAACATTCCCGACGGAATCATACCGATTACCGCACCGCCCACCTTTTCCACCGTTTTTTGCCATTCCGTCCAGGTGCTTACACCGCCCTGTTGCGCCAAAATAAGCATAAGCGCCGCAACGGGAATGATGACGAGCGATACCATTTTGATAATGAACGAAACGGAGTCGCGGATTTCGCTCTTGGGCTTTTTGTAGCGTTTTGCGTAGCTGGACAGCTTTTCGACGTAGTTTGCCGCGCCCACCTTGTCAACGCGCGCGTAGCAATTACCGCTGGACACGAAACTGCCCGAATAGAGCACGTCGCCTGCCTTTTTCTTTACGGGAACGCTTTCGCCCGTAAGGAGCGATTCGTTAAGCTCCGCTTCGCCACGAACGACGATACTGTCCGCGCAAATTTGCTTGCCCATTTCCACGTAGATGATGTCGTCAAGCACGATTTCGCTGACGGGAATAGTTTCTCTGACACCGTCACGAACGACGATAGCCGTAGGCGCGGTGACCAGCTTTAGCTTGTCCACCGTGATTTTGGAGCGGATTTCCTGAATGATACCGATCAAAATGTTCGCCGAAACGATTACCATAAAGAACAGTTTTTCAAAGCCCGAGCCAAAAATTATGAGCGCAATCGCCACGGCAAACGTGAGCATATTGAAGAACGTGAAAATATTCGAAATAAATATGCTGAAATAGGATTTTCCGCTCTTGTTTGCGCTGACGTTAAAAAGTCCGTCCTTAAAACGCTTGGTAACCTGATCGTTCGTAAGCCCCATTTCTACCGCGGGGTAAAAACGCTCTGCTTTTTCTAAGCTCGCCCCGTCCATAGTGCGTAAAATTTTGGTGGTTGATTTCGTGCGCGTAAGTCTGTCGTGCGAAAGAATGCCCCCGTCAATGGTTTTGGTGTGCTGACCTGCGTCGGTCACGCTTTCCTCACCCTCAAAGACGGATTTGTCTATCGCCTCGCCTACCTGCGCTTTGAGTTTTTCGTCCACCGCAGAGTTTGCCGGAGCGGTGGTTTTTTTTGTTTTTTTAGTCATATCGTCTACCTTCTTTTTCTACCGAATATAAGGATAAAGAATCTCAAAAATTCCATATACAGCCAAATAAGCGTTACGACCAGCCCGTAAGCTGCGTTCCATTCGTACTGCTTATTCATACCCGTGTCCACGATTCGCGCCACGTTGTCAAGATCGACGAGCAAAAATCCACTCGCAAGAAGTATCATAACGAGCGAGCAAAGCAAGGGCAAAAATCCGTTGCCGTAAAACAGCACCCAAAGTCCGGGGAAAATTAATCCCAAAATTAACCCCACGAGGTTGGTCAAAACGATGGAAATGGACGCTACGAACAAAAAGTTTCTTAGTCCTCTGCCCACCTTTATTACGCCCGTTGCGTACAACGCGAGCATTACTCCAAAGGTGATCAGCGTACTAAACAACGCTGCCGTTACTGCTCCGCCAAAGCCAAACGCATTAGCAAGCGCGCTAACAAAGCCCACTAACGCGCCCTCACAAACGGCGTATAACGTACCCGTTACTTTTACCGTGTTTGGGAAAAAGGACGCTAAAATCGCGAATACGAGCGCGAGAATGGACGCACCTGCCAGCAGTCCGCCCACGAGCGTTATGCTTGCCGTAAAAGCAAGGTATGCCGTGAGAATTGCCGAGAGGAATGCTACGCCCAGCATGAAAAAGCCTTTTAGCGCGACGCCGAGATAAGTAGCCGTTTTTTCACTGCCCACCACCATGTCTTCGCCGTGGCAATAGTTTTGCAAGTTTCTGATTGAAGGATTAGTCGTTCGCATTTTTTCTCCTTTTTGGTAAAAGCACGATAACCTTTACCAAAGCATATAATAAACCTATCCTATCTCACTTTATATTATAACCGACTACGAAAAATTATGCAACCAAATAAGGCTAATTACTCCCCGTTCTAATCCAATTTTAACAGGCACAGCCTGTTTTGTAATACGACCATACAAAAAGCTCACCCCTTTTTATTACTACACCACGCTATAAGAAGTATTTCACTTGGGTGTTTAGTAGGCACGGAATGAGGTGTACGGGTTGTAGACCTACGCCAACAGGTTTGACCGTGTGGTGTGTGATGTAGTTGCCTCCATCTGTCGAGGGAGGTGGCACGCGATAGCGTGACGGAGGGAGAGCCAGCCATAGGCTGTTTCGTAGCCGTCAAAGACGGTTTAGTAGGCGCGGAATATGTTTTGCAGCTTTAAGACCATACCAACAGGTTTGACCGTGCGGTATGGTCTTAATTTTGCGCGCGCTGTCATTCTCGAGCGGAGCGAAGAATCTCGCGCGCAGGCACGGAATAGGGCATACGACCTGTAGACCTACGCCTACTCGTTTGACCTCACGGTATACGGGCGACTAATAGTCGCCCCTACAAGAATGAATCGTATGTGATACGTAAAAGCCTCCCTCCGAGAGGGAGGGGGACCGCTTGCGGTGGAAGGAGCTTAACGACGACAAAATATGCTTTCGTAAAAAATATACGACCACGCA
>JAGAPD010000042.1 GCA_017623435.1 Clostridia bacterium
CCCCGATTCCGTTACCTCTATCAGTAATCGTGCGTTCGAGAATTGCAGTAATTTAACGAGTGTTACTATTGGAAACAGCGTTACACACATAAATGATTTTGCGTTCGAGAATTGCAGTAGTTTAACGAGTGTTAATATTCCTGATTCCGTTACTTATATCGGTGATTATGCGTTCTCTGGTTGCACTAGACTTACTTACATTAATGTTGATGAAAATAACACTATATATAAATCTATTGATGACAACTTATATAGCAAAGATGGTAAAACTTTAATTCAATATGCAAACGGAAAAACAGCAACTTCTTTCTCTATCCCCGATTCTGTTACTTCTATTGGTAATTCTGCGTTCTCTGGTTGCACTAATCTCACTAACGTTACTATAGGTGACTCCGTTACTTCTATTGGTGATAATGCGTTCTATAATTGCACTAGCCTTACTAACATTACTATCCCCGATTCCGTTACCTCTATCGGTTATCAGGCGTTCCGTGATTGCTCTAGCCTTACTAGTATTACTATCCCCGATTCCGTTACTTCTATCGGTAATCGTGCGTTCTCTGGTTGCGATAAATTAGTCTTTAATGAATATGAAAATTGCAAATATTTAGGCAATGAAACCAACAACTATTTAGCGCTTATTGAACTAAAAAATAAAAACCACTCTACTTATACAATCCACAACAATTGTAAAGTTATTGGTAATTCTGCGTTCTCTGGTTGCGATAGCCTTACGAGTGTTACTATCGACAATTCCGTTACTTCTATCGGTAGTTCTGCGTTCTCTGGTTGCGATAGCCTTACGAGTGTTACTATAGGCAATTCCGTTACTTCTATCGATAATATGGCGTTCTCTGATTGCGATAGCCTTACTAGTATCATTATTCCAGATTCCGTTACTTCTATCGGTTATTATGCGTTCGAGGGTTGCAGTAAGTTGACGAGTGTTACTATAGGCAATTCCGTTACCTCTATCGGTGATTATGCGTTCAAGGTGTGCAATAGCCTTACTAGTTTATATATTACGGATATAGAGGCTTGGTGTAATATATCGTTTGGTGATTATTTTGCAAATCCTTTGTATTATGCAAATAACTTGTATCTTAATAACGAGTTGGTAACCGAATTGGTTATTCCTAATACAGTTACGGAAATTAAACCGTATGCGTTCTATGGTTACAATTCTCTTACTAGTATTACTATCCCCGATTCCGTTACTTCTATTGGTAATTCTGCGTTCCGTGTTTGCTCTAGCCTTACTAGTATTACTATCCCCGATTCCATTACTTCTATCGGTAGTTCTGCGTTCTCTGATTGCGATAGCCTTACGAGTGTTACTATAGGCAATTCCGTTACTTCTATCGGTAATAGCGCGTTCAGTAGATGCAGTAGTTTAACGAGTATTACTATCGGTAATTCCGTTACTTCTATCGGTGATTATGCGTTCGAGGATTGCTCTAGCCTTACTAGTATTACTATCCCTGACAGCGTTACTTATATCGGTGAGTATGCGTTCAGAGATTGCACTAATCTTACAATTTACTGCGAGACAACAATCGAACATCCGAGTGGTTGGGATTACTATTGGAATGGGGCCTTCTGGAATGATTCAAGTTGTCCTGTATATTGGTATAGCGAGAACGAACCGACAAAATCAGGCAAATACTGGCATTACGATGAGTACGGCGAGATTGAGATTTGGGAATAAATTATTATTTGATATAACGATTTAGAACTAATCAGCCTTTGGCGACTCTCCCTCCGTCACGCTATCGCGCGACACCTCCCTCGACAGATGGAGGCTACTGTAAATAAGCGTTTACGAGTAAAATAGGCGTATTCGTTGCACGTTATTTATAAATACGGCAGGAGCAAGCCCCTGCCCTACGGTAATTGGTTTATAAATATGATATCATATTATAAACCAATTAAATCGGCATAGAAAAAAGGTCACTCTTAACCCGAGTGACCTTTTTTTGTTTGTGAATTTTTATACTTCTTTTTGATCAGGAGTTTGCGTTTTCTTGGGCTCGAGGTGGCACAGTTTGAAGAGGGCGCACGCGCCGAGTGAGGCGGTAATTCCCACTAAAAAGTAGCGAAGGAAGCTGTAAAGGAGCGGAATATCTTTGGGCAAAAACAGCTTGAACCCTTCCTTGACTGCAAGCACGAGAAGAAGTCCCACTACCGCTTTTATGATTTGCATCCACCAGTTACACTTGACGTCAAGACGGACGTACTTTTTCTCTAAGAAGTAGCCGATAGAAAGTGCGCTGTACGCGCCTAAAACTTTGAGTACGTTTTCAGCGTTTCCTGCTTGACCGCACGCGATAAGCACGATTAAAATTATAGCGCAAAGGGGTACGACGCCCAGCACGATATACTCTTCTTTGTCTTTGAGAAGTTCAAAAAGCTCGCCAAACGCGAACGCGCATCCAACTCCTAGCGCTACGCCTACGAGCACGTCGCTAACGAAGTGCTGACCGAGGTATAGCCTACTGAAAGTCACGAGCAAGCACAAAACTGCTCCGCCGATATAGAAAGCTTTTTTGCGGTAATGCGCGCTAAGCTGGGTGGACATATTACCTACCGAGTGCGAATGTCCGCTGGGGAAAGAATAACCCGAAGTGCGCTCCGTCACCGACACGATTCCCTCGTGCGTATAGGGGCGCGGACGGGCTACGAGAGATTTTATCCCTTCGATGCAAGCGTTACCGAGAAGGTAAACGTTAATGAACTTGTACCCAAAGCGCTTGTCAAAGCACCAGTACAAAATTGCGCCCACGATAATGAAAAACATTTCGTCGCCAAGCACCGTAATCGCGGAAAAAAGCGCGTCCAAAAACGGATTTCGCATTAATTGTATAGTTTTTATGATATCGACTTCCATTAGTCCTCCGATACGAACTTCTTGATATTATCGCCGTCTACCCACAGTCTTTCGATCTGATAGAAGTCGCGAAGCTCCTTATAAAAGACGTGCAAAATTACGCTACCGTAATCGAGCGCAACCCACTTTGCGTCAACGTCGCGGTGGATAGGCTCAAGCCCCGTTTTTGAAAGCTCGTCCTCAACGAAGTCGGCAAGCGATTTTACAGCCGTGGACGAGTACGCCGACGCTATTACGAAGTAATCGGCAATAACCGTTTTTTGCGTGAGGTCAATGGTGGTAACGTCCTTGCCCTTCTTAAAGTCAAGAAGGTACGCAATCGCGTCAGCAAGTCCGCTGGGAGTAGTTAAGTCGTATTTAGTAAGGTCAACTTGTTTAATCATTTTTTCATTTCCTTTTTGTGATATTCGTAAGCCTCAATCGTCACGGGAGCAAGCTCCTCTCCCTTTGAGGCAAAATATTTAATGGTGTTTTCAAAAATGGCGGTAATTCCGTCGTCTAAATTTTCGTAAGTGAGCGCGCGGATTTTTTCAACGCCGTCAAAGCTTCTACCCTCTTCGATATAGTCGGCAGAGAAGATTATTTTTTGGTAAATATTCATTTTTTTCGCGCCCGTGGTGTGCGACTCAATCGCGGAAATCACGTCGCTATCCGTCTCGCCATACGCTTTTAGCGCAAGCCTTGCGCCCGTGATCTGATGACGGCACGCTGGTGGCAAGGAGGTTACCGCCTCGTCGTACTCTACTCCGTATTTTTCCAAACTTTGCTCGTCCATATACTTTGCAATATCGTGAAGGAGCGCGGCGCGTACTACCTTTTCGGTGTTTGCGCCGTTTAGTTTTGCGAGCAGTATCGCGCTGTTTGCCGTGCGGTAAATATGCTCGGCACGCGACGGCTTTATTCCAAACTCGTCGTAGCGCTCGGTGATATAACAGTAGTCACGGTAAAGTCCTTTTTTCTCGATATAGTCGGCTACGGTTTCGGGCACGACTTCGCGTTGCTTACCAAAAGCAACGGCAACGCGTAAAAGTGACGAAGAACCCTCTTTTCCGTCAAAGGACGCTATTTCCACTTTGAAAATCTTTCTCGCGCGGTCTAAATCTTCTTGCTTAATCGGGTAATAGGGGCGTTTTACGACCAAAAAAGTTACCCTCTTTTTCAGCCTGTCAGGGCGCGCCCATTTATCAAGCGTAGCAAGACAGTCGCTACCTATTACGAAGTAAAGCTGGTCCTCTTCGCGATAAAACTTTTCAGCCGTGATATACGAATAGCTCGTGCCCTCGCCCTTGATTTCGCAGTCGGACACGGTGATGCTTGGGTACGGTGCAAAGGCGCGTTTTAGAAGCTCAAGTCGCTCCTCTCCGCTCAAATCCATCTCGCCTATCTTAAATGGCGAAACGTACGCAGGCACGACGATAACCTCGTCAAAATGCTCCGTAAGCTTTATCGCCAAATCGTAATGCGCCAGCGTGAGCGGATCAAAGCTTCCACCAAAAATTGCTCTTTTCATTATTCTACGAACTCAAACTCAATGTCAAGCACGCGCACGAGATCGCCGTCTTTTGCGCCTGCCCTGCGGAGCGCTTTGATAACGCCCTCGTCCTTCATCTTGCGCTGAAAATAGCTAAACGAATCGTAGCTATCAAGCACGACGTTACGCGCAAGCTCCTCAATAAGTCCGCCCGATACGTCAAACCCACCGTCGTCGTCACGCGAGATAGTGAACGAGGTCGTATCGCGGTCGGGATACTCAAACGGCTCGTAATCAAGCTTTTCCATTTTAGGAAGTGTTTGAAGTCTTTCATACACCGCCTTTATAAGCTGTTCTATTCCCTGACGGGTAGCGGCGCTGATGAGGTAAACGTCTTCGCTTACTTCCTTTTTGAATCTTTCAACGGGCTCGTCGTCGTAAAGCACGTCCGCCTTATTAAGCGCGATAATCTGGGGAAGAGAGCCAAGGCGCGCGTCGTAATTTTTAAGCTCGGCGTTGATACGGAAGTAATCCTCTACGGGATCTCTCCCCTCGCAACCCGAGATGTCGATAACGTGCACGATAAGGCGCGTGCGGTCAACGTGGCGCAAGAATTCCGTACCTAAGCCTACTCCCTCGCTCGCCCCGTCAATGAGCCCGGGGATATCAGCCATTACGAAAGAATTGTCGTAATATTTTACCACGCCAAGGTTGGGCGTAAGCGTCGTAAAGTGGTAATTAGCAATTTTGGGTTTTGCGGAAGAAACCACGGACAAAAGCGTGGATTTTCCTACGTTGGGATAGCCCACGAGACCTACGTCCGCAATAGTTTTAAGCTCAAGCGTTACGATATGCTCGTCCGTTTTTTGTCCCGTTTGCGAAAATCTGGGCGCTTGACGGCGCGACGATTTAAAGCGTGCGTTACCCTTACCGCCGTAACCGCCTTTTAGTACGGTTATGCGAGCGTCCGGTTCGAACATATCGGCAATAATATTGCCCGTCTCCGCGTCACGAATTACCGTACCGCGGGGTACTTTTATAACGAGTTCTTTCGCACTCTTACCGTGGCAAAAATGCGAGCTACCGTTTTCACCGTTTTCAGCGCGGAAATGCTGTTCAAACTTAAAGTCGGTAAGCGACGAATAACGCTCGTCCACCTCGAACACGATATCTCCGCCTCTGCCACCGTCGCCACCGTCAGGACCGCCGTTAGAAACGTATTTTTCGGTATAAAAGGAAGTACAACCGTTACCTCCGTTGCCTGCTTTTATATAAATTTTGGCTTTATCTACAAACATTGTTTTCTCCTCTACTTTACGCCTAATCTGTCCAGTATGGACTGCGCGGCTTTTCGTCCTGCGCCCATAGCAAGAATTACGGTTGCTGCGCCCGTTACGGCGTCGCCACCTGCGTATACTCCGTCCACGCTCGTCATAAGGCTTTCGTCAACGATTAGCGTTCCTTTTTTGCCCGTTTCAAGCGCGTCAAAGCTGTCCTTAATCAGCGGATTAGGTGAAGTGCCTAACGCAACTATTACCATATCTGCAGGCAAAATAAACTCGCTGTTTTCTACGGCTACGGGCGTGCGACGACCACTCGCGTCAGGCTCGCCTAACTGCATTTTAACGCACTCAATAGCGTTGACCTTGCCGTTTTCACCCAAAATGCGCACAGGATTAGACAAGAGTCGGAATTTAATTCCTTCCTGCTCGGCGTGCTTGATTTCCTCTGCCCTTGCCGGCATTTCCTCTCTGCCCCTGCGGTAAATTACCGTAACCTCGTCCGCGCCCATGCGTAGTGCCGTACGCGCCGCGTCCATAGCGACGTTGCCTGCGCCTATTACGGCTACGTTTTTACCGCGCTGAACGGGTGTCGCGCTACCGCTTTCGTACGCGCGCATAAGGTTGATTCGCGTTAAATATTCGTTAGCGGACAGCACGCCGTTGAGGTTTTCACCCTCGATTCCCATAAACATAGGAAGTCCTGCTCCGCTACCGATAAACACGGCGTCGTTTTGCTCCAAAAGCTCGTCAATCGTGATCGTTTTGCCCACGACGGTGTTGAGTTCAAACTTAACTCCCCACTCTTTTAGTTTATCCACTTCCGCGCCAACAAGTCGCTTGGGAAGACGAAATTCGGGGATTCCGTACACGAGCACTCCGCCCGTCTTGTGAAACGCCTCGTACACCGTGACTTCTACGCCCTTTTGGGCAAGCTGAGCGGCGCAAGTAAGACCACTCGGTCCGCTACCAACAACCGCAACTTTTTTGCCCGTCTTAATAACTTCTTTGTTTTCACTCGGGAGCGAAAGCATATAGTCGCCTATAAATCTTTCTACTCCGCCTATACTAACCGCGCCGTCAATTTTAACGCGCACGCACATCTTTTCGCATTGCTCCTCCTGCGGACAAACTCTTCCGCACACGGAGGGAAGGGAGTTGGTCGACTTTATAATCTCGCCCGCCTCGCTAAACTTTCCTTCTCTTACCTTTGCTAAAAACTCGGGAATTCTTACGCCTACGGGACAGCCCTTCATGCAAGGCGCGTTTTTGCAGTTAAGACATCTGCTCGCCTCGTCTATTGCAACCTTTTCGTCAAAGCCAAGTGCAACCTCGTCAAAGTTTTTCGAGCGAATAGTAGCGTCCTGCTCCGGAATTGCGTTTCTTCGTTTTCTTTCTATCGCCATACTATCTTCTCTCCCCTGTGAGTCTGCACGCATGCTCTTTTTCCTGCTCACGGTACGCGCCCAGTCTACTCATAGCGGTTTCCCAGTCGATTTCGTGACCGTCAAACTCCGGCCCGTCAACGCAAGCGTATTTGGTCTTACCGCCTACGGTAAGTCGGCAACCGCCACACATTCCCGTACCGTCCACCATAATGGGATTCATACTAACTACGGTTTTCACTCCGTACTCTTTAGTGAGTGCACAAACGGCGCGCATCATTCCCATAGGTCCTACCGCCATTACGCAGTCGTAAGCGTTTTCGTCTAATCTCTTTTTCAGCACGTCCGTAACGAAGCCTTTTACGCCACGGCTACCGTCGTCGGTCGCAAGGTAAAGGTTGTTTGCAGAACGATCAAACTCGTCAAGATACATCAAAAGTTGCTCGTTTCTCGCGCCCAAAATTACGTCGGCAGGCTTACCGATAGCGCGGAGAAATTTGGCTTGCGGATAGATAACCGCACTACCTATTCCACCGCCCACGAGCGCAATACGATTATACTCGCTTAAATCCGTTGCCTTTCCAAGCGGGCCTACGAAGTCGGCAATATAGTCGCCCTCGCCCTTTTGAGCAAGTAGCGCCGTGGAATATCCCACCTCTTGCACCAAAATAGTTACCGTACCCTCGTCCGCGCTATAATCACAAATGGTGAAAGGAATTCTCTCGCCCTCTTCGTCCACGCGCAAAATGATAAACTGACCGGGACGGCAATGCGTTGCTACTCTCAGCGCGGAGATTACGTATTCATTTACTTTGGGAGCAAGCGCTCTCTTTTTAACGATTTGATTCATAATTTTTCCTAATTTTTTTGTTTATAATATTGACAATACTGCGTCAGTTTACAATCTTCACATTGAGGCGACTGTGACTTACATCTGTATCTTCCGTGAAAGATAAGTAGGTGGTGCACCTTGTCGCGCTCGTTTTCAGGGAAAGCGCGGTATAGCCCTTGCTCTACCTCGTAGGGCGTTTTGCCTACTGCGAGGTTAAGTCTATTCGAAGTGCGGAATACGTGCATATCCACCGCTATCCCCTTACCGCCAAAGCATATCGAGCTGACTACGTTTGCCGTTTTTCGTCCAACTCCCGGGAGAGTGACGAGCGTTTCAAAATCAGAGGGCACTTTGCCGTCGTGCTTTTCACAAATTTCCTTACTCGCCAAAATAATATTCTTGGCTTTGTTGCGGTAAAACCCACAGCTGAAAATATATTTCTCTAGCTCAGCCTGCTCCATTTGCGCCATTTCGTAAACGTTTCCTGCGCGCTCAAAAAGGGCTGGGGTGACTTTGTTTACGCGCTTGTCCGTGCATTGTGCGGAAAGTATTACCGCAACGAGAAGTTGGAATTCGTCGCCGTAATCAAGCTCGCAATGAGCATCAGGATATTCTTCCTGCAAAATTTCTATGATTTTTTGCGCGTCGCTCAAGTCTTTTTCTCCAAAAAAATATTCGGTAAGAAATATACCTTACCGAATATTATAACATACGCGCGCGAGTTTGTCACTCATTTGAGCGGTTTTAGTTGTTTTTTACACCTATTTTTACTCAGTTTGCTCGTCTTTTTTCTCTTCTATCGCGGTAGAAGGAACTTCCTTTGCGTTGCCGTGACGGACGAAAGCCATAGTGCAGATCGCCAAGCATGCGAACACGAGCGAATACGGTACGAGGTAACGCTGACCAATATAGTCCATTACGAGTCCTGCCAAAATGGGCGTTAAGATTTGCGCCGTCATACTGAACGCGTAGTATAGTCCAGTATAAGTTCCCGTCGTGCTTTCGGTAGAAAGCTCTACGCACATAATGTACGAATGTACGTTAATGGTTGCCCAGCCACCGCCTACTAAGATGAAGGTGGGATACATAATTACTTGGAGCGTTTGCGCGGGCGTGCCTGCGATAAGGAAAATAGACGCGAACGCAAGACCGAGCACGATCATTCCGATGCCTAAAATAATGGTTTTCTTTCTGCCTATCTTCTTGCCGATTTTAGCGGACGGAAGGAACATAATGAACGCCGCTGCGTTAGCGATAAGAAGGGGCAAGGTGAAGCTTTCGTGGTCAAGCACTCGGAGCGCGAATACCGAAAAGTGCGTGGTGAGCGCGTTGTACGCAAAGAACCACAAGAACACGGACGCGAGGATAAAGCAAAGGCTTTTAAGCTCAGGCTTAGTAAGCGTACCCAAAACTTTTCTTACCGACTTCTTCTCTTTTTTCTCGCTCGGCTCTTCCTCTTCTTCCGCAAGACCTAATTCTTTCATTTTTTGCGCGCTCTCTTCAGCAAACTTATTTTCCTTAACGCGGAAGATCATAATGACGGTGGTAAGGATCATAAGGCCACAAATGGTGCAGATAAGCGCCCAGTTATTTCCTGCGATAATCTTTTCGCCAAGATCGTTCTTGCCGTAAGTTACCAGCACGGTCATTAATAAAAGCGAGGTTACTCCGCCGACAGTTCCCATAATGTTGATGATAGCGTTGCCGTTGCTTCTGATGGGCTTGGGCGTTACGTCGGGCATAAGCGCTACGGCAGGAGTTCGGTACGAGCACATAAATAGCAATACGAACGCGGTGGTCACGAGCATAAGCACGAGGTTATGAGAGTTATGCGCGAAGTTTACGAGCATAAAGGTCACGGCTGCAAGCACCGAGCCCACTACTATAAAGGGCATACGGCGACCGAATTTCGAGCGCAGTTTTTGCGGAAAATGGTCGGACATAATTCCCATAAAGGGCAAAAGCACTACTGCCAAAACGTTGTCAAGCGCCATAATGATACCGCGCTCGGTTGCGCCAAAGCCGAAGTCCAGCAAGAACAGGGGCATAATGTTGTCGTACACCTGCCAGAACATACTTACCGCAAAAAAGGCAAGACCGACGAGTAGCGTACGACGGACGTTAAGTTTCAATCCACTTTCGTTCATAATTTTCTCCGTTATTTTTATGGTAGTCAAAGTACCAGTATTTGATACATCCATTGTACCACAGCGGAGTAAATAAGTAAAGCGTTATCGCGTATTTAGTCGCTCGTAACGCTGATTTTGAGCGGAATACTCAAAAACGCCCAAAAAAGTCGTATAGCCGTAGCGTGAAAGCTGGGCGTAAGCGGATGCAAAATTTTCCCTACCCACTCTTACGCACAGACCACAGCCCGTCGATAAACCTACGGGCGTGTTTACGAGCGAGCAAGAAAGGGAATAGCGTTTAAGGTTTTCATAAAATCTGGTGGCTTGCGAGCGCGAGCGAAAAACAAAAATAAGTTCGTCCATAATAATTTCCTTTGGTAATTTTGGATACCGTCCTTCGTATAATGTATTATATGAATTTTTACGGAGGGTGTGATTTATGATTTACGCCGATAACAGCGCAAGCACTTTCTTTAAGCCCGACTGCGTGATAAACGCGGTCACGAACGCCATACGCTTTCTTCCTGCTAACCCCGGACGGAGCGGTCACTCACTCTCCTTAAAGGGCGCGAGGCTGGTGGAAAACACGAGAAGAAAACTGCTTGATTACTTGGGAGCGGACGGCGAGGTCATTTTTACGGCAAACTGCACGGACGCGCTTAACCTCGCTATTTTGGGCACGATTGAGCGCGGTCACGTTATTACGAGCGTTTACGAGCATAATTCCGTTTTACGCCCTCTTTTCCACTTAAAACGATTAGGAAGAATTGCGCTGACGGTGGTTGCGCCCAAGCGCGGTTTGACTTTAAGCGCGGACGATTTTTTGTCTGCCTTTCAACGTGACACGGTAGCAGTCGTCGTAACGCACGTTTCTAACGTGACGGGTGCGATTTCTCCCCTTTTTAAGCTGGGCGAGTTGTGTCGTAGTCGTGGCGTGCTTTTTATCGTAGACGGGGCGCAAAGCGTGGGATACACGACGGTGGATATGAAGAAAACGAATATCGATATGCTTGCCCTTGCTCCGCACAAGGGGTTACACGCCACGCAAGGAGTTGGAGCGCTGGTGGTAAGAGGTGGCGTAAAGCTTAACCCTATTCGCTTTGGCGGAACGGGTACTTCTTCGCTGTCGCTTACTCAGCCTACCGATTTTCCCGACGGGTACGAGTCGGGCACTTTGCCCACGCCTGCAATCGCAGGACTAAACTCGGCAATATCGTGGTGCGAGAAAAACGACCTGCAAAACAAAGTGGTTATGCAAAACTTAGGCGAATATCTTTTTGAAAAGCTTTCGGCGGTAGCGGGTGTAAAAATTTTTCAGCCGGAAAACGCGCTACACGGTTTGCTCTCTTTTTCCGTTTCTTCGCTACCCTCTGATTATATAACGGAGGTGCTGTCAAACGAATACGATATTTGTGCGAGGGGTGGTATTCATTGCGCTCCGCTTACGCATAGATTTTTAAATAGCGAAAAGACGGGACTTACTCGCCTTTCACTTGGGATTGACAACACCACCACGCAAATCGACTATATCGCAAGTGCAATAGCCGAAATAACGAAAAAACACTAAACGACGGGGTACGTATAGCGCCGTTTAGTGTTTTATAACTTTTATTAAGTGATTTCTTTTAGTAATTTTTGCAGTTTTTTTCTCCCGTTTTCGTCCAGTCTTGGAGCGACGATGCTTGCAAACGTCTGGATTTTTTGAGCGTCAAAAGTACCGTTTTTCTTGCTTTCCTTGACCGATTTTATCAACTCTTCTATCAATCTTTCTTCGCTCATTGACGCGTAGTCGTTTACTTTTTTCTCGTCAAATCCGTATCCGCGCAAGGTCTCGCCTATCTTGCTTTCACTACTCTTTTTGTGTCCGCGTAAATTTTTCATACTCACCTCCGTTGGTACTTTTATTTATATGCGCGCATATATTAAAACGTACTTCTTTTTAGGAGCGTGTTATGGATATTTCTTCTATTTTGCCCTTACTTATGTCGGGTGGAAAAATGGATTTAACCACCGTTATGAGCTTACTTACTAAAAACGGCGCTACGGGTGGCGAAAAGGCGTCAGATATGGCTAACGTTATTTCCACCGTTATGAAAAATAAGCCCACCACTCCGCGCGCCACTATCCGCGACCTTTTGGGTTTCGTGGGCGACGAGATTTTAGGCAAAATCACCAAGTATATGGAAAACTATCAGGCGTAAAGCGTTTAATGCGCGTGGCAATATAGACAAGCCTACGAAACGACCTTTGATTATAGCCCTCTCCGTCACGGCAACTCCGTGCCCCCTCCCTCTCGGAGGGAGGCTATAAATACGATGTAACATTTTGTTCAACCTCGTAGGGCGGGGGCTTGCTCCCGCCGTCGTCTATGCTACCACCAACCTTGGTCGTTTTGTAGGGGCGATTCAC